>NCEB01000019.1:0-46303 GCA_002280475.1 Brevundimonas subvibrioides
GACGAGCTGGAGCTGTCGGTCCGTTCGGCCAACTGCCTGAAGAACGACAACATCGTCTACATCGGCGACCTGATCCAGAAGACCGAGGGCGAGATGCTTCGCACCCCGAACTTCGGCCGCAAGTCGCTGAACGAAATCAAGGAAGTGCTGACCTCCATGGGTCTGTCGCTGGGCATGGACGTGCCCAACTGGCCCCCGGAGAACATCGAAGACCTGGCCAAGAAGTTCGACGACCAGATCTAGTTTCAACCCTCCGCCCGGACCTTCGGTCATCGGAGCGGTTAGAATGAATGCGGTCAAAGGTCCCCGAGAGGGGAAACCCGGGCCGGAGTAGGAGAGACCCCGATGCGCCACGGCGCCGCCTATAGGAAGCTCGGCCGTACGGTCAGCCATCGCCAGGCCATGTTCGCCAACATGGCTGCCTCGTTGATCAAGCACGAGCAGATCACGACGACCCTGCCCAAGGCCAAGGAGCTGCGGCCCTTCGTCGAGAAGCTGGTCACGCTCGGCAAGCGCGGCGACCTCCACGCTCGTCGTCAGGCCATCAGCGCCGTGCGCGACGTGACCCAGGTCGGCAAGCTGTTCGAGACGATCGGCCCGCGCTACGCCGATCGCAACGGCGGCTACATCCGCATCATGAAGGCCGGCTACCGCCACGGCGACAACGCCGCCATGGCCGTGATCGAGTTCGTCGATCGCGACACCTCGGCCAAGGGTTTGGATTCGGGCCCGGTCATGGCCTACGGGGACGACGACGAGGGCTGACTCTCGACGTCATTCACGAACCGGCAAGGGCGGCCCGAGCGATCGGGTCGCCCTTTCTCTTTGCCCCGAGGCGCGGCAAGCTGGGCCATGACCGTCGACATCGTCCCCTACCGCCCCGACCACGCCGCTGCCTGGGTGGCGCTGAACGAATACTGGATCCTGGACGGCGGCTACGCCATCGAGGCCAAGGACCGGTGGGTCCTGGACGATCCGGACGGGGCGATCCTGTCCAGAGGCGGCGTGATCTTCATGGCCGAGCGGGACGGGGAGGCGGTCGGCTGCTGCTCGCTCATGGTCATGGACGACGGCGGCCATGAGGTCGGCAAGATGGCCGTCGCGTCGGACGCTCAGGGCCTCGGTCTCGGCCGGCGCCTGCTGGAGGCCTGCGAGGCCCATGCGCGCGCGGCCGGCGCACCTCGACTGTATCTGGAGACGAACCGGACCCAGACCCATGCCATCGCCCTGTATCTCCGCTTCGGCTTCGTCGATCTGCCGCCCCGACCCTCGCCCTATGTCCGGTGCGACACCTGGATGGAGAAGCCTCTGTGAGCGACCTCGTTCTGTATAGCCACCCCTTCTCGTCCTACTGCCAGAAGGCCATCGTCGCCTTCTATGAGAAGGACCTGCCCTTCACCCCGCGCATGCTGGAGGACGAGGGGGCCATGGCGGAGTTGAAGGCCCTGTGGCCGTTCGGTCAGTTCCCCGTGCTCCAGGACGACGACCGGTCGTTCGCCGAGACCTCGATCATCATCGAGCGGCTGGACCAGGTCTCGCCCGCAGTCCCGATGATCCCCATTGATCCGGATAAGGCGCTGGAGGTCCGCTTCATGGACCGGGTGTTCGATAACCAGATACAGGCCAACCAGCAGCGCATCATCTACAACGCCCTGCGCCCCGAGACCGACCGCGATCCGATCGCCGATGCCGAAGCGCGCGCGAAGCTGGAGACGGCCTACGCCTGGCTGGACGGGGTGATGGCGGGACGCACCTGGGCAACGGGCGAGACGTTCAGCTTGGCCGACTGCGGGGCCGCGCCGGGGTTGCTTTACGCCCACTGGACCCACGCGATTCCGGCGCGGTTCGAGCACCTGTGGGCCTATCGGCGGCGTCTGCTGGCTCGACCCAGCTATGCCCGGGCGCTGGACGAGGCCAGACCCTATCGCGGCTACTTCCCGCTGGGCGCGCCGGACGAGGACTGACACCGATGTCGCGTGGCAAAAGGACGACGCCGGAGGGAAATTCGTGTTTTCGGCGAGAATGAGGCTTGGGAGTTTGTCGGATCGGGATCAAGCTTCGCCATACAAGAAACTCCGGGAGAAATGTCATGCGTAGGTTTTCGAGTGCGAAGAGCGTGCGGACGAGACTGCTGACGGCCGGTTGCGCCATCGCCCTGCTGGCTCCGGCGGGTGCCGCCCTGGCCCAGGACGGGCAGGACGCGACGAACCTGGACGAGATCATCGTCACCGGCACCAAGCGTGATTCGACCATTCAGGACGTGCCGTTCTCGATCAACGCCCAGACCCAGGAAGACATCCAGCGGTCGGGTGCCGTCACCCTGGAAGACCTGGCGCGCAACGTCGCCGGTCTGTCGATCCAGAACCTTGGGCCGGGTCAGAGCCAGGTCTCGGTGCGCGGCGTCTCCGCCGGCCAGGTCGTTCGTGACCAGCCGGGCGTCAAGGAGCAGGTCGGCGTCTACCTCGACGAGAGCGTGGTCTCTCTTTCGCTGTTCACGCCGGACTTCGACCTGTTCGACCTCAACCGCGTCGAGACGCTGCGCGGGCCTCAGGGCACGCTGTTCGGCTCGGGCTCGGTCGGGGGCACGGTGCGCTACATCACCAACCAGCCGACCCTGGGCGTCAGCGAGGGCACGCTCGAAGCCAACGTCAACGTCGTCGAGGGTGACGATCTGGGCGGCCATCTGAAAGGCGCGATCAACATCCCGGTGTCCGACACCGTGGCCCTGCGCGCTGTGGCTTATCACACCGAATACGCCGGCTTCATCGACGCCCGCCGCGAGGGCGGCGCGGTCCGGGACAACATCAACGACGGGACCCGGACGGGCGGTCGGGTGGCCTTGCTGTTCGAACCGTCGTCGACCGTCTCGATCACGCCGCGGATCGTCTACCAGAAGATCGAGACGGAAGGCTTCAACCGGCAGGAGGCGTTCAACCTTTTCGCCAATCCGTTCACGACGACCCGGGCTCCGGTCATCCTGGGCGAACGCGAGCAGTTCCTGCTGCTGGACGAGGCGTTCGAGGACGAGACGCTGCTGGCCGACCTGACGGCCTCCTTCGACCTGGGCGCCGTCGAGTTGACTTCGGTGACCAGCTACATCGATCGCGACATCCTGGTCAGCCGGGACGCCAGCGCCCTGACAGGTTCGGTGTCGGTGGACCTGGGCTTTCCGGCGGCGGCGGTGCTGCTGCCGTCGAACCTGGTCGACACGACCACGCTGGAGCAGTTCAGCCAGGAAGTGCGCATCTCCTCGACCAGCGATGGCCCGTTCCAGTGGCTGGCCGGCGTCTTCTATTCGCAAGTCGACCGGGTCTATTCGCAGTTGCTGCCGACGCCCGGATACGACGCCGCGACCGATGCCACCCTCGGGGCCGGGACATCGGTGGCCGTGCGAAACGGCTTTGGGCCCAACTCGCCCTACAACGCCCTGCTGCCCTACGACATCGAACAGACGGCGGTGTTCGGCGAGGCCAGCTATGACTTCGGCCAGCTGACGGTCACGGCGGGCGGTCGCTTCTACGACTTCTCGGAGACCCGCAGCTTCACCTCGGGTGGCCTGTTCGCCAACGGCGACCGCCGCACCGACACGACCGCGTCGGACGGCTTCACGCCGCGAATCCTGGTCAGCTACGAGGCATCCGACAACGTCACCTTCAACGCCCAGGCGGCCCAGGGCTTCCGTCTCGGCGGGGTCAACGACCCGCTGAACATCCCGCTGTGCTCGCCGGCCGACGCCGCCATCTTCGGTGGATTCCAGACCTATGACGACGAGACGCTGTGGAACTACGAGGCCGGGGTGAAGTCGCGCTTCGGCAACGTCACGCTGAACTCGGCGGTCTTCTACACCGACATCGAGAATCTGCAGACGACGCTGGACGCCGGATCCTGCTCGTCGCGCGTCGTGTTCAACGTCGAGTCGGCCCACACGGCCGGGATCGAGCTGGAGTTGTCGACCCTGCTGACCGACAACCTGGAGGTCGGCTTCTCGGGCAGCTTCGTGGAGGCCGAGTTCGATTCGACCGTCCGCGACGGCACGGGCGCGGTGATTGGCGGCATCCGCGAGGGCAATCGACTGCCGTCGGTGCCGGAGCTGCAGTTCTCGCTGAACGCCACCTACAGCTTCACCGTGCTCAGCGGCCTGCCGGGCTACGTCAACGCCTCGTTCCAGCACGTCGGCAGCCGCTACACCCAAGCCAGCGATCAGGAGAACAACCCGCGCTCCTTCACCTCCGGCCTGCCGTTCGGCGGGGCGACGGGCACGCGAGCCACGATCGTCGACCTGGAACTGCCCAGCTATGAGCTGTTCAACCTCTCGGCCGGGATCGAGTTCGACAACGGCATCGAGGCGATCGGCACCCCCCTGAAGCACGGTCTTCAGCACATCGTGGGACAGGCCGGGGATCAGCAGGTGGGATTGCAGGTCGGCCGCGCTCCAGCCCAGCAAAGGCAGGCTCTGCATCAGGAAGAACTGGCCGATGGCGACGACCATCGGCACGAACAGGGTGGCCAGCAGGGACCGGGAGACCGCGGCGGCCAGCAGGCCGATCATACTGAACTGCATGACACGGGCGACGGTCACGGCGATGAAGCCGCCGAACTGGCCGGGCCGATCACCGTCGAAACTGAACGTGAGTGGACGCTCGAAGATGGCGGCCTTGATGAGCTCGCCGACCATGCCGAACGCCAGCCAGGTCACGAGCGCGGCCAGGACCACGCCGAAAACCAGCACGACCTTGCCCAGGATCAGATTGGCGCGGCTGTTGCGCGCGCTGGTCAGCCGCCATGTCTCCCACCGGTAATCTCCGGCGTAGATGATGGCCGCGCCGATCAGGACGAACAGCATCACGATCGGATTGGCGAAATCCGCTGCCTGACTGACCAGGCTCTGGCCCAGATCGAGCGGACCGCTGGTGGCCAGGGGGCCACCCTCTGCGGTCAGCTCGGGTGGCAGGGCCTCGGCCATCTCGGCCATGCGGGCCCTGGTGAAGAACTGGACGGCGGTGCCGATGGCCAGGAACAGCGTCGGCACGAACAGGATCGACCAGACCATGGCCATGCGGTTGCGGGTGAACCGGTAGGTCTCGGCGCGGATGGCGTCAGCGAGCATGGCCCACCTCCTGGATGATCGTCTCCGCATGCTGGATGGAGCCGGTCTCGGTCATGAAGACGCTCTCCAGATCGGCGCCGACCCAACGAGCCTCGTCGACATCGACGCCGGCCTCGATCAGGGCGCGCAGCAGGGCCGGGGCCTCGGGGCGGGGCAGGGCGGCCATGACGGCGTCGCCCTCCAGCGAGCCATGCGCGCCGGGCAGGGCGGCGATGACCTCAAGCGTCCTCGAAATCGGGGTGACCGACAGGCGCAATCGTTCCCCGGCCGAGGTCAGGTCGCTGACCGCGCCTTCGCGCACCAGCTTGCCCCGGTTCAGGATCGCCACCCGGTCGCACACGCGCTGGACCTCCAGCAGCTGGTGGCTGGCCAGGATGACGGTGATGCCGTCGCGCTCGGCGAGCGACCGGATCAGGGCGCGCATCTCCTGGATACCGGGCGGGTCCATGCCGCTGGTGGGCTCGTCCAGAATGACCAGCTCGGGCTCGGTGATGAGGGCGGCGGCGACGCCCAGCCGTTGTAGCATGCCGACGGAGAAACCGCGCACCTTGCGGTCCGCCGCCTCGGTCAGACCCACCCGCTCCAGCCAGCCGGAGACGCGCGCCGTGTCGGAGTGCAATCCGTGGGCGGCCGACAGCCACTCCAGCACCTGGCGCGCCGTCATGAAGGGGGGAAAGCGCGGCGTCTCGATCATCGAGCCCATGCGGCGGCCGGCCGCGACGTCGCCGATCCGGCCGCCCATCACCGTGGCCTCTCCGGCCGAGGGGCGGATCAGGCCCAGCAGGATGCGGAACAGGGTCGACTTGCCCGCACCATTGGGCCCCAGGACGCCATAGACCCCGCCGCGCGGGATGCTGAGACTGAGGCCGTCCAGCGCCCGCACCGACCCGTAGGTCTTGGTCAGGTCGCGCGTTTCGATCACCGAGGTCATGGCCCGACCTTGGCGGTGGGAATGGCACCTCGCAAGCCGTCGCGAGGCCGTCGCGGATTAAGATTATGCAACCTCGCACCCTCGCCGGAGCCTGCGAATGTCCCGTGCCCTGATCGTCTGCCTGACCCTGCTGCTTGCCGCGTGCGCCACCTCGAGGGGGCCACAGCCAGACATCGGGCGACCGCTGACTGTGTTGATCTCGATCGACGGATTCCGGACGGACTATCTGTCGCGTGGAGACACGCCGACGCTGTCGGCGCTGGCGGCAGAGGGCGCGACGGGGTCGATGCGGCCGTCGTATCCCAGCGTCACCTTCCCGAACCACTATACGCTGGTGACCGGCAGGCATCCGGATCATCATGGAATCGTAGGAAATTCCTTCATCGATCCCGTGCTCGGCCGGTTCACCATGGCCAACAAGGAACCGAGATTCTGGGATCAAGCGGAGCCGATCTGGATCACGGCGGAAAAGGCCGGACTGACCACCGCGACGATGTTCTGGCCCGGGTCGGAGACGGAACTGCAGGGCGAACGGCCGACCTACTGGGCCCCGTTTGATCAGGCGGTGACCGGGGATCAGCGGGTGGATCGCCTGCTGGGCTGGCTGGATGCGACGCCCCGACCCGATCTGTCGACCCTGTATTTCGACACGGTCGACACCGTTGGGCACAGCTTCGGCCCGGACACGCCGGAGGTCGATCGCGCGCTGACTGATGTCGACGCGTCTGTTGCCCGGCTGATCGCGGGCCTGCAGGCGCGAGGCCTGTGGGAGCGGACCCATCTGATCGTCGTTTCGGACCACGGAATGGCGCAAACGTCCCCCGAACGCGTGACCCATCTGGACGATCTGGTCGATCCGGCTTTCGTTCAGATCATCTATTCCGGCTCGGCGGTCTTCCTGGAGCCGACGGCAGGGCGCGAGGACGAGGTTCGCCGGGCCCTCGTTCGCCGGCATGCGCATGGCGAGTGCTGGACCCGCGAGACCATTCCCGCCCGGTTCGTGCTCGGCACCAACCCCAGGGTGCCCTCCATCGTCTGCGCCGCCGACGTCGGTTGGCTGTTCGTGCCCCGCACGCGGACGGTGACACGGGTCGGCGGGGCCCATGGCTATGACAACGCGGCCCCAGAGATGCAGGCGCTGTTCATCGCCCACGGCCCGGATATCGCGCGGGGCGTGACCCTGAGGGACATGGACAGCGTTGATGTCCAGCCCCTGCTGGGGCGTTTGCTCGGGATCGAGGTCCCGCCCGGCGACGGCCGCGCCGAAGACGGCCTGGCGGCCATGTCGCGCTAGCCTGCCACGGCGGGACTGCCGCGACGCCTTGATCCGGCCCGAAAGCGCGACAGATATAGGGTGACCATGAGACTGACCCGGAATGCCATGAAGACCTCGACCCTCGCCATCGCCATGGCCATCACGCTGGCGTCGTGCGGCGATGCCAGCTCCTCCAAGGCGCAGGACGGCGTCTTCGCCGAGCCGACGGAGCGCCAGGCACCGACCGATGCCACCCGCATGAAGCAGAGCTTCTCGCCCGTCGTGCGCGAAGCGGCGCCGGCGGTGGTCAATATCTCGGCCCGGTCGATCCAGCGGGTCCAGGCCGATCCCTTCTTCCAGTTTTTCGGCGGCGGCATTCCGCGCGAGCGAGTGGCGGAGTCGGCCGGATCGGGCGTCATCGTGCGGTCGGACGGCATCGTCGTGACCAACAACCATGTCATCGAGGGCGCTCAGCAGATTCGTGTGGTCCTGAACGACCGGCGCGAGTTCCCGGCGGAGATTGTCCTCGCGGACGCACGTTCCGACATCGCGGTGCTGCAGCTGCAGGGCGTGACCGAGCAACTGCCCGTTCTCGCCATCGACGACCGCGAGGAACAGGAGGTCGGCGACCTGGTGCTGGCCATCGGCAATCCGTTCGGCGTGGGTCAGACGGTGACCAATGGCATCATCTCGGCGTTGAACCGGACGGAGACGGGCATTTCGGACTCGGGGTCCTTCATCCAGACCGACGCGGCGATCAATCCGGGCAACTCCGGCGGAGCCCTGGTCGACATGGACGGCGACCTGATCGGCATCAACACGGCGATCTTCTCGCGCTCTGGATCGTCGGCGGGCGTGGGGTTCGCGGTGCCGGCCTCGATGGTGCGGCGCGTGGTGGATTCGGCCCTGGGCGGCGAGAGCATGGTGGTGCGGCCCTGGCTGGGCGTGAAGGGCGAGACCGTTTCGGCCGCCATTGCGCGTTCGCTGGGCTTGCCCCGACCGCAGGGGCTGATCGTCACCGAAATCTATGACGGTGGGCCGGGGGCTCGGGCCGGCCTGCGGGAGGGCGACGTGATCACGTCCGTGGACGGTGCCGAGATCAACGACCAGGCCGGTCTCAACTTCCGCATCGGCAACAAGAGCCCCAATGACGCGGCTGCCTTGACCATCATCCGCGACGGTCGGACACAGACGCTCAACGCGCGCGTCCAGACCCTGCCGGGCGACGCAAAGGCGGAGGGGGTTCTGATCCAGGACGGTGCCTTCTCTGGAGCGCAGATCGCGGCCCTGACCCCCGCCCTGGCCGATCGGCTGGGCGGAGATCCTTTCGCGACGGGACTGCTGATCACCTCGGTCCAGCGCGGCAGCTATGCGGCGCGGGCAGGCCTGCGACCCGGCGACCTGGTGCGCGAGGTCAACGGCCGTGCCGTCAGCGCCCCTCAGGCGCTCGTGCGGCTCGGGGCGTCCGAGGTCACGATCGAGCGCCAGGGGCGGCGGCTGACCGGAACGCTCCGCTGAGCCTCAGCCGGTCTTGATGGGGCTGGCAATTGACCAGCAATGGCCGAAGGGGTCCATGACGCGGCCATAGCGGTCGCCCCAGAACTGGTCGGCCAGGGGCATGACCGGCACCGCCCCGGCCGTCACGGCGCGAGCCCACCATTCGTCGGCGTCGTCGACCTGGAGGTGCAGGGCCATGCCGGTCGGGACGACATCGATCGGCTGGCCGTACTCGGGAAACTCGTCCGACAGCATCACCAGACCGCCGTTGATCCGAAGCCGGCTGTGCATCAGTCGCTCGCCGTCCTCGGCGAGGTTCCGGAACAGTTCCTCGGCCCCGAAGGCCGCCCTGTAGAACTCCACGGCCGCCTGTCCGCCCCGGCCCGGGATGGTCAGATAGGGGATGACGCCCGTGGGGATGGGATCGGGTTCGGCCATGGGTCACGCTTTCGTGGACGGCGGGTCGGCCCTACATAGCGGCATGAGCGATCTTTTCGAAGCCTCGGGCATCCACCCGCCGGACGCGCCCCTGGCCGATCGGCTGCGACCCGCGTCGCTGGACGAGGTGGTCGGCCAGGACCATCTGCTGGGCGAGGGCGGGCCGATCCGCCGCATGGTCGAGGCCGGACGGCTGGGATCGTTGATCCTGTGGGGCCCGCCGGGCACGGGCAAGACCACCATCGCCCGTCTGCTGGCCAGGGCGGCGGGCTATCAGTACCAGTCGATCAGCGCCGTTTTCTCGGGCGTCGCCGACCTCAAGAAGGCGTTCGAACAGGCGCGGATGCGACGTGCGGCCGGGCAGAGCACCTTGCTCTTCGTCGATGAGATCCATCGGTTCAACCGGGCCCAGCAGGACGGCTTCCTGCCCTTCGTCGAGGAGGGGGTGGTGACCCTGGTCGGGGCCACGACCGAGAACCCGTCATTCGAACTGAACGGGGCGCTTCTGTCCCGCAGCCAGGTCTTCGTGCTGAAACGGCTGGACGACGCGGCGTTGAATCAACTGTTGATTCGGGCGGAGAGACAGGAAGATCGCGCCCTGCCGCTGACACCCGAGGCGCGTCAGGCGCTGCTGGCCCTGGCCGACGGGGACGGGCGGTATCTGTTGACGATGGCCGAGACCCTGTTCGCCATGCCGGCCGAACCGCTGGACGTTCAGGCCTTGGCCGCGACCCTGCAAAAGCGCGCACCGGCTTACGACAAGTCGAGAGAAGAGCACTATAACCTCATATCTGCACTGCATAAATCGGTTCGAGGGTCCGACCCCGACGCGGCGCTGTACTGGCTGGCGCGGATGCTGAACGGGGGCGAGGATCCGCTGTATCTGGCTCGCCGGATCGTGCGGATGGCGGTGGAGGACATCGGCGAGGCCGACCCCCTGTCGCTGCTCGTCGCCAACGCCGCCAAGGACACCTACGACTTCCTGGGCTCGCCCGAGGGCGAACTGGCCCTGGCCCAGGCGGTGGTCCATCTGGCGACGGCACCCAAGTCGGTGGCGGTCTATGAGGCCTACAAGGCGGCGTCCAAGGCCGCCCGCGAGACCGGCTCCCTGATGCCGCCCGCCCACATCCGCAACGCCCCGACGAAGTTGATGAAGTCGCTCGGCTACGGCCAGGGCTACCAGTACGATCCCGACACGCCCGAGGGCTTCTCGGGCGCGAACTTCTTCCCTGACGAGATGGACCGGCGGACCTTCTATGCGCCCAAGGGCGAGGGGCACGAGGAGAAGGTCAAGGCGCGGCTGGAACGCTGGGCCGCCATGCGGGCGGCACCGTCGGACGACCGCTAAGCCTTGCCGTTCCCGGCGACAGGCGTAACGTTGATCCCCTGAAAGATCCTTGGGAGGGGACCATGGTCAGCATCATGAGCGCGTCGTCGGGGGCGAAGGTGCCGTGGCACCTGTGGGTGGTCGGAAGCGTCGGCCTGCTCTGGAACGCCTTCGGCTGCATCGACTACACGATGACGGCGCTGCAGGGCGAAGTCTGGCTGCGCCAGATGGGCATGACTGACGCCCAGATCACCAGTTATGAGGCCATGCCGGCCTGGATGACGGCGGTGTGGGCCATCGGCGTCTGGGGGGCGATGCTGGGCACGGTCCTGCTGCTGCTCCGCAAGAAGCTGGCAGTGCCCGTGTTCGTGATTTCGCTGATCGCCTATGTCGGCAGCCTGGTTTACGCCTACGCCCTGTCCGACCAGGCCGCGACCATGCCGGACGGGACGTGGATCATGCAGGCCGTGATCCTGGTCGGTTGCCTGTTCTTCGTCTTGTATTCGCGGATGATGGCGCAGCGCGGCCTGCTCCGCTAATCCGTCGCGGGTGACGACCCGCGCCCCCGTTTCCCTGAACGATCAAGAGATCGCCGACGTCCGCTCGTGGGTCATCCACGAGGACGCCAGTGTGATCGCCTTCGCCAAGCCGGCGGGACTGTCCAGCCAGGGTGGCCGTATCCAGGCCCATACGCTGGACGACCTGCTCTGGGCCTTCGGCCGGTCGAACGGCAAGCGACCAGAGCTTGTGCATCGGCTGGATCGCGACACGTCGGGCGTCATCCTGGCCGCGAAGACCAAGCCGGCGGCGGGGTTCCTGGGCAAGGCGATCCAGGCGCGGCGGCTGACCAAGACGTATCTCGCGCTCGTCTCGGCCGCGCCCGAGCCGCGCGAGGGCGACATCAATGTGCCCCTGATCCGCCAGGAGATCGGCCGCGAAAGCTACATGCGGGTCGCCGCCTTCGACGCCAGGGGGGCGCAAGGGTCGCGCAGCCGTTACCGAACCCTGTCGTCGAGCGAAGAGGGGGCCCTGGTCGAGCTCCAGCCCTACACCGGGCGGATGCATCAGTTGCGGGTGCACATGGCCCATATCGGACGCCCTTTGATCGGCGACGTGCGCTACGGCGGGGCGCTGACGGCGGGGGGCCGGGCCGCGCCGCGCTTGATGCTGCATGCGGCGGCGCTGAGGTTCCCCCATCCTGACGGCGGTGAGCGGACCGTGTTGGCGGACCCGCCGGAGGACTTTACTGCGCTGGCGACGGCGATGGGGCTGGAGACGCCCTGACGTCTTGCGCCAGGAGAGACGGAACGCGGGCCCCGCCTCCGGCGCTTATCTCCCGAAAAGGAAGCGCCACCATGATCCGTCCCCTTATGATCGCGGCTTCGGCCCTGTCGCTCGCCGCATGCGCATCTTTGGCTCCCTACGGACCACAAGCGGGACCGGGAGGGCAGGGATATGCCGAGCAGCGCATCGAGAGCGACCGCTACCGTGTCACCTACAATGGCGTCGGCGCGCCGGGGCCGGTGGCGGACCTGGCCCTGCTGCGCGCCGCCGACCTGACGCTGGAACAGGGCTACGACTGGTTTGAGGTGACCCAGCGCTATGTCGACGGCCGTCCGGACAGCGCGGGCGGTTTTCGACCGAGCGTTTCGGTCGGATACGGCTCCACTTCGGGGCGGTATGGTGGCTACCGCTATTCGGGATCCAGCACCGGCGTTGGCGTCGGACTGAACTTCAGCGGCCCGTCCCCGACCTCGACGATGCTGGAGGTGCGCATGGGCAGTGGCCCCGTGCCCGATCGCGGCGAGGCTTACGACGCGCGCGAAGTCCGCTCCGCCCTCAGCGGCCGCGGGTGAGCGCCCGGTACTCGACCAGCCGCTCCTTGTCGCGCCGCACCTGGTCGCCGATGGTGTTGTCCACGTCCAGCGAGGCGTAGCGCACCCAACCGTCCAGCCCCAGCTTGTCCTTGACCGCCGCGGTCGGTGTCTGCCAGCGGGCGTAGGAAATCCACGAGACGATCACGGCCATGGCCAGCGCCACCAGTTGCAGGACGCGGAACCCGACTTCGTTGGCGGCCGGCGCGGGCCAGAAGGCGAAGACGGACAGCCAGATGACAAGGACCAGCGGGGTCGAAAGCCGTCCGATCCAGCGCATCCAGTAGCGTTCGCGCCGAACGCGCCACAGCTCCATCTGGGCGAACTTCTCAAGGTATTCCATGCGGGCCCCGATCCACATGACCAGCCGGGTCAGGTAGAGGGCGCGCTGGCCCCAGCCCTTGCCGTCCATCTGGAACTGCGTCTCGGCCTGATCGGACAGGGCACGGGCGTTGGTGAACAGGTTCTGCAACTCGCGGGTCCGCTGGACGATCTCTCGGGACAGCTCGTAGGAATCATTCTCCAGCCGGAACCGGTACTGGACGAACAGGATGGCTGATACGCCGTAGAAGACCCCTGCGGTGATCAGCATTCCAAGAACCGCGAGACCCAGCCCCTGAGGCTGGCCGCCGGTCCAATCGGCGAACAATGTCGGCCCCAGGACCGCCATGACGGCGAAGCCGATCAAGGCCAGCGCCTGTGTCAGTCGCTTGATGCCAACATGGACCAGCAGAGCGGCGAACACGCGCCGGCCGTAGCCGTGAATTCTGCCGCGAATGTCGGCCTCGACGGGAAACCGCTCTTCGATCTGGCGCGTGAACAGGACGTGGAAGCGGTCCGGCTTGTTCTCGGTCTCCCAGAACGGGAAGATATCGAGCGCCTGGTTGAAATACTGGTCGATGTTGGCGGAGATGACCTGGATCGCCTCGGGATCCATGGTGAAATAGTCGCTCTCCTGGATCGGCCTTAGGATGCCGTCGCGGGCCCCCACGGGCTCGCGCGTCGGCGGCGGCGTGGCCGGGGGCGGGGCGCGATCGGGAATATCGGCCGCGCCCGGCGGCGGCGCGGGCTGCGACACCGGGATGGTCAGGTTCGGCGTCCCCGCCGACGGCGGTGTCTGGTCCTCGTGCGACATGGTCAAGACCCTAGACCGATCCGGCCACGCTTCCGAAGCCCTTCGCGCCGAAAGCGAAGATGGATATCGCCGTTAACCGTGAACAGCGGCAAGTGAAGTTTCAGACATCAAGGCGTCAGGACCGCGCCATGGCCGCCGCGAAGGCCACCAGCGGGAACAGCAGCAACACTTCCCGCCGCACCCAGCCGGCGGCGCGGGCGACCTCGGCGGCGGGTGGGCGAAAGCCGGGGTCGGCCCTCAGCGCCCGGCTCCAGCGGATGAACCGCACCGTCGGCAGGATGGAGATCAGGCCGATCGCCAGAAAGGTCGCCACCTTGGCCCAGAACCAGGGATTGTCCTGATAGGCGATCCAGCCCTTGGCCCCCCAGATGACCCGCGCGACCCCCACGATCAGCACAAGGGTCGCCACCCCGCCATAGCCCGCGTCCAGCCGCGCCAGACGCATCACAGGCACCGGATCGGCGCGCAGATAGGCCAGCTCCATCGCCAGCATGACGGCCAGGCCGAACACCAGGACATGGTGCGTGATCGCCAGAGTCAGGTCGAGCATCCGCCCCTCCCTTCGCTTCGCCGCAATCGGCGTTATAAGCCGCGCATCATGACACGTCTTCTGATCGTCGGCCTGGGCGGGGCGCTGGGCTCCATGGCGCGCTATGGCGTGGGTCTCGCCGCCGCGCGCCTGATGCCCGGCGTGGCCTGGCCGTGGGCGACAGTGTCAGTGAATGTCATCGGCGGACTACTGATGGGGCTGCTGGTCGGCTGGCTGGCCCAGCGCGGGCAGGGGGGCGAGAGCCTGCGCCTGTTCGTCGCGGTCGGGGTGCTGGGCGGCTTCACCACCTTCTCGGCCTTCTCATTGGAGACGGTCCTGATGATCGAACGACGTCAGTTCGGCCTGGCCGCCGCCTATGTCGGTGTATCGGTGGTGCTGGCGGTCGCGGCCCTGTTCCTCGGCCTGATGATCGCCCGACGCGCCTTCGGAGCCGGTCTGTGAGCGACGAGGCCCCCAAGGTCCGAGAGGTCCAGACCCTGTATGTCGCCGAGGCCGAGGACGGCATCCGGCTGGATCGCTGGTTCCGCCGACGCTGGCCGCATCTGTCCAACATCCAGGTGCAGAAGATGGCGCGGTCGGGCCAGATCCGCGTCGACGGTGCCCGCATCAAGCCCGAAGGCCGCCTGACCGCCGGGGCCGCCGTGCGGGTGCCGCCGATCCCCGAGCCGATCGTCCGCGCAGCCGGCGAGCACATGGCCCTGACGCCCGCCGACATCGCCTTCGCCAAATCCATGGTCATCTATGAGGACGACCTCGTCATCGCCCTGAACAAGCCCTGGGGCCTGGCGGTGCAGGGCGGCACCAAGACGACGCGCCACGTCGATCGCCTGCTGTCGGCCTGGGGCGAGGGGATGGACCGGCCGCGTCTGGTCCACCGTCTGGATCGCGACACCTCCGGCGTGCTGCTGCTGGGCAAGGGGCCGGAAGCCGCCAAGCGGCTCGCGGGGGCGTTCGCGCGGCGTCAGGCCAAGAAGACCTACTGGGCCCTGGTCTTCGGCCTGCCCAAGCCCAACGCCGGCCAGATCGACCTGCATCTGAAAAAGTCCGGCATCAACGACTACGAGATCATGCGCCCGGCCGACCCCAAGGAGACCGGGGCCGAGCCCGCTGAGACGGCCTTCGCCCTGATCAGCCACGCGGGCCAGCGGGCCTCGTGGATGGCGCTGCGCCCCTTCACCGGCCGGACCCACCAGCTGCGCGCCCACATGAAGGCGATCGGCCATCCGATCCTGGGCGATCCCAAATACGGCGACGAGAAGAGCGCCGAACTGTCCGGCCCGCTGAAGCTGCAGCTCCACGCCCGCCGGATTGAGCTGGACCACCCCTCCGGCGGCACCCTGGTCGTCGAGGCCCCCATCAGCCCAGAGATGCGCGCCGGCTTCCAGCATTTTGGCTTCGATGAAGGGGAGGCTGACATTGACCCATTCGCCGGCGTGCGGCGCATGCGATGAGGTCGCTGTCCAAAATCCTCCCCCGTTGGGGGAGGTGGCACGAAGCGCAGCGGAGTGACGGAGGGGGCGGATCACGAACGTCATCGTTCGCGGCTGGCCCCCTCCACCGCTTCGCGGTCCCCCTCCCCCAACGGGGGAGGATTTGAGCATGCGCCCCCTCGCCATCTTCGACATCGACGGCACCCTGGTCGACAGCCGGGCCTCGATCCTGCAGGCCGCCACCGAGGCCGCCCGCGCCCTGGGCCTGCCCGAGCCTGAGTACGACCGCGTCCGCCAGATCGTCGGCCTGTCACTGCCCCACGCCCTCCAGGTGCTGGAGCCCGACTTGACGCTTGACGAGCTGGAGCGCTTCACCGCCGCGTTCCGCGCCAGCTTTAACCGCATGTTCGAGGCGGGCCATGAGGAGCCGCTTTATCCCGGCTCGGTCGAGCTGCTGCGCCGGCTGCACCGCGACGGCTGGCGGTTGTCGCTGGCGACGGGTCAGAACCGGCGGGGCGTGGCCCGAAATCTGGCGCGCGAGGGCTGGGCCGATCTGTTCGTGTCTAGCCACTGCGCCGAGGACGGGCCGGGCAAGCCCGATCCAGCCATGCTGCTGGCGGCCATGGCGGCCTGCGACGCGGAACCGGCCGTCAGCGTCATGATTGGAGACACCGCCCACGACGCGACCATGGCGGTCCGGGCGGGCGTCCTGCCGCTGGGCGTCGCCTGGGGCTTTCACACGGCCGAGGAACAGAGGGCAGCCGGGGCCCGGCACGTCGTCTCGAGCTTCGGCGAACTGGCGGTGGTGCTGGACGCCTTCGCCGAGCGGGTCCGCGCTGGTTGAACCCGCCCCGCCCGCCTATATCGCGGGCATGAGCCACATCCCCAACCTCGATCCCAACGTCGCCGCGCAGAAGGGCTTTCGCGAGAGCGAGGAGCGGCTGAAGCGGTTCTGGACTTCGGTTTCGGTCGAGGCGCGAGACGGGGCCCACGTCGTCCTGCTGGACGGTCGCACGCCCAGGACTCCGGCCGGCGCGATCTATGCCCTGCCCACCGAGGCGCTTGCGGCCATGGTGGCCGAGGAGTGGGCGGCGCAGAGCGAGTTCATCGAACCCGCGTCGATGTTCGCCTCCCGCCTCGCCGCCACCGCTATTGATCGCGTGAGCCAAACCCGCGAGGCCGTGGCCGAGGAGATCGCGGCCTATGTCGGATCGGACCTGCTCTGCTACCTCGCCGAACATCCCAGCGGTCTGGTCGCCGAACAGACCCGCGCCTGGGCCCCGTGGCGCGACTGGGCGGCCCGGGATCTCGGCTGCCGTCTGGAGGCGACCCAGGGGATCATTCACCGGCCTCAGCCGCCGGAGAGCCTGACGCGCGTTCGCGACCTGGCCCTGGCGCTCGACGATTTCGCCCTGTCGGGCCTGGGGCTGGCCGTGCCGCTGCTGGGCAGCGCGGTCCTGGGTCTGGCGCTCCAGCGCGGGGTCCTGACCGGAGAGGCGGCTTTCGACCTCAGCCGGCTGGACGAAGCCTTTCAGGAACGCCAGTGGGGCATCGACGCCGACAACGCCGAACGCACCGCCGCCCGCCGCGCCGAGGCGGTCCTGCTTGAGCGGTGGTTCCGGGCTCTGTGATCGGCCCTTCTCCCCTTGCGGGAGAAGGGTGGCCCGGAGGGCCGGATGAGGGGTACGAGGATACGCATCCGGTGATCGGTCGAGAGGCTCACCGCCGAGACCGAGTCTCACCCCTCATCCGACCTCGCTGCGCTCGGCCACCTTCTCCCGCAAGGGGAGAAGGGTTATCCAGCAGCCAAGGAGTCCCTCATGCACGCCATCCTCGATCAGCTCGAAGCCCGCCGCGCCGCCGCCAAACTGGGGGGAGGGGAGGCCCGCATCGCCGCCCAGCACGCCAAGGGCAAGCTGACCGCGCGCGAACGGACCGAGGTCCTGCTGGACGAGGGCTCTTTCGAAGAGACCGACATGTTCGTGGAGCACCGCTCCCACCAGTTCGGCATGGAAAAGCAGCGCGTCCCCGGCGACGGCGTCGTCACCGGCCGGGGCACCATCGGCGGCCGTCTGGTCTATGTCTTCTCCAAGGATTTCACGGTCTTCGGCGGCTCGCTCAGCGGCGCCCACGCGGCCAAGATCGTCAAGCTGATGGGCATGGCCCTGACCAACGGCGCGCCGATCATCGGCCTGTATGACGCCGGTGGCGCGCGCATCCAGGAAGGGGTCGAGAGCCTGGCCGGCTATGCCGACATCTTCCTCCAGAACACCCTGGCCAGCGGCGTCATCCCCCAGATCAGCGTCATCATGGGGCCGTGCGCGGGCGGCGACGTCTATTCGCCGGCCATCACGGACTTCATCTTCATGGTGAAGGACACCTCCTACATGTACGTCACCGGCCCGGACGTGGTGAAGACGGTCACCAACGAGGTCGTCAGCCACGAGGACCTGGGCGGCGCACGCGTCCACGCGGGCAAGTCCGGCGTCGCCGACGGGGCCTTCGAGAACGACATCGAGGCCCTGATGGAGGTCCGCCGCCTGATCGGCTTCCTGCCCCTGTCCAACCGCGAAAAGCCCCCCGTCCGCGACAGCTACGACGACCCCGAGCGCGACGAGGCCAGCCTCGACACCCTGGTCCCCGCCAATCCGAACCAGCCCTATGACATCAAGGAGCTGATCCTGAAGACGGTCGACGAGGCCGACTTCTTCGAGATCGGGGCGGATTTCGCCAGGAACATCGTCTGCGGCTTCGGCCGTCTGGACGGCCAGCCCGTCGGCATCGTCGCCAACCAGCCCCAGGTCCTCGCCGGGGTGCTCGACATCGACAGCAGCCGCAAGGCCGCCCGCTTCGTCCGCTTCTGCGACGCCTTCGGCATTCCGCTCGTGACCTTCGTCGACGTGCCCGGCTTCATGCCCGGCACGCGCCAGGAGTACGGCGGCCTGATCAAGCACGGCGCCAAGCTGCTGTTCGCCTATGCCGAGGCCACGGTGCCCAAGCTGACCGTCATCACGCGCAAGGCCTATGGCGGCGCCTATGACGTCATGAGCTCCAAGCACCTGCGCAGGACCGCTTCGCCAACCCGTTCGTGGCGGCGGGCCTGGGCTATATCGACGACGTCATCATGCCGCACGGCACGCGACGGAGGCTGATCCGGGCGCTACGGACGCTGAAGGGGAAGCAGCAGAGCAATCCGTGGAAGAAGCACGATAATATTCCGCTGTGAGTAGCGACAGAGAGTTCTGGAGAGGGTGGGGGGCCTACATGCGCGATCCACAGGTAGCTTGGCTACTGATGCTGCGACGTCCGCCCGCAATTTATGTTCTAAGTGTTTTCGGCCTCTGGTGGATATTTGTCGGGCTTTCAGGGTTCGGAGTCGGTCGGCGCTGGGATTTTGAAGCGACCGGTCAACTCGGTGATTCGTTTGGCATACTCAGCGCCCTGATGGCCTCTATGGCGGCGATATTCACTTACCAAACTCTCGTAGACACCCGGCGACAAGCGTCCATCGCCGAGGCGGATGCCGAAACACAACGCAACGCAGCTAAGGTGGCTCGAGCGGAGGCTGCGGCGGATCGGGAAGCAGCCGAGGCTCGAAATGCCGCGAGAGACAAAGCCGAGTCTCGGCGAGACAACGAACGAACCTACTTCGGCTTGCTTGACCTTCGCTATCGGGTTCTAGCTGATCTCAAAACTGGCAAAGGTGATAGTCAGCAAATAGGGACGGATGCTGCTGCGTCTTTAGTCAGCCGAGTTGGGCCGTCCTTCTACAGTGATCCAGATACATTTAGTTATGCAGATAGTTACGAACAAATGTTCTCAAGTCATAGAAATGATTTGGGACATTATTTTAGATTCACATACCATATCATTAAGTTCGCGAGAGACAACTTCGGACCTGATGCGTACGAATACGTTAGATTGCTGCGAGCGCAACTCTCTAACGCTGAGATTACCCTGATCGCTTTGAATTGCGCACACGGCGAAGGGCGCGAGAAATTCCTAAAATGGGTCGAAACGTACTCACTCTTGCACAACATCGACCCATCTGACCGAGTCCAGTATAAACTGGATCTCTACTTCCGACCAAAGGCCTTTGATCCCCAGGCAAAGGCGTCGGCTAAGCCTTTGGGAGAGGTTGATCCACTATCGGTGGCAACCTGACCAACCTCCTCTTCCTCTGCTCCCGCAACCGCCTCCGCTCGCCGACGGCCGAGCGGGTGTTCGCCGACTGGCCGGGGGTGGAGACGGCGTCGGCCGGGTTGGCCCCCGATGCGGACGAGCCCTGCACGGATGAACTCGTCGAATGGGCCGACATCATCTTCGTCATGGAGCGCGCCCACCGCGCCCGGCTCCAGAAGCGCTTCCGACAGAGCCTGAAGTCCGCCCGCGTCGTCTGCCTCGACATCCCCGACGACTACGCCTTCATGCAGCCCGAGCTGGTGGCCCTTCTGGAAAAGAAAGTGGGTCCGCTGCTCAAGTGACGCCCCGATCCCGTTCCGCTCTCGCGTGCAGCGGATGCGCTACCGCGTTGAACGGATTTCAGGGACGCGCCGCGTCTCGCGCCGGGGCAACGATCTGGCCAGCCCGGCGCGCCTCGTCCGGGGCGAGCACTCGCACCGCCGGCACCACAGGCCCGCCGCGCGCCTCGGCGATCAGTTCGGCGGTGCGTTGCTCGATGACCTCTTCCAGGCGGGCCAGGAACGCCTCCTTGCCCAGGCCGGTCGGGATGGGGTCCAGGAACTCCAGCGTCGCCAGCCCGGGCGTCTTGCGGAACGCCTCCTGCGGCCAGAACAGGCCGAGGTTCGACGCCAGCGGCACCACGGGCATGTCGAAGTCGCGGTACATGTGCCAGACGCCCGAGCGATAGCGGAATTTCTCGCCCACCCTGGCCAGATTGCCTTCGGGGTAGATCAGGATGCGGCGGCCCTCGCGGTGGGCGGTCGCGCCGCTCTGTTTCAGCGAGTCGCGGGCTTCGCGGCCCCCGCAGTTGTTGACGACGATGGCCCCCAGCTTCCTCAGCACGGTTCCCAGCAGCGGGAACTTCTCCAGATGGTCGCCGGTGACGAAGGCCAGGTCGTCGAACTGGTCATAGGTGGCGAAGCCATCGCCCCAGCTCTGGTGTTTGGACGCGATGATGAAGGCCCCGGCGGGCAGGCGGTCCTTGCCCCGGACCTCGATCCGGATGCCGGCCAACAGACGCATGGCCTGGACCATGCGGCGCACATAGGCGCGGATCACGAAGGCGGTGGCGTCGCGACCGGGGATCAGGGCGGCGAAGGCGGCGGTCAGGCCGTAGCCGATGGACAGGCCCCAGTAGGCGACGGCGAAGGCGAAACTGCGCATCGGCTCAGCCTAGCAGGCGCTCGGCCGGGTTCGACAGCCTGATCGCCGTGACGGATGGATTTGGTCAGGCCGCCTCGGCCAGGCGTTCGCCGTTCGTCACCTTGTTCCGACCCGCGCGCTTGGAGGCGTAGAGGGCTTCGTCCGCCCGGCCCAGCAGGTCGGCACCGGATTCCCCCGGTTGGCGCTGGGCCAGGCCGGCGGAGATGGTGACGGCGCCCAGTTCGTCGTTGGTCGAGCGCCGCCGCAGCGCCCGAGCACCGATCTCGACGCGGATGCTGTTCAGGGCGGCCTCGACGACCGCGGCGCTCTCACCGGGGAAGATCACCGCGAACT
The DNA here is from genome assembly GCA_002280475.1 of Brevundimonas subvibrioides. Lineage (GTDB taxonomy): Bacteria > Pseudomonadota > Alphaproteobacteria > Caulobacterales > Caulobacteraceae > Brevundimonas > Brevundimonas aurifodinae. The sequence continues at coordinate 21,224 of NCEB01000019.1, forward strand.
CCTCGCCGCCGTATCGAGCGGCGACGCGGGGCGCTTTCGAGACGCGGCCGATCACGCTGGCGACATAGCGCAGCACCTGATCGCCGGTCTGGTGACCCCAGGTGTCGTTGAACCGCTTGAAATGATCGATGTCCAGGACCGCCAGGGTCATGGGCTGGCGCTTCTTGTCGGCCTCGTCGCAGGCGCGCAGCAGTTCCTCGTCGAAGGCCTTGCGGTTCGCCAAGTTGGTCAGGGCGTCGGTCATGGCGTCGCGCCGGACCTGCTCCAGATGCTCGCGCAGGCGAGCGACCTCCTTGGTCGATGATTCCAGACGCCGCTCCAGCGTGGCGTTCTCGGCCTGCACCTGGGTCGTCGCCTTGGTCAGCTTGGAGACCACGCCCAGCAGGGCCGTGGGCTCTGACGCCGTTTCCAGGTGGGCCGAGGCGCCCGCCAGGGTCTGGCCATAGGCGGCCTGGGACTGCTGCGCCTTGGCGATGGCTTCCGAGACCGTCGAAAGTTCGCGGTTCAGCACGGCGCCGGCGTCGCGGATCTCCTCGGACAGCCGCCCGCGGGGCAGGTATTCGGCGGCGAGCATTTCGGACGTGCCTTCCGAAAAGACTGTCCCGTCAGCCAGCAGCCGGCGCATTTCCTGGCCGAGGGGGCCTTCGGGTTCGCCGAGATAGTGGACCCAGAGTTCGAAGTTCAGGGGCGTGGGCCAGACGTGCGCCGCCTCCATCTCCTCGACCGCGCGACGCGCCAGGGAGAAGGCCTCGGGGCTTCGCAGCGTGGTCTGGACCTGGCCTGTCATTCTGCTCCCCCGGGCGCGGCGGGATCGCATGCCCGTCGTTCCGGAGGAGTGTTAGCCGGGCTTCCGTAACACCGGGTTAAAGCCGCGCGTGAATACTCGCTAGGGTTGCAGTCTAGGCCTTCAGCGCGACCGGGCGGCGAAGGAAGGCGGGGATGTCCGACCCGAAGCCCGAGCCTTCACGCGCCGCCGGGGCGTCGCGCTCGGTGCGGCCGCCCGGACGGCGGTCGGCCTGGCGCAGGCGCGGCTCGGCGGAGACGGCTTCGACGGGCGTCGCCGCAGGTTCCGAAGCAGCCGGTGCGGGGGCGGGGGCGGTGTCCATGACGACGGCCGGAGCGAGCTCGGGCGCGGTGGCCTTGCTGGAGCGGCGGCTTCGCGTGCGGCGTGCCAGCGGCTCGGCTTCCGACGCCGAGGGGGCGACGTCTGAACGCGGCGTCTCGACGACGGCAGCCTTGGTTTCGGCACGGGCGCGGCGGGCCCCGCCGAGGTTCGACCAATCCAGATCGAGCACCAGTTCCTCGGGGTTCATCTTGATCAGCTTCATGACCTTGTCGAGCGACTTGTCGTCGGCCGGGGTCACGATCATGAAGGCCTGACCCAGCTTGCCCGCGCGCCCGGTGCGACCGATGCGGTGCACATAGTCGTCGGCGTGATGGGACACATCGTAGTTGAAGACGTGGCTGACGTCGGGAATGTCCAGGCCGCGCGCGGCGACGTCGGAGGCGACCAGCAGTTTCAGCTCACCAGAGCGGAAGGCGGCCAGGGTCTTGGTTCGCAGGGACTGGTCCAGATCGCCGTGGATCGGCGAGGCGTCGAAGCCATGCTGCTTCAGCGACTTGGCCACCACGTCGACTTCGGACTTGCGGTTGCAGAAGACAATGCCGTTCTTGACGTCGGCGCGGCCGATCAGTTCACGCAGCGCCGCGCGCTTGGCCTTGGGATCGGACGAGGGGATGCGGACCAGATACTGGGTGATGGTCTCGGCCGTCATGGCCGGGCGCGAAGCCTCGATCCGGGTCGGATCCTTGAGGAACTGGGTCGTCAGACGGGTGATCTCGGGCGGCATGGTGGCCGAGAAGAACAGGGTCTGACGTTTGGGCGGCGTCAGTTTGAAGATGCGTTCGATGTCGGGGATGAAGCCCATGTCGAGCATGCGGTCCGCCTCGTCGACGACCATCAGCTCTACGCCCGTCAGCAGCATCTTGCCGCGCTCGAACAGGTCCAGCAGCCGGCCGGGCGTGGCGATCAGCACGTCCACGCCCTTGTTCAGCGCCGCGACCTGGTCGCCCATGGAGACGCCGCCGATCAGCAGGACCCAGCTCAGCTTGGTGCCCTTGGCGTATTTCTCGAAGCTCATGGCGACCTGGTCGGCCAGTTCGCGGGTCGGGGCCAACACGAGGGCGCGGGGCATGCGGGCCCGGGCGCGGCCCTTGGACAGTCGCTCGACGAGCGGCAGGGTGAAGGCGGCGGTCTTGCCGGTGCCGGTCTGGGCAATCCCGAGCACGTCGCGGCCGGCGAGGGCCACGGGAATGGCCTGGGCCTGGATCGGGGTGGCGGTGGTGTAGCCGGTGTCGATGACGGCCTGAAGCGTGGTGGGCGAGAGGCCCAGCTGCGAGAATTCTGTCATGCGTCCTTATGACGAAGAGCCGAAGGCACGGACGGGCCTCGGCGGGAAAAGGAGTGCCGGACCCTCGTGGTCTCGGCGGAGATACGCGCGGAACCGCCCGTGTCCTGGGGGCGTGCGGGCGGCGCGAATCGCCAGTCCTGTTCCGTACTGCCCGCCGTATATGGAAATCCCCACGCCTGAGTCAAGTATTCGGCGTCGCACCGCCCCGCTTGCGCAAGTGTGAACGTTCGTTAAGGATTGCTCCGGGGATGGGGTGACGGAAGGGCTTCCGGCATGAGGATGATGCGTTCCACGCTGGCTCTGGCCGGTCTGGTGGCTGCTGCCGCGACGGCCGTGCCGATATCGGCCAGCGCCGAGATCGAGCGCGCCTTCGGCAACACTCTGGTGTCCCAGTATCCGGACGGCGGCTGGGTCCGGCACTGGTTCAATCCGGACGGCAGCTACACGGCGCGCTTCTCCAGCGGACGCACCATTTCCGCGCGCTGGCGGGTCGAGGGCGACCGGGTCTGTCTGAACGACATCTCGCCCGCGATCATGATGATCTCGCGCTTCTGTTCGCCCATGATCGAGGCCGGGGTGGGCGACAGCTGGGTGTCGCGCGATCCGCTGGGACGGCGTGTGACGAACGTCCTTCAGCGGGGGCGTTAAGGCGACTTCTAGCGCGAAAGTCGCGCGTGGATCGCATTCAAGACAGACTCGAACGCAGGTGCGGGCAGGCGACCCAGCAGGCCAAGGCGATTCCGGTCAGTCGTCGCGATCTTCGCCGAACGCACAAGGGAGGGGGCTGGGAGGCCGCAATCCTCGTAGTTGGCCTCAAGTGACACGTCTCCGGGCCAGGATCGGTTCTCGGCGCTGGTGACCATCACGACCCAGCACAGTTTGCCAGTTGGCCCCAGGCCTGTCGCTACGACGACAGCCGGACGATGCTGGACCGTGTCTCGGTCGGTGTAGGGAAACGGGGCGCGAACAACGTCGCCTCGTTCAAAGTCCGGCATAAGCTCGCTGATCTGCCTCCGACGCCCATTCGTCGAACTCCGCGAAGGGGTCATCTTCGAGGATGGACCGCGCTTTTGTCAGCACCACCCGTCCATCCGTGATCTCGTAGGCCAAGTCGTCTCCCGGCTGCACGCCGAGTGCTGTGCGAACGGCCTGCGGCACGGTCGTCTGCGCTTTGGAAGTGATCCGACTGGTGATCATGGCGTAAGGATGTTCCTTACCGTGCTATACGTCAAGCTCCGCGACGGCGAAGCGGGCGTTGTCCTGGATGAAGCGGAAGCGGGCGTCGGCCTTCTTGCCCATCAGGCGCTCGACCAGGTCCTCGATGTCCTCCTCGGACGCGGGCAGGGTGACGCGGGCGAGGGTGCGCTTCTTCGGGTCCATGGTGGTCTCCTTCAGCTGGGAGGCCATCATTTCGCCCAGGCCCTTGAACCGGCCCAGCTCGACCTTCTTGCCCTTGAACACCGTGGCCATCAGCTCCTCGCGGTGGGCCTCGTCGCGGGCGTATTCGCTGAGCGGCCCGGCCTGGAGCCGGTAGAGCGGCGGCAGGGCCATGAACAGCCGACCCTGGCGGATCACCTCGGGCATGGAGCGGTAGAAGAAGGTGATCAGCAGCGCCGCGATATGGGCCCCGTCCACGTCGGCGTCGGTCATGATCACGATCCGCTCGTAGCGCAGGGCCTCGATATCGAAGCGCGGGCCGGGCGTGACGCCCAGCGCCAGGATCAGGTCGTTCAGCTCGATGTTCTGGCGCAGCTTGTCGGCGGTTGCCGAGGCGACGTTCAGGATCTTGCCGCGCAGGGGCAGGATGGCCTGGGTCGCGCGATCCCGCGCCTGTTTGGCCGAGCCGCCGGCCGAGTCGCCCTCGACGATGAACAGTTCGGTGCCGTCGGCGGACTGGCGCGAGCAGTCGGCCAGCTTCCCGGGCAGTCGCAGCTTGCGCGTCGCGGCGGCGCGCTGGACCTCCTTGTCCTTTCGGCGGCGCAGCCGGTCCTCGGCGCGCTCGATGATGAAGCCCAAGAGGACGTTGGCCTGTTTCGGGTTCTCGGTCAGCCAGTGGTCCAGCGGATCGCGGATCAGGGCCTCGACGATCTTCTGGCCGTCGGGCGAGGACAGGCGGTCCTTGGTCTGGCCCTGGAACTCGGGATTGCGGATGAAGACGCTGATCAGGGCACCGGCGTTGGCGATGACGTCCTCGGCCGTGATCTGGACCGCGCGCTTCTCGTTGGTCAGTTCGCCATAGGTCTTGAGCCCCTTGACCAGGGCCGCGCGGAAGCCCGCCTCGTGGGTGCCGCCGTCGGGCGTCGAGACGGTGTTGCAGTAGGACTGGACGAAGCTGTCGGCGTCGCCGAAGCCGATGGGCGACCAGGTCACGGCCCATTCGACCGCCCCGGCCTCGCCCTTCCTCTCCACTCGGCCCGAGAAGGTCGGGGTGACAGTCTCCATCTCGCCGATGCGTTCGGCCAGGGCGTCGGCGAGGCCGTTGGGGAAGTGGAAGGTCGCCTCGGTCGGGGTGTGGTCGGTGATCCGTTCCGCCGCGCAGGTCCAGCGGATCTCCACGCCCCGGAACAGATAGGCCTTGGAGCGCGCCATGCGGAACAGGCGCGCGGGCTTGAAGGCCGCGCCGACGCCGAAGATCTCGGCATCCGGGTGGAAACGGATCAGGGTGCCGCGCTTCTTGGACGGTCCGACCTGCTGGATGGGTGCCAGCGGCAGGCCCCGGCTGAACGACTGTTTCCACTCAAAGCCGTCGCGCCAGACGGTGACGTCCAGCACGTCCGACAGGGCGTTGACGACCGAGACGCCGACGCCGTGCAGGCCGCCGGACGTTTCGTAGGCCTTGCCCGAGAACTTGCCGCCGGAGTGGAGCACGGTCATCACGACCTCGAGCGCGGACTTGCCCGGGTGTTTGGGATGGGGGTCGACGGGGATGCCCCGACCGTCGTCGCGAACCGACAGCACGCCGTCGGCGTCGAGGTCGACGGTGATCAGCTTGGCGTGCTTGGCCACCGCCTCGTCCATGGCGTTGTCCAGGACTTCGGCGAACAGGTGGTGCAGGGCGCGTTCGTCGGTGCCGCCGATGTACATGCCGGGACGCTTGCGGACGGGCTCCAGCCCCTCCAGCACCTCGATCGACGACGCCGAATAGCCGCCGGTCGGCGTCGGAGCGGCGGGCGCGGGTGCCGCCGCGGCCTGGGGTTTCAGGGCCGGCTCGGGCGCAGGCGCGGGGGCCGCAGGCTTGGGCGGCTCGGGCATGTCATCGAACAGGGACGGGGCGACGGAGGCGGGCATGACTTGAGTGTGCGGCGATTCGGGGAGCCGTCTGGTAGGCCGCGCGCACCGGGCGGGCAAGGGGCGCGCGCACCGCCTCGGGCTCGGCCGCCAGGGCGCGGGCGAGGATGGCGAGCAGCAGGGTCCAAGGTAGGTTGGCGTGGCTCAGCAGCACGCTCTCGGACAGGCTTAGCAGCAGGAAGACGGCGAGGTACCCGACGGCCCAATAGCCCTCGCGCGCGCCCGCGCCGGGAATGCGGAACAGGGTGACGACCAGCGCCAGCAGGACCACCCCGCCGGTCAGGATGGCACCCGGCCAGCCCAGCTGGATCAGCAGGTCGATCCAGCCGTTGTGCGCCGACGGCACAGGCCACTGGGTCTCCATGCGGATGAACTCGGCGGGCACGGAATCGATGCCCCAGTAGGCGGAATAGCCGAAGCCCGTCCACGGCCGCTCAGCCACGTCGCGCATCAGGGCGGCCCAGATGTCGGTCCGGCCGGTCAGGGACGGGTCCTTGCCGAGCGCCACCAGCACGGTCTCAGGATCGGTGATGAAGACATATCCGGCCACGGCGCTGATCACGACGCCGAACCACAGCGCGACGATAGAGAAGGCCCCGCCGCCCCTCTGCATCGCCCAGAGACCGCCGATGCCGCCGGTCCCCAGGATCAGGCACAACAGTGAGGTCTTGGACTGGGTCGCCAGCACCAGGGCGGTGGCGACGACCAGGGTGATGCCGGGCAGGAGGCGGCGCGGATCGCCCGAGGCCAGACAGGCGGCGGCGGCCACGGCGGCGGCCGACATGACCAGACCCATCTGGTTCTTCTCGTACCACAGGCCCCGCCACAGGCCGGCGTTCTCGGCCTGGTGGATGCCGATGGTCGGATTGACGGCGATCATCACCAGACTGCCCAGCCCCATGGCAAGGCCACACAGCATCAGCAGGCGCGGCAGGTGCGGCCCGCGGAAGGCGACGCCCAGATAGACGGCGAAGGCGGATGAGATGGCCATGGCGATGACCCGCCTCTGGGTCACCTCCGGATCGATCGACCACCACTTCGAGGCGAAGGCGTGCAGCACCAGCACGCCCAGCATGATCCACACCGGCCAGGCCCGGACCATGGCGGGCAGGCGAAACAGAATCAGCCCGGCGATGATCGCATAGACCGGCAGCCACACCAGCCGCAGGATCGGCGTCTCCTCCTGCGTCGGCGCGAATACGGGGCCGATCAGGGCCTGGGTCAGCATGACCACCACGAGCCCCGCCAGCACCTGCTCCCAGACGGGTGGGGGGTGCTCGGTCGGCGGGGTGATGGGGAGGGCGGGGCGCACGGGGGGAAGGTGAGTGCTAGCCGCTAACGAAACCTTAGCTTTCAACTCCGGTTTCGCCGCGATCCTGACGCGGATGGAAGAAGCGAACGACGAAAAGGTCGGCGGGCCGAACAACGTAGCAAATCACATATCCGTCGCGGCCAAACTCCACCTTCTTCTCGCGCCAGCCGCGTTCGGTCTCGTTTCCCAGCAGCGGGAAGTCCTGAAGAAGGTCGAACGTTGAAAGGATGGCATCCAGCGCCCGCTCTGCCGATGCGGGCGATCGTTTTGCGAGCCAATCGATCTGGGCGTCGATGTCCCTTCGAGCCTGATCAGAGACGGTGAGGATCACGACCGCTCGGCGAGTTTCCGCTTCATCCGGGCCACCAGCTCCGGCCGGACTTCGGCCCAGGGGCGGCCCTCTTCCTGGAGATCGTAGTTCGAGGCGTGATCGGACTTGAGGTCGGCGACGGGTTCAACGGCCTCAGTAATCACACGGGTCGCAAACTCCTCGGGGGAGACGCCCATGGCTTTCGCCTTCATCGCGAGCTTCGCGGAGGCATAGTCGTCGAGCTTTATGTTTAGAGCGCCGTCAGCCATGCAATGACCTTACCTGACTGCGGGCTAATGGTCACTCCACCCGCTCCACAAACGTGTCGATCACCCGCTTCTCACCGGCCTTTTCGAACTCCACGGTCAGCTTGTTGCCCTCGACCACCCGCACCGCGCCATAGCCGAACTTCTGGTGGAACACGCGCTCGCCCTTCTTCCAGCCGCCTCCTGCCGTCGGGTCGGCGGTGGCGATGAGGCGGCCGTCGCCTTCGATCAGGGTCTGGCGGGCGGGGCGGGCGGCGGGGGCCTTGGACGCGGCGAAACTCTGGGCGCGCTGCCAGCCGGGGGAGGAGTAGCCCGCGCCGAAGGAGGGGGCCTCGTCCCAGCGGGACTTGGCCTCCTTCATGCCGGCGGAGGCACCGTAGTAGCCGGTGTCGCTCTCGGCCTCGACGTGGTCGATGGGCAGTTCGTCGACGAAGCGGCTGGGCAGCTGGCTGGTCCAGCGGCCATAGACCAGGCGGTTGGCGGCGAAGGAGATTCGCGCGTCCTGCTTGGCCCGCGTCACGCCGACGTAGGCGAGGCGGCGTTCTTCCTCCAGGCCCTTTTCGCCCTTCTCGTCGATGCTGCGCTGGCTCGGAAAGACGCCTTCCTCCCAGCCCGGCAGGAAGACCAGCGGGAACTCCAGCCCCTTCGCGCCGTGCAGGGTCATGATCTGCACCGCGTCCGACGACGGCCCCCGGTCCAGGTCCATGACCAGCGAGACATGCTCCAGATAGGCCCCCAGGGTCTCGAACGACTGCATGGCCTGGGTGAGCTCTTTCAGGTTGTCCAGCCGCGCCGGGCCGGTGGCGCGGTCGGCCTTCTGCATATCGACGTAGCCGCTCTCTTCCAGCACCGTCTCGGTCAGCAGCCAGTGGCGCGTGTCGGCCGCCAGCGCGCGCCAGCGGTCGAGGTCGCGGACGAAGGTGGACAGGGCCGTGCGGGTGCGGGCCTGAAGCTCGTCGGACACGATCAACTCGCGCACCGCCGTCATGGCCGAGACGCCCCTGTGCCGGGCGATCTGCAGGATCTTCTGTACGCTGGTGTCACCGATGCCCCGCTTGGGCACATTGACGATGCGTTCGAAGGCCAGGTCGTCGTCCTCGGACTGGATCAGGCGCAAGTATGCGTGGGCGTCGCGGATTTCGGCGCGCTCGAAGAAGCGCGGGCCGCCGATGACGACATAGGGGATGGCCAAGAGCACGAACCGCTCTTCGAACGCCCGCATCTGGAACGACGCCCGAACCAGGACCGCCATATCCTTATAGTTTCGGCCGTCGCGCCTCGCGACCTCGATCTCGTCGGCGATCAGGCGGCTCTCGGCCTCGCCGTCCCAGACGCCGCGCACGCGAACCTTGTCGCCGGTCTGGTCCTCGGTCCACAGGGTCTTGCCCAGCCGGTCGCGGTTGGCCGCGATCAGGCCCGACGCCGCCCCCAGAATGTGCCGCGTCGAGCGATAGTTCCGCTCCAGCTTGACGATCTTGGCGCCCGGAAAGTCCCGCTCGAACCGCAGGATGTTGTCCACCTCGGCACCGCGCCAGCCGTAGATCGACTGATCGTCGTCGCCGACGCAGCAAACGTTGCCGGTGGATGAGGTGAGCAGCCGCAGCCACAGATACTGGGCGACATTGGTGTCCTGATACTCGTCGACAAGGATGTAGCGGAACCGCCGCCGATATTCCTCTGCTAAATCCGCGTGCTGCGACAGGATCGTCAGGTTGTGCAGCAACAGGTCGCCGAAGTCGCAGGCGTTCAGCGTGACCAGCCGCGCCTGATAGGCGGCGTATAATGTCTGGCCCTTGCCGTTGGCGAAGTCCTCGCCGGACGGCAGTTTTTCCGGTGTCCAGCCCCGGTTCTTCCAGTGATCGATCAGCCCGGCCAGCGACTTGGGCGTCCACCGCTTGGTGTCGATGTTGGCGGCTTCCAGCAACTGCTTGAGCAGCCGCTCCTGATCGTCGGTGTCCAGGATGGTGAAGCTGGACTTCAGCCCCACCAGTTCGGCGTGACGACGCAGGATCTGGGCGGCGACGGAGTGGAAGGTGCCGAGCCAGCGCAGTCCCTCGGCGGACGGGCCGATCAGATGGGTGATCCGCTGGCGCATCTCGCGCGCGGCCTTGTTGGTGAAGGTGACGACCAGCAGCTCCCAGGGCCGCGCCCGGCCTGTGGCCAGGATGTGCGCGAGGCGTGTGGTCAGAACGCGGGTCTTGCCGGTGCCGGCCCCCGCGAGAACCAGCACCGGTCCTTCTGTCGCCTCGACCGCCGCGCGCTGTTCAGGGTTCAGGCCGGCGAGATAGTCTGGCGTCTCACCGGCCATGCCGCCGGGCCCGCGCGAACGGGCCAGGTCGGAGATGCGCGGGGCGGGAAGGGCGTCGGTCAAACTGGGCAACTCGGGGCAGGGGATTCGAGAACATAAGGGGCACGACGTCCAAAGTCAGGCCCTGTCACGCCTGTGGGTTCGGAACCGGCAAGCGTGACCGGTGTTCTTGCCGCACAGGGATCAATCCTGAGTGGGAGAGACTATATTGGCAGAGAACACCAACAGCGGCGGCGGCAACACCGGGCTGGCCTTCATCGTCGGCGGCATCGTCGTCGTTCTGGCGATCGTCGCCTATTTCGTCTTCGCCGGCGGCGCGATGACGCCCGAGACGAAAGACATCAACGTCGACGTCGACCTGCCCGAGGTGGCCGCGCCCGCCGCGCCGGGGAACTGATCCATGACCGATCCGAACATGCCTCCGCCCGAGCGGCCGGTCGCACAGCCGACCCACACGACCGTCAACGTCCAGCCGGAACGGCGCAGCGGCGGGGGCGGCGGTGTTGTGGCCTTCCTGGTCATCGGTTTGCTGGTGGTCGTGGCGATCATCGCCTTCGTGCTGCTGAACGGGAACGACAACCCGATCGAGGACGCGGCCGACACCAATGTTGCCGTTGATGTGAACTTGCCGGATCTGCCGGACGCCCCGACCCTGCCGGAGGCCCCGAGCCTGCCGCCGGTCGAGCCGCCCAGCATACCGGGTCCGGCCCCCGCCGAGTGATGCGGCGGTCGTGAACGAAAAAGCCCGCCCGGCGCACGCCGGGCGGGCTTCTTTCTTTGCCGATCGCGGAGCGCCTTAGCTGCGGTCGCCGAAGACCGAGGCGGCGGTCGGCTCTGCCGTGCGGCGTTCGCGCTCTTCGGGGACGAACTCCGGCTCCACCGGCTCGGCGGCGACGGGCTCGAGAGCGGGGCCGCCCTTCTTGGCGTCGTCGCGGTTCTTCTTCTCGGCGGCCTTGGACACCAGTTCGTCAAGCACCAGCTGCCCGACGAGGCCGAGCGTCACCGGGTCGACCGGCTTGATGTTGGGGCTGTTCCAGTGGGTGCGATTGCGCACGCTGTCGATCGTGGCCTTGGTGGTGCCCAGCAGCTTGGCGATCTGGGCGTCGGTGACCTCCGGGTGGTTCTTCACGAACCACATGATGGCGTCAGGACGATCCTGGCGGCGCGAGACAGGCGTGTATTTCGGCGCGGGCTTGGCGGCCTTCATCAGCTCGGCGTGGCGGCTGACGATGGCCTGCATGCGATAGGTTTCGTCGGCCTGGGCCTTGTCCAGCTCTTCGCGGGCCAGTTGGCCGCCTGTGATCGGGTCGACGCCGCGAATGTCGCGGGCCACGTCCCCGTCGGCGATACCGCGCACCTCCAGCGGGTGGAGACCACAGAAGGCGGCGATCTGCTCGAACGTCAGCGAGGTATTGTCCACCAGCCAGACGGCGGTCGCCTTGGGCATCAGGATGTCGGTCATGGGCAGTGTCCCGGAGTGTGGGCGGCCCGGTGAGCCCGGGCGCCGGATACGACGGCGCCCGACCTTTCGGCCGGGCGCGTATGCCGTCGATATAGGCCTATTCGCCTTAAAAGAAAACGTCGTCTTCGCGTGCGACGAGAGAGGCATGACGAATGCCTACGACACGAGGCATCATCCCCTCGGAAGGTTTCTGAAAAGGACCGAATGCCGCTTCCTGAAGCTGGATCGCTGATCTTTGCCGGGGCCGATGCCAACGTCGGCTCTCTGGTCCGTCTGGGCCGTCCGCTGAAGATCGCATACAGTTCCGGTTCATCTGCGTCGGTGAACATTGTCGTATCGGGCGCGCTTCGGCGTCCGGGGGTGACCCCAAGGAGGAAGATCATGAAGACCCTCGCCTATATCGCCGCCGGGGCCGCGCTCGCGACCGTCGGCTTCAGCGCCGCGCCGCAGTCGGCCGAGGCGCAGTCCCGCGGAGCACCTCGCGGCAGCTACGCCGAGACCTGCAACGGGGCCTATGTGAACCAGGGACGGCTCTATGCCGACTGCCGCGACACGCGAGGCAACTCGCGCTCCAGCTCGATCGACCTGGGGGCCTGTTCCTCGAGCGATATCGGCAACGATAACGGCCTCCTGGTCTGCTACAACGTGCGTGGTCGCTGGGAGAACAACGGCAATGGCGGCGGCGGCAACAATGGCGGCGGCTGGGGTGGCGGAAACAACAATGGTGGCGGTTGGGGTGGCGGCAACAACGGTGGCGGCCGCAACACCATCACCGTCTATCAGGACGCCAACTTCCGCGGCTATTCCGAGACGCTGCGCGGGGAAATCCCAAACCTGGGCAGCTCCGGCTTCAACGACCGCATCAGTTCCATGCAGATGAACGGCACCTGGGAAGCCTGCGTCGACGCCAACTTCCGCGGGCAGTGCCAGACCTTCACTGGCAGTGTCCGCAACCTGGACCGGTGGGGCATGAACGACCGGATCTCCTCGCTGCGCCCCGTTCGTGGCGGCGGCCGCTGGTAGATCGTCAGATCGTCAGGACGATCTTGCCGACGTGATCGCCCGCCTCCAGCCGGAGGTGGGCGAGCGCGGCCTGTTCCAGCGGAAAGGTCGCGTCGATCGGCGGTCGCAGCTTGCCTGACGCGACCCACGGCCAGACCACGCGTTCGATCTCCGCGGCCAGCCGCGCCTTCTCGTCGGCGGACCGACGGCGCAAAGTGGACCCGGTGAGGACAGCCTGCTTGAGCATCAGTCGCAGCAAATCGACCTGCGCCAGGTTGCCGCTTTGGGTGCCGATGACGACCCATCGCCCGCCGGCCCGCAGGGCGTTCAGGTTCAACTCGGCATAGGCCGCTCCGACCATGTCCAGTATGACGTCGGCCCCGCCGGCCGATGCTATGCCCTGCGCCAGATCGCCCTTGGCGGCGTTCAGGCTGACGTCGGCGCCGAGGTCCAGTGCGGCGGCGGCTTTTGCGGCCGTTCGTGATGTCGCGATGACCAGCGCCCCCAGAGCCCCGGCCATCTGGATCGCGGTGACCCCGATGCCCGAAGTGGCACCGTGAAGCAGCAGCGTCTCGCCGGGTTGAAGGCCGCCGGCCTCGAAGACATTGGCGAAGACGGTGAACACCGTTTCCGGAAGGGCCGCCGCCTGGACGAAATCGAGGGCATCCGGGACGGGCAGGGCATGCCGGGCGTCGACGACCGCCTGTCCGGCATAGCCTCCGCCGGCCAGAAGCGCGCAGACCCTGTCGCCGAGCTTCCAGCGGGTCGTTCCGTCGCCGATCTGGTCCACCTCGCCCGCGACCTCCAGTCCCAGGATGTCCGACGCCCCGGGAGGGGGAGGATAGGAGCCGATCCGTTGCAGCAGATCAGGCCGGTTCACGCCGGCAGCCCGGACGCGAATGCGGATCTCGCCCGGTCCGGCCACGGGGTCGGGGCGTTCGGCCAGGCGCAGCCCGTCCGCGGGCCCGGCGCCACCTTCGATTTCGATCACCCGCATGGCGCTCTCCCGACTCTTGCAATCGTCCGTGTCCGGGCGCGTAACTATAGGGACGACGGTTTCGGGCCAAGGAGGCGACGATGACGTTCGAGGATCTGGAGCCCCGCTCCGCGCGCGGCGCGGGCGTGACGGCCTTGGGGCGCGAGGACCTGGACCTGTATTCGGTCGAGGAACTGAACGAACGCATGGACGCGCTGCAGGCCGAGATCGACCGATCCAAGGCTGCGATCGCCGCCAAGAACGCCAAGAAGTCGGCCGCGGACGCCCTGTTCAACTTTGGTGGCTGACGGTTCCGCGTGGAGGCGATCCGTGGCATGGCCGTTGCAGGCGTGGGGGGCACGGTGCCGATCCGGTCCGCTGAACCGGCCGGGGCGACAGAGTGCGAGTTGAGATGACGGCGAGTGACGACCTTCAAGTCCCCCAGGCCGCGAAGACTCGCGAGGTGCGAGACTTCGCGCGCTCCGAGCTGTTCGAGAGGACCTTCCAGGAAGGCATGGAGCTGGTCGAGGAGACCGCCGCCTATCTGGACGGCGACGGTCGACGCGAGTCCAAGATGTTGTCGCGTCTGGCGGCCCTGGCCTATGCGGGCGAGAGCATGAAGCTGACGACCCGGCTGATGCAGGTCGCCTCGTGGCTGCTGGTCCAGCGCGCCGTGCGAGAGGGGGACATGAGCCCTGAGGCCGCGTGCGAGCCGCGCTACCGGCTGGCTGAGCGCAGGCCCGAGACCGAGCCGACCCACCCCGAAATACCCATTGCCCTGGTCGAGTATCTGGTCCGAGCCGAAAAACTGCATGACCGGGTGCTGTATCTCGACCGGCGCATGTATCTGGACGCGGCGGAAGAAAGCGACGTCAACCCGGTGCTGACCCAGATGGGGATGCTGGAGGCGGCGTTTCGGCCCTGAGCCCTAGACCTTGATCGGTCGAGAAGGAATCGCTTCGCGATTCCGCCGATGCCGTGAATCAAGGTCCAGCCGGTTCCTGGGGTTTGATGCGACCGGAAAACCGCTCACACTTTTCCGGATCAGACCCTAGGGCCCGACGTCGTTCACATCCACGCGCCCGTCAGCGACGACGGCCGGCAGGTCGACGGCGATGCCGAGCGCCTCGGCCAGAACGCGATCGCGGCGATAGACGTCCTCGCGGAAGGCCACGCGGCCCTGACCGTCGACGAAGGCCGTCCAGTAAAGCAGGCGCACGCTGATCTCACGCCCCGTCTGGATGCGGGTGGTGCGACGCGACGTCTGCGCGGCGTCGAACTGATCCAGCAGCGTCGGGTCGGGCGACAGCAGCAGCCGGGCGAACTCCACCGCGTTCTGCACCCGCACACAGCCGTGCGAGCGCTGGCGGACCGACAGGTTGAACGCGGCCTTGGACGGCGTGTCGTGCAGGAAGATGGCGTAGCTGTCGCGCAGTTCGAACTTCACATAGCCGAGCGCTGCCGTGGGCCCCGCGCGCTGAATGACGGTGCCGTTCTGAATGTACATGTTCTGGCTGGCCAGATAGGCGGGCCCGCGCGGCAGGATTTCGCGGCGCGCGATCCCGGCCGGGACGTACCAGGGCGGGTTGGCGACGACCGAGGCGAACGGCTTCTCCAGGCTGGGGGTCTGGGTCGAGGGCGCGCCGACGACGACACGGTTGGAGTGAACCGGCCGGCCGTCCTTCCAGTAGACCATGATGGCGGCGGCGGTGTTCACCTCGATCCGCTCGGGGTTGACCTCGCGCTTCAGCCAGCGACGGCGCTCCAGGTTCAGCGCGATCTGGCGGGCGCGGTCCTCGGCGGAGACGCCGAGGGAGCTCTGGGTTCCCGGGCCGATCCGGCCGTCGGCGGCGAGGCCGTGGCGGGCCTGGAAGCCGCGAACGGCGGCCTCGAGCTCCGGTCCATAGAACAGCCCCTCGGCGGACAGGCGGTTTCCGGCTTCGGCCGCCAGATCGCCTTCGGCCACCAGTCGGGCGATCAGGGCGGGGATGCGGTTGTCGCTGGCGCCGGGCTCCAGGGTGCCGGGACGCGTCGGGAATGCGGGCCAGCCGCCCTGGGCGATCAGGCGGCGGTAGCGGATGTATCCGGCCGACAGGTTGTTGTAGCCGATGTCGGTCGGAGCCAGGCCCTCGTACCACTCGACCAGCTGGTTGCGGACCAGGGCGTCGTTCAGACCGCCGGGCAGATCGACGCGGTTCTTCTGCATCTCCCAGAGCTCTTCGACCGTCTCGGGTCGAACCATCCCTTCGGCGAGGACGCGGGCGTACTTCAGGGCGGCCGTGGTGGTGCGCAGGTCCGCGCTGTCCGGATCGGCCGCAAGGCCCACGAAGTCGAAGAAGTCGTTGCGCGACAGGCCGTGGCGCTCGATACGGCCGGCGGCCTCGTTCAGTCGGCGCAGGCGGTCGGCGTTCCAGACGGGACGCCAGCCGTTCAGCTCATAGAAGGCGCGCACGTCCGGCTGCTCGGCGGCCGGCAGGCGAGCGATCTGGGCATCGAAGGCGGCGTAGTAGGGGCTGTCGGACGTCGTCACCGGGGCATAGGGCGCGGCCGTCTGCGCCATGGCGGGCAAGGCCACGGCCGCTACCGCGGCACCCAGGGTCAGTTCACGTCGGTTCATTCTCATATCGCCTTGACGCGATGCCCCGTGGAACCCGGTGTCCACGCCCCGAGGATCGCCCGGGATCATGTTATCGACGTTCCGGACAAACAAAAAGCGCCGGTCACGCGACCGGCGCCTTTCGTGACGTCGCGGATACAGTCCGGACCTACTTCTTGATGAAGCCGCCGAACTTGTTGTTGAAGCGCGACACGCGGCCACCGCGATCCAGCATCTGCTGGTTGCCGCCGGTCCAGGCCGGGTGCGTCGACGGATCGATGTCCAGGTTCAGCACGTCGCCTTCCTTGCCGTAGGTCGACCGCGTCTTGTAGGTCGAGCCGTCGGTCAGGGTGACGGTGATGAAGTGGTAGTCGGGGTGGGTATCGGGCTTCATGGTCGGTGTCCGGTCTCTGCGCGGTGACGATGCCGACCGTCGGTGCGCGTAAATGAGAAATCCCGCCAGCGAGCCGACGGGAACGAGCGGCGGCGTTTACACCGGGGGCCCATCCGGGGCAAGAGGCCGGGGATATGACTGATACAGCCGCGCCACGTCTCGATTCCCCCACTGGCGCGGGCTCCACCGCCGGACGTCCCGGCGCCGGAGCCGTCCTGGTCGAGCAACTGGGCGAGGCCGGCCAGCGGCGGGACCGCAGCCGCGACGTGCGCCCCCTGTTGCGGTTGTGGCCCTTTCTGGTCCGGCACCGGATCGACGCCCTGATCGCGATGTTCTGGTTGCTGGCCTCGACCGGTGCCTCCCTGGCGCTGACCGCGACGGCGCGCGGTGCCATCGACCACGGATTCGAGAACGGCGGCCAGAATATCGACCGGTGGTTCCTGTTCCTGGGAGCCAACGCCGTCGCCCTCGGCATCGCGACGGCCGTCCGGTATTTCTATGTGACCAAGACCGGCGAGCGGGTCATCGCCGACCTGAGGAAGTCGCTGTTCGAGCGGATCCTGGGGCTGGACCCGGCGTTCTTCGCCCGCATGCGCACGGGCGAGGTGCTGAGCCGCCTGACCACGGACATCGCCCTGGTCGAGACCCTGCTGACCACCTCGGTCTCGTTCGCCCTGCGCAATCTGCTGACCCTGATCGGCGGGGTCGCCCTGTTGTTCGTCGTCAGCCCCAAGCTGACGGGACTGGTCCTGTTGACCGCGCCCCTGCTGATCGCCCCGATCTTCATCTTCGGCCGCCAGGTCCGCAAACTGACCGTGCGGTCCCAGGACCGGTTCGCCAACGCCGTCGGCTTCGCGGGCGAGAGCGTGGACGCCATCGAGACGGTCCAGGCCTTCGGGCGCGTCGACAGCGCGACGACCCGCTTCGGCGGCGTGGTCGAAGAGGCGTTCGGCGTGTCCCTGACGCGAATGCGGGCCCGGGCCTGGATGACGGCCCTGGTTATCGTGGTGATCTTCGGCGGCATCACCTTCGTGCTGTGGCTGGGCGCGCAGGACGTGGCGCGGGGCACGATGACGCCGGGGGCCCTGCTGCAGTTCGTTCTGCTGTCGGTGTTCACGGCCGGGGCCGTGGGCGCGCTCGGCGAAAGCTGGGGCGACGTGCAGAAGGCCTCGGGCGCGATGGAGCGGATCGACGAACTGATGCGGGCGCAGGCCGAGATCGCGGCGCCGGAGCAACCGGTCGCCCTGCCCAGCCCGCCTGAGGGACGCGTGGCCATGGCGGGCGTGCGCTTCGCCTACCCGGGTCGACCCGACCTGCCGGCGCTGAAGGGCTTCGACCTGACGGTGCGGCCCGGAGAGACGGTCGCTCTGGTCGGGCCCTCCGGCGCGGGCAAGTCCACCGTCTTCCGCCTGTTGCTGCGCTTCTACGACCCACAGGGCGGCTCCGTCAGCGTGGACGGGGTGGACGTGAAGACCGCCGATCCGGTCGAGGTTCGGGGTCGGTTCGCCTGGGTTTCGCAGGAGGCGCCGCTGTTCTCGGGTTCCGCGCTGGAGAACATCCGCTTTGGCCGAGAGGCGGCATCCGAGGACGAGGTCCGTCAGGCGGCGGAAGAGGCCCAGGCCCTGGGTTTCGTCCAGGCCCTGCCGGAAGGGTTCGCCACGCCCCTGGGCGAACGGGGCAAGAGCCTGTCGGGCGGACAGCGCCAGAGGCTGGCCATCGCCCGGGCCCTGGTCCGCGACGCGCCGATCCTGCTGCTGGACGAGGCCACCAGCGCCCTGGACGCCGAGAACGAGGCCCTGGTCCAGGCCGCGCTGGATCAGGCGATGGAGGGGCGCACGACCCTGGTCATCGCCCATCGTCTGGCCACCGTGCTGCGCGCCGATCGGATCGTCGTGATGGAAGACGGCATGGCGGTGCAGGAGGGGACCCACCACGAACTGGTGGCCAAGGGTGGTCTGTATGCGCGACTGGCCGAGCTGCAGTTCCGCGAAAGCTAGGGGGCTCGGTCCCCGCGAACGGACGATCGATAGGGGCGCCAGAGCCGGTATCGATCCCAGAGGGTCCAACATGCCCTATGACTGCCTGAGAATAAAATATACAACAATCAATTATATATTCCAGAATCCTGACAGGTTGATTTCAGAGATGGACTCGTTGGACTCGGTATCCCCCGAGTCCAACTAGACTGGGGGCGCTCTACTCCCGCGACGCGATCGCCATTTCCGTATGATCGGTGAATACCCCATCGACGCCCAGCCGATAGAAGCGCCGCAGCCAGCCGCCGAGGTCGCCGAGGCCGTGATCTTCGCCAGCCTGGAATTCCGTCGGCAGGAAAGTGTTCTCAGCGCGGAACGTCCAGACGATGACCTTGAGCCCGGCGGCATGGGCATCGGCGACCAGGGGGGTGGGATCGCCCGCCGCGCCGGACGCCAGGCGCGGAACGATCATCGCCGTTTCGACGCCGATCGCGTCGGCGTAGGTGGCGATCTCGGCCAGCCCCTCCGGCGTCGCCATCGCGGCATAGGTCCGGTCGGGATGATCGGCGGGGCCGCCGATGGGCGACATCAGTTGCAGCAGGGGGGCGTCGGTGGACTGATTCAGCGACCGCAGAGCGTCGATCTCGAAGCACTGGATCATGACGGGGCTGTCGGTCGCCATCAGTGCGTTGGCCACCAGCGCGGCGATCAGCGGCGGCTCCATCGGCAGGCCGATCGAGACGAAATAGGACGGGTGCTTGAGCTCCGGCGCGACGCCGATGACGCGGCCGGTCCGCGCGCTTCCCGCGCGGGCGATGTCGACGACGTCCTGAAACGTCAGGATCAGCTCCTGGCCGTCGAAGGCGGCGCTGTCGGGACGGAGCGCGGGCAGGCGTTCACGGGCGCGCAGGGTCCGCAGCTCTGCCAGGGTGAAGTCCTCGGTGAACCAGCCGGTGACGGGTCGACCATCGATGGTCTTGGTCGTGCGTCGAGCCGCGAATTCGGGGCGAGCGGCGACGTCGGTGGTCTCGGAGATTTCGTTCTCGTGGCGGACGATCAGGTGGCCGTCGCGGGACATGACCAGATCCGGCTCGATGAAGTCGGCACCCTGGTCGATGGCCAGGTCATAGGCGGCGCGGGTGTGCTCGGGCCGCTCTCCCGATGCGCCGCGATGGGCGATGACGAGTGGGTTCGGCATGGCCAGGTCTTCAGCAAGGGGTGTGGCGGTCACCGGGCTGGCGAGGAGCAGGGCGGCGAGGATGAACCGGATCATGCCGCCAGGGTAGGGCGGGGCGATGACGCGTCGGTGACGGCTCAGGCCGCCCGCAGAACCTTGCGAAGCGGCCCGTGCAGCTCGGGATTGGCCGCCAGGATGGTCGCGCCGGTCTTGGGGTCGCCGTCATTGTCGATGGTGGTGACCAGGCCGCCGGCCTCGGTGACGAACAGGATGCCCGCCGCCACGTCCCAGGGCTTCAGATTGCGCTCGAAATAGGCGTCGTAGCGACCACAGGCGACCCAGGCGAAGTCCAGGGCCGCCGAGCCCAGACGGCGGATGCCCGCGACGCGCTGACCCACGGCGTGGATGTCCTTGATGGCCTGGGCGTGGCCCGTTTTGCCGATGAAGGGCAGGCCGGTGGCGATCAGGCTCTCGGACAGGTCCCGGCGACCGGCGACGCGGATGCGCTGGTCGTTCAGATAGGCGCCCTTGCCCTTCTCGGCCCAGAACAGCTCGTTCATGACCGGGTTGTAGGTGACGCCCGCGACGATTTCCGACGACCCGTCCGGCGCGAAGCGTTGCAGCCCCACCGTGATCGCGAAATGCGGCATGGCGTGCATGAAGTTGGTGGTGCCGTCGATGGGATCGACGATCCAGGTGTGGGACTTGTCCGTCCCCTCCATCAGGCCGCGTTCTTCGCCCAGGAAGCCGTAACCGGGGCGCGCCTTCATCAGCAGTTCGTAAAGCGTGTCCTCGGCCTTGATGTCCGCGGCGGTGACGAAGTCGCCCGGGCCCTTCCTCGACACCTGCAGGTTCGCCACCTCGCCGAAATCGCGCAGCATCGGACGCGCCGTCTTGCGGACGGCGTCGATCATCACGGAAACGAGGGCGGAGGCGAGGGCCATGGCGGGTGTCCTAGCACGACTTCTCCCTCCCCGTCCGGGGAGGGTGGCTGAGCCGCAGGCGAAGCCGGGTGGGGAGGGCCAGGCGAAACGAACTCTGATCTGCGTTGGGTATCGAGCCGCCCCCACCCCGTCGTCGCTTCGCGCCGACGACCCTCCCCCTAGAGGGAGGGAGAGGCTCCGGCGCGGCTAGTCCGCTCTACGGACGTATTCGCCGGTCGCCGTATCGACGACGATGCGCTCGCCTGCGGACATGTAGGGCGGGATCATGATGCGCACGCCGTTGTCGGCGAGGGCTGGCTTGTAGGACGACGAGGCCGTCTGCCCCTTCACGGTCGGCTCCGTCTCCGCGACGGTCAGGGTCACCTGATCGGGCAGCGACAGGCCGATGGGACGGTCCTCGTGCATCTCGATGACGACCTTCATGCCGTCCTGGAGGTAGGGGATCGAATCCTCGCCGACCCAATCCTTTTGCAGCTCGATCTGCTCGTAGGTCGTGTCGTCCATGAACACGAGGGCGTCGCCCTGTTCGTAGAGGTAGGAGAAGTCCTTCTGCTCCAGGGTGACGCGCTCGACCTTGTCCTCGGAGCGGAAGCGTTCGTTCAGCTTGTTGCCGGTCTCCAGGTTCTTGGCCTCGACGTTGGCGAAGGCGCCGCCCTTGCCGGGCTTGACGTGGCTGGCCTTGGTCACGACCCACAGGCCGCCGTTGTGCTGGAGCACCATGCCGGGCTTGATGGTGTTGCCGTTGATTTTCGCCATGAGGGGATCGCTGAAGCTGGGGCGCGGCCACGACGGCCGGCGCGAATTCGGGCGCGATCCCTAGAGGAAGCCGCCCGACAGGGCAAGGCGGGCCGAGTCTTGGCGCTACCGCTCGCCGCGCGGCGGCGCGCTGCTTGAGCGCGATCAGTGCAGTGTCGCCGCCGTCTGCTCGGCCTTTCGGTCGATGATGTTGGCCAGCCTGACCCCGGATCCGGTCGGCGAGGCGAGCTTGCCGGCCTTCGGGTCCAGCTTGCGCGCTTCGTGGGCGAAGGCGGCGGCGAGGCCGGCGGAGGTCATGGCCGCGGCGATCTGCATCCCGCGGCTGGCGGGACGCAGCGCGATCCAGAGCGCATTGATCGCCTGTGCCCCCGCCCACAGCACCATGGCGGTGGTTCGCTCCGGGCGGGCCGGGGCATTCCAGACCCGTACGGCTGACAGGGTGGTGGCCGAGAAGACAGCCGGCAGGAGCAGGCTGAACGTGCCGCGCGGGCGCTCGGTGATCGGGCCGTCCCGCTCGATGACCTGCGCCGTCGTCCGACGGCGCGGCCCGATGGCACCACTCGCCAGAGCGGTCGCCAGAAGGGCGAAGCCGACGGTCACCGCGACCCCCAGGGCCACATGCCCGGCATCGCGCTCGTCGGCGTTCAGAAAGCCTGCGGCTGCGTCCTTGATGTCGTCCAGGGTGTCGTCGATGTCGGTCATGCAAAGCTCCTTCAGCAGGAGCGGAATGGGCGGTGGGCGGCGGAGTTCCGCTCAGACCGCCTCGTCGGCGGGACGGACCCGGTCGGCGGGATCGTGGTCGTAGTCGAGAAGATCGCCCGGCCGACACCCCAGCACGGCGCACATCCGCGCCAGGGTCGAGAAGCGGATGCCCTTCACCTTGCCCGACCGGAACAGGGACAGCTGGGTCTCGCTAAGACCGATCTCGGCGGCCAGGTCGCGGGCCTTCAGGCCCCGCGCGACGATCAGCCGGTCCAGGGTGACGCGAACCGGCATCAGATCATCTCGTCCAGCTCGGCCTGGACCCGGCCCGCGTGGTCGACCACGCGACCCAGCAGGAACAGGGCCCCGCCGATCATGCCCAGGGTCATGCCGGCCACGTCGAAATAGGCGAAGCTGCCCTGACTGCCGCCGATCAGGCGCGAGATGTTGGTGATGCCGAACACACTCAGCAGGCCCCCCAGCCCCAGGGCGACCCCGACATGGCGCAACGCCCGGGCCAGTGTCGGCTGGATCAGTCGTCCCTTCGACACCTCGCCCAGCGCCGAGCCGATCGACCAGACGGCATAGAGGTAGAACAGGGTCGGTGTGGTCCAGATCGCCTTTTCGACCAGGTCGACGGGGCTGACGTGACTGGGGAAGACACCGCGCGACAGGGCGACGGCCGGGGCGATGACGAACATCAGAACCAGAACGGCCGCCACGCTGCACACCATGAAGACGGCCAGCCAGCGGAACTGGCCGCACAGGCGGCGGAAGCGGGCGATGTCGTCGGTGGCCATGGGGCGGGTTTCCTGTCTGATCTTTAATCTTGACTTAAAGATGCGCGCTTCGCAACTTTACCTAAGACTTAAATGAAACGCGGGGCCACATGCGCGCAGCGATCGAGACGCAGGGGCTGACGCGGCGGTTCGGACAGCACCTGGCCGTCGACGGGCTGTCGATGACCGTGCCGGAAAGGGCGGTCTACGGCTTCCTGGGGCGAAACGGCGCGGGCAAGACCACGACGCTGAAGTTGCTGCTGGGGTTGCTGGGGCCGACCGAGGGCTCCGCGAAGGTTTGCGGCATCGACGTGGGCCCCGACCGGATCGGCGCGGCGCGCAGGGTCGGGGCCTTGCTCGAAGCCCACGGCTTCTACGGCACTCTGACGGGGCGAGAGAATCTGGACCTGACGCGCAGGCTGATGGGCCTGCCGATCCCGGAGATCGATCGGGTTCTGGAGGTCGTCGATCTGACAGACGCCGCGCGGCGGCGGGTCAGCGACTATTCCCTGGGCATGCGCCAGCGACTGGGGCTGGCTCGTGCCATGCTCGGCGCGCCACCCGTGCTCGTGCTCGACGAGCCGACCAATGGGCTGGACCCGGACGGCATCGTCGACATGCGTCGGTTCCTGAAGGCCCTGCCGGAGCGGACCGGTGCGACGGTGCTGCTGTCCAGCCACCTGCTGGGCGAGATCGAACAGGTCGCCACCCATGTCGGCATCGTCAACGAGGGCCGGCTGGTGCTGGAGGGCGAATTTGAGGCGCTGAAGGCGGAACTGGCCCCCGAGATCGGGCTGCGGGTCGATGATCCGCAGCGCGCGGCTCCGATCCTGCGCAGCCACGATCTGACCGTTCGATCAGAGGTGGATGGTCTGGTCGTGAGGCTGAGGCCCGGGGCGGATCACGACCAGGCGACGGCCCGTCTCAACCGCGACCTGATCGAGGCGGGCGTGCAGGTCTTCGCCATCGGTTCGCGCCGTCCATCGCTGGAGGGCATCTATCGCGACGTCACGATGTCGTCGGCGCAACCCCGATCGGAGACCGTCTGATGCTGGCCGTGCTGTCCGTCGAAGTCCGAAAGCTGAACCGATCTCTGGCGCTTCTATTGGCCCTGGCCGCGCCGACGCTGATCGCCATCTTCGTCTTCTTCAACATGCTGCGAGGCAAAGAGCCGCAGCCGTGGGAGATGTACCTGCAGAGCTCAACGGCGATCTGGGCCTTCTTCATGTTGCCCATGAGCGTCACCGCCCTGACCGCCCTCGTCGCCCAGATGGAGCACGGGCCGCGAGCCTGGGACCATCTGCGGTGCCTGCCCCTCGCGCGGTGGAAGCTCTATGCCGCCAAGGCGATCTGCGTCCTGGCCGCCGTGGCTATCATGAGCGTGCTGAACCTGGCGCTGACCTGGGGCGCGGTCACTCTGGCGTCGACGATCAAGCCCGTGCTTGTCCCGACCGGCGTGTTCGATCTCGGCGCGCAGGCGGTCTTGCTGGGCAAGGTGCTGCTGTCGGCCACCCTGATGATCGCCATCCAGTTCTGGATCGCGCTGCGGTTCTCCAGCTTCGTCCCGGCTCTGGCGGTCGGGATCGGCGGGACCTTCTTTTCGGTCGTGGCGACCTCAGCCAAGCAGGGCGTGTTCTTTCCCTGGCAGATGCCGATCAACATGCTGGCCGTGGAGCCCTGGCGCGTGACCACGGCCCTGGTCCTGGGCGGCGGGCTGGGCCTTGTGATGCTGATGCTCGCCGTCGCCCACCTCAGTCGTCGAGAGGTCCTGTAAGGCCTCAGTTGCCGGTGGCGGACTTGTCCGGGGCGATCTCGGTCATGGCGGATTGCAGGTAGTTCTGCTCGCCCAGCTGCTCGATCAGCTTGAACTGGGCCTCGAGGAAGTCGATGTGCTCCTCGGTGTCCGACAGGATCTCCATGAAGATCTGGCGGCTGACGAAGTCCGACGCCGCCTCGGCCTGGGCTATGCCGCCCAGCAGGGTGTCGCGGCCACCCAGCTCCAGCGCCAGGTCGGCCCCCAGGCATTCGATCGCGCTCTCGCCGATCTTCAGCTTGTGCAGGTCCTGCATATTGGGCAGGCCGTCCAGGAACAGCACGCGCTTGATCAGCTTGTCGGCGTGCTTCATCTCGCCGATCGACTCGTCATAGATGATCTGGCCCAAGTGCTTCAGGCCCCAGCTCTCGAACATGCGGGCGTGCAGGAAATACTGGTTGACCGCCGTCAGCTCGTTGGTCAGCACCGCGTTGAGTGTCCGGATGATCGCGGGATCGCCCTTCATGGCTGTCGGCTCCTGATGAATCGGGGAGGGCACAGAGCGCCCTTTCGGTCTTCATAGCACAGCCGAACAGCGGCCGGGGCTGTTGCGAGCCCTTATCACCACATTGATATTGCGAATGATTTTGGCTCTCGCCTATTCGGCG
>NCEB01000019.1:46318-49312 GCA_002280475.1 Brevundimonas subvibrioides
CGGCGGCGAGCGCGAAGCTCAGGCGACTGTCGTCGATCATCTGACGCATCTCGCAGACGCATTTCGCGCACTGGGCGGCGCAGCCGTTCCGAGAAAAGACATCGCGCGGGCGCTGGGCACCGGCCTCGATAGCGAGGGCGACGTCACGCTGGCGCAGACCATTGCAGTTGCAGACGTACACGCGACTTCCTCAGAACCTCAGTTGCGACTGGTTCTCCATAGCAGATCGCGAAGGGATTGCAACGCATTCGCAAGCCATGAGGTTGACCTGAGCGAACCGCTGTCGCACCTGCGCCCCCATGCGCGCCCCCGATTGCCAGCTTTATCTCCTGACGCCCCCCGTGCTGCCGGATATCGAGGGGTTTGCGGCGCAGCTTCAGGCCGCGCTCGACGCAGGGCCGGTCGCCGCTCTTCAGATTCGTCTGAAGCCGGCGGATGACCGGACGATCAGCGAGGCCGTGCGTCGCCTCGCCTCGATCGCTCAGTCGAAAGGCGTGGCGGTGATTCTCAACGATCGTCCTGACCTGGCCGCGTCGCTGGGCTGCGATGGCGTGCATGTCGGCCAGGCCGATGCGTCGGTCGCCTCGGCGCGCCGCATCATGGGCAAGTCGGCGATGATCGGGGTGACCTGTCACGACAGCCGCCATCTCGGGATGGAGGCGGCCGAGGCCGGGGCCGACTACGTCGCCTTCGGAGCCTTCTTTGCCACCGACACCAAGATGACCTCGCACCAGCCCGACCCTGAGATCCTGTCCATCTGGCAGGAGGCCATGGAGATCCCGTGCGTGGCCATCGGCGGGATCACGGTCGATAACGCCGCGATCCTGATCGAGGCGGGCGCGGATTTTCTCGCCGTCAGCCAGGGCGTCTGGGGTCATCCGGACGGCCCGGCGCGGGCGGTCGAGCGGTTCGCCCGTTTGATGAGCGATCGCCCCTGACTTCAGGGGATATTAGGATGCGCGTGGTCTAAGGGGCTCTGGTTTCCTCCCCGAGTCCCGCTTGATGGCCTACAGCCGCGCGATGAATTCCACAGACGCCGAGGTCGGCGGCCTCGGAGCCGTGAGCTCGCGCGCGCCGAAGGTCACGACGGCGGCGACCCTGTTCGCCGAACCTCTCGTCCCCATGATCACCGTGGTCGGGGTGATGATTTTGACCGTTCTGGCGATCTCGACCGCCCGCACGGCGGGTCTGGTCGCGGCGCTGTGGGCCGCCAACGCCGTGGCGGTCGCCGTCTGGCTGCGCAGCGGTCGAGGGCTTAGCTACGACCTGAGCTTCGGCGGCCTGGTCTGTATTGGCGTCATGGCCGGTCAGTTCCTGGCGGGCAACCGGCCCGATCTGGCGGTGATGTTCACCATGGCCAACATGGCCGAGGTCGTCGCGGGCGTGTTCCTCGCGCGTCGGTTCGCCCCCACGCTGAACCTGGCCAGCGTGGATGGCGCGGGCCGGTTCATCCTTTGCGCGGCGCTGGCGCCGATCGGCGGCGGTCTGATCGCGGCGACCGGCCTGTCGCTGATGCAGGGTGCCGACTTCCTGTCCTCATTCCAGACCTGGTGGTTCGGCCACGCCCTTGGACTGGCGGTCGTGGCGCCGTTCATTCTCGCGCTCGAGAAACAGCCGATCCGCGCGATGCTGTCACCTTGGCGGGCCCTGGAAACCGCGCTGCTGATCGGCCTGCTCGGCGTGACGTGCTTCCTGGTCTACTTCATGATGCGGTTTCAGTTCGGCTTCGTGCTGATCCCGGTGCTGATCCTGATCGCCGCGCGCTTGCGGGTGGTGGGCGTCACGGCGGCACTGGTGGTGGTGTCCGTTTGCGCGATCGGATCGCTGATCATCGGCAGCGGGACGTGGCGTGTTGATCCGTCCGACCTCGCCGAGCGTGCGATGTTGACCCAGCTGACGCTGCTGTTCGGCTTCGTCCCCATCGTATTGGTGGCGTCTCTCCTGGAAGAGCGGGACCGTCTGTCCGAGCGCGCCAAGGCCGGGCAGCTTCGCGCCGAGCGGGCGTCGGAAGCCAAGTCGCGCCTGCTGGCCAACGTCGCGCACGAGATCAAGAGCCCGATCGGCGGGGTGATCGGCATCGGCGATCTGTGGTCCTCCGGCCAGCTGGGCCCGGTCACCGAGACCCAGC
This sequence comes from Brevundimonas subvibrioides, assembly GCA_002280475.1. GTDB lineage: Bacteria > Pseudomonadota > Alphaproteobacteria > Caulobacterales > Caulobacteraceae > Brevundimonas > Brevundimonas aurifodinae. The sequence continues at coordinate 48,447 of NCEB01000019.1, forward strand.
GCGAGATGGCCGAAATGATGGTCAAGACCGCGCGTCAGGTGGAGGCGCTGTCGCACGATCTGCTGGACGTGGCGCGCGCAGAATCCGGAGCGGTCAAGGTCGAGCTCCGTCCCACCGACGTTCCGGGTGTGCTGGACGATGTCTGTCGCGCAGGGGGAGAAGTGATCTTCCGCGCCAGCCGCATCTATGACGGCGTTCGCATCGAGGTCATCGATCGGGGGCCGGGTCTGTCGCCCGAGAAGCAGGCGCAACTGTTCGAGCCCTTCAACCGGCTGGGTCTCGAACGATCGGCTGTCGAGGGACACGGCATCGGCCTGGCGCTGGCCAAGCGGCTGGTCGAGCTTCAGGGTGGAACGATCGGGGTGGTTTCCGCTCCGGGCCAGGGCTCGACCTTCTGGATCGAACTGCCCGCCGCCTGAGCGGTGCTAAATCATCATCTGGTGAATTCCTGCGACCTGTGGACGCGCGACCGCGTTCGCCATGGACTTCCTGCTTCCAAAGGCGCAAAGCCCTAGAAATAATAGGGTCATTAGGAAGGCGGCCGTGGACTTCGACGCCCTGCTCCTCTCGCGCCTGCAGTTCGCCTTCACTGTGGCGTTTCACATCCTGTTCCCCGCCTTCACGATCGGGCTGGCGGCCTATCTGGCCGTGCTGGAGGGGCTGTGGCTGAAGACGCGGAACGACGCGTTCAAGACGCTGTATCTGTTCTGGGTGAAGATCTTCGCGCTCAGCTTCGGCATGGGCGTCGTGTCCGGGGTGGTGCTGAGCTACCAGTTCGGCACCAACTGGTCTGAGTTCATTCGTCTGACCGGTGGGGTCATCGGGCCGTTGCTGGCCTATGAGGTCCTGACGGCCTTCTTCCTCGA
>NCEB01000019.1:49377-125004 GCA_002280475.1 Brevundimonas subvibrioides
ACCTTCGTCGCGGTCGACTGGATGCAGGTGATCTTCAATCCCAGTTTCCCGTCACGGCTGGCCCACATGCTGCTGGCGGCCTTCATCACCACCGGCCTGGTGGTCGGCGCGGCCTCGGCCTTCCATGTGCTGAAGGACCGGGCGCGGGGCATCAAGACCGAGGGCTGGAGCGAGAGCCGCATCTCGCTGGTCATGGCGATCGGCCTGGTCGCTGTGCTGGCCCCGATGCAGCTGGTGGTCGGCCACTGGTCGGGCGAGGTCACGCACAAGTACCAGCCGTCCAAGACCGCCGCCCTTGAAGGCTATTGGGAAACCCGCGCGGACCAGCCGCTGCACCTGTTCGGTATCCCGGATCGCGAGGCCCAGAAGAACCATTTCCAGGTGTCGATCCCGGGCGTCGGCAACTGGATTCAGAACCTGCCGCGCGACGAGGTCATCACGGGGCTGGACGCCTATCCGCGGGAGGACCAGCCGCCGCCGTTCATTCCCTTCTTCGGCTTTCGGATCATGGTGGGGCTGGGTCTGTTGATGATCGGGCTCGGGGCCTGGGGGGCCTGGCTGATCTGGCGGCGCAGGGTGTTCGACAGTCCGTGGTTCCTGCGGTTCTGCGTGGCCATGGGACCGTCGGGGTTCATCGCCGTGCTGGCGGGCTGGATGGTGACCGAGGTCGGCCGCCAGCCGTGGGTGGTCTATGGGGTGCTGAGGACCCGCGACGCCGTCTCGCCGGTGATCACGAGCCAGGTGGCGACGTCGCTGCTGGCCTATGTCGTCGTCTATTCGATCGTCTTCACGGCCGGAGCCCTGTTCATCCTGCGCCTCATGGCCGAGGGGCCGGTAGCGGCCCGGACCGAGCCCGCGCCGCGCGGTCAGCGCCCGCCGGGCACGCCGATGGCCAAGGCGCCGGGGGACACCTCGCCCGACGACGACGACACGCCGGACGGCCACGACGGCCTTAGAGGAGCAGCATCGTGAACCTGGACCTTCCTCTGATCTGGGCCGGGCTGATCGCGGTCGCGGTGCTGCTTTACGTCACCCTGGACGGGTTCGATCTCGGCATCGGCATCCTGTTTCCGTTCGCGTCCTCCAAGGAGGAGCGGGACGTGATGATGAACACCATCGCGCCGGTGTGGGACGGCAACGAGACCTGGCTGGTGCTGGGGGGAGGGGGTCTGCTGGCGGCGTTTCCGCTGGCCTATTCCATCCTGATGCCGGCCTTCTATCTGCCGATCCTGCTGATGCTGGCGGGACTGATCCTCAGGGGCGTGGCGTTCGAGTTCCGGTTCCGGGCCCGAAACCGGGGACGGCGCTTCTGGACCCAGATGTTCGCGGGCGGTTCGATCCTGACCACGGTGGCCCAGGGGTTCGTGCTGGGCGGGTTCATCCAGGGCGTCACGGTGCGCGACGACCGGTTCGCGGGCGGACAGTTCGACTGGTTCACCCTCTATACGCTGCTGGTCTCGGCGGGGCTGGTGGCCGGCTATGCCCTGCTGGGTGGGGCCTGGCTGATGATGAAGACCAAGGACAATCTGCATGGCGACGCCAAGCGATGGACCGGCTGGGCGGCGGTGGCGACGGCGGTCCTGCTGGCCGCCGTCAGCGTGGCGACCCTGTTGATCCATCCCCGGGTCGCGGCGCGCTGGGGTTTCGATCTGGGCGACGGCTTCGCGCTTGAGCTGGCGACGCTGCTGCCGCTTCTGCCGATCCCCCTGCTGGGTCTCGGCGGGCTGGCCCTGGTCTGGATCATGTCCCGGAAGGGCTCGCATCGCTGGCCGTTCGTCGGGGCGTTGCTGGTCTTCCTGTCCGGCTATCTGGGCCTGGCGGTCGGGTTCGCGCCCTATATGGTGCCCTATGCCCTGGACTTCCGTCAGGCAGCGGCGCCGGACAATGCCCTGGCCCTGATGATCGTCGGCACGGCCGTGATCCTGCCGATGATCCTGGCCTATACGGCTTGGGTCTATTGGGTGTTCCGGGGCAAGATCGACGAGGAGGCCGGCTATCATCATTGAGCCCGTTCCCCCGCCGGAGCCGGACGAGGACGCCGGCCCCCTGTGGAAGAAGCTGGTCTGGTTCGTCGGCCTGTGCTTGGCGGGGGCGGGGGTCGTCGCGACGGTGGCGTATGCGCTGCGGAGCTTGCCGTTCATGGGCTGAGGCGCGATGGTCGCGGCCATGCCCAGCCTCCTGATCCTCTCCGTCCTCGCCGCCGCGCAGACCGCCGCTCCGTCGTCGCAAAGCACGGCCAGCGACCTGACGCGCATGTTGAACGGGGCTCCGCCGGCGGCGACGCGGCCGTCCGCGCCTGTGACGCCACCGGCCGCGACGGCTGGGTCGGGCGTGCCCCGGCCGTCGTCAACAGCCACCATGCCCGCTCCATCGGGGACCGTCCGTCCGGCCCCGATCCCGACGCCTGCGACGGGGACGGCCCGACCGACGGCCCCGACCCCTGTGCCTGCGAGCGGGACGGCACCCGGCGGCGCGGCCCCGCGTCCGGCTGCATCGGCTCGGGTTCCAGCAGCGCCGGCCCCGACCGCCGTGGCACCGACCCCGACCGCCCCCGTCGGAGCGACCCCGCGTCCGGTTCCGCCGGTTCCCGCTACGAACAGCACCGCGCCGCCTGCCGCGCGGCCGGCCACGGCACCGATATCAAGCCCGCCCGCCGTTCCGCCGCCTGCCGCCGTCTCCACAACAGGCCCGGCTGGCGAGCCCGCCGCAGCGGCCGAACCGCCGCCGCCGCCGACCGTGCTGAACGCCTCGGCCATCGCGGCCCTGCCGTTCAGCCTGGACCTGCCGGCCGGGGTCACGGTGACGACAGGGAGACCCGGTCCGAACTTCACGGTGTGGACGGTGCGGCGCGGCGAGCGGTCGCTGGTGATGATCTATGCCGGGCCGGTGTCGCAGTTCCCGATCTATTCCGGCGAGATGGTAGAGGCGGGTGGGCGCGCCTCGATCGTGGCGAACGAGGAGGGGCGGCGCGTCGCGTTGGAGCATCTGTTCACCCGAACGGCGGCGCCGAACGAGATCCACGTCTGGATCACCAGCGTCGAGGGCCAGGATCGGCTGCTGGCCGAGCGGATCGCCCAGAGCGTCGATCCCCGCTAGGCACGGCGAACCACCGCGTCCGTTGGGCCCAATCGAAAGCCCCGCTTGCCGGCGAAGATGAGGACTTCCTGTCCCTCGGCGGCGGCCCAGCGGCGGAGCTGTGGCTCGTAAGGTTCGCGTCGCCAGTCGTGGGGACGGGCGGCATCGCATTCGACGATCAGCCGGGCGCCGCCCTTTTCGGAGTGAAGCACGAAGCCTGAGACGGTCGGCTTCCACGCGTCGTCCAAAGCCTCGGTCAGCAGCCACAGGCAGTTGAAGACCCGGCAGTCCGAGGGCCGGTTCTCATAGATGGCGCAGCCCGTGGTCTTGCCGAAATGGCGGCACCAACGGCCCGCGGGCTTCTCAAGGGCGGTGACGCCCATCAGCTTGCAGCACAGGCCGCAGTCGCCGCAGCTCTTCATCGGACCGTGACCCGAGCGGTCACGGACTGATCCAGCCGTTTCGGCGTCCGAAGGCGAGCACGAGGTCCGGCCAGACGGCGGCGGGCTTGCCGGCGATCAGGCGGACGCCGAAGCCGTGGCCGCCCTCCTGGAACAGATGGGCCTCCGAGACGACGTTCGACGCGCGCAGGGCTGACAGCAGCAGCAGGCTGTTCTCGGGCGGGACGCTGGTGTCGTCCAGGGCGTGGATCAGGGCGGTGGGCGCGACGCCGGTCCAGTCCATCCGGTCCAGCGACCAGGCGGCGATCTGATCCGGGGTGGGAGAGGGGCCCAGGAGATGCTGCCGCGATCCGGCGTGGGCGAAGGGATCGGCCAGGGTCGCGACGGGATAGAGGAGGACGTTCAGGTCGGGCCGGAAGGACGCCGCGTCGGCCACATCGACCGCCGCATAGGTCGCGTCGGGCCGGGCGGCGAGGAGACCGGCGAGGTGGCCCCCGGCCGAGGCCCCCAATACGGCGATACGGGCTGGGTCGACGCCGAAATCGGCGGCGCGATGGCGGATCAGGCGCATCGCGCGCTGGGCGTCCTGCAGGGGGGCGTTCGGTCCGGCCGCCCAGCCGTCGGCCGGCAGGCGATAACGCAGAACGAAACAGGTGACGCCGGCGGCGGCGAAGACCCGGGCGACGTCCAGCCCCTCCTTGTCGACCACGGCCCAGCGATAGCCGCCGCCCGGGATCAACAGGATCGCCGCGCCACTCGGACGTTCGGGGCGCAGAACCGTCAGGATCGGGTCGGTGGTGTACTGGGCGTAGCGGTCGTGGAAGGCCGGATCGATCGAGCGTTCGGGGACGACGGCGGTGACGGAGACGCCCTCGCCGCCCGGCGCGCCGCGGGGCCAGAGGCGGATCGTCTCGGTGGGATCGGGCGGAGCGAGCGTCGCAGCGTCCGACGTCTGCCGCGCGAGACCGGGCGTTGAGGCGACCAGCGCCCCGACGCCCAGCAGGCTGCGGCGGTCCAGGGTCACGCGATCTCGACCGCGAGGGCCACGGCCTCGCCGCCGCCGATGCACAGACTGGCCATGCCCTTCTTGCCTCCCCGCGCCTGGAGCGCCGCCAGGAGGGTGGTCAGGACGCGGGCACCCGACGCGCCGATCGGATGACCCAGAGCGGTCGCGCCGCCGTTCACGTTCAGGCGGGCGTGGTCGATGCCCATCTCCTGCATGGCGATCATGGGGACGACGGCGAAGGCCTCGTTGATCTCCCACAGGTCGACGTCCTCGACGGACCAGCCGGCCTTCTTCAAGGCCTTCTGCATCGCAGGAACGGGCGCGGTGGTGAACAGGCCGGGTTCGTGCGCGTGGGCAGCGTGGGCGACGATGCGGGCGACGATGGGCAGGTTCATCGTCCGGGCGACGCTCTCGCGCGTCATGACCAGGGCGGCGGCGCCGTCGGAGATGGAACTGGCGTTGGCGGCGGTGATGGTGCCGTCCTTGGAGAAGGCCGGTTTCAGGGTCGGGATCTTCTCCGGCATGGCCTTGCCGGGCTGTTCGTCCTCGCTGACCGTGACGGTGCCCTTGCGACCCGCGACCTCGACCGGGGTGATTTCGGCGGCGAAGGCGCCGGTCTCTATTGCGGACCGGGCGCGGCTGAGGCTCTCGAGCGCATAGGCGTCCTGGGCCTCGCGGGTGAACTGATAGGTGCGGGCCGAGTCCTCGGCGAAGGCCCCCATCAGCTTGCCGGGCGTATAAGCGTCCTCCAGCCCGTCCATATACATGCTGTCGACCAGCACATCGTGGCCGATGCGGGCCCCGCCGCGGTGCTTGGTCATCAGGTAGGGGGCGCCGGTCATGGACTCCATGCCGCCCGCGACGATGATGTCGGCCGAACCGGCGGCGAGAGAGTCAGATGCAAGCATGACGGCCTGAAGGCCCGAGCCGCACATCTTGTTCACTGTGGTGGCCTCGACATGCTGGCCCAGACCCGCGCCGATGGCGGCCTGACGCGCGGGGGCCTGGCCGAGGCCGGCGGGCAGGACGCAGCCCATGACGATCTGCTCGACACTGGCCGGATCGAGGCCCGCGCGTTCGACCGCCGCCTTGACCGCCGTCGCCCCCAGCTCGGTCGCCTTGACGCCTGTGAACGCCCCCTGGAAGCCGCCCATGGGCGTGCGGGCGAAGGCGACGATGACGACGGGATCGGACATGGGGGCTCTCTCGACTGACGTGCGGGGGATGTAGCGTCGAGCGAGAGGGATTGCGAGGGATGGCTTTCTCCCTCCCCTTCAGGGGAGGGTCGTCGATGCACTTGCATCGACGGGGTGGGAACGGCCGGAGATTTGGACCCGGACTGTCCCAGTTTCGCGTTGCCGCCCCCACGCGGTCTCCGCTGCGCTCCGACCACCCTCCCCCGAGGGGGAGGGAGAGGCTCAGTGCCGGAACAGCAAACTCCCGTCCCCGTAGGAGTAGAACCGGTAGCCCGTCGCCACGGCATGGGCGTAGGCGGCCTTCATCGTGTCCAACCCGGCGAAGGCGCTGACCAGCATGAAAAGGGTCGACTTCGGCAGGTGGAAGTTGGTCATCAGGACGTTGGCGGCGCGAAAGGCGTAGCCGGGCGTGATGAAGATGGCCGTGTCGCCGTGGAAGGGCTGGATCACCCCGTCAGGCGTCGTGGCGGATTCCAGAAGGCGGAGCGACGTCGTGCCGACGCAGACGATGCGGCCGCCCGCCGCGCGGACGGCGTTCAGGGCGGCGGCCGTTTCGTCGGACACCGTGCCCCACTCGCTGTGCATCCGGTGATCGGCGGTGTCGTCGGCCTTCACCGGCAGGAAGGTGCCCGCGCCGACGTGCAGGGTCACGGCGTGGGTGGTGACGCCACGCGCCCGGATCGCGTTCAGCAGGGCAGGGGTGAAGTGCAGGCCCGCCGTCGGCGCGGCGACGGAGCCGTCATACTGGGCGAAGACGGTCTGATAGTCCGAGCGGTCGCGGTCGTCCTCCGGGCGTTTGGCGGCGATATAGGGCGGCAGGGGCATGACGCCGACGGCGCGGATCGCCTCGTCCAGAGCCGGGCCCGAGACGTCGAACCGAAGGGCGATCAGGCCGTCGTCCGACTTGGCCTCGACCGTCGCCGTCAGGCTCTGGAAGACGATCCGGTCGCCGGGCTTGATGCGCTTGCCCGGCTTCATGAAGGCAGACCAGACGTCGGGGGCGTCGCGGTGGTGCAGGGTCGCCTCGACGGGGACGGTCAGCGTCTCTCCGTCCGGGCCCGCCCGTTCGCGGACGCCGGACAGGCGGGCCGGGATGACGCGGGTGTCGTTGAACACCAGGGCGTCGCCGGGGCGCAGGAAGTCGGCCAGGTCGCGGATCGCGTGGTCGGAGAGGCCGCCGTCGCGGACCACCAGCAGCCGGGCGCTGTCGCGCGGTTCCGCCGGCCGCAGGGCGATACGGTCCTCGGGCAGGTCGAAGTCGAAGTCGGCGGTCTTCATCAGTCGCGCGAATGGTCACGACCGCCGGGGGTGGTCAAGACAGGTCATGGCGGGTCGGCGCGCATGTCCGTAAGGTCGACTCCGCGCGTTGGGGGGCGCGGTCCGATCGAACTGACGTGGAAAATGGGCTTCGAGATCGAGCTGATGGCCCCTGTGGGCCGGACGCGGCTGGATCTCGCGCAGGCGACCGCCCGGCGCATCGGGGGCAGCGTCCAGCGTTTCTTTCATCCCCAGTCGGAGGTCCGCGCCGCGCCGGGACAGGCGGTCTTCGACAATCTGACGCCCGGTTTTCGCGTCCGGGACGCGGACGGGGCCTGGCACGCGGACTTCGTCGACGACCTGACGCTGCAGGGCGGGCTGGATCGCGAGGCGGCCCCGCGCCCGGGCTGGGGGCGGATCGTGGCCGACGACGCCCGGCTGCTGAGGCTGGTGATGCGCCATTGCGACCCGGACGCGGCGGCCGAGACGATGCTCGATCCGCTGGCCGCCCTGTTCGGCACGGAGCCGCAGCGCCATCCGTCGGGGATGGTCCGCGTGGTCGACGACCGCGGGCATTCGGTCGCGGTCGGCGCGCCCCTGCCCGGTCAGAGGGACCGCCCCTGCGAGATCGTCACGGCGCCGTTGGCGGCCGACCATCGAGAGGTTCTGGGGAGCCTGCTGGCCGACGCGCGTGACCTGGGCTTTGCCCTGCCGCTGGAGGGGGCGACCCATGTGCATTTCGACGCCGGCCCGCTGTGTTCGGCCCCGGACCTGCGTCGCCTGGTCAGACTGTATGGTCGCCATGGCCCGGCCTTGCGTCGGCTGGTCGGCGTCAATCCGGCCTGTGTGCGCCTGGGGCCCTGGCCGCCGGAGCTCGAGGCGCGGGTCGAGGCCGACGACTTCCCCGGCCTGGACTGGGAGGCGGCGCGGGCGGCGCTGAGGGCCGTTCCGCTGAGCAAATACTGCGACCTGAACCTGATCAATCTGCTTGCGGGGCGGGACGACAAGCACACGGTCGAGGTTCGCATCCTGCCGGCCTCGCTGGATGCCGGAGAGATCCTGGACGGAGCGGCGCTGTTCGAGGCGCTGCTGAGGGGGTGCGTCGAGGCCGGCGACGAGCCCGTGCCCGAGACCCTGATGCAGGTCCTGTTGCAGGCGTCGATGGAGGAGACGGTCCGGACGCGGTGGTTGAAACGGGTACGGTCCGAACCGCGGGCTTTCGCCCAACGGCGATCTCCAGTAGAGCGGAACGGGGAGGCGATCTTCGCCTCGGGGGAAGACCGATGATGACCACAACCGCGCCGCGCACGCGCCGCCTGACGTCGCGGCTGCTGATGACCAGCGCCGTGGCCATGGTCCTGTTCGGACAGCCCGCCGAGGCCGAGCCGCAAGGCCGTGCCTATGACGCCTACGCCTCGTCCCGCTACAACTATTGCGACGCCCGCATTCTCGGCGAGTTCTACGGCACCGACGTCGAGGGCGGGAAGATCATGATCGGCGAGAAGATCCTGAACGGGATCGGCACCAACGTCCCCGTCGTGCTGGCCGAGGCCCGCGACGTCGGATACGCGTGCGCCTGGGAAGACACCGGATACTCCTACAACGACGCGCGGGTGCTGGCCTCGATCTGGGGCTTCGCCGATCCCTATGACGCCAAGCTGAAGGCTGCGGACCTGTTCACCTGGGGCAACTCGCAGCAGGTCCGGAACGCTCTGGGCGCCTGAGGCGTCGGTCGCGGGGGCCGGCGGCGTTGACGCTGCCGTCGGGAGCGGCCAAACCCGCGCCCATGCTGACCGATCTCGTCCCCCTGGCCCGCGAGGCCAAGTCCTGGCCCTTTGAACAGGCGCGGGCGCTGCTCGACCATGTGCTGAACAAGCGGCTGTCGGACGCCGACCGGGTCGCCGCCAAGCTGCTGATCGACGCCGGCAAGGCGGACCAGGCGCTGGCCACGTTCGAGGCGCTGAACCGGCCGGTGGTGCTGGAGACCGGCTATGGCCCGTCGGGCCTGCCGCACATGGGGACCTTCGGCGAGGTGGCGCGCACGACGATGGTCCGGAACGCGTTTCGGGCCCTGACCGGCGATCACTGGCCGACGCGTCTGATCGCGTTTTCCGACGACATGGACGGACTTCGGAAGGTGCCCGAGGGGGTGCCGAACCCGGAGATGCTGCGCGAGGACCTGCATCTGCCGTTGACCCAGGTGCGCGATCCGTTCGGGACCCACGACAGCTTCGGGGCGCACAACAACGCGCGCCTGCGGGCGTTCCTGGACGGCTTCGGGTTCGACTACGCGTTCATGAGCTCGACCGAGACCTACGCGTCGGGGCGGTTCGACGCGACGCTGCTCAGGCTGCTGGAGCGGTTCGACGCGGTTCAGGCGATCATGCTGCCGACGCTGGGGCCGGAGCGGCGCGAGACCTATTCGCCCTTCCTGCCGATCAGCCCTGTGACGGGTCACGTCCTGCAGGTGCCGACGCTGGAGCGGAATGTCGCCAAGGGCACGATCGTGTTCGACGACCCGGCAGGCGGGCGAACCGAACTGCCGGTCACCGGCGGCCATGTGAAACTGCAGTGGAAGCCGGACTGGGCCATGCGCTGGACGGCGCTGGACGTCGATTACGAGATGAGCGGCAAGGACCTGATCGAGAGCGTGCGCGAGAGCGGCAAGATCTGTCGGGCGTTGGGCGGGGTGCCGCCGGAAGGGTTCAACTTCGAGCTCTTCCTCGACATCGAGGGCAAGAAGATCTCCAAGTCCAAGGGCAACGGCCTGACCATGGACGAGTGGCTGCGTTACGGCACGCCCGAGAGCCTGTCCTGGTACATGTTCCAGAGCCCGAAGTCGGCCAAGAGCCTGCATTTCAACGTCATTCCGCGCGCGATCGACGACTATCTGGGGGCGATCGAGGCCTATCGGACGCAGGAGCCGGCGAAGCGGATCGACAACGCCGTGTGGTCGATCCACGCCGGGGCCCCACCCGAAGTCGCCTCGCCGGTGTCGTTCGCCCTGCTGCTGAACCTGGTCGGCGTGGCCAATGCGTCCAACAAGGACCAGCTGTGGGCCTATATGGCCAGGTATCTGCCCGAGGCGACGCCCGCGAACGAGCCCGTGCTCGATCAGCTGATGGACCGTGCGCTGAACTACTACGAGGACTTCGTGAAGCCGACGAAGGCCTATCGCGCGCCGACGGAAGCCGAGGCGGCGGCGCTGATGGATCTGGCGGGTCGGCTGAAGGCCCTGCCGGCGGACACGACCGACGGCGAGACGATCCAGAACGAGGTCTATGCCGTGGGCAAGGCGCACGCCTTCGAGCCGCTGAGGGCCTGGTTCGGGGCGCTGTACGAAGTGCTGCTGGGCGCGTCGCAGGGGCCGCGGTTCGGCTCGTTCGCGGCGATATACGGCCTGTCGCAGACCATCGAACTTGTTGAGGCGGGGGCGCGCGGGGAACTGGCCAGCTAGTCTCCTCCCCGACGCGCAGCGTTGGGGAGGTGGATGCGAGCTCTTCGCGAGCAGACGGAGGGGTTTGCCAGACGTCGGGCGTTCGAGTGCGCGGCAACCCCACCACCGCTTCGCGGTGCCCTCCCCATTCGCCGAAGCGGCGAACAGGGAGGAGACGACACGTCGGGCTCAAGCAGCGAGCGACCGCGTCGCGAGCGGTAGCCCGCAGAAACATGAACGGAAAATAACGGCAAGGCTTGGGGAGCCTTCATACGCTAGCGTGCATTATGCTCCTCATCGACCAACCTCGATGACAGGAGAGAGCCATGTCGAAGTTTCTGAACACCTCTATCGCCACCGCCGCCGCCCTGGCCGCGCTGGCCACCGCCGTCCCGACCGTCGCCTCGGCCCAGTCGAACGGCATCACCAGCTGTGACGCTCCCGGGGGTCGCCAGCAGGCGGGCGCCGTGATCGGCGGCGTGCTGGGCGCCCTCGCGGGAAGCCGGATCTCGAGCAACGAGCGCGCGCTCGGTGCCGTGGCGGGTGGCGCCGCCGGGGCCGCGGCCGGGTCCTACATCGGCTGCAACCAGCAGCGCGCCCGTGTGAACGCCCAGGCCAGCTCCAGCGGGGCCCAGTACCGCGCGGCTTCGAACCTGCGCATCCGCTCGGGTCCGGGCACCAACTATCGCCAGTCGGGCAGCCTGTCGGCCGGTCAGCCTTTCACGGCCGTCGGCTCCCAGGGTGAGTGGGTCCAGATCGCCGGTGGCGGCTGGGTCAATGCCAACTATGTCCAGCCGTACTAGGTAGGGCGCTAACGCTCGCGACGCGGTCGCTCGCTGCCTGAGCGTGGGGTGAGTGTGGATCAGGGCCGTCCCGGGAGGGGCGGCCCTTTTTCGTGACCTACTGACTGACCCACAGGATGCGCGACATCCAGGCGATGTCGGCGCGCGGGATGATCCGGGGCGGATAGTCGGGGTTGATGGAGGTGAGGGTGACCGTCCGGGCCGTCAGGCCACCGACCTCCTTGGCCAGGGTCTCGCCGGCCAAGGTTCGCGCCACGACCCGGTCGCCGCGCCGGATGTCGCCGCGCTCGCGATCGACCAGGACCCGGTCGCCTTCCCGATAGAGGGGCACCATGGAATCGCCGGTGATTCGCAGGCTGAACAGGCTGTCGCGCGGGGCGGGCAGGTCGGTCTGGTCCCAGCCCTCGCCCGTCGGCAGGCCCGCGTCGTCGAAGAAGCCGTCCTGTCCCGCCTGGGCCATGCCGATCAGGGGCGCGGTGGCCACCCGCGGCGCGGCGTCGTCGGCCAACACAGCGAACTCGGCCAGGGTCACGTTCGTGACCTCCAGGATGCGGTTCAGGCTTTCCGTGGATGGCCAACGCGGACGGGGCGGCGTGCCCGGCCCCATGCGTTTGGACGGATTGAAGGCGGTGGGGTCCAGCCCCGCCTTCCTGGCCAGGCCCGAGGCCGACAGGCCTTCGCGCCGCGCCATGGCGTCCAGGGCGGACCAGATGCGGGCGTGGGACAGGGGCATGGCGCGACACGGAGCGCGGCCGTAGCCGCCGGTGAGTCGTCGCAGACTACATGGGAATAAATCCCTACTCCAGCCCTGCCGCGCGCCGGTCCTGCCACGCCCAGAACGTGCCGACCGCGATGGCGGCGAGGATGCCGTACCCGGCGACGTTCAGGACTGTGTAGAAGGCCGTCATCGAGGCCGCCTTGGCCAGAGGGAAGGCGATGTGGCTGGTGAGGACCACCAGTTGGCAGGCCCCGGCCCAGATGGGCCAGGAGCGGCGGTAACGCCAGGTCAGGGCCGCGAACACCGCCAGCATGGCGATGTCGAGAACGAAGAGTCCGAACTGGAACCCCTGATAGAGGTTCCCGTCCTGCTGCAGGAGCATGCCGGCCATCCATCCGAGGACCCAGGCCCCCATGCCCAGCCGCTCGGCCTCGCCACCCTTCCAGAAGGCGAAGACGCCCACCAGCAGCGCGGGCAGAAGACCGATCTGGGACCACAGGGTGTCCAGCATGAAAAAACCCCCGCGCCGGGAAGGACGCGGGGGCCAATCTGACCTGAGTCTGCCTAACCAGCTATTGAAGCCGGTAAAGGTTACCTCGAATTCACGCGGCGCGCTTGTTCGAGACGCCTTCGGGCGGACGGCCCGCGTCCCAGTCGCTGGGCTTGTCGAGGATGCCGACGGCGTAGGCGCCGAAGCCCATGCGACGGTGGTCCTTTTGCAGCTCGGCGTGGCAGGCGACGATGGCTTCGCGCGCGGCCGACAGGGCGGCGATCGTTTCCATGGCCTTGGTCTGCGAAGCCGCGCCGGAGACCGGCGAGAGGCTGAGCATGGCGCGCGCGCCGATCATCGACTGGACCAGGGTGGTCGTCGAGGTGATGGCGGCGTCGATCGCCCGTTCGCTGGCATGCAGGTCGCTGGCAACGCTCGCGACGACTTCAGTGCGGTCCATTGTGTAGCCCCTTCCAAAAAGAACAGTTGGTAACCGAGACGTTAACACGTTTAAGGGGCGGTCGGTAGGGATTTGTTAACCTCTGGGGCGAGCGCGGTCCGGACCCCGCCGCCGCCGTGCGGAGGTTCGTCTTCGGGCTTGTCGAGGATCCCGACCGCCACGGTCCCGAGGCCCATCTTTCTGGCCAGGGCCGCCAGGGCGTTGTGCGTGTCGACGATATGGGACCGCGCCTCCGCCAAAGCGCCGATCGAGGCCGCCGCGCCGTCGAACGCCTTCTGGCCGGAGACCGCCGACAGATAGGCCTCAGTGCGCGCGGCCGGCAGCAGGGCCGCGAGCTGGGCCGTCTCGACCAGGGCCGCGTCGATGGCGGCTTCCGCCGCATGAAGCCGGGCCGCGACCTGTTCGCTGATGGTGTGTCTGGACATGATTTCCCCCTCGAAGTGGCGACATGCCACGCCGAGCAGGCAACCATGAGTTAACTAATCTGACAAGTCAGAGTTGTGATCGAGCGAGAAATGCGCCGTCAGGCTGGCGATCGGCTGGGCGGGATCGTCCTGCCAGGCCTCGGCCAGGACGTGGGCGACGCGGCGGCCGGCGCGCGAGATGCGAGCGCGGGCGTGCACGTCCCGCGGGCGGCCGGAGCGGAGGTAGGCGGTCGTGACCGAGATGGGACGCGGCAGGCGCAGGCGAGGCCACGTCAGCGCGACCTGGGCGATGGCAGTCAGCTCCAGCATCGCGGCCGTCGAGCCGCCGTGCAGGGCGGGCAGCAGCGGATTGCCGATCAGATGGTCGGCGAACGGCATGCTTTCGGCCACCGTCCGAATCGATGACATAGGTCGATTGGGCGGCCGCGACCGGATCGGCGGGGTCGTCCTCGAAGGCCCAGGCCCGGACGAAGCCGATGGTGCGGGTCAGACGATAGCAGCGCGCCTCGGACAGCAGGTCGGTGCGCGGCCGGGCGGCGCGCATGTAGTCGACCCTCAGATCCAGGGTGGCGATGGGGCGAAAGCCGCCGAGCGCGACCCAGACGGCCAGGCCGCCGACGTGATCCAGCATGGCGGTGACCAGGCCGCCGGCGAACACCCCGGTCTCCGGATCGCCCACCAGATCGGCCCGCCAGGGCGTCCGCAGCCGGACCCGGTCGCCTTCGACCCCTTCGTAGGCGAAGCCGAGGGCGTGGGTGTGGGCCGCGCCGGAAGCGAGCTGGGGCAGGATGTCGGTCAGGAACGGATCGCTCATATCATCCTTAGTGACGAGCCCCGTCGTCGAACTCAACACCGTCATCCTCGGACTTGATCCGAGGAACTGACGTCGTGCGTCCGCTGTGGTTGGAGTGGGGCGGGATCGCGTCTTCTGCCGTCTGTCGAGCGGCGGATCGTCCGATCCTCGGATCAGGTCCGAGGATGACGTATTGAGGACAGATGATCCGTTCCGAAGACCTGCTGCACCCGACGCCCGCCGGCCTGTACTGCCCGCCCGGGGACTTCTATGTCGACCCGGTGCGGCCGGTTGATCGGGCGGTGGTGACCCATGGCCATTCGGATCATGCGCGGTCGGGCCACGGCGCGGTCCTGGCCACGCCCCAGACCCTGGCCATCATGGCTGAACGCTATGGCGAGGACTTCACCCGGCTGAGGCAGCCGGTGGCCTATGGCGAGACGGCGTCGCACAACGGGGTGGACATCCGGCTGGTCCCGGCTGGCCATGTGCTGGGCTCGGCCCAGGCCGTGATCACTCACCAGGGCCTGACCATGGTGGTGTCGGGCGATTACAAGCGCCGGCGCGATCCGACCTGCGTCGGGTTCGAGCCGGTGCCGTGTCACGTCTTCATCTCCGAGGCGACGTTCGGCCTGCCGGTCTTCACCCACCCGCCGGACGCCGAGGAGATCGGGCGGCTGGTCCAGTCGCTGGGCCAGTTCCCCGACCGGGCCCATCTGGTCGGGGCCTATGCCCTGGGCAAGGCGCAGCGGGTGATCCGGCTGCTGCGCGAGGCGGGGTGGGAGCGACCGATCTATGTCCACGGGGCGCTGGAGCGACTGAACCGCCTGTATGAGCGCGAGGGCATCGACCTGGGACCGATTCTTCCCGCGACGGGGCTGAAGAAGGACGCGCTGGGAGGGGAAGTCGCGATCGCGCCGCCGTCGGCCATCCAGGACCGCTGGGCGCGGCGGTTCGCCGATCCGGTCACGGCCTTCGCGTCGGGCTGGATGCTGGTCAAGGCGCGGGCGCGGCAGCGGGGGGTGGAGCTGCCGCTGGTGATCTCCGACCACGCCGACTGGCCCGAACTGATCGCCACCTTCGAGGAAATCCGGCCCGAGGAGGTCTGGATCACGCACGGGCGTGAGGAGGGCCTGCTGCGCTGGGCCGAGCTGAACGGCATGAAGGGGCGGGCGCTGCGCCTGGTCGGCTATGACGAGGAGGATGAGGCGGAGGATTCGCCCCCCATCTCCGCTCATCCCCGCGAAAGCGGGGACCCAGTCCTTTTGTGAGGCAGGGCGACTGGGATCGGCATCGCGTCCACCGATTGACATAGAATGACCAGAGAACTGGGTCCCCGCTTTCGCGCGGATGAGCGGAAGAATGGGGTGATCAAGAAGGGTCGCCCAGACTGCCTAGCCGGTCCGCTCCAGGCGAATATCGACTTCGCGCTCGACATAGGTCCATTCGGGTGTGGCGCGCAGTCGTTCCAGCAGCTGTTCGAAGGCGGCTTCGTGCTCCGGCGCGAACTCGAACCAGGTCAGGAAGTCGAACGGCTCGCCCAGATCGCGGGAGTGGTGCAGGCGGCGGGCGATCTGGGGCAGATAGTCCAGGCCGATGGCGGTGTGGCGGGACTGCTCCTCCAGAATGTCGCGGCGTTCGTCCTGGGCCAGGGCCCACCAGGCCTCGGACTTGCGGATCGGGATCAGGGCGGCGCGGGTGGCCTCGGGCCGGTCCAGTCCGGCCTGGCGAGCGCGCAGCGCCCCCACCTCCGCGCGATTGGCGTAGCGGACGTTGCTGACCGTGCCGGTGAGGGCCCAGACGCCGGCGAGAGGATCGGCCTCGTCGCTGATCGACAGGCGATCGACGGGTGGGAGCGCCGGGCCGGCGATCGCAGCGATCCCTGTGACCCCCCAGTCGCCCGTCCGTCCGCCGGTGAAGGTCACGGTCATGGGTGTGGTCATCGGTGGCTCTCCCGTCGTGCCAATGACTACGAAGGCGGGCCGCAGGGGGTTTCAGCCGGACGGCTCAGTCGTTGAGCGGCGCGCCCAGCTCGAAGCGCCAGGCGTCGGCGGCGGCGCGCATCGGGGCGCGGGCCTTGGCCTCGGTCTCGGCGTATTCGGCGGCCGGGTCGCTGTCGGCGACGACGCCGGCACCCGCCTGGACGAAGACGTGGCCGTCGGCGAACATCGCGGTCCGCAGGACGATGCAGATGTCGGCCTCTCCGCCCGCCGAGATGTAGCCGACACCCCCGCCGTAGCCGACGCCACGCTTGGTCAGCTCCAGTTCGTCGATGATCTCCATGGCCCGGACCTTGGGCGCGCCCGACAGGGTGCCGGCGGGCAGGGCGGCCAGCAGGGTGTCGACGGCGTCGAGGTCAGGGTGGGCCCGACCCTCGACGTTGGAGACGATGTGCATGACCTGGCTGTAGCGTTCGACGACGAAGCTCTCGGTCACGCGCACGCTGCCGGGCGCGGCGACGCGGCCGACGTCGTTGCGGCCCAGGTCCAGCAGCATCAGGTGTTCGGCGCGCTCCTTGGGATCGGCCAGCAGTTCGGCCTCCAGCGCGCGGTCGGCCTCGGGCGTCGCGCCGCGCGAACGGGTGCCCGCCAGGGGGCGGATTGTGACGCCGCCGTCCTTCAGCCGCACCAGGATTTCGGGGCTGGACCCCGCCAGCTGGAAGTCGCCGAAGTTGAGGAAGTACAGATAGGGCGACGGGTTCTGGCACCGCAGCGAGCGGTAAAAGGCGAACGGATCGCCGCCGTAGGGCGCGCTGAACCGGTGGCTGAGCACGACCTGGAAGATGTCGCCGGCGGCGATGTAGTCCTTGGCCCGGGCGACCAGGTCGGCATAGGCGGGCCCATCGACCGGCGAGCCGAACGCGGGCGCGTCGGCCGGCACGATCGGTGCGCGGGCCAGCAACGGACGGCGCAGGTCGGCCTCGAAGGCGTCCAGCCGTGCCGAGGCGGCGTCTGTGTCGCGTTCCGCGTCGCCGCCGGGCCAGACCGGGGCCATGACGACGATCTCGTGCATGACCGAATCGAAGACGGCGATCAGGGACGGCCGCGTCAGGACCGAATCGGGCAGGCCGAGCGGGTCGGGATTGGGCGCGCCGAGCGGCTCCAGCAGCCGGACCGTGTCATAGCCGAACACGCCGAACAGACCGGCCGCCATGGGGGGCAGGCCCTCGGGGATCTGGAACCGGGTCTCGGCGATCAGGGCGCGCAGGCTGTCGAGCGCGCCGCCCGGCTGGGGCGTGAAACGGCCGGCGGCGATGTCCTTGCCTCGCGCGATCTCGGCGGTGTCGGCATGGCAGCGCCAGACGACGTCGGGGTCCAGAGTGATGATCGAATAGCGGCCGTTCAGGGCCCCGCCCTCGACCGATTCCAGCAGGAAGGCGTGGGGGCGGCCCCAACCGACCTTCAGATAGGCCGAGACCGGCGTTTCCAGGTCGTCGACGATGCGCCGGTGGACGATGGCCGGGCGGCCGGCGCGAAGGGCGGCGAGGACAGCCTCGCGCGCCGGATCGGCACCGGCGGCCTGGCTCATTGGGCGGGAGCGGCGGGCGTGGCGGCCCCAGGCGCCGCGGGGGCGTCTACGCCGAGGGTCTCCAGCGCCAGGGCCGGGTCGTTCTCCGCCTTGGACCGGGTGGCGGCGGCATTGACCAGCACTTCGCCGATGCCGCCGACGAACTCCTGCGAGATGCGGGGACGGATCTGGTCGGCGAACGGCGCGCTGGCGGCCGGATCGGCGGCGCGGATGGCGTCCACGCGGCCGACGATGGCGCTGGTTTCCGATGCCGGGCTGGAGAAGACCTGACCGCGGCCCTGGCCGAACAGGCCCTGCAGCACGCCGTCGCCGAGATCGGCCTGGGCTTCGGCGTTCTGCTGGACATTGGTGCGGGTGTTCAGGGTGGCGCCGGCCGAGGCGGCGACGGCAGCGATGTCCTCGCCGCCGCGAACACGGGTGGCCAGACGCTCGGCGAGGGCCGACAGGCGGCGGGCGTTCTCACGCTGGGCCCAGGCCTGGGTCAGCGGCTCGCGGACCTCTGCGAGGGTGGGCAGGGCGGCCGGGGTGACCTCGTCCAGACGGACGACGAAATACTGGCCTTCGCCCGCGTCCACGACTTCGCTTTCGGCCCCGGGGGTCAGGGCATAGGCGTTCTGAAGGATCAGGGGCGGGGCGTTCAGCGGCTGGCCGTCGGGCAGACGGCCGTCCTGGGTGAAGGGCGGCAGCTGGACGACACGGGCGCCGACCTCCTCGACCGCCTGGGCCAGGGTCTTGCCCTCGGCGCGCGCCTTTTCATAGGCCTCGACGCGGCTGAACACCCGGGCGCGGGCGTCCTCGAGCTGCAGCTCCTGGATGACGGCGTCGCGGACGCTGTCGAGGGTGGCGGGCTGGCCGGGGCTGACGGATGTCACCTTGGCGACCGCGAAGCCGACACGCGCCTGGATGGGGGCGGACACCTGGTCGGCGGCGAGGCCGAACACGGCGGTGCCGATGGCCGGATCGGTCACCGCGCTCTGGGGCTGGTCGACATAGGGGACGGCCTCGATGTTGTTGGCCTCGGCCACCGCCTCGGGCGACTGGCCAGCGCGCAGGGCGGCGGCGATCCGCTCGGCGGCGGCGCGGTCGGCGACGGTCAGGGTGGTGAAGCTGCGACGCTCTGGCGTCGACAGGGCCTCGCGGCGGAACTCGAAGCGTTCGACGATCCGGGCCTCAGGAATGGCGGGGGCGGCGGCGTTCGGCGCGTCGCTGAAGACGATGACCGAGGCGATGCGGAACTCCGGGCGGCGCAGCTGGGCGGCGTTCTCGTTCAGGAAGGCGGTCAGCTGGGCGTCGGTCGGGGGCGGCGTGGTGCCCGCCATGGCCTGGGTCACGGTGAACCAGCGGCCGTCGCGGACCTCGAAGGCACGGGCGGCGACGAGGGCGCCATAGACACGGGGCGCGCGCAGGCCTGCGGCCACGGCGGCGGCGAAATGCTCGGACACGGCGGTGTCGCGGAACTCTTCTTCCAGCTGCAGGGGCGTGATGTTCTGCTGGGCCAGCATCTGCTGGTAGGTGGCCTCGTCGAAGGCCCCGGTGATCTGGTCGAAGAAGGCGGGGATCTCGCGGATCCGGTCCAGCACCAGGCTCTCGTCCACGCGGATGCCGACGCCGTGGGCCCAGTTCAGGAAGCCCAGGCGGCGGGTCTGGCTCTCCAGATACTGGATGTGGGCGTTCTCGGCGACGAGGTCGTCGAGGCTGACGGGGCGGCCCTGCTCCTGTTGCAGGTTCTCGCGGATACGGTCGAAGTCGGCGCGGAACTGGGCGGGGGTCAGTGAGCGGTCGCCGGCGTCGATGACGTTGCGAGGCCCGAAGCTGCCGAACACATCGGTCTGGGTGCCGCCGACGACGGCGAAGCTGAGGATCAGCAGCGCGAACAGGGCGATCGCCCACTTGGACTTGGCGAAGTCGCGGAAGCCGGAAATCATGGAAGCAGGCCTGAGAAGCGTCGGACGGCGGGAAGCGCCTCGCTGGCCTATAGGGGAGGGGGGGCGATCCTCGCAAGCGCAGACCGGCGTGCGCGCCGACCGGTGGGCTTGGCGCCGGTCGAGGCGGTGCCTAGACAGGCCCACATGAAACAATCCGTGAAGATGATCGTCGGCAACTGGAAGATGAACGGCCTGGCGGCGTCGTTGGGCGAGGCGGAGGCGGTGCGCGACACCCTGGCGGGCCAACCGACGGCCCACCGGGTCGGCCTGTGCCTGCCCGCGACCCTGATCGCCCAGGCGGCGTGGCGACTGAAGGGCGGGTCGGTCGAGATCGGAGGCCAGGATTGCCACGCCGAGGCCTCGGGCGCCTTCACCGGCTCGGTGTCGGCCGGGATGCTGAAGGACGCGGGAGCCTCGCTGGTGATCGTGGGGCATTCCGAAAGACGCGCGGGCTTCGGCGAGAGCGACGCGGACGTGGCGGCCAAGGTCGAGGCGGCGCTGCGGGCCGGGCTGGAGCCCATCGTCTGCGTCGGCGAGACACTGGAGCAGCGGGACGCGGGCCGTGCGGTCGAGGTGGTGACGGCCCAGGTCGCGGGATCGCTGCCCGAAAGCCTGCGCGGCCGGGACTTCGCCGTGGCCTACGAGCCGGTCTGGGCCATCGGCACCGGCCGGACGCCGACGGTCGAGCAGGTCGCCGAGATGCACGCCGCGATCCGGGCCGCGCTGGTCGAGGGGCTGGGCGCGACGACGACGCCGATCCTGTATGGCGGGTCGGTCAATCCGAGGAACGCGGCAGAACTTCTGTCTGTCGCGGAGGTCGGGGGCGCGCTGGTTGGAGGGGCGTCGCTGAAGGCGGACGACTTCCTGGCGATCGTGCGGGCGGCTTGAGTGTTCCTTCTCCCCCTGCGGGAGAAGGTGGCCCGGAGGGCCGGATGAGGGGTGAAAGGAAACGGCACCAACGGGGGGCCGTCGGCATCCCCAATCCCATCCACCGAGTGTCACCCCTCATCCTATCGCGCCAAGGCGACGGCTGCGCCGTCGGGCGCGATGTCCTTCTCCCGCAAGGGGAGAAGGAGGGCTTTGCGCGATCTCCTCAACGATGATAGACGCCGCCGCTTGATCGGCGGGGGCTCTCGCCACACATAAGCGGCACCATGCTCCAGACCATTCTCCTCGTCGCCATGATCATCATCTCGATCGCCCTGACGGCGGTCGTCCTGCTGCAGCGCTCCGAAGGGGGCGCTCTGGGCATGGGCGGCGGGCCTTCGGGCTTCATGACCGCGCGCGGTGCCGGCAATCTGCTGACCGTCGCGACCTGGTGGCTGGGCGGGGCCTTCGGGGCCTGCGCCATCCTGCTGACCATCGTCGGCAACATCGAACGCTCCAGCCAGTCGGTCGTTGACGCCGACGCCCTCGGCTCGATCGCCATCGGCAGCACGGCCACGCCCGAGACGGCGCCGAGCACCGCTCCCGCCCCGACCGCCCCGGCCCAGCCGGCCGCGCCGTCGCTCGACGACCTGGAAGCCAGCCTGCCGACGGTCGGCGCCACCCCGGCCCCCGCGCCGGAGCAATAAGGGAATGGCGGGGACCCTCCGCCGCTCCTCCCGCCGTCATCGCCTCCGCTCCGGACCCGCTCCGGGGCGGAGTTTTGTTTTCAACAGCGGATCGCGCTCCGATCCACAGCGTCAGCCCGAATCAGGGCTAAGGTGATCCCCCGTGGCTAGATATGTATTCATCACGGGCGGCGTGGTTTCCTCGCTGGGCAAGGGGCTGGCGTCCGCAGCCCTGGGGGCCCTGCTTCAGGCGCGCGGCTACAAGGTTCGGCTGAGGAAGCTCGATCCCTATCTGAACGTCGATCCCGGGACGATGAGCCCCTATCAGCACGGCGAGGTCTTCGTGACCGACGACGGGGCGGAGACCGACCTCGACCTCGGCCACTACGAGCGGTTCACGGGCGTGTCGGCCGCCAAGTCGGACAACATCACCACCGGCCGCATCTATTCGACGATCCTGGAGAAAGAGCGGCGCGGGGACTACCTCGGCGCCACGGTGCAGGTCATTCCTCACGTCACCGATCAGATCAAATCCTTCTGCCTGACGCCCGCCCTGACCGACGACGGGGAAGACGTCGACTTTGTCCTGGTCGAGATCGGCGGCACCGTCGGCGACATCGAGGGCCTGCCCTTCTTCGAGGCCATCCGCCAGCTGGGCCAGGACCTGCCGCGCGGCCAGTCGTGCTTCGTTCACCTGACCTTGCTGCCCTTCATCAAGACCGCCGGCGAGATGAAGACCAAGCCGACGCAGCATTCCGTCAAGGAACTGCGATCCATCGGCATTCAGCCCGACATCCTGCTGTGCCGCTGCGAGTTCCCGATCCCGGAGGACGAGAAACGCAAGATCGGCCTGTTCTGCAACGTGCGGCCCAGTGGCGTGATCCAGGCGATGGATTCGGCCGACATCTATGCCGTGCCGCTGGACTATCACCGCGAGGGCCTGGATTCCGAGGTGCTGGCTCACTTCGGCATCGCCGACGCACCCGAGCCGGATCTGTCGGGCTGGCAGGAGATCGTGCGTCGCCGGCTGCAGCCCGACGGCGAGGTGACCGTGGCCGTGGTCGGCAAATACACGGTGCTGAAGGACGCCTACAAATCCCTGATCGAGGCCCTGCATCACGGCGGGGTCGCCAATCAGGTCAAGGTCAACATCGACTGGGTCGAGGCCGACACCTTCGAAGGCGACCGCGAGCTGTGCGAGCAGCGCCTGCAGGGGGCCCACGCGGTGCTGGTGCCCGGCGGCTTCGGCGAGCGAGGGGCCGAGGGCAAGATCGAGGCGGCGCGCTTCGCCCGCGAGCGCAACATTCCCTATTTCGGCATCTGTTTCGGGATGCAGATGGCGGTGATCGAGGCGGCGCGGAACCAGGCCGGGCTCGTCGGGGCGTCTTCCACCGAGTTCGGCCCGACCGAGGAACCGGTCGTCGGCCTGATGACCGAATGGACGCAGGGCAACCAGCGGGTGCTGCGCCAGCAGGGCGGAGACCTGGGCGGGACCATGCGACTGGGGGCCTATGATTCGACGCTCGCGCCGGGGTCGAAGATCGCCGAGATCTATGGGACCAGCGCCATCAGCGAGCGGCACCGCCACCGCTATGAGGTCAACATCAACTATCGCGAGGCGATCGAGGCCAAGGGCCTGCGCTTCGCCGGCCTGTCGCCCGACGGGGTCCTGCCCGAGACGGTCGAACGAACGGACCATCCCTGGTTCATCGGCGTGCAGTATCACCCCGAGCTGAAGAGCCGGCCCTTCGCGCCGCATCCGCTGTTCGCCAGCTTCATCGGCGCGGCCCTGGTGCAGAGCCGTCTGGTCTAAGGGTCGCCGGAGTTCCAGTGCAGGGGCTGTGGACTCCAAGGTCAAAGGGACTCGATCGTCCCCGGGAGAGGTTTGCTATTTATTACAATAGCTTGTAGTATATTTCTTCGCGGCTACATCCGAAATTGTACCTTTTGGACTCGGTGCCTCCGGAGTCTAATCCGCCCCTTGGGGCCAGCCAACGCTTTAAGGGTTCGGCGTCTCGCGCGGCAGGGTCGGATCCGCGACCGTGCCGTCAGGGTTGGCCGTGTCGTCGGATTCGTTCGACGAGCCGGGCACGCCGCCACCTTCGGGCGGGGCGTAGCCGACGCTGGGTTCGGCCGGCGTGGTCCCCTCCGGCGCCGTGGCGTTGGTGTCGGGCACCGATGCGGGCTCCTCGGGCTGGGAACAGGCGGCCAGGGTCAGGGCGGCGGCGACGGGCAGGGCAATCCGGGCGATCAGGCGCATGGGTGTCTCCTCATGGTAGAGCTGCAACCCGGATCACGCCGTTCGGGTTCCGCGACCCGTGCGGCGGGATGACCGTTGCCACCGGAGACGCGGTCGCCTAGGTCCGGAGCCGTGAGCCTAGAACCCATTCCCGACGACGCCGTGAGCCAGAGCGAGGCCCGGGCCTATCGCGACGCGCTGGGGGCCTTCGCGACAGGCGTCTGTGTCGTCACGGCCGACGGGCCGGACGGGCCGTTGGGCATCACCATCAACTCCTTCACCTCGGTGTCGCTGAGGCCCCGACTGGTGATGTGGTGCCTGGACGAGCGTTCCGAGCGGTATCCGGCCTTCGCTGAGGCCGAACGGTTCGCCATCCATGTGCTGGACGCCCAGTCCGAAGCCCTGGCCCGCCGGTTCGCCAGGGGCAGCGGTATCATGGTCGAGGGCGAGTTCGAACGGATCGGCGACGGGCCGCCGCAGCTGGCCGCCGCCGCCGCGCGCTTCGACTGCCGCACCCATCAGCGGGTCCAGATGGGTGACCATGTGATCCTGGTCGGGGCCGTCGAGGGGTTCGCCGCGTCGGACAGCGCGACCTTGACCTATTTCCGGGGCCGGTACGGCATCGCGGGCGGAGCAGGGGCATGAGGATCGGGTTCGCCGGGCTGGGCGTCATGGGCGGGCCGATGGCGCGGCACCTGATCGGCGCCGGGCATTCGGTGGCCGGCTACAACCGCTCGCCGGAGAAGGCGCGGGCCTGGGCCGAGGCGCATGGCGGCCGGTTCGCGGCGACGGCGGCCGAAGCGGCGGAGGGGGCGGAGCTGTTCGTCCTGTGCGTCGGCAACGACGATGACG
Organism: Brevundimonas subvibrioides; assembly: GCA_002280475.1. Taxonomy (GTDB): domain Bacteria; phylum Pseudomonadota; class Alphaproteobacteria; order Caulobacterales; family Caulobacteraceae; genus Brevundimonas; species Brevundimonas aurifodinae. Next base: position 73,535 of record NCEB01000019.1, read on the forward strand.
TGCGGCGGGTCGCAGGCGAGGTCCTGCCGGCTCTGGGCGGGGGCGCGGTGATCGTGGATCACACCACGACCTCGGCGAAGGTGGCGCGCGAGATGGCGGGGGTGGCGGCCGAACGCGGCGTGGCCTTCATCGACGCGCCGGTCTCGGGCGGTCAGGCCGGGGCCGAGAACGGGCAGCTGAGCGTCATGGCCGGCGGCGACGCCGAGGCGCTGGAGCGGGTGCGGCCGGTGCTGATGAGCTATTCCAAGGCGATCCAGCATATGGGGCCGTCGGGGGCCGGCCAACTGACCAAGATGGTCAACCAGATCGCCATCGCGGGCGTGGTCCAGGGCCTGGCCGAGGCGGTGCATTTCGCGCAAGGAGCCGGGCTCGACACCGACGCGGTCTACGAGGCGATCTCCAAGGGGGCGGCCCAGTCCTGGCAGATGGACAACCGCTGGAAGACGGCGGCGCGGGGCGAGTTCGACTTCGGCTTCGCCGTAGACTGGATGAGGAAGGATCTCGGGCTGGTGCTGGACGAGGCGCGGACGAACGGCACGCAGCTCGCCATCACCGCTCTCGTCGATCAGTTCTATGCCGAGGTGCAGGCCATGGGCGGATCGCGATGGGACACCTCGAGCCTGAAGGCGCGGCTGAAGTAGAACCGGTTCAACCCACGTCGTCATTCTCGGATCAAGTCCGAGGATATCCCTAAGCCAAATGCGCCCTAGAACCGGAAGCTGGCCCGCAGCAGAAGGGTGTAGCGGACGTAGTCCTCGATCATCTCGGCGTCGGCGGTGACCGACAGGCGGCCCAGGTCGTTGCCGACCGACAGGTTGAAGCCCGCGATCGGTCCGCCGCCTTCGATGGAGTCCGGCGTCAGGGTGAAGGGACCGCCGCCCGAGACGAAGCGGGCGATGGTCTCGCCCGGATCGACCGAGATGTTCTGGCGCCAGCCGAGGCGCAGCTCCGGCCGAATCCAGCCGTTCTCGCCAAAGCCGTAGCCGATATTCACCGCCGCCACGCCCGCGAACATGTGCCCGTCGCGGTCCTCGATCTCGAGGTTGAAGCCGTCGTTCAGGCCTTCCTCGACGTGGGCGTCCTCGCTGAGCGAGAAATATTCCAGGTAGGCCTCGGGACGGATGTTCAGCCGCCCGAAGTTGCGCTCATACGAAGCGCCGCCCGCCAGCGAAAGGGTGAAGCCGTTCCAGCTGGACTGGTTGATCAGGTTGATGTCCTGGGTCACCAGCTGACGCGTGGACTCGAAGGTGGCATAGCCGCCGGCCGCCCGCGCCCAGGTCGACCAGGCCTGCCCCTGGGCGCGCCACGACAGGCCCAGCTCGATCAGGCTGGCCGACAGGATTTCCTCGGCCTCGGCCTCGGGGTCTTCGATGTCGGACGAGGTGAAGGCCACGGTGACACCCAGCGCTCCCAGGCTGGTGCCGCGCTCGACGCCACCGGCCACGCCGAAGCCTTCGGAGCGGAAGCCGTAGGAATCGGTCTTGTCCTTGTCGGCGTAGAAGTTGATCTCCTGCAGCCAGGCGCTGGTCTCGCCGGGGGTGACCGTGGCGTTGCGGCCGGACAGGGCGCGGGTGACCGCGTCGACGCCCGACGCCAGCGACAGCAGCGGTCCGCCGGAATGGTCGGGCAGGATCTGCTCGTACAGATCGATGAAGCCCTCGCGCCCCGCCTGGGCGATGAAGAGTTCGCGCAACGGGGTGTTGCCGGACAGGGCGCCGTAGAAGGCGTCGAAGGCCTGGGCCTCGACCGCGATCAGGTCGGCTTCGGCGGCGGTGCGGCGACGGGCATCGACGAAGACATCGCCGGCGGCGACATCGGTTCCGGCCGCCACCACGAACAGATAGGGCGAGTTCGCCTGCACCGCCGACTGGTCGAGAGCGCCGGCGTTCAGCACATCGGCGTCGATGATGGTGAAGCGGCGAGGATCGGTGATCAGCGAGTTGAAGCGAATACCCAGCCCGGCACCGGCCGCCAGGGTGGCTGTGCCGTTGACCCTGAAGCCGGCGTTGCTGCCGGTCGCGGGATCGAGCGTGACGATCAGGTCTCCACTCGAGCCGATGTTCAGGCTGGTCGCGCCGGTGACGCCCACCTGGCGGGCGTCGAGGGTGCCGTTGGCGACGTCGACGGTCAGCAGACCATCGGTGTCCGTCACCGCGCCTGTGACGACGCTGCCGCCGGTGATCGACAGCCGGTCCGCGCCGGTGCCGAAGGCGATGGCCCCGCGGACCTGGCCGTTCTCGACCGACAGGATGTCGGCGCCCGAGCCGAAGCGCACATCGCCCACGATCGCCGGCTCGCGCGAATTGGGCACGCCGTCACCGTCGGTGTCGGGATCCAGGTCGGACGGGGTGCTGGTCACGCCGAACTGGCGCACGGTCACGCCGGTGGTGTTCGCCGACACGTCGATCGCGGTCGCCGTGCCCGTGACGGCGTCGCCGGCCAGATTGGGGGCCACGAGGGCCTGAACGAAGCGGGAGTTGGTCAGCGTCGTCAAGGAGCCCGACAGGTCCCGGATGCCGTAGGCGCTGCCCAGGCCGCCGTTGGCGTTGACCAGGATGGAGCCCGAGTTGTTCAGCGTCGGCACGCTGGCTCCGGCCCCGATCAGCACGCCCCCCGCGCTGACGTTGTCGACGGTCGAGACGATGCCCGTGCTGATCGCGCTGGTGTTGTCGAAGCGGGGAGTCGAGACACCTGCGCCGATCGAGACGCCCGTCGTCGATGCGTTGCGGCCAACAGCCGTGATATTGCCCTCGTTGCGGACGCCGCCGGCGATCGCAACGGTCTGGCCACCCGCCACGCCCAGCTGGATGCCGGTCGTGCTGATGCCGTCGTAGACGCCGTCGCTGTTGATCGTGCCCCGGTTGATGAGGCCGTAGTTCAGGTCGCCTGTTCCAGCGGCACCCAGTGTGATGGAGCGGGTCGAGGAGCCGACGAGAAGCGCCGGCGCGGCACCGTAGCTGGTCAGGGCCGAGTTGCCCTCGACCGAGTCCTGAATCCCGTCGTTGTCCTCATCGGTCGAGGTGGTGCTGTTGTCGGCCGGGCGCACGTCGAGCACGACGCCACCGGCCACATTGCCCGCGACGACGACCGTCGATCCGCCCTGTAGCAGATCGTCGGGCTCCAGCCGGCCGATGGCGGCGTCGCTGGGCCGGTTGATTGAGCGATAGCCGGTAGACGTCATCGCCCCCTGGAGCGTCAGGCGCCCACCTACGTCGCCCTGGATGTTGACGCTCGACGCGCCCTCACCCTGGGCCGCGACCGTGCCACCCAGGTTCACTGGACCGGAGACGGAGCCGGTCTGGTTGTAACCGATGGCATTGGTGCCGATGGCGCGCATCGAGCCGAACACCGTCACATTGCCGGTCAGGTCCCGTTCCAGCGAGACGGTGCGGGCACCGTTGCCCTCGACCTGAAGGTTGGCCGTGCTTTCGATCAGAATGTTGCCGGTCAGGGCCGTGCCGCCTGTCAGGCGCAGGGCGTACCGATCGACACCGTTCGCGAAGGGGCCATCCAGATCGCCGTCGCTGTCGGTGTCCGGATAGGTTTCGATATTGTCGGTGGCGGTGATGTTGCCGCCGATGGTGACGTTCGCCGCCGTGGCGCCGGGGCCCACCAGGATGCCCGTCGATCCGTCGGCCGAGTTCAGCATGCTGATGCTGGAGCCCGAATCCAGGTCGATGAAGTTGTTGGTGTCGACGGTGACTGCCACGCCACTGGTCACCGTGATCGAGCCGCCTGAGGCGATGCGGATGTCGTCGCGCGCCGAGCCGGTGGCGTTCGAGGTCAGGATCGGCGTCGTGCGCGCGTTGGAGATTACGGTCTGGGCCTGGACGCCCGTGGCAGCCATCAGAGGGGCAAGCGCCACCGCGGTCGCAAGCAGTCTACGCATTCGAGAAATCACCCCAGATGGATACGCGCAATCGGGCGCCGGAGCCTTCTAACAAGGGCCGCGCGGCCTGTCCCAAGTTTCGCGAATTTGAGGCGAATGCAAGGCCGAAAGTCAGGCGCTGGGGGAACGGCGGTCCCTCTGCTATTGCAAAGGTCGCGATCAATATGATATCACTTTCATATCGATTGGGAGGCTGAGATGAACGACCGCAGAACCATTTCCACCGAACGACCCGCCAGCACGGCCAACGGCATCACCATGCTGCTGGCGGGTCTGGGTCTCGTCATCCTGGGGCCCGTGTGGATCGCTCAGGGGCCGGACGCGCTGCTCAATCTGATCGGCGGGATCGTGCTGGCGACCATCGGCCTGTTCCTGATGTGCGGTCTGTATTCGCTGCAGCCGAACGAGGCGGCGGCCATCCTGCTGTTCGGCGACTATCGCGGCACCGACCGGGCGACCGGCCTGCGCTGGGTGCTGCCCTGGTATACCCGCAAGAAGATCTCGCTGAGGGCGCGAAACGTCACCTCGGACACGCTGAAGGTGAACGACAAGCGGGGCAGCCCCGTCGAGATCGCGGCGAACGTCGTCTGGCGGGTCGAGGATTCGGCCCAGGCCCTGTTCGACGTTGATGATTACCAGGCCTTCGTGAACATCCAGATCGAGACGGGTCTGCGCGATATCGCGTCCCGCTACGCCTACGACCACGGCGAGCAGGAGGAGGGGGCCGACGCCGAACTGACGCTGCGCTCCGATGCCGAGGAGGTCGCCGACAAGCTTCAGATCGAACTGGCCAGTCGTGTGCGGGTGGCGGGCGTGACCGTGGACGAGGCGAGGCTGGCGCACCTGGCCTATGCGCCCGAGATCGCCGGGGCCATACGAGGACCGCAAGGCGGCCATGGTGTCCAACCTGCTGGTCGTGCTGTGCGCCGACCGCGAGGCCCAGCCCGTGGTCAACACCGGGACGCTGTACGGCTGACGCGCGATGGCACGGGCGCGCAAACCTTTCCTGATGCGAGCCTCGCCCGGGCTGATGGCGGCGGTCGAGCGCCTGGCCGCCGCCGAGCTTCGCTCGGTCAACGCCCAGATGGAGATGCTGGTTCGGGAGGCGCTGGCCCGGCGCGGGGTGGCGGTTCCGGCGGAAGACGATCGGCGTGACGATAGCGCTTGAGCTTGGCGGTTCCCGGGCGTAGGGGCGCGTCATGGTCCGGCGCACATCGTCCGCACGCATCCAAAAACGTCGTGCGCGCGTTCAGCCGCCGCAATCGCAGGAGCACGACCCCATGAGCATGACGGATCTCGATGTCCATGAGGGCGAGCTGAGGCTCATTCCCGGGCTGGACGAAGAGGTCGCCGAAACGCTCCGGGTCCTGAAGGCCTCGACGAGCGATCCGCGCCCCCGGGCGTGGCCCATTCGCTGGTCGTGCCGGGCACCCGCCACCAGGCGGGCAAGGACGGCATCATCAAGTTGCATGCCACCAAGCTGCCGTTCGGCGACGGCTACCGCTGGCCGACCTCGGTCAAGCGCTGGGGGGCCTGGGTGGCGTCGATGAAGCCCAGCCTGATCGAGGCGGGCGACCCCTATACGCCGGGGCAGGGCGCGCTGGAGGCCGGACAGAGGGCCGGCTGCCCGGTCGTCGGTTTCTGCCACTCGGACCCGGCGGGCCTGGCGGCCCTGCATTTCGGCGAATGGGCCAAGAAGCCCGTCGAGAAGCGCTGGGCCCGCCTGTTCGGTCAGTTCGACCGCGTGATCTCGCCCAGCCGCTTCATCGCCCGGCGGCTGGAGGAGGCGGGCATCAGGGACATCGTCATCCGGCCCCTGGGCGTCGAGATCGACACCTTCCGGCCCGACCGGGGCGACCGCGACTGGCTGCTGAAGCGGCTGGGCCTGCCCGCCAGCGCGCGTTTGCTGTGCTTCGCCGGCCGTCCGGCGCGCGAGAAGAACATCGACGTCCTGATCGAGGCGGTCCAGCGGCTGGGCGCGCCCTATCATCTGGTGCTGGTCGGGGCCGGGGCGGGCATGCCGCCCGAGGACCGCGTCATCGCCCTGCCGTACGAGCGCGACCCGCGCGCGGTGGCCCGGATCATCGCCAGCTGCGACGCCTTCGTCCACGCCAACGACAAGGAGCCCTTCGGCCTGATCGTGCTGGAGGCCATGGCGTGTGGTCGGCCGGTCGTCGGCGTCAACGCCGGCGGCGTGGCCGAGACGGTCAACGACAGCGTGGGGCAACTGGCCCGCAGCGCCGACCCCGACGATTATGCCCAGGCCATCGAGGCCCTGTTCGCGCGCGACATCGAGGCCCTGGGGGCCGCCGCGCGGGTCCACACCGTGGAGACCTTCTCCTGGAACCGGGTCTTCGAGGACCTGTGCATGACCTATGGCGAGGTCAGCGGACGTCCGGAGTTCGTGCAGCCAGCGGAACAGCCGGCGGTTCACTGACCTCGCCGGCCTCGGGCGTCAGCCCATAGGGCGCGACCAGCCGCCAGACGTGATCGGGGATCATCGACTTCATGCGCCGGGGTTCCTCGCGGCGCAGGTGGATGACGGTCTCGGCGGCCTTCATCTCCAGCCGGGTGCGGGCGAACTCCAGGCCGCGGGGGCCGGTGCGGGGCTGGAGCCAGCTGACGATCGGGCGGACCCAGTCGGGCATGCGGCGTAGCGGCAGGCCGCCGGCCGCGCGTTCGACGTTGGCGATGAAGCCCTGGACCGCGACCTTGCGCTTGCCGTGGCTTTCGGGCTCCGACAGGCGCACCTCGTCGCCCAGCAGGTCCAGCAGGGCCTGGCCGCGTTCGTTGCGCACGATCAGCCACTGCTCGCCCTGACCGGCCATATAGCCGACCGTGATGTCGGACAGGGCGTTGGTGTAGTCGACGCAGGTCCGGCACGTCAGGGAGAAGAAGTCCGGGGCCAACTGGGAGATGGGTAAAGACAGGAAGGGGATCGTCTTTACCCGCCCGTCCGTGAAGCGCAGCTCGACGTGATAGTCGGCGCGAAACTCCAGATAGGTGATGGTCTCGGGCGCGTCGGACAACAGCGCAAGGAAGGCGTGGAAGTTCTCCGTCGTGGTGTTGTCCGAGCAGGGCGTGCCGATGACGGTGATGGCCTCGAAGCCCAGCTCGGCCTCCAGGGCGCGCAGGGCATAGACCTGGCAGGGGATGCCGATGACGGCGAGGCGGCGGACGCCCCGCTCGCGCGCGGTCTCCAGCAGGGCCAGCAGAGGCGCATAGCCCATCCGCATGCCGCGTGCCTGGGCCATATCCGACGCCTGGGTGATCAGGACGGGCATGGGCTTCCAGCGGTCGTCGGGGTCCGGGGCCATGGTCAGGACGGCCTCGACCGCGCCGGTCTCCAGCAGCCGCTCGCCGATCCGTGTGGTGATGCCAGTCCACTGGGCCCCCTCGGCGGGCGGCGTCAGGGACGCGCGGACCATGCGACGGAAGGGACCGAAGAACAGCTCGTCGCCATCGGTGGCGCGGGCGCGGCCGTGGATGCGCGTCTCCATGGCCGGGTAGTCGGGCTTGATGAACTGGCAGGCCCGGCCGCACAGGCTGGGGTCCTCCATGCGCGAGACACCGCAGTCGGTGCAGAGATTGCGAGGGACGGGCGCGCGGAGCATTCCGCCACCGTGCACCCCGGCGAAGGCCGGGGTCCAGAGGCAAAGGTCACGGTAGATCAGGCGCACGGTCTCTGAGAGCGCCGGCATGCATCTGTGATCTGGACCCCGGCCTTCGCCGGGGTGCACGGAGTGGGGAGGGACCGCGCTCAAGCAGCGAGCGACCGCGTCGCGAGCGCTAGCGCACTAAAGAATGAGGGGGGCGGACGCGCCACTTTCCAGATCATGGAAAGTGGCGCGAGTGACGGGGCTCGAACCCGCGACCTCCGGCGTGACAGGCCGGCACTCTAACCAACTGAGCTACACCCGCGTTTCCCGCTGCGTCGTCTCCGGCGCGGCGAGGGGCGTCGTTTAGGCGGGGGTGCCGGAAGGTGTCAAGCGGCGCGACTGTGGATATGTCCCTATCGTGCGATCGGGGCGACCGCCGGCGACCCGAGGGCGGTCGGTGGCGCGCCTGTGGCGGCCGGCGGTGGGGGCTCGTAGTGCACCCCCACGCCCGGTCCCAGAGGCAGGTCCAGCGCCACCCACATTCCGACCATGGCGAGGCCGGCGATCAAGAAGACCCCCGCGTAAGGCAGCATGGTCGACATCAGCGACCCCAGACCGAACTTGGGGTCCCAGCGTTGGGCAAAGGTCAGGATCAGCGGGAAATAGCTCATCAACGGCGTGGCGATGTTGGTGACCGAATCCCCCATCCGGTAGGCGGCGGTGGTCATCTCCGGGCTTATTCCCAGCAGCATGAACATGGGCACGACGATGGGAGCAAGCGCCGACCATTTGGCCGAGGCCGAGCCGATGAAAAGGTCGAAGAAACACGACACCAGCACGACCGCCACCAGCAGCAGGGGGGCGGGCAGGGCGAGCGTTTTCAGATATTCCGCCCCGCTGACCGCCAGGATCGGTCCCAGGCCCGACCAGTTGAACATGGCCACGAAGTGGGCGGCGAAGAAGGCCAGGACGATATAGGGGGCCATCTGGGCGATGCCGTCGCGCATCATGACCACCAGGTCGCGGTGGCTGGTGACCGTGCCCGCACCGACGCCATAGGCCCCGCCCGCCAGGAAGAAGGTGATGGCGAAGAAGGCGACCAGCGACTGGTACAGCGGATTGAACCGCTGGTTCGGCTCGGCCTCAGCGTCCACGAAGGGCGAGCCGGGCAGGAAGGTGATGGTGGCCCACAGCGCCACCATGGCCAGCAGCGTCAGCCCCGCGAAGGCCAGGCCGCGCTTCTCGGCGGCGGTCAGGGGCACCTTCTCGTCGGAGGTCGGGCCCTCGGGCATGATCGGCGAGCGGGTCTTGAGCCTGGGCTCGATGACGACATCGGTCAGGAACCAGATGATCGGGGTGAAGACGATCACCATGCCGATGGAGAAGAACCAGTTGCCCGCGATGGTGACGTTATAGGCCGGGTCGATGAGCTGGGCGGCGGGCTCGGTGATGCCCAGGATCAGGGCGTCGGACGCGCCGGGAAACAGATTGCCCGCGAACCCGCCAGACACCGCCGCGAACCCGGCGGCCAGGCCTGCGAGCGGATGGCGGCCCACGGCGGCGAAGATCACCGCCGCCAGCGGGATGACCACCACATAGGACGCATCCGAGGCGTGGTGCGAGACCATGCCGGTCACGGCCACCGCCGGGGTCAGGATGAAGCGGGGGGCGTTCAGCAGCATCCCGCGGAAGGCGGTGGTGAACAGTCCCGCGCGCTCGGCCACCGCCGCGCCATAGACCACGGTCAGCACGATCCCGAGCGGCGGGAAGGCGGCTAGGGTCTTGGGCATGTCGATGAAGAGCCTGGACAGGTTCTCGGTCGACAGCAGGCTCTGCGCCTGAAGCGCATCGCCCGTCACAGGATTGACCGTCGCCCAGCCCAGGCCCGCGCCGACCATGCTGAGCACGATCAGGGCCAGGATGAACCACAGGAACAGGAAGACGGGGTCGGGCAGCTTGTTGCCGACATTTTCGACAGCGTTGAGGACGCGGGAACCGAGGGCCATGCGGGGTCCGTGTGATCGTTGAGCCGATTTTCAACGGCTAACCTGTGACAGCCAAGATGAACAGCCGACAACGGCGGTACTGTTGCGAGAGGTTCGCAATGAAAATCCTTTCCTCGCATGGGTTTGAACCGGCCGAAGGTTGGGTCTAGAAAGCGCCGAATCCGCCGCCACCTCCCCCGCGGCGAGGACCAAATCGAATGAACGCATTCCTTCTGCAGTACCTGCCGATCGTGATCTTCATCGGGATCGCGACGGTGCTCGGCATCGGCTTCATGGTGGCGGCCTGGGTGCTGGCCCCATCGAACCCCGACAGCGAGAAGCTGTCGGCCTATGAGTGCGGGTTCAACGCCTTCGACGACGCGCGGATGAAGTTCGACGTGCGGTTCTATCTGGTGTCGATCCTGTTCATCATCTTCGACCTGGAAGTGGCCTTCCTGTTCCCGTGGGCGGTGTCGATGTTCGACCTGGCGCGGCCCGACATGATCTTCGCCTTCTGGTCGATGATGGTCTTCCTGGGCGTGCTGACCGTCGGCTTCATCTACGAATGGAAGAAGGGCGCGCTGGAATGGCAGTGATCTCTCCGCCGCTGTCCGGCCCATCCTCGCCGCTGCCCACCGCCTATGGGCAGACTCCCTATGGGGGGGGCGCGCGCTCGACCGTCGAGGGCCATGACCCCAAGCTGCACGACAAATTCTTCGAGGCGGTCAACACCGAGGTCGCCGAGCACGGCTTCCTGACCGCGTCGCTGGACGACGTCATCAACTGGGCCCGCACCGGCTCGCTGATGTGGATGACGTTCGGGCTCGCGTGCTGCGCCGTGGAGATGATCCAGGCGTCGATGCCGCGTTATGACCTCGAACGCTTCGGCATGGCTCCGCGCGCCAGCCCGCGCCAGTCGGATCTGATGATCGTGGCCGGCACCCTGACCAACAAGATGGCCCCCGCCCTGCGCAAGGTCTACGACCAGATGCCGGACCCGCGCTACGTCCTGTCGATGGGCAGCTGCGCCAACGGCGGCGGGTACTATCACTATAGCTACAGCGTCGTGCGCGGCTGCGACCGGATCGTGCCGGTCGACGCCTATGTGCCCGGCTGCCCGCCGACGGCCGAGGCCCTGGTGTATGGGCTGCTGCAGTTGCAGAAGAAGATCCGGCGCACCGGGACGATCGAGCGATGAGCGGCCATCTCGCCACCGTCGCGGCCAACACCGCCGTCCTGACGCCGCTGGGCCAGGAGATGGTGGCCGAGCTGCAGGTCGATGCGACCGTCGCCTTTGGCGAGCTGACCCTGACCTGTCACCGCGACCGGATCATCGGCGTGCTGACCGACCTGCGCGACCGCTTCGGCTTCCAGCAGCTGCTGGACGTCTGCGGCGCGGATTATCCCGATCGGGCCGAGCGGTTCGAGGTCGTCTATCACCTGCTCAGCCTGACACGGAACGCGCGGGTTCGGGTCAAGGTCTCGACCGACGAGGTCGCGCCGGTGCCCAGCGTGATCACCGTCTATCCGTCGGCCGGCTGGTTCGAGCGCGAGGCGTTCGACATGTACGGCATCCTGTTCTCGGACCACCCGGACCTGCGCCGGCTGCTGACCGACTATGGCTTCCAGGGACATCCGCTCAGGAAGGACTTCCCCATGACCGGCTATGTCGAGGTGCGCTACGACGAGGCGCAGAAGCGGGTGGTCTATGAGCCCGTCAAGCTGACGCAGGAGTTCCGCAACTTCGACTTCCTGTCCCCCTGGGAAGGGGCCGAGTATCCGACCGACGTCCTGCCGGGCGACGAGAAGGCCATCGGTTCGGCGGGCGCGCCTTCGGGAGGCAAAGTCTGATGGCCGACGGACAGCCCATCGCCAACAAGACGCCCGAGCGGGCCGAACTGGACGTCGTCACGAACGACCTGGGCCAGATCGCCTTCGACGCGCCGGATAACCGCACCGCCCACGCGCGGGAGATGGACGACCGCAAGTTCACCATCAACTTCGGACCCCAGCATCCGGCCGCGCACGGCGTGCTGCGTCTGGTGCTGGAGCTGGACGGCGAGGTCGTGGAGCGCGTCGATCCGCACATCGGCCTGCTGCATCGCGGCACCGAAAAGCTGATGGAAGCGCGCACCTATCTGCAGAACGTGCCCTATCTGGACCGGCTCGATTACGTCGCGCCGATGAACCAGGAGCACGCCTTCTGCCTGGCCATCGCGCGGCTGCTGGGAATCGAGGTGCCCTATCGGGCACAGCTGATCCGGGTTCTGTATTCCGAGATCGGTCGCATCCTGTCGCACATGCTGAACGTGACGACCCAGGCCCTGGACGTCGGCGCCTTGACGCCGCCGCTGTGGGGCTTCGAGGAGCGCGAGAAGCTCATGGTCTTCTACGAGCGGGCCTGTGGGGCGCGTCTGCACGCCAACTATTTCCGGCCGGGCGGCGTCCATCAGGACCTGCCCATGGCCCTGATCGACGACATCGGTCGCTGGTGCGCCGAGTTCCCGCGCGCGCTCAAGGACATCGAGAGCCTGGTCACCGAGAACCGCATCTTCAAGCAGCGCAACGTCGACATCGGCGTGGTGTCCAAGGAGCAGGCCCTGCAATGGGGCTTCTCGGGCGTCATGCTGCGCGGCTCCGACATCGCCTGGGACCTGCGCAAGTCCCAGCCGTACGAGTGCTACGCCGAACTCGATTTCGACGTCGTCGTGGGCAAGAACGGCGACTGCTGGGACCGCTATCTTGTGCGCGTCGAGGAGATGAAGCAGTCGGTGCACATCATGGAGCAGTGCATCCACAAGCTGCGCAACTGCCCCGGCGAGCCGGTGATGGTCGAGAACAACAAGATCGTTCCCCCGACGCGCGGCGAGATGAAGCGGTCGATGGAAGCCCTGATCCACCACTTCAAGCTCTACACCGAAGGCTTCCACACCCCGGCGGGCGAGGTCTATGCCGCCGTGGAGGCCCCCAAGGGGGAGTTCGGCATCTATCTGGTCTCGGACGGCACCAACAAGCCGTACCGGGTCAAGATCTCGGCCCCCGGCTTCCGCCACCTCCAGGCCATGGACTGGATGAACCGCGGCCACATGCTGGCCGACGTGTCCGCCATCCTGGGCTCGCTCGACATCGTCTTCGGCGAGGTGGATCGCTGAGATGAGCGCCTTCGCCGTCGATCCCATCTTCACAACCCTGCAGGCCATAGCCTTTGCGGGCTTCATGCTGCTGGCTGTTCTGACCCAGTATGCCTTCTCGCCACGTCGTCGCGCCGTGATGGGTCGCGCGAAATTCGCGCTGGCCTCCGCGATGATCGCGACGCCGGGCATTGCCGGAGTGACTTTGGTGCGCGGGGCGTACCGGGCCGGATATATGGCCGAGGGGCGGGGCTTTCTCGAAGCCAATCTGCGCTCGATCGTATGGATGAGCGGCTTCATCTTCCTCAGCCAGCTGGCCGTGCGGTTCCTGCCGCCGATGTCCTGGCTGTCGCGCGATCTCGCCCAGGCCGGCAAGGCCGTGTGGCGCGCGCGCCTGAACCGCTGGATGGGTAGATCATGAGCGTTCGCCGCCTCGCCAAGGAACAGCCCGCCACGTTCGCCTTCTCGAAGGAGACGGTGAAGAAGGCCGAGTGGTGGATCGCCAAATACCCCGCCGACCGGCGTCAGTCGGCCGTGATCCCGATCCTGTGGCTGGTCCAGAAGCAGGAAGGCTGGGTGTCGGAGCCCGCGATTCGCGCGATCGCGGACCTTCTGGGCATGGCCTACATCCGGGTGCTCGAGGTCGCGACCTTCTACACCATGTTCATGCTGGAGCCGGTGGGCTCGGCCGCCCTGATCCAGGTCTGCGGCACCACGCCCTGCATGCTGCGTGGGTCCAATGATCTGATGAAGGTCTGCAAGGACCGGATCGGTCCCAAGCAGACCCTGTCCGCCGACGGCCGCTTCTACTGGGAAGAGGTCGAGTGCCTGGGGGCGTGCGTCAACGCGCCCATGGCAATGATCAATGACTACTATTTCGAGGACCTGACGGCCGCCGATCTGAACCAGATCATCGACGACTTCGCTGCCGGCAAGACGCCCGAGCGCGGGCCGCGCGTCGACCGGATCAACTCGGCGCCCGAAGGCGGGGCCCTGACCCTGACCGATCCCAAGCTGTATGACGGCTCGGCCGCCAAGCCGATCAAGAAGCTGCCGAACACGGAGCCTGTGTCGGCGTGACGTCCTCCGACCCCCACACCGACAACAGAGTCGCCGCCTATCGCGCGGAGATACGCGCCGTGGTCCGCACCCAGCGGCTGGCGGGGTTCGGGCTGGTGCTGCTCGGCGCCGTGCTGGTCTGGGGCGGCACGCGGGCGGGTGGCCTGGCCGAGATCGTCCAGATGACCGGGTATGCGGCCCTGGCCGCTGGATGGGCCCTGATGCTGGCCGCCATCTTCCTGCGCACACGCTATCACCGTCGCCGCATGGCCGAGATGGACGGAGGCCCGCGATGACCGCGCTTCTCCTGACCGGCGAACCGTCGCACGGCTGTCCGACGACCGGTGCACAGTGGCTGATCTCAAGACGCTCGGGGGACCGTCGTGGCATCGTCGAAATCGGGCAGGCGCGGCACGGCCGGCTTGTTTTTGGCCAATCTGATGGGCGCGGGGGCCTTGCCTCTGGGCGGCGTGGCGCCGCCGCAACCACCCGCGGCCACGCCTTCGGCACCCGTGCCGCCCCCATCGCCTTCTCCTGGTACCCCGAATGCGCCTGAGCCTCCGTCATCCCAATCCCAGCGCCCGCCACCGCGCGAGGAACGCGACACCGGTGATCGTCGCAGCGAAGTCTCGCGCCCGCGTGGCCGGGGCGTCGGTGGCGGCGGCCGTGGCAGAGGGGGCTCGCTGATGGTCGGGATGCTGGCGGACAAGGATCGCATCTTCACCAACCTTTACGGCCTGCACGACTGGGGCCTGGAGGGGGCGAAGCAGCGCGGCTGCTGGAACGCGACCAGGGACATGCTGGACATGGGCCGCGACTGGCTCATCACCAACGTGAAGAACTCCGGGCTCCGCGGACGCGGCGGGGCGGGATTCTCGACCGGTCTGAAGTGGTCCTTCATGCCCAAGGAGGTGAAGGACCGGCCGCACTATCTCGTCGTCAACGCCGACGAGTCCGAACCCGGCACCTGCAAGGACCGGGAGATCATGCGCCATGATCCCCACCTGCTGATCGAGGGCTGCCTGATCGCCTCTTTCGCGATGCAGGCCCACGCCTGCTACATCTATCTGCGCGGCGAATATGTGCTGGAACGCGAGCGCATGGAGGCGGCGGTCAAGCAGGCGTACGAGGCCAAGCTGATCGGCAAGAACAACGTCCACGGCTGGGACTTCGACGTCTACATCCACCACGGAGCCGGGGCCTACATCTGCGGCGAAGAGACGGCTCTGCTGGAAAGCCTGGAGGGCAAGAAGGGCCAGCCGCGCCTGAAGCCCCCGTTCCCGGCCGGCGCGGGCCTGTATGGCTGCCCGACCACGGTGAACAACGTCGAGTCGATCGCGGTCGTGGGCACCATCCTGCGGCGCGGGGCGGACTGGTTCGCGGGCTTCGGCCGACCGAACAACACCGGCACCAAACTGATGAGCATCAGCGGCCATGTGAACAGGCCGTGCAATGTCGAAGAGGCCATGTCGATTCCGCTGCGCCAGCTGCTGGAAGAGCATTGCGGCGGGGTTCGCGGCGGCTGGGGCAATCTGAAGGCCGTGATTCCGGGCGGGGTCTCGGTGCCGCTGATCACGCGGGAGATGTCCGAGGTCGCCCTGATGGACTTCGACAGCCTGCGGGACATGAAGTCGGGCCTGGGCACAGCGGCGGTCATCGTCATGGACAACGACACCGACCTGGTGAAGGCGATCGCCCGCATCAGCTATTTCTACAAGCACGAGAGCTGCGGCCAGTGCACCCCGTGCCGGGAGGGCACCGGCTGGATGTGGCGAGTGCTGGAGCGGATGGCAGTGGGCGAGGCGGATCCGTCCGAGATCGACCTGTTGCTGGACGTCGCCGGCCAGGTCGAGGGCCACACCATCTGCGCTCTGGGCGACGCCGCCGCCTGGCCGGTCCAGGGCCTGATCCGGCATTTCCGCCACGAGATCGAGGACCGCATCTCGGCCTACCGCAGCCGCCGCGCGAACTTCGCCGGCCATGCGATCGCGGCGGAGTAGGGATGCGGGCTCGCCAAACATCCTCCGCTTCCCTCGGACTTGATCCGAGGGCCGGACGTTCCGCCGCTCGTGCGACGGGATGGGGCGAGATCGCGCATCGCACGGTCGTCCGCGCCGCTCGACGTCCGATCCTCGGGTCAAGCCCGAGGATGACGGTGGTGGGGTTGATGGCGGTGGGACTGGCCGCCTGTTCGCCCGCTCCGGAAATAGACCCGACGCCGGTCGAAAAGGCTGCGGCCGCCGCGCCCGTGTCCGACGCGGTCGCCGAGACGCCCGCCGTTCTGACCGCCGTCGATCTGCGACGCGTGTGCCGCGCCGGGCTGGCGGCCATCCATGGCCAGACGCTGGATGCCATCGAGATCACGGGCGCGGAAGGACCTGCCCTGAACGCCCAGTGGCGCGCGCCGGTCGACGGCGGCCTGATGAAGGCCCAGTGCAGGGCCGGCGACGGCCTGGTGGTGTGGAAGCCGCTGGAACTGCCCGACCCGACCCAGGTGCGGTGGATGAACGAGGCGGGCGATCCGGTCGTGACCTACGCCATCCGGGGTGAAGAGATCGAGATCGTTCAGGCTCTGCCGGACGGCACGACGCAGCAGGCGATGATGGCCGTGCGTTCTGAGGAAGAGGTAAGCTGATGCCCGTCGCCAAGGTCAACGGCGTCGAAGTCGAGTTCGAGCCCGGGATGACCGTGCTGCAGGTCGCCGAGCGCGCCGGGCATGAGATTCCGCGCTTCTGCTATCACGAGCGCCTGTCGATCGCCGGCAACTGCCGCATGTGCCTGGTCGAGGTGAAGCCCGGACCGCCCAAGCCGCAGGCCAGCTGCGCGCTTCCCGCCGCCGAGAACCAGGAGATCTTCACCGACACGCCGATGGTGAAGAAGGCGCGCGAAGGGGTGATGGAGTTCCTGCTCATCAACCACCCGCTGGACTGCCCGATCTGCGACCAGGGCGGCGAGTGCGACCTGCAGGATCAGGCCATGGGCTATGGCCGCGACGGTTCCCGTTATGCCGAGAACAAGCGCGCGGTCGAAGAAAAGCACATGGGGCCGACCATCAAGACCTTCATGACGCGGTGCATCCAGTGCACCCGCTGCGTGCGGTTCGTGTCGGAAGTGGCGGGCGTGCCGGACATCGGGATGATCTCGCGCGGCGAGGACGCCGAGATCACCACCTATCTGGAGAGCGCGGTCGGCTCGGAGCTGTCGGGCAACGTCAACGACCTGTGCCCGGTCGGTGCCCTGACGCACCGGCCCTGGCAGTTCCACTATCGCCCGTGGGAGCTGAAGCGGACCGAAACCGTCGACGTCATGGACGCCTTGGGATCGAACATCTCGGCTCAGGCCAAAGGTGCCGAGGTGATGCGTATCCTGCCGCGCGTGCACGAAGGCATCAACGAGGAGTGGCTGTCGGACAAGAGCCGCTATGTGGTCGACGGCTTGCAGGCGCGTCGTCTGGACCGGCCCTATGTCCGCGAGAACGGCAAGCTGCGCGTCGCCTCCTGGGACGAGGCCCTGAACGCGGTGGCGGCCAAGCTTAAGGCGGCCAAGCCGGAGAAGATCGGTGTCATCGCGGGCGACCTGCAGGACGCGGAGTCCATGAAGGCGGCGCTGGACCTGTTCCGCGCCCTTGGATCGGCCAACACCGACTGTCGCCAGGACGGAACGGCGCTCGGCGTCGGTCCCCGCGAAGGCTGGCTGTTTAACACCGGGCTGCAAGGCCTTGAAAACGCAGGTTCCATCCTGCTGGTCGGGGTCAATCCGCGCACCGAGGCACCGCTGCTGAACCAGCGCATCAGGAAGAGCTGGCTGGCCGGCAAGACCCGCGTCGGCGTGATCGGCGAACAGGCCGATCTGACCTATGACTATGATCTGATCGGGCGGGGCACCAAGACCCTGGCCAAGCTGCCCAAGGCGGCGGTGGACGCCCTGTCGAACGCCGAGCGGCCCGCGATCGTCGTCGGGGCCGGGGCCCTGACCGGACCGAACGGCCCGGCCGTGTTGAACGCGTTGGGCAAGCTGGCGGCCAAGGTCGGCGTGGTGAAGGACGGCTGGAACGGCTTCAACGTGCTGCACACCACCGCCGCGCGCGTCGGTGGCCTGGACATGGGCTTCGTGCCCGCCGCCGGCGGTCTGTCGGCGCTCGAAATGGTGCAGAAGGGCGCGCTGGACGTGCTGTTCCTGCTGGGCGCCGACGAGATCGAGACGGGGGCGTCGAAGGCCTTCAAGGTCTATCTGGGCAGCCACGGCGACCGAGGCGCGCACGGCGCCGACGTCATCCTGCCGGGCGCGGCCTGGACCGAGAAGTCGGGTCTCTACGTCAACACCGAGGGCCGGGTGCAGATGGCCGAACGCGCTGTCTTCCCCAAGGGCGAGGCCAAGGAGGACTGGGCCATCCTGCGCGCCCTGTCCGAGCGGGTGGGGCAGACCCTGCCGTACGACACCCTGGACCAGCTGAGGTCCAGGCTGATGGCGGATCATCCGACCTTCGGCCGCATCGACTATCTGGCCCCGGCCGGATCGTTCGACGTGGCGGGCCTGGGGGCCAAGGGCGAGTTGGGTGACGTGGCCCTGCGCTCCATCGTCGTCGACCCCTATCTGAACAATCCGATCGCGCGGGCCAGCGCGACCATGGCCGAACTGAGCGCCCAGCGCGTCGCTCCGGCCCTGATGGCGGCTGAATGACGATGCTTCTTTCTCTTTCCGCTCATCCCCGCGAAAGCGGGGACCCAGTTCTTTCGCTGAGACATGGCGCGTCGATCGACGGCCTGCGCTTCACCTCTGTCAGCCATCGCCCACAGCACTGGGTCCCCGCTTTCGCGGGGATGAGCGGGGTTTCAGAATGACCGAGATGTGGAGCACCCCCGGCGGCTGGACGCTGCTGACCAGCGTCGGCATCCTGATCGTGACGGTCGGGATCCTGTTGTCGCTCGCCTTCCTGCTGCTGCTGGATCGCAAGATCTGGGCGAGCGTGCAGATGCGAAAAGGGCCCAACGTCGTCGGCCCCTTCGGCCTGCTTCAGTCCTTCGCCGACTTCTTCAAGTTCGTCCTGAAGGAGATCGTCGTCCCGGCGGGCGCGGACAAGGTCGTCTTCATCCTCGCGCCCCTGATCACCTTCGTCCTGGCCTTCATCGTCTGGGCCGCGATCCCGTTCGCGCCGGGCTGGGTCATCTCGGACCTGAACGTCGGCATCCTCTACATCTTCGCGATCAGCTCGCTGGGCGTATACGGCATCATCATGGGCGGCTGGGCTTCGAACTCGAAGTATCCGTTCCTGGGATCGCTGCGGTCGGCCGCGCAGATGGTCAGCTACGAGGTCTCGATCGGCCTGATCATCATCAACGTCATCCTGCTGGCCGGGACCATGAACCTGTCGGCTATCGTGACGGCGCAGGAGGGCTGGTTCTGGAACTGGTTCGGCTTCGGCGGCGGGCTGGACAGCTGGCCGCTGCTGATCGTGATGTTCCCGATGTCGATCATGTTCTTCGTCTCCGCCCTGGCCGAGACGAACCGCCCGCCGTTCGACCTGCCCGAGGCTGAGTCCGAGCTCGTGGCCGGGTATCAGGTGGAATATTCCTCGACGCCGTACCTGCTGTTCATGATCGGCGAATACGCGAACATCGTCTTCATGTGCGCCATGATCAGCCTGCTGTTCTTCGGCGGCTGGAACCCGGGCTTCCCCATCGACTTCGCCGCCGAATGGCCACCGTTCCTGGTGAACTTCCTGTTGTTCCTCGTGTTCGCAGCCAAGATCGTTTTCTGGTTCTTCATGATCTCGATCGTGAAGGCCTTCGTGCCCCGCTATCGCTACGACCAGCTGATGCGGCTGGGCTGGAAGATCTTCCTGCCGACCTCGCTGGTGGCCGTGGTGATCGTGGCGGCCTGGCGCGTCTTCGTGGTGGGCGGGTGATGCGCGTCCTGATCCTCAGCCTGCTGGCCCTGGGCATGAGCGGCTGCCTGCCCGCGCCCTACGATCCGCTGCCGACCTCGGTCTATCAGTGGGAACGCCGCCAGACCGAGATTACGCGCCGCGAGGCCGAGCGCGTGCGCCTGTGCCAGATGATGAACAAGGACTCTGAGCGCTACGAGCGCGACTGCCGCCGTTCGGGAGACCCCTCGTAATGCTGACCCGCATCGTCCAGGCCGCGAAGGGCGCCATGCTGATCGATCTGATCGGCGCGGTCGGCCTGTCGCTGAAATACATGGCGCGGCCCAAGGCGACCGTGAACTATCCCTTCGAGCGCAATCCCAAGTCGCCGCGCTTCCGGGGCGAGCACGCCCTGCGCCGCTATCCGAACGGTGAGGAGCGCTGCATCGCCTGCAAGCTGTGCGAGGCCATCTGCCCGGCCCAGGCCATCACGATCGAGTCCGAGCCTCGCTCGGACGGCAGCCGCCGCACGACCCGCTACGACATCGACATGGTCAAATGCATCTACTGCGGGCTGTGCCAGGAGGCCTGTCCGGTGGACGCGATCGTCGAAGGGCCGAACATGGATTTCACCGTCGAGACCCGTGAGGAGCTGCTCTACGACAAGGCGCGGCTGCTGGACAACGGCGACCGCTGGGAGCGGGTCATCGCCAAGAACCTGGAGCTGGACGCGCCCTATCGGTGATGTCGGCTCGACCCGTCGCGCGACGGGTGAATTGGCCGCTTCCGTTGGGGGCGGTCGCTGTCTAAGAGGTGCGGCGAAATCGCCGCGCTGAATCGGAAAGGGGCACGCGCCTCCCATGCTGCAAGGCATAGCCTTCTATCTGATGTCGGCGGTCGCCGTTCTGTCGGGCCTGCTGGTCGTGACGGCGCGCAACCCCGTGCATTCCGTCCTGTGGCTGATCCTGGCCTTCTTCTCCTCCGCCGGGCTGTTCGTGCTGCTGGGGGCCGAGTTCCTGGCGATGCTGTTGGTGGTGGTCTACGTCGGCGCCGTGGCGGTGCTGTTCCTGTTCGTCGTCATGATGCTGGACGTCGACTTCGTGCGACTGCGTGAAGGATTCGCGGCCTATCTGCCGCTGGCGGCCATCGTGGCGGGCGTGCTGCTGGCCGAGATGGTCATGATCTCGATCGTGGTCGCCCAGGGCGGCGCGGCCGCGGATGCCGTGGCACCTGCGCTGGCCACGGCGGACACGACCAACGTCGAGGCCATCGGTCGGGTGCTCTATACCGACTATGTCTATGTCTTCCAGGCGGCCGGGATCGTGCTGCTGATCGCCATGATCGGGGCCATCGTCCTGACGCTGCGCAGGAAGGAATCGGTGCGCCGCCAGGACCCGGGCGCCCAGACCAACCGCGACCGCCGGACCTCGGTCGAGATCAAAGGCGTGACGACCGGCGTCGGCGTCACCGGCGAGGAGCTGCGCTGATGGAGGTCGGGCTGCAGCACTATCTGGCGGTCGCCGCCATGCTGTTCACCATCGGGGTGTTCGGCATCTTCGTGAACCGCAAGAACGTCATCATCATCCTGATGTCGGTCGAGCTGATCCTGCTCGCGGTGAACATCAACTTCGTGGCCTTCTCGACCTATCTGAACGACGTCCAGGGGCAGATCATGGCGATGTTCGTCCTGACGGTCGCGGCCGCCGAGGCCGCCGTGGGCCTGGCCATCCTGGTGACCTTCTTCCGCAACCGCGGCGACATCGCGGTTGACGACGCCAGCGTGATGAAGGGGTGACGATCATGCCCACCCCTCCGCTCATCCCCGCGAAAGCGGGGACCCAGTCCTTTGGCCACTCGGCATGTACCGAGAGCGCCCCGACCGCAATCCCGTCCGCCGGTGCCTCGCTTAAGCACTGGGTCCCCGCTTTCGCGGGGATGATCGGAAACGAAATTCAAGGGCTGGCCGCGTGAGCCTCCAACTGCTCGTCACCCTGGGCGTCTTCGCCCCTCTGCTCGGCGCGGCCGTGGCCGGCTTCTTCGGCCGCCGCATCGGCGACATCCCTTCGCAGGCGGTCACGACCGGCCTGTTGTTCTTCTCGTGCGCCGTCGCCTGGACGGTGTTCGGCCAGTGGACCTGGGGCCATCTGGAGCCGTTCACGGTCACGCTCGCGCCCTTCATCAACGTGGGTGATTTCCAGTCGAACTGGGCCATCCGTATCGATGCGCTAAGCGCCGTCATGCTGGTGGTGGTCACGACGGTGTCGTCGCTCGTCCACCTGTATTCCTGGGGCTATATGGCCGAGGACGACAGCCGTCCGAGGTTCTTCGCCTATCTGTCGCTGTTCACCTTCGCCATGCTGGCGCTGGTCACGGCGGCCGACTTCATGCAGCTCTTCTTCGGCTGGGAAGGGGTGGGGCTGGCGTCCTATCTGCTGATCGGATTCTGGTTCAAGAAACCGACCGCCAGCGCCGCCGCCATCAAGGCCTTCGTGGTCAACCGGGTCGGCGACTTCGGCTTCGCGCTGGGCATCATCACCGTCTTCTGGATGTTCGGCACAATCCAGTTCGCCGAACTGTTCCCGATGATCGCGTCGCGGCAAGGCGAGGGCTGGGAATTCCTCGGTCAGACCTGGTCGGCGCTGGATCTGGCGGGGGTGCTGCTGTTCATCGGCGCCATGGGCAAGTCGGCGCAGTTCTTCCTGCACACCTGGCTGCCCGACGCGATGGAGGGCCCGACGCCGGTCTCGGCCCTGATCCACGCGGCCACCATGGTGACGGCGGGCGTCTATATGGTCTGCCTGCTGAGCCCCATCTACGAATACGCGCCGACGGCGGCCCTGCTGATCGCCATCACCGGCGGGATCACGGCTCTGTTCGAGGCGACGGTCGGCCTGGCCCAGAACGACATCAAGCGGGTCATCGCCTATTCGACCTGTTCGCAGCTGGGCTACATGTTCTTCGCGGCGGGCGTCGGGGCCTATCAGGCGGCCATGTTCCACCTCTTCACCCACGCCTTCTTCAAGGCCCTGCTGTTCCTGGGCGCCGGCTCGGTGATCCACGGCATGCACCACGAGCAGGACATGCGGAAGATGGGCGGGCTGTGGAAGCTGCTGCCCGTGACCTATGCGGTGATGATGATCGGCACCATCGCCATCACCGGCATCGGCATCCCCGGCCACGAGTTCAAGTTCGGCTTCGCGGGCTTCTACTCCAAGGACTCGATCCTGGAGAGCGCGTTCGCGGCAGCGGACTACAGCCCCGTGGGCCTGTTCGTCTTCTTCATCGGCCTGTTCGCGGCGGGGCTGACGGCCTACTATTCGTGGCGTCTTATCTTCATGACCTTCCACAACAAGCCGGCGTGGAAGCACGATCACGCCCATGACGATCACGCGGCTCCGCACGCCCAGATCGAGACCCACGCCGAGCCGCTGCCGGACGATCGTGGCCATGCGCATGACGATCACGGCCACGGTCACCACGGTCCGTTGAAGCCGCACGAGAGCCCGTGGGTAATGCTGGTGCCGCTGCTCTTGCTGTCCGTCGGAGCGATCGCTTCGGGCTTCGCCTTCTACGAGTTCTTCGTCGGCCATCACGAGCACGAGTTCTGGCGCGGCGCGATCTTCACCGGACCCGAGAACCACGTCATTCACGACAGCCATGAGGTCCCGACCTGGGTCCTGTGGGCGCCGCTGGTCGTGTCGGCGATCGGCACCTTCGCCGCCGTCTATTTCTACGTCCTGCGCGAGGGTCTGGCCCGGCGCATGGCCGAGCGGGGCGGGCCGATCAACAGCTTCCTGTCCAACAAATGGTATTTCGACGAGATCTACGACGTCCTGTTCGTCAAGGGCGCGCGGGCGCTGGGCGACCTGTTCTGGAAGGTCGGCGACGTTCGGATCATCGATGGGTTGGGTCCCAACGGGGCCGCCTGGGCCTCGCTGAAATCCGCCGCGCGGCTGGCCAAGGTCCAGTCCGGCTATGTCTATCACTATGCGTTCGTGATGCTGCTCGGCGTGGCCGGCCTGCTCGCCTTCGCCATCTACGCCTGGGGCGCATAGAATGGGCGCGATCCCCAATATCCTGAGCGTCGTCACCTTCCTGCCGCTGGTCGGGGCGCTGCTGATCCTGATCGGCCGTTTCGCGTCCAAGAACGCCGACGGCCTCGCGCGCTGGATCGCGCTGGCGACGACGCTGGTCACGCTGGCCGTGTCGTGCGTGCTGGTGGCGCAGTTCGATCCGTCCAGCGCCGCCTATCAGTTCGTTGAACGCTATGTCTGGTTCGCCGGGGCGGAATACCACCTCGGCGTCGACGGGGTGTCGATCCTGTTCGTCCTGCTGACCGCCTTCCTGTTGCCGATCTGCATCGCGGCCAGCTGGAAGTCCATCGAGACCCGCGTCGTCGACTACATGATCGCCTTCCTGGTGCTGGAGACGCTGGTGATCGGCGTTTTCACGGCGCTGGATCTGTTCCTGTTCTACATCTTCTTCGAGGGCACCCTGGTGCCGATGTTCATCATCATCGGGGTGTGGGGCGGGGCGAACCGGATCTACGCGGCCTACAAGTTCTTCCTCTACACCCTGCTGGGGTCGGTCCTGATGCTGCTGGCCATGCTGTGGATGGCCAATGAGGTGGGCACGACCTCGATCCCCGAGCTCAAGGACTACGCCTTCGGGCCGTGGGCCCAGTCGATCCTGTGGCTGGCCTTCTTCGCCTCCTTCGCGGTGAAGATGCCGATGTGGCCGGTCCACACCTGGCTGCCGGACGCCCACGTCCAGGCCCCGACGGCGGGGTCGGTCATCCTGGCCGGCATCCTGCTGAAGCTCGGCGGCTACGGCTTCATCCTGTTCAATGTGCCGATGTTCCCGGATGCGTCGGTGCTGTACCGGCCGCTGGTCTTCACCCTGTCGGTGATCGCCATCGCCTATACTTCGCTGGTCGCCTTCCGTCAGACCGACATCAAGAAGCTGATCGCCTATTCGTCGGTGGCGCACATGGGCTTCGTGACCATGGGCATCTTCGCCGGCAACGCGCAGGGGATGCAGGGCGCGATCTTCCAGATGCTGAGCCACGGCCTGATCTCGGGCGCGCTCTTCCTGTGCGTCGGCGTGGTGTATGACCGGATGCACACCCGCGAGATCGCCTTCTACGGCGGCCTGACCAGCCGCATGCCCTGGTATGCGGCGATCTTCCTGATGTTCACCATGGCCAACGTCGGCCTGCCGGGCACCAGCGGTTTCATCGGCGAGATCCTGACCATGACCGGCGTCTATCAGGCCTCGACCTGGGCGGCGTTCGTGGCCGCGACCGGCGTGATCCTGTCGGCGGTCTATGCCCTGACGCTGTATCGCAACGTCATGTTCGGCGAGATCACCAATCCGGCGCTGGCGACCATCAAGGACATCGACCTGCGCGAGTTGGCGATCTTCGTTCCCCTGATCGTCGGCACCATCTGGCTGGGCGTGCAGCCCGGCCTGGTGCTCGACTACACCGCCGCCTCCGTCGACGCCGTCGTCGGCGGCTGGCGCCTCGCGACCGGCGGGTGAGAGACTGATGACCCCTGACCTGCTCAAGGACCTGAACATCGCGGCGTCGGAAAGCGTGCTGGCGCTCGGCGGGCTGGTTCTTCTGATGATCGGCGCCTTCCTCGGCGAGAAGTCGGCGCGCCTGGTGTCGATCCTGTCCGTCGCCCTGCTGATCGCCGCCGCGGCGGTGGCCGCGACCGGCCCGCTGGGCGTCGCCTTCAACGGGGCCTATGTCGCCGACCCCCTGGCGATCTACGGCAAGGTCGCGATCTACATCGCCTCGGCCGTGGCCGTCGTGCTGGGCGGCGGCTGGATGCAGCGCGAGCGGATCGCGCGGTTCGAATATCCCGTCCTGATCGTGCTGGCCGCCGTCGGCATGGGGATGATGGTGTCGTCCGGCGACCTGATCAGCCTGTATGTCGGGGTCGAGCTGCACTCGCTGGCGCTCTATGTGCTGGCCGCCTATCACCGCGACGACCTCAAGGCCTCCGAGGCCGGGCTGAAGTATTTCGTGCTGGGGGCCCTGTCGTCGGGCCTGCTGCTCTATGGGGCCAGCCTGATCTACGGCTTCACCGGCTCCATGCGGTTCGACGAGATCGCGGCCTATGCCACCGCCAATCCGGGGCCGGGCCTGATCTTCGGTCTGGTGTTCCTGATCTGCGGCCTGGCGTTCAAGGTCTCGGCCGCGCCGTTCCACATGTGGACGCCCGACGTCTATGAGGGCGCGCCGACGCCGGTCGTGGCCTTCTTCACGACAGCGCCCAAGATGGCGGCCATGGTGCTGTTCGCCCGCGCCCTGTCGGAAGGCTTTCTGGAGGCCCACAACCAGTGGGCCCAGGTGCTGATCCTGATTTCCCTGGCCAGCTTCGTCGTCGGGGCCTGGGGCGGTCTGGCGCAGAAGGACATCCAGCGGCTGCTGGCCTATTCGTCGATCGCCAACATCGGATATGCCATCCTGGGCATCGCGGCGGGGACCGAGGCGGGCCTGCAGGCCATGATCGTGTTCATGACCCTCTATATGATCGACACCATGGGCTTCTTCGCCATCCTGCTGTCGCTCAGCCGGAACGGACGTCCGATCCGCTCCATCGCCGATCTGGCGGGGCTGAAGACCGATCGGCCGGTGACGGCCATCGCCATCACTGTGCTGTCGCTATCGGTACTGGGGATGCCGCCGCTGTCGGGTTTCTGGGGCAAGTACTATGTTTTCGGGGCGGCGGCCTCGGCCGGCTACTGGATGGTGGCGGCGGCGGGCCTGGTGGCCTCGGTCGTGGCGGCCTTCTACTATCTGCGCATCATCAAGCTGATGTGGTTCGACGCGGCCCCCGAAGGCGTGGCCAAGACAGACATGGCCCCGGTCGAAAGCCAGTGGATCGGCTGGGCCTGCGCGGCCTTCGCCTTCCCGCTGGTCATCGTCGGCCTGACGTGGCTGGAGCCCGCGACCCGGATTGCCGCCTCGGGCTTCGGAGCAGGGTAGGGCGGTGATCCCGCCCATCGACCTGCTCGACGACATCGATTCCACCAACGCCGAGGCGCGCCGTCGCGCCGAGGCCGGCGACCCCGCCAGCCGCTGGATCGTGGCGCGCCGCCAGACCGCCGGACGCGGGCGCCGGGGCCGGGCGTGGGACAGCGACACGGGCAATCTGTTCGCCACCCTGACCCTGCTGACCCAGAAATCCCCGGCCGAGGCGGCGCAGGTGACCTTCGTGGCGGCTCTGGCCGTCGCCGACCTGCTGGAAGCCTTCGCCGCGCCGGGCTCGGTCAGCATCAAATGGCCCAACGACGTCCTGCTGGCGGGCGACAAGGCCGCGGGCATCCTGGTCGAGTCCGGGGGCCACCCGGCCGGTGGCCTGTGGCTGGCGGTCGGAATCGGCGTCAACCTGGCCCACGCCCCGGACGGGACCGAACGCCCCGCGACCTGCCTGAAGGCGCATCTGCGGTCGGACGTCGCTTATCCGCCGTCGGTCGAGGCCGCCGCCGGTGTGCTGGCCGAAGCCTTCGCCGCTTGGCAGGCACGGTGGGAGACCCTGGGGTTCCAGCCGGTGCTCGACGTCTGGACGGCGCGGACCCGGGGCCTGGACGGCCCCTGCGTGGCGCGCCTGGGCCATGAGACGGTCAGCGGCGTGGCCGAGGGCGTCGCGCCGGACGGGGCGCTGCGGCTTCGCACGGCCGACGGATCGCTGAGGCTGATCTCCGCCGGCGATGTGTTCTTCGGAGAGGCGGCCTGACCGCCTTGCGCTTAAGAGCGGCGAAGCGCATCTTACGAACTGCCGATCGATCGAACCGGGTAAGGCGATGTCCAACACTACGACGCTGTCGTCCAAGTTCCAGATTTCCGTTCCCAAGGAAGTCCGCGAAGAACTGGGCTGGAAGGCGGGGCAGAGGTTTGCCTTCATCCCGAAGGGCAAGAGCGTCGTCCTGGTGCCGGTGCCGGAACTGGAGGACCTCTTCGGCATGGCCAAGGGCGCCGATCCAAGCGGCTATCGAGATCGTAACGACCGCTACTGATGCGGCTTGTCGACACTTCCGCCTGGATCGAGTTTCTGCTCGGCACTCCGACGGGGGCACGAGTGCGACCGGCCATGCCGACAGTCGAAGAGTGGCTGGCTCCCACCATGGTCCAGCTCGAGCTGACGAAGTGGCTTATGCGGAACCGGTCGGAGCTGCTGGAGCCGACAATCGCTCTCAGCCGCATTTGTGTGGTCGCGCCTATGACAATGCGGATCGCGCTGATCGCCGCAGAGATTTGCGTCAAGCACAAGCTGGCCACGGCGGACGCGGTCATCTATGCCACCGCGCAGGAACACGGTGCTGAGCTTTTGACCTGCGACGCCCATTTCCGCGACCTGCCGGGCGTCATCCTGGTCGAGAAGACCTGACCTGTTTCACGGACCCGCCGCCGCATGCTTCTCGCCATCGAACAGGGCAATACCAACACGCTGTTCGCCGTACATGACGGCGAGAGCTGGATCGCACAGTGGCGCACGGCGACCGAGGCCAGCCGCACGGCGGATGAGTACGCGGTTTGGCTGACGCAACTCCTGGCCATGCGCGCCATCGCCCTGACCAGCCTGACCGGCTGCATCATCTCCAGCGTCGTGCCCCAGTCGATCTTCAACCTGAGGAACCTGGCGCGGCGCTATCTGTCGGTCGAGCCCCTGGTCATCGGCGACAATGTCGAGCTGGGCATTACGGTGCGGATCAACAAGCCGAGCGAGGCGGGGGCCGACCGACTGGTCAACGCGATCGGAGCGCATCTGGTCTATCCCGGCGACCTGATCGTGATCGACTCGGGCACGGCCACCACCTTCGACATCATCGCCGCCGACGGTGCCTTCGAGGGCGGGGCGATCGCGCCCGGCATCAACCTGTCGCTCCAGGCTCTGCACGAGGCGGCGGCCATGCTGCCCCGCATCGCTATCCAGCGGCCCGACCGCGTGATCGGCAAGGACACCGTGTCCAATATGCAGTCGGGTGTCTTCTGGGGCTATGTCGGCCTGATCGAAGGCATGGTGGCACGCATCAAGGACGAGTGGGCCAAGCCCATGACGGTCGTCGGCACGGGCGGCGTGGCCAGCCTGTTCGAAGGGGCCACAGACAGCATCGACCGGTTCGACCCGGACCTGACCATCCGCGGCCTGCTCGAAATATGGCACCGCAATACCCATCTGACGGACGCATGACCAAAATCAAAGCAAAGCCAAACTCTGGCGACGAGCTCGTCTTCCTGCCGCTGGGCGGCTCGGGCGAGGTCGGAATGAACCTCAACTGCTATGGCTACGGCTCCGAAGAGGACCGCCAGTGGATCCTCGTCGATGTCGGCGTGACCTTCGGTGATTCCACGACGCCCGGCGTCGACATCATCGTGCCGGACCCCGCCTTCCTCGAGGGCGAGACCATCCGCGGCATCCTGCTGACCCACGCGCATGAGGACCATATCGGTGCCCTGCCGTGGCTGTGGGAACGGCTGAAGGCCCCTCTGTACGCCACCCCCTTCACCGCTTTCCTGATCCGCGAGAAACTGCGCGACCGGGGTCTGCGTGAGGTGAAGATCATCGAGGTGCCCATCGGCGGCCACGTCGATCTGGGGCCGTTCTCGGTCGACTTCATCACCATGACCCATTCGATCGCGGAGCCGAACGGCCTGAAGATCACGACGCCGCTGGGCACGGTCTTCCACACCGGCGACTGGAAGCTGGATCCGGCCCCCGTCATCGGCAAGCCGACCGACGTGGCCGCCATCCAGAAGATGGGCGACGAGGGCCTGCTGGCCATGGTCTGCGATTCGACCAACGTCTTCGTCGAGGGCGAGGCGGGGTCCGAGACCGAGGCCCAGGCGGGGCTGATCGAGCTGATCGGTTCGCTGAAGACCGGCAAGATCGCCGTCGGCTGTTTTGCCTCCAACGTCGCCCGCATGGTCAGCGTCATCAAGGCGGCGGACAAGGCCGGGCGTCGCGTGGCCCTGGCCGGCCGCTCGATGCACCGGATCACGGCGGCGGCGAAACACGTCGGCCTGTTCAACGAGTCCAGGGCCATCCTGTCGGAAGACGAAGCTCGCCACTGGCCCGCCGACGAGATCCTGTATCTGTGCACCGGCAGCCAGGGCGAGGACCGGGCTGCCCTGTCGCGCGTCGCGGATGGGTCGCACCCCTTCATCAAGCTGGGGCTGGGCGACCACTGCCTGTTCTCGTCGCGGGTCATCCCGGGCAATGAACTGGCCATCGCCGACCTGCAGGACCGCCTCGCCGACCGGGGCGTGCGCCTCTACACCGAGAAGGATCACCCGGGCATCCACGTCTCCGGCCACCCGTGCCGCGACGAGATGCGTCAGATGTACGCCTGGGCCCGGCCGCGCATCTCGGTCCCGACCCACGGCATGCGGCGCCATCTGATGGAGCACGCCGCGCTGGCCCGCGACCTGGGCGTGCCGGAGACGGTGACGCCCCGGAACGGCGACCTGGTGCGGCTGGCCCCCGGCAAGGCGGCCATCATCGACGAGGTGCCGAACGGCCGGCTCTACGTCGACGGCGGCATGGTTGTGACCGAGAAGGGCGAGGCCCTGCGCGAGCGTCGCCACGCCTCGACCAACGGTGTGCTGGTGGTCAGCTTCGCCATGGACAAACGCGGCAAGATCGTTTCGGACATCGACGTGCGCGGCATCGGCCTGCCCGGCGACGAGGTCACGCCACTGGGCAATGCGCTCGACGACCTGGCCGAACGCGTCGAACAGGCCGTCACCAGCCTGAAGGGCGAGGCGCGCGACGACGACATGGTGGTCGAACAGGCCGTGGCGCGGGTGCTGAAGAAGGCGTCGCAGCAGATCTGGGACCGTCGTCCGATCGTCGAGACGGTGATCCTGAGGCTGTAGCGGTCGCCGGGCTCGCTTGCCGCGACAGGGAGGCGGCTTTGCCCGAGGGATGAACGGTCCTAGACAGGCTCCATGATCGGTCGTCTGAACCACATCGGCGTCGCCACGCCGTCCATCGAGGACAGCGTGCGGATGTACGCCGACCTTCTGGGTGCCACGCAGGCGGGCCAGCCCTTCGAGCTGCCTGCGCAAGGGGTGCGGGTCTGTTTCATCGACCTGCCCAACAGCCAGATCGAGCTGATCGAGCCGCTGGGCGACGACAGCCCCATCCACGGGTTCCTGGCCAAGAACCCCAGGGGCGGCCAGCATCACGTCTGTTTCGAGGTGGCGGACATCCTGGCGGCGCGCGACGCCCTGCGGGCCAAGGGCGCGACCATCCTGGGGACCGGCGAGCCGCGCATCGGGGCCCACGGCACGCCGATCCTGTTCCTGCACCCCAGAGACATGGGCGGGGTCCTTGTCGAACTGATGGAAACCCCCAAGGAAGCGCACTGATGCCCATCGGCCCCGTGACCATGTTCGCCATCTACATCGTCGTCTGGTGGGTGGTGCTGTTCGCCATCCTGCCGCTGGGCACGTCCAGCGAAACGCATGAGCCACCGACCGACGGCCGCCAGTGGGGCGCGCCCGAGGCTCCGAACCTCAAGAAGAAGTTCATCACTACGACCTGGGTCGCCCTGATCGTCTGGGCCGGGGTGATGGGACTGGTCTACATCGGCTGGATGCCTCTACCGGACCTGGCCCCGCCGGTTCCGTAGATCGGCTTGCATCGCCACGGCTCTCTCGCATACCGTCGCTATCGGAGGCGCGCATGGTCGCGCCGGCGGAGGGAACGCAATGATGCGCGCAAAGGCGGGAAGTCTGGCTTTGGCGATGGCACTGCTGTTGGCTGGCTGTGGGGCGGCGACTGACAAGGCCGAACCGACGGAGGCGGACGCAGCGGTCGCGCCGGCGGTGCCTGATGTGCCGGCGGCGTTCGTCGGCACTTGGACCAGCGACGGGTGCGACAACCCTTCGGTTCGCATTGGCGTCAACGATATCCGGCACTTCTACACCGATGTGCCGTCACCCCTGACCGCGGTGACGCCCGGTGATGATGGGCGGCTCGTGCTTGCCTGGGTCGATGAGGGAAAGGCCATCACGGACACGTTCCAGCTGACCGACGGCCAACTCAATCACGTCAGCAGCGTTTCGGCAGACGTTAACGAGGATTACGCGGCCGATCCCATGACGCGCTGTTCTGGTCTGACGCAGCTCGACTGAGCGGTTTTCCCCGCGAGCGCGCTGATCGTCTCGCCTTCGCGTTGCCAAGGTTGGAGGCCACGGGCTAGACGGAAGGCCTGTCAACAAGGACCGACCGATGCGCCTGTCGCGCTATTTCCTGCCGACCCTGAAAGAGGCGCCTTCGGACGCCCAGATCGTCTCTCACCAGCTGATGCTGCGCGCCGGCATGATCAAGCAGGAGGCCGCCGGTATCTACGCCTGGCTGCCGCTGGGGCTGCGCGTCCTGAACCGCATCGAGCAGATCGTGCGCGAGGAGCAGGAGCGGGCAGGGGCGGTCGAACTGCTGATGCCGACGCTGCAGCTGGCCGACCTGTGGCGCGAATCGGGGCGCTACGACGCCTACGGCCCCGAGATGCTGCGCATCACCGACCGGCATGAGCGCGAACTGCTGTACGGCCCCACCAACGAGGAGATGATCACCGACATCTTCCGGGGCTTCGTGAAGAGCTACAAATCGCTGCCGCTGAACCTGTTTCACATCCAGTGGAAGTTCCGGGATGAGCGTCGCCCCCGCTTCGGCGTCATGCGGGGCCGTGAGTTCCTGATGAAGGACGCGTACAGCTTCGACATCGACGAGGCGGCGGCGCGGCGGGCCTATAACCGCATGTTCGTGGCCTATCTGAACACCTTCGCCCGCATGGGTCTGAAGGCCGTGCCGATGCGGGCCGACACCGGGCCGATCGGCGGCGATCTGAGCCACGAGTTCATCGTTCTGGCCGAGACGGGCGAGAGCCAGGTGTTCTGTGACAAGACTTTGGTCGAGATGGCGGCGCCCGGTGGCGACGTCGACTGGAACGACCTTCAGTCAATCGTTGATCAACGAACCTCGCTCTATGCCGCGACTGAAGAAATGCACGACGCGGCCGCTTTCGAGAGCCAGACGGCCGAGGCCGACCGGCTGACGGCGCGCGGCATCGAGGTCGGGCACATCTTCTACTTCGGCACCAAATACTCCGCCCCGATGAAGGCCCGCGTGGCGGGACCCGACGGGGCCGACACCGACGTGCATATGGGCAGCTACGGCGTGGGCGTGTCGCGTCTGCTGGGCGCCATCATCGAGGCCAGCCATGACGAGGCGGGGATCATCTGGCCGGACGCGGTCGCGCCCTTCGATGTCGTCGTCATCAACCTGCGCGCCAACGATCCCGACGTCTGCCAGGCCTGCGAGGCGGCGGTGGAGGCGTTGGAGGCGGCGGGCAAGTCGGTCCTCTACGACGACACCGACGAACGTCCGGGCGGCAAGTTCGCCACGGCCGATCTGATCGGCATCCCCTGGCAGCTGACCATCGGACCGAAGGGCGTGGCCGAGGGCGTGGTCGAGCTGAAACGCCGGGCGACCGGCGAGAAGACGACGGCTCCGCTGGCGCAGGCCATGGAGACGATCGGTTGACCGCGACGCCGCTGGGCACCCCGCCCAAGCCTGCCGGGCCCTTCTCCGCCTGGGAGATCGGCCTGGCGCTCCGCTACTTGCGCGCCAAGCGCAAGGAGGGCGGGGTGGCGACCATCGCCATCATCAGCTTCGTCGGCATCATGCTGGCCGTCGCCGTTCTGATCAGCGTCATGAGCATCATGGCCGGGTTCAGGAACGAGTTGCTGGGTCGGATGCTGAGCTTCAACGGCCATATGTACGTCCAGGGCGAGGTGCTGAACGCCGCCGACCGGGACCAGGTCATCACGCGCATCGCCAATGTCCCGGGCGTCCAGAGCGTCAGCCCCCTGACCGAGAACCAGGCGCTGATCCGGGCGGCCGGGCAGACGACGGGGGCGATCGTTCGAGGGTTGCGTCCGCAGGATCTGGAGTCGATGCAGTATGTCGCGTCCAGCCTGTCGGAGCGCGCCCGCGTGAACTTCGGCCTCGGGGCCTACGGCGGCGACAACGTGCTGATCGGGCAGGCACTGGCGGACCAACTGGGTCTGCGCGTTGGCGATCCGATCCAGATCTATTCCCCGACCGGGGCCGACAGCGCCTTCGGCAATCTGGGCGGACTGGAGAAGACCTATGTCGTCGGCGGCACCTATTCGTCCGGCACGGCCGACTATGATCGCGCCTTCATCTTCATGCCCCTGGAACAGGCCCAGCTGTTCTTCGGCAAGGAGGGGCTGTGGGACGTCATCGAGCTGAAGGTCGACGATCCCGATCGGGTGCAGGCCTATCTCGAACCCGTCGCCACCGCCGCCGGGCCGGGGGCCTTCGTTCAGGACTGGCGCGACCGCCTGGCGGCCTTCTGGGGCGCGCTGAAGGTCGAGCGGGTGGCCATGTCGATCATTCTCGGCCTTGTCGTGGCCATCGCCGCCATGAACATCATCTCGGGCATCGTCATGCTGGTGAAGAACAAGGGCCGCGACATCGCCATCCTGCGGACCATCGGAGCCAGCCCTTCGTCGATCCTGCGGGTCTTCTTCATGGCCGGGGCGACCATCGGCGTGGCGGGCACGCTGGCGGGATTGATCCTCGGCCTGCTGTTCTGCCTGAACATCGGCCCGATCCAGCATTTCCTCGAGGCCATCACGGGGGTCCAGCTGTTCAACGCCGACGTCTATATGCTGGACGCCATCCCGGCCGAGGTCGATCCCGTGGACGTCTTCTGGGTCGCGGTCTGGTCTCTGGTCATGAGCTGCGTCGCCAGCCTGCCACCGTCGTGGAACGCCTCGCGCATCGATCCGGTCGAGGCCCTGCGTTATGAGTAGTCCCGTCCTGTCGCTGCGGGGCGTGACCCGCACCTACGCGACCGGCCAGGGCGGACTGACGGTGCTGAAGGGCGTCGATCTGGACCTGTTCCCGGGCGAATTGGTCGGACTGATCGGGCCGTCCGGCTCGGGCAAGTCGAGCCTGTTGCACGCCGCCGGACTGCTGGAACGGCCGACGTCCGGCGAGATTCGCATCGACGGCGAGGACGTCGGCGCGCTGGACGAGCGGGCTAGGACACGGTTGCGCCTCAGCCGCGTCGGCTTCGTCTACCAGTTCCACCACCTGCTGCCGGAGTTCGACGCGCGCGACAATGTCGCCCTGCCGATGCGGATCGCCGGCTGGCCGCTGGCGGAGGCCCAGGCCCGGGCCGAGGCCTCGCTGGCTTCGCTGGGTCTTGCCGAACGGACGCGTCACCAGCCGGCCCAGATGTCGGGCGGCGAGCAGCAGCGTGTCGCCCTGGCGCGTGCGCTCGCCAACGGCCCGCGCCTGCTTCTGGCCGACGAGCCGACCGGCAACCTGGATCCCGCGACCAGCCAGTCGGTGTTCGAGACCCTGCAGGCACTGGTCAAGGAGACCGGCGTCGCGGCCCTGATCGCCACCCACAACATGGAACTGGCCGGGCACATGGACCGCGTTTTCGCCCTGAAGGACGGCCACCTGGAAGAGCGGCAGGCCGAAGCCCGGGAATACTGACGCAGCGGCGTTCGCGCCCTTCACCTGCGACGCTGTCGGGCTTATGAGCGACGCATGACCTCCGACGACGTTCTGAACGAATTCCGCTCCGCCGGGGCCCTGCGCGAGGGGCATTTCGTGCTGTCCTCGGGGCTGCACAGTCCGGTCTTCCTGCAGAAGAATCTGGTGTTCATGGACGCCGCCCGCTGCGCGCGGCTGTGCAAGGCGCTGGCGGACAAGATCGTCGCGGCCGTGGGGCCGGTCGACGTGGCCATCTCTCCGGCGGTCGGCGGCATCATACCCGGCTACGAGACCGCCCGGCACCTGGGCGTGCCGTCCATGTACGTCGAGCGCGAGGGCGGGGCCTTCAGGCTGCGGCGGGGCTTCCATGTCGAGCCGGGCCAGAAGATCGTGATGGTCGAGGACATCGTGACCACGGGCCTGTCCAGCCGCGAATGCATCGCCGCGATCCGCGAGGCGGGAGGAGATGTCGTGGCCGCCGCCTGCATCGTCGATCGCTCGGGGGGGCGGGCGGATGTCGGCGTGCCGCTGGTGGCGCTGGCGACGCTGGACGTGCCCGCCTATCCCGCCGACGCCCTGCCGCCCGAACTCGCGGCCCTGCCGGTCGAGGATCCGGGCAGCCGGAGGCTGGCCAAGTGACCCAGCGCGTTCGTCTCGGCGTCAACATCGACCATGTCGCCACGGTGCGGAACGCGCGCGGCGGCGCGTCGCCCGACCCGGTGCGCGCAGCGCGAGAAGCCCTGGCCGCCGGAGCCGACGGCATCACGGCCCATCTGCGCGAGGATCGGCGGCACATCTCGGACGCCGACATCGACCATCTGTCGGCTGTCCTGCGCGAGCAGGAACGTCCGCTGAACCTGGAGATGGCCGTGACGCAGGAGATGCTGGCCATCGCCCTGCATCACCGGCCCCACGCCGTCTGTCTGGTCCCGGAAAAGCGTGAGGAGCGCACGACCGAGGGCGGGCTGGACGTCGTCGGCGGTCACAACTGGATCACCCCCTTCGTGGGGCGGCTGAACGACGCCGGGGCGCGGGTGTCCCTGTTCATCGGCGCCGACCCGGCCCAGATCGAGGCGGCAAAGCGCACAGGCGCGGCGGTGGTCGAACTGCACACGGGGGCCTATTGCGACGCCGTGCGCGATGAGCGGCCTGAGGACGCCGCCGCCGAACTGGCCGCCCTGACCGCCGGGGCCGCCCATGCCCACGCCCTGGGGCTGGAGGTCCACGCCGGTCACGGCATCGACTACGAGACCGTCGCCGCCGTCGCCGCGATCCCGCAGATCATGGAGCTGAACATCGGCCATTTCCTGATCGGCGAGGCCATCTTCGTCGGCCTGGGTCCCGCGATCGGCCGAATGCGCGACCTGATGGATCAGGCGCGCGGTCTGGAGGCTGCCGCGTGATCATCGGCGTCGGAGCCGACCTGAGCGACATCCGGCGTATCCAGACGTCGCTCGACCGGTTCGGCGATCGCTTCAAGACCCGCTGCTTTACCGAACTGGAGCGAACTCGGTCCGACCGCAAGCCGGACGCCGCCTGGAGCTACGCCAAGCGATTCGCCGCCAAGGAGGCCTGCGCCAAGGCGCTGGGCACCGGCATGCGGCGCGACGTCTACTGGAAGGACATGGGGGTGGTGAACCTGCCCAGCGGACAGCCCACCCTGGCCCTGACCGGCCCGGCGGCGGCGCACCTGGCCCGCCTGACACCGCCGGGGCACGAGGCGCGCATTCACCTGACCCTGTCGGACGAGCACCCCTATGCACTCGCCTTCGTGGTGATCGAAGCCTTGCCGATGGCGTAATCGCGCTATACCCGTGCCGCGACGATCAGACCGCGTTCGGCGGGCGGGGACAGACCTTCACATGAGCGAAGAGCATAAGCACGGCGTGCCGGCCGACGGCGTGGAACCGGCTTCGGTCGATCTGCCCGACGCGGCCCCGGCCTCGACGGACCCAGCGCCGACTGCGGGGACCGGAGAAGTCGACGCCGCGGAAGCCGCCTTCGCCGCCTCGGAAAGCGGCGTTCCGGTCGAGCCCGATGCGCCGGAGGAGGCCGATGCCTCCCAGGGCGACGTCAAGGATGCCGAACCCGTCGAGTCGACGCTCGCCATCGAGCCTGAGCCCGCTCCGGTCGAGCCCGAGCCCACCGCGCCGCCGGTCGAGCCGGTCGTGGCCGCCGCCGCCGCCGGAACCGTTGCAGCCTCGCGCCCGATCTGGAGCGACCAGGGCGACGCCCCCTTCGAGGAAAGGAAGGAAAAGATCCCAGGTCCCGCCCGCGTCCACGCCAGGGATGACGATGACGACGGCGGCCGCTCGGCCGGCTCCGAGACCCTGGAGATCGTCAAGACCGTCGTCGTGGCCCTGGCCATCGCCTTCGTGCTGCGGGTGCTGCTGTTCCAGCCCTTCACCATTCCGTCGGCCTCGATGGAGCCGAATCTTTACGAGGGCGACTACATCGTCGTGTCCAAGTGGGCCTACGGCTATTCGAAATACTCGTCGGGCCTGCCGATCAACCTGCCGCTGGGCGAGGACCGGGTGTTCGGCCGCGCGCCCGAGCGGGGCGACATCGTGGTGTTCAAACTGCCGCGCGACGACAAGACGGACTACATCAAGCGCGTGATCGGCCTGCCGGGCGACCGCGTCCAGATGATCGGCAACGTCCTGCACATCAACGGCGCCCCGGTCGACAACGTCGTGGTCACGCGCGGCGAGGTCGCGGACATCTTCGGACCGCGCGCCATGACCCAGTCGCGCGAGACCCTGCCGGGCGGCCGGTCCTTCCTGATCCAGGATTTCGGCCCCGGTGGCGATCTGGACGACACCCCGGTCTATGAGGTGCCCGAGGGCTACTACTTCATGATGGGCGACAACCGCGACAACTCCATCGACAGCCGGGTTCAGGAATCCGCCGGCGTCGGCCTGGTCCCGGACGAGAACCTGGTCGGAAAGGCCGAGATCATCGCCTTCTCGTGGAGCCCCGGCGCCTCGCTGTTCAACCCGGTCAGCTGGTTCGCCAACGTCCGGCCCAGCCGCTTCTTCCGCGTTCTCGACTGATGGTGAACACACGGGCCGAGGCGGTGGCCGCTCTGGTCGACCGCATCGGCCACGATTTCCGCGACCCCGCCCTTCTGGAGCGGGCCCTGACCCATTCCAGCGTGGGGGAGGGGGCCGACAAGGCCGCGGGCAGGCCGGCGCGCCACAATGAGCGGCTGGAGTTTCTGGGCGACCGTGTCCTGGGCCTGCTGGTCGCCGACCGGCTGCATCGCGACCTTCCCGAGGCGGACGAGGGCGAACTGTCCTCGCGCCTGCATGCCTTGGTCGACAAGTCGGCCTGCGGTCGTGTCGGGGAGCGGATGGGGGTCGGGTTGGCGCTGCGTCTGTCGCCCGGCGAGACCAAGACCGGGGGGCGGCGCAAGGAGGGCGTCGTCGCCGACGCCATGGAGGCGATCCTGGCGGCGGTCTGGCTGGATGGCGGCGTCGAAGCTGCTCGCGCCGTGTTCGACCGCGCCTGGGCCGAGGAACTGGCTGCACCCGCCCCGCGCGCCCTGAACAATCCGAAATCCGCGCTGCAGGAATGGTCGCAGGGGCAGGGCAGGGCGCTGCCCGCCTATCGCGTCACGGGCCAGACCGGCTCCGATCACGCCCCGACCTTTACCGTCGAGGTGTCGATCCCGGGCCTCGAACCCTTGACCGCGCAGGGGCGTTCGCGTCAGGACGCGGAGAAGGCCGCCGCCACGGCGATGCTGAAACGTGAAGGCGTGATTTGACCGAGACCTCCCAGACCCGCGCGGGCTTCGCCGCCATCATCGGCGCGCCCAATGCCGGCAAGTCCACGCTGGTGAACCGGCTGACCGGGTCAAAGGTCTCGATCGTGACCCAGAAGGTCCAGACCACCCGGTTCCCTGTGCGCGGCATCGCCATGGAGGGCGAGGCCCAGATCGTTCTGGTCGACACCCCCGGCATCTTCACCCCGCGCCGCCGCCTGGATCGGGCCATGGTCGCCTCGGCCTGGGGCGGAGCGCAGGACGCAGACGTCGTGGTCCATCTGGTCGACGCGGCCTCGCACATCGCCTCGGAGGGCAAGGAAGGCCAGGCCGCCGATCGCCGCTCGGCCGAGGACACCGAGACCATCATCGCCAATCTGAAGGCAACCGGGACGCAGGTCATCCTGGTGCTGAACAAGATCGACGGCATGCGGCGCGACACCCTGCTGGCCCTGTCGCAAAATCTCTTCGAAACCGGCGTCTACAGCGAGGTCTTCATGATCTCGGCCCTGTCTGGCGACGGCGTCGACGACCTGAAGAAGCGCCTCGCCGCGGCGATGCCCGAGGGTCACTGGCTGTATCCCGAAGACCAGTCCGCCGACGTGCCGATCCGCGTCCTGGCCGCCGAGATCACGCGCGAGAAGGTCTATCTGCGCGTCCATGAGGAACTGCCCTATTCGGCCGCCGTCGAGACCACGGCCTTCGACGACAAGGCCGACGGCTCGGCCCGGATCGAACAGACCATCTATGTCGAGCGCGAGAGCCAGCGGCCCATCGTCCTGGGCAAGGGCGGCCAGACCCTGAAATGGATCCACCTGTTCCTGACCGTCAAGGTCGATCCGAAATGGCAGGACAGCCGTGCCCTGTACGCCCAGTTCGGGCTGGAGTTCGACGTCTAGGGTGTTCCACGTTCCGCGTTTCGCCGGGAACCACCCCCGGATCGTTCTGGCCGGTCTGATCGCCCTCGTGCTGCTGGTCGGCGCCGCCTTCGTCGCGACAGGATACGCCTCCCGCCACACGGCCGCCGCCTCCGCCGACGCCGCCGACGTCGCGCCTCCACCCCGCCCGCCCGTGGTGGTGGTCGAGGCCCTGCCGCAACTCGCCGCCCGCCTGCGCCGCGAGGCCGAGGCGGGCCGGTTCATGGGCGGGGTTCTGGTCATGCGCGGCGACGACGTCCTGTTCCGCCAGGTCTATGGCGTCGCCGACGCCGACACCGGCGCGCCCCTCGCGCTGAATTCGCGGTTCCGCCTCGCCAGCCTGTCCAAACAGGTCACCGCCGCGGCCATCCTGCGGCTTCAGGACGACGGCGTCCTGTCGGTCGACGATCCCGTCTGCCGCTGGATCCAGCCGTGCCCCGCCGCCTGGGCGCCTCTGCGTATCCATCATCTGATCTCTCACACCTCGGGCATCCCCGACCTGATGCAGCGGCCGGGCTGGGGCGCGCGGCGCACGACGCCGGCGACGATGCGCGAGCTGACCGAGGACTCCGCTCAATATGGCCTGTCCTTCGTCCCCGGCGAGGACCTCCGCTACAACAACGCCGGCTTCAACCTGGCGGCCGACATCGTCGAGCGCGCGTCCGGCATGGCCTTCGGCGCCTGGCTCCAGAGCGCCTTCTTCGACCCCCTGGGAATGGCCGACACCGGCCTCGGCGACGGGGCCGGCCTGGTCGCGGGCCATGCGACCTTCCCCGAGGGACTGACCCCTCAGCGACTGGCCAATGTCTCGATCATCCCTGGCGCGGGGGCCCTGTATTCGACGCTGGACGACATGCGGGTCTGGCAGCGCGCCCTGCACGCCGGACGCCTGCTCAGCGCCGAGGGCCACGCCGCCATGATCGCCGACTACGCTCCGCCCGATCAGGGCAGCGAGCGCGGCCGCGTCCGCCGCAGCTGGGGGTATGGCTTGATGGCCAACCGGCTGGGACGCCGCGTCGAGCCGGGCTTCGAGGAGGTCCAACTCTATCACACGGGCAGCTGGTCGGGGTTCCGCAACCTGATGAGCTGGCAGCCCGGCGCGCAGATCAGCGTGATCGTGCTGTCCAACAACTATCACCAGCAGGAGCAGGTCTTCCTGATCGCCCAGCAGGCCATGGCCGAGGCCCTGGGCCACCCGTTCCCCGGCGCGGTGGTCGCGACGCGCTGATCGGTGTCAGTCTGGCCTCTGGCTCAGTTCTGATCGCCAGGAGCCCTCTGCCCCGTTCCGCTCAGGGCGACTGCCAGACCCTCCGATCCGGTCTCCACCGGCCGCCATCCCGACGCGGCCCAGTGCGTCCGGTCGATGCAAAGCGGATCGAACAGGCTGGAGACGATGCCGGAGCGCCCGACCAGCGCCAGGGGCGCGGACAACAGCCCCCGTGGCACCGGCCACAGCACAGGGCGACGTCCTTCCAGGGCCGCGATCGCGACGATCAGGTCGCGGGGAAGGATGTCGTCCGGATCGGCGGGCAGAAGGACCTCCCCCGCGACGCCTGCCAGGATCGCATGCTCCACCGCCGATGCGGCGTTGTTGATCGAGCACAGACTACGGGGCGAACGCGCCAAAGCCAGCGGCAAGGGAAGTCCGCTCCGAACCAGGGCGACAAGCTGCGCGAAGCTGCCGCCCGCGCCCGGGCCATAGATCATCGGTGGACGCAGGACGCACACGGCCAGACCCGTCTCCTGCGAGACTGCGGCGAGCGACTGTTCGGCCGCGACCTTCGACCGCCCGTAGCCGTCGGTCGGCTGGAATGGCGACTCCGGCCCGACGGCGGCGACCGATGACCGTCCGTAGACGTGCAGCGAGCTTGTGAAGACGAACCGCCTGACACCGGCGGACGCGGCGGCTCTCGCGGTCTCGCGGGCGAGCTCGACATTGGCCTGCCACAGCTCCGCCTCCGGCGCCCGGGCATTGGTGAGAGCCGCCAGGTGAACGACGACATCCAGGCCCTCCAGGGTCGAAGGTCGCGTTGGATCCAGTCGCTCGATGCGGTGGCCGGAGATCGTGCCGTCCCTGCGTCCGAAGAGCCTTGGCTGAACCTCGCCGCGTCTCGTCAGCCGGTCGACCAACGCGGCCCCGAGGAAGCCGGACGCGCCGACGATACCGACATGCCTAGGTTCGGATGGCATCGCCGCGCCCCTTGCCGAAAATCGTGATCAGGATAAGCCAGACATAGTCGCGAAGATTTGGACGGGCGGACCAGATCGCGTCTTCCACGGCCAGCTCGACCGGCGTGGACATGTCCAGTCCCCCGGTCTGACCCCGACCCGTTATGCCGGGACGAACCTCATAGACGCCGCGTCGGCGCCGTTCCTCGATCAGCTGGGTCTGCATCGGCAGGCACGGCCGAGGGCCGACCAGACTCATCTTCCCCCTGGCGACATTCCAGAGCTGAGGCAGTTCATCGATCTTCAGACGACGCAAAACCCGTCCCACCGGCGTCACGGACGCGGCGGAGACCTCGTCTCTTGAGCTCTGAAGAGAAGGAAGCTGACGACAAGAAAGGTGACCGCCGTCAGGACCGTCGTGCGGAAC
Organism: Brevundimonas subvibrioides; assembly: GCA_002280475.1. Classification (GTDB taxonomy): domain Bacteria; phylum Pseudomonadota; class Alphaproteobacteria; order Caulobacterales; family Caulobacteraceae; genus Brevundimonas; species Brevundimonas aurifodinae. The sequence goes on from NCEB01000019.1 coordinate 115,891, forward strand.
AGGTCGAAAGCGTCATGGATCGAGACATAGCGCCAGCTGGACCGTTCGGATTTCAGCAGGAGTTCAAAGGCGGTCGCCAAGGTTGCGTAAAGAGCCGCGATGCCCAGCGTCATGACCGAGCCGTTCGAGAGCCACCAGGTCGAATCCGGCCAGACCACCAGCTGGAAGGCCAGCAGATAGGCGCAGAGCGCCGTTGCGACGTGGATCGCCGACTTTATCAAACGCTGCAATGCCGATCCCCCAGCACATCACGCAGTCAAGCACGCGAGCACAACTCGTTGTTTTAGGGGAAAGCGTCCCGATTCAAAACACAACGTTCTTCTTGGACGGTAAAAACCTGCGGGATGATGCAGGGATAGCGCACCGGTCGGCCCCGGCGCGCCGGCCGCCGCTGCCCTGGATCAGCAGGTCACGCTCGCCCGAGGCTTTCAGCCGTCGCACCGCATCGGCCGGATCGCCGGTCAGGCGGTGGCTGTTGGCCCAGGTCAGGGGGGTATCTGGGCCGGCGACCACGAACTTGTCGATGGCGTTGAAGACGCGGCCGATCTCGTCGTCCTGATCGGGCCAGTGGGCGGCGAAGATCTCATAGGTCTTTCGGCCCAGGAGCAGGTCGTAGTCGCGGCCGATCCAGTGATCCATCATCTCGCCGACCGTCTCGTCGAAATGCGGTGCCAGCCAGCCGCCGTAGGGGAAGCCGCCGGTCCAGACCTCGGTCGGACCACCGGGGGCCTGCATCACCCCGTCGAGGGTGAGGAAGGTGGACAGTCGAACCTTGCGCATGGTCAGGCCTGGCCCGGGGTCCAGCCTTCCGACGGAATGGTGTTGACCATCCAGGGGATGCCGAACCTGTCGGTCAGGCTGCCGTAGCCGGGCGACCAGAAGGTCTCCGAGAAATCCATGCCGACCTGACCACCCTCGGCCAGGGCGCGGTAGACGCGACGGCCGTCCTCGATGTCGTCGGTGTGGAAGGTGACGTCGAAGCCGTTCTTGGGCTTGTCGATATTGGGAGCCCACTGGGTGTCCATGTCGGCCCCCATGATCGCCTGGTCGCCGACCTCCAGCCAGCAGTGCATCAGCCAGTCCTTGTAGTGGGGCGGCACCGGCATGTCCGGCGGGCCATCGCCGTAGGGCAGGGCGGCGGTGATCTTGCCGCCCAGCACCTCGGCGTAGAACTCGAATGCGGCTCTGCATTCGCCCTTGAAGCTCAGGCTGGTCACGATCTTCATGGTCGTCTCTCCTGTCGGGGGTTCAGTCGGGGTTGGCGGCCAGCCAGGCTTCCAGTCGGTCCAGGGTGGAGTTCCAGCCGTATTCGTGGCCGGTCAGGCTGCGTTCGGACTTCAGGCCCTCGTGGGTGAAGTCCATGCGGGTGCGGCCGTCGTCGGTCTCGTGCAGGACGACGGTGACCAGGGTGTCGGCGGGCGGGCCGTCCTCGTGGCTCTCGTCCCACCTGAAGCTGAAGACCAGCCGTTCGGGCTCGACGATCTCGCGGTAATGGCCGCCCTGCCACAGGTCCTCGCCGGTCTCGACCGAGCGCAGACCGGCGCGCCATTCGCCGCCCACGCGCAGGTCGTTGAACCCCTCGACCATCGGCCAGTCGACCGGACCCAGCCAGTTCACCCGCATGTCCGGCCGGGTCCACGCCATCCAGACCAGGGCGCGCGGGGCGGCGAAGGTGCGTGTCAGATCCAGCCGGCGCGGCAGCAGCGGCGGCAGGGCGGGCAGGGCGGTTTCGACCAGCGACATGTCACAGGCTCGGCAGGATGGCGTTCAACTGGTCGGCCACCGTGCCCCAGCCGTCGTGGAAACCCATGGCCTCGTGCTGCTTCATGGTTTCCTCGGACCAGTGGCGGGCCGTGGCGACATAGCGGGTCTTGCCGTCGGCCAGGGGCGTCAGCACGATCTCGGCGACCATGAAGGGCATGCCGGCGGGCAGCCAGCCCTTCACGAAGGCGTCGGTGGTGATCCAGCGGCGGTTTGGCTCTACAGCCAGGAAGACGCCGTCGTTCGGCATCACTTCCCCGTCAGGGCGGTGCATGGTGAAGGCGAAACGGCCGCCGACCTCAGGCTCGATCACCGCGTCGGTGATGGACCAGGGCTTGGGGCAGAACCACTGGGCCAGGATCTCGGGCGTCATGAAGGCCTTCCAGATCTTCTCCGGCGTGCCGTTCAGGACGCGGTCGAGCACGAGCGCATGGTTGTGCGCGCCGGTGGCGACGCAGGGGTCGATTTGGGGGTCGATGGTGTCAGTTTCTTGGGCCACGGGGGTCTCCCTTCTGGATCTTGGTCAGGTAGGCGTCGAGGCGGTCGAAGCTGGAGTCCCAGTATCGCCGATAATGTTCCAGCCATTCGGCCACGCCCTTCAGGGCCATGGGCTCCAGCCGCGCGGGGCGCCACTGCGCCTCGCGCCCCCGACTGATCAGTCCGGCCATCTCCAGCACCTTCAGATGCTTGGAGACGGCGGGCAGGCTCATGTCGAAGGGCTCGGCCAGCTCGTTCACACTGGCCTCGCCCTCGCACAGCCGCGACAGGATGGCCCGACGGGTCGGGTCGGCCAGGGCGGCGAACTTCGCGGAGAGGTCGTCGGTCTGCATGGCGGGACTTTGTGTTGAACTGATCGGTTAAATGGCAGGGGCGTGTGCGCCTGTCAACCGATCGGTTAAATGAAACTGGGGAACGCCCCTCCCGGGGTCTCGTTCATGTCGGACCCAACCGGAGAAACCCATGCGCGCCGTCATCCTGAGCTGCACCCTCAAGCCGTCCCCCGCGAAGTCGAATACCGAGGTCCTGGCCGAGGTGGTCGCGGCGGAGCTGAAGAAGGGGGGCGCGACGGTCGAGACGATCCGGCTGGTCGATCTCAACATCAAGCCCGGCGTCAGCGGCGACGAGGGCGAGGGCGACGACTGGCCCGGTGTCGATGCCAGGCTGAAGGCGGCGAACATCGTCGTCTTCGCCACCCCGACCTGGCTGGGTCAGATGTCCAGCGTCTGCCTGCGTGCGCTGGAGCGTCTGGATGCCTGGTTCGCCGAGACCGACGAAGCGGGGCGCCCCATCGCCTTCGGCAAGGTCGGGGGCGTGGTGATCACCGGCAACGAGGACGGGGCCCACAACATCGTCGCGACGGTGTGCCAGGGCCTGATCGACATGGGCTTCACCATCCCGGGGCAGAGCTGGACCTACTGGCACCTGGGGCCGGGACCGGGGCCGGACTACACCGAGACCGACCAGGGCCACGACTATTCCGACCGCGTGGGCCGCAACGCCGCGCGCAATCTGCTGGCCATCGCCAGGGCGATCACGCCCGAGACCTATCCGGTTCCGGAAAGCGGCGATTAGGGCGGGGATTCAACCCCCACTCCGTCTTCCTCGGACTTGATCCGAGGATCGGACATGGTGGCGAAGGCGGCGTCGAGGGGCTAGACCGGGCGTCGAACCCGTCACGATCGCTGCGGACAATCCGATCCTCGGATCAAGTCCGAGGATGACGGCGGGGAGGAGACATCGCCGTGCTGATTCCTTTGATCGCCGCCCTGGCCCTCCAGTCCGCCCCGGTCTCTGCCGAGGCCGAGGTTGCCGCCGTCCTCGACCAGCTGAACGCCGCGTCCAGCGCCGCGGACGGAAACGCCTATTTCGCCCTGTTCACGCCGGACGCCCGCTTCGTCGGCACCGACGCGACCGAACATTGGACCATCGATGAGCTCCGAGCCTACGCCGCCGGTGCCTTTGGCAGCGAGGGAGGGGGCTGGTCCTATCCCGCGACCGAGCGCGCCATCACCATCGCTTCGATCGAGTGCCGCTGCATCGCCTGGTTTGAAGAGGAACTGGTCAACGAAAGCTATGGCCGGACGCGCGGGTCGGGCGTGATGCGGCTGACCGACGGCGGCTGGAAGATCGAACAGTACGTCCTCAGCCTGGCGGTTCCCAACGATCTCGCCAGTCCGATCGCCCGCATCATCAAGGCCTATGAGACCGCCAAAGAGGCCCCGCTGGCCGGGACGACCGCCCCCTGATGGAGTTCCACGAAGAGGCCTTCGTCCTGTCGGCGCGGGCCCATGGCGACACCGGCGTGGTCGTAGATCTGCTGACCGAGACCCACGGTCGCCACGCCGCCTATGTCGCGGGCGGGGCGTCGCGGCGCATGAAGCCCTTCCTCCAGGCCGGGGCCCGGGTCATCGCCGATTACCGCGCCCGCACCTCCGACCATCTCGGCTCGGCGCGGCTGGAGCCGGTCGGGGAGGGGCCCAGCGGTCTGTTCGATGACGCCCTGGCCCTGGCCGGGCTGGCGGCCGCCGCGTCGGTGGCCCAGGGAGCCCTGCCGGAGCGCGAGGCGCACCCCGGTGCCTTCTTCGCTTTCGAGGCTCTGATGGGGGCCTTCGCCATCCCCGACATCTGGCCCGCCATCTTCGTCCGCTTCGAGGCGGGCCTGCTGGAGGACCTGGGCTTCGGGCTCGATCTGGGATCGTGCGCCGTCACGGGAACGGTCGACGACCTGATCTGGGTCAGCCCCCGCACGGGGCGCGCCGTCAGTTCCGACGCCGGCCGGCCCTATGCCGACAAGCTGTTGAAGCTGCCGCCCTTTCTTCTCGGCGCCCAGGCCGGGTTGGCCGATGGCGACGTCGGCGCCGGCCTCGACCTGACCGGCCACTTCCTTGAACAGTTCGTCTTTCACCCTCAGAATCGCCCCCTGCCGCCGGCGCGGGTCTGGCTGATCGACAAGCTGCGCGACGCTGGGCGTCTGTGAGCGATCACAACGCGTGCTTAAGCGAATCCATTTAGGGTCTGAATCGTTCAGTCCGGATTTCGCCAGCATGTCTTTCGATGCGATCGCAGATTCCGCCTCGCCTCGTCACGCGGACAGCGATCGCGCGGTTGATCTGAGCACCTTCTTCGAGGTGTCGCTGGACCTGCTGATCATCCGGGAACTGGACGGCACCGTGGTCATGGCCAGCCCGTCCTGGCTCACCACGCTCGGTCATCACCCGGCGGACATGGTCGGTCGTCCTCTGCTTCGCCTGGTCCATCCGGACGACATGCCGGGCACCCTGGGCAGCGTGATCGAGGTCGAGACACGCCGGCCGGGCGCGCCGATCGTGGGCTTTCGCAATCGCTACCGGCATCGCGACGGCGACTATCGCATGCTGGAATGGCGCGCCCAGAGGCATGAGGACCGCATCTACGCCGTCGCCCGCGACGTCACCGATCGGGTCGCCGAGGAGCGCGCCCTGATCGAGGCCAAGGCCGCGGCCGAGGCCGCAAGCCAGGCCAAGTCCGACTTCCTCGCCAATATGAGCCACGAGATCCGCACGCCTCTGAACGGCGTGATTGGCATCGTCGACGCCCTGTCGCGCACCGCCATGACGCCCGAGCAGGCGGAGATGGTCGGACTGATCCGCCAGTCCGGCGTGACGCTGGAACGTCTGGTCTCGGACGTGCTCGACGTCTCCAAGATCGAGGCGGGCCAGTTGACGCTGGAAGAGCGTCCCTTCGACCTGGACGAGGCCTTCGCCTCGGCCGCCGAGGTCGCGCGCCAGCGGGCCTGGGACAAGGGCCTGCTGTTCCGCCTCCAGCGCTCGCCGTCCGCCTCAGGCACCTTCATCGGCGACAGCACCCGCATCCGCCAGGTGGTCTCGAACCTGCTGTCCAACGCGATCAAGTTCACCGAGGACGGCTCTGTGACCCTGTCCATCAATCTCGAGCCCGACGACTTCGGTCAGGCCTGGCTGGCGCTGGTGGTCGAGGACACCGGCGTGGGGTTCGACGCCGACCACGCCACCCGCCTGTTCGACCGGTTCAGCCAGGCGGACACCAGCATCACCCGTCGGTTCGGTGGAACCGGCCTCGGGTTGTCGATCTGCCAGTCCCTTGTGGAGATGATGGGCGGCGACATCTCGGCCATGTCGCGCCCGGGCGAGGGCAGCCGGTTCGAGGTGGTCATCCCGCTTCGTCGCGCCGAGGCCGGGGCGGTCGCGGCCCCGGCGCAGCCCGCGGGCCCCGTCGCGCCGCTCGGTGAGCGCCCGCTGCGCATCCTGCTCGCCGAGGATCACCCGACCAACCGCCGCGTGGTCCAGCTGATCCTCCAGGCCCACGATATCGACCTCGTCATGGTCGAGGACGGGGCCCAGGCCGTCGCCGCCTTCGCCGAGAGCCATTTCGACCTGGTCCTCATGGACATGCAGATGCCCGTGATGGACGGCCTGTCCGCGACCCAGGCCATCCGCGCGCTGGAGGCTCAGAGGCGTACCCCCATCGTCATGCTCAGCGCCAACGCCATGGCCGAGCATAGGGAACAGGCGCTCGCCGCCGGCGCCGACCTGCACCTGCCCAAGCCCATCACGGCCGAGACCCTGATCGCGGGCATCCAGACCGCCCTGAGCGCCTGATTCACAACGGCGGACCCGCAGGCTCAGGTCTGGGCTAGACTCGCGGCTTCGCATCCCCGATTCGCTAGGCCATGACCCTCCACACTCCGCCGCCGGAAGGCGGTCGCATCGTCGATGAGCCCATGGGCGAGGCGCTCAGCCGCCGCTATCTGGCCTATGCTCTGTCGACCATCACCAACCGGGCCCTGCCGGACGTGCGCGACGGCTTCAAGCCCGTGCACCGCCGCATCCTCTACGCCATGCAGCAGATGCGGCTGAACCCCCAGGCGGCCGCCCGCAAATGCGCCAAGGTCGTGGGCGAGGTCATGGGCGGCTATCACCCCCACGGCGACGCCTCGATCTATGACGCCCTGGTGCGCCTGGCTCAGGACTTCGCCCAGCGCTATCCGCTGGTCGACGGCCAGGGGAACTTCGGCAACATCGACGGCGATAACCCCGCCGCCATGCGCTACACCGAGTGCAAGCTGACGCCGGCGGCCATGCTGCTGATGGACGGAATCGATCAGGATTCCGTGGACTTCCGTCCCACCTATGACGATCAAGATGAAGAGCCGATCGTGCTGCCGGCCGGGTTTCCGAACCTTTTGGCCAACGGATCGTCGGGCATCGCCGTGGGCATGGCGACCTCCATCCCGCCCCACAATGTCGGAGAGCTGATCGACGCCTGTCTGGTGCTGCTGGACCGCCCGGACGCCACGACCGCCGAGCTGGCCGAGATCGTGCCGGGACCGGACTTTCCGACCGGCGGCGTCGCCGTCGAGGGCCATGCCTCCATCCTCGAAGCCTATGAGACGGGGCGGGGCGGGGTGCGTCTGCGCGCTCGCTGGGCGCGCGAACCGCTGGAACGGGGCGGCTGGCAGGCCGTCATCACCGAGGTCCCCTACCAGGTCCAGAAGGGCAAGCTGATCGAACAGCTGGCCGATCTGCTGGAGCAGAAAAAGCTGCCCCTCGTCGCCGATGTCCAGGACGAGTCGGCCGAGGACATCCGTATCGTCATCGAGCCCAAGAGCCGCAACGTCGAGCCCGAGGCGATGATGGAGACCCTGTTCCGCCTGTCGGATCTGGAGGTCCGGTTCCCGATCAACATGAACGTGCTGGACGCCACCGGCACGCCCGGCGTCCTGGGTCTCAAGGCCTGTCTCCAGGCCTTTCTGGATCATCGCCGCGAGGTTCTGAACCGCCGCTCGCAATGGCGGATCGAGCGGGTCGAGAAGCGGCTGCACCTCTTGGAAGGCCTCCGGATCGTCTTCCTGAACCTGGACGAGGTCATCCGCATCGTGCGCGAAGAGGACCAGCCCAAGGCCGTCCTGATCGCCCGTTTCGGCCTGTCGGAGACCCAGGCCGACTTCATCCTCGACACCCGTCTGCGCCAGCTGGCGCGGATCGAGGAGATGACGATCGAGAATGAATACAAAGCTTTGTCGGAAGAACTGGCGGCCCTGCGTTCGCTGTCGGCGTCGCCCGCCAAACAGTGGAAAGCCATCGGCAAGGAACTGGAGGGGACCCGCAAGGCCCTGGTTTCGCCTCGTCGCACCACCATCGCCGAAGCGGTCGACGCCTCCGCCTTCGTCGCGCCCGAAGCCTACATCCCTCGCGAGGCGATCACCGTCATCCTGTCCGAGCGCGGCTGGATCCGCGCGGTCAAGGGCAAGGTCGAGGACCCCTCGGAGCTCAAGTTCAAGGAGGGCGACGCCCTCGGCTTCCTCGTGCCCGCCTTCACCACCGACAAGTTGCTGGTCGCGGCGTCGGACGGCCGGGTCTTCACCGTCGGGGCCGACAAGCTGGCGTCCGGCCGCGGTCATGGAGAGCCGCTCCGCCTGATGATCGAGCTGGAGGAGAGCGCGGGCATCGTCGCCGTCCTGGCCCACCAGCCAGGGGCGAAGCTGCTGATCGCCTCGAAGGCGGGGTATGGTTTCATCGCGCCGGAGGACGACCTGTTGGCGCAAAAGCGCGGCGGCAAACAGGTGCTGAACGGCGACCTTCTGGCCGCGCTTCGGCTGGGCTCGGCCGACCATGTCGCCACGATCGGCGAGAACCTGAAGACCCTGATCTTTCCCGCCGCCGAACTGCCAGAGATGGGGCGCGGCAAGGGGGTCAAGCTGCAGTCCTTCAAACAGGGCGGTTTGTCCGACGTCACGGTCTTCGACGGCGGCCATGGTCCGGAATGGGTCGATGGCGGTGCTCGTCGTCGCAACTGGCCCGACTGGAAGGACTGGCTGGGCAGGCGGGCGGGGGCAGGGCGCATGGGCCCGAGAGGGCTGCGCAAGTTCCGGTGAACCTTGGGTCTTCGCTCCCGTCTTCGACCTTGGTGCGGTGGCCTAAGGGTTTCATCACAGCGAGCACAGCGGGTTCACAACGGACACGACGACACCGAACGGACGGACAGGTCGCCGACCGTTCACCCCCGATAGCCAGCAAGGAAGGGCGGCTCCGCCGCCAAACCTTTTGGGCCCCCGCTCCCACCGGGACCGATCGGCGCTGCGGACGCGCGCGCGGTCCCGTCGTGTCCGTTGTGAACTCGTTGTGTTCGCTGTGATGAACCTCTTTCGGACCTCAAACCCCAGCCGGACCGTCGAACGAAAATCTCAATCATCCGCGCTCGCCCGGATTCCCCCAACGATCTCAACGCCCGCCGCGCTCGAAGCCCCGCGAACGCGCCCGCATTGACGTGCATGCTACCCTCCCCCTCGGTTCCGTCGCCTGGGAAGGGCGCAAGGCCTTGCGAGCTTGTCGCGGC
>NCEB01000020.1 GCA_002280475.1 Brevundimonas subvibrioides
CGAGGCCCAGCTGGAAGCGCGCGTCCTGATGATGTCGACCAACAACATCCTGTCGCCCGCCAACGGCAAGCCGATCATCGTGCCGTCGCAGGACATCGTGCTGGGCCTGTACTACCTGTCGCTGGTCAAGGACGGCGAGCCGGGCGAGGGCAAGCTGTTCGCCAACATCGGCGAGATCGACGCGGCCCTGGATGCCGGCGTCGTGACCCTGCACACCCGCATCAAGGCGCGGTGGACCGAGCAGGACAAGGACGGCAACGTCGTGACCAAGGTCATCGACTCCACGCCGGGCCGGATGAAGCTGGGGGCCCTGCTGCCGCAGAACCCGAACATCGGCTACCGCCTGCTGGAGAAGAACCTGACCAAGAAGGAGATCGGCAACCTGATCGATCAGGTCTATCGCCACTGTGGTCAGAAGGCGACGGTCATCTTCGCCGACCAGATGATGGGCCTGGGCTTCCGCGAGGCGGCCAAGGCGGGCATCTCCTTCGGCAAGGACGACATCGTCATCCCCAAGAAGAAGACCGAGATCGTCGACGCCACCCGCACCCTGGTCGAGGAGTACGAGCAGCAGTACGCCGACGGCCTGATCACCAAGGGCGAGAAGTACAACAAGGTCGTCGACGCCTGGGCCAAGGCCACGGACCGGGTCGCCGACGAGATGATGGGCGAGATCGCGCAGCCGCGCGTTCTGGCCAGCGGCCGGACCGCCGAGATCAACTCGGTCTATATGATGGCCAACTCCGGTGCCCGCGGTTCGCAGGCCCAGATGAAGCAGCTGGGCGGCATGCGCGGCCTGATGGCCAAGCCGTCGGGCGAGATCATCGAGACGCCGATCGTGTCGAACTTCAAGGAAGGCCTGACCGTCCTTGAGTACTTCAACTCGACCCACGGCGCCCGCAAGGGTCTGGCCGACACCGCGCTGAAGACCGCCAACTCGGGTTATCTGACCCGCCGTCTGGTGGACGTGGCGCAGGACTCTATCGTTACCGAGGACGACTGCGGCTCGACGCGCGGGATCACCCTGCGCGCAGTGGTCGAGGGCGGCGACGTCCTCGTCTCCCTGGGCCAACGGGTCCTGGGTCGCTATGCGGCCGAGGACATCAAGGAGCCGGGGACCGACACCGTCCTGTTCCCCGCCGACACCTATCTCCAGGAAGAGGAGGTCGAGGTCATCGACACCGCGGGCGTCCAGTCGGTCAAGGTCCGTTCGGCCCTGACCTGCGAGGCGGAAGCCGGCATCTGCTCGTACTGCTACGGGCGGGATCTGGCGCGCGGCACCAACGTCAACATGGGCGAGGCCGTGGGCGTCATCGCGGCCCAGTCGATCGGCGAGCCGGGCACCCAGCTGACGATGCGGACCTTCCACATCGGCGGCACCGCCCAGGTGGCCGAGACCAGCTTCTACGAGGCGACCAACGCCGGCACGATCCGCATCGTCGGACCGACCGTCACGGCCGCGCATGGCGATCTGGTCTCCATGAGCCGCAACGTGGTCATCACGGTGCTGGTCGACGGCAAGGACCGCGAATCCTACAAGGCCCCCTACGGCGCGCGCATCCGCGTCAAGGAAGGCGAGACGGTCAAGAAGAGCCAGCGCCTGGCCGAGTGGGACCCCTACACCACGCCGATCATCACCGAAGTGGGCGGCATCGTCCGCTTCGAGGATCTGGCCGAGGGTCTCTCGTTCCGCGAGGAGACCGACGAAGCGACGGGTATCGCCCAGCGCGTCGTCATCGACTGGCGCGCATCGCCGCGCGGTTCGGACCTGCGTCCGGCCATGGGCATCACGTCGCAGGACGCCTACGCCAAGCTCGCCTCGGGTTCGGACGCCCGTTACCTGCTGCCGGTCGGGGCCATTCTGTCGGTCGCCAACGGCGACGAGGTCAAGCCCGGCGAGATCCTGGCCCGTATCCCGACCGAGGGTGCCAAGACGCGCGACATCACCGGCGGTCTGCCGCGGGTGGCCGAGCTGTTCGAGGCCCGTCGTCCCAAGGATTGCGCGGTCATCGCCGAGATGGACGGTCGCGTCGAATTCGGTCGCGACTACAAGAACAAGCGCCGCATCAAGATCACCCCGGAGCCGGACGCGGACGGCAACCAGGGCGAGGCGGTCGAGTTCCTGATCCCCAAGGGCAAGCACATCTCCGTCCACGACGGCGATCTGATCCAGAAGGGCGACTACATCATCGACGGCAACCCCGATCCGCACGACCTGCTGCGCATCCAGGGTGTCGAGGCTCTGGCCGAATACCTGGTGAACGAGGTGCAGGAGGTCTATCGACTGCAGGGCGTGCCGATCAACGACAAGCACATCGAGGTGATCGTTCGCCAGATGCTGCAGAAGGTCGAGATCCTGGATTCGGGCGAGACCACCCTGATCAAGGGCGACACCGTCGAGATCGCCGAGGCCGTGGCCGAGAACGAGAAGGTCGAGAAGCGTGGGGGCCGCCCGGCCACGACCCAGCCCGTCCTGCTCGGCATCACCAAGGCGTCGCTGCAGACCCGCAGCTTCATCTCGGCGGCGTCCTTCCAGGAGACCACCCGCGTCCTCACCGACCGAACGCGACGCGGTCCTGACCTCGACGCGCGAGGCGGCGGTCGAGCCCCTGCCGGCCGACCTGCAGCTGGAGCTGGCCGAGAGCGAGTGATCGCCTTCGGCGCCTGACATGGAAAAGGCGGCGTCTCGCGACGCCGCCTTTTTCTTTGCCTGAGGAGACCCTTCGTTCGGGCCGCCGATGGGCGTGGGCGCTAGGAAGAGGCCGCCGTCTCCACCGCTCCCGGCTCCAGCGCATAGACCCGGGCGCAGTATTCGCAGGTGACGTGGATCTTGCCGTCGGGCTCGATCATGTCGGCGCGCTCCCCCGGGCTGAAGGAGGCCAGCACCGTCTCGATCCGGTCGGCCGAGCAGCGGCACTGGGCCTTCAGTGGCAGGGCGTTCTCCAGCCGCACGCCGTCCTCGTGGAACAGGCGGAACAGCAGCGTCTCGGGCGCGATCGTCGGATCGACCAGCTCGTCGTCGGCCAATGTGTGGAACAGGGCGCGGGTGCGGTCCCAGACCTCCTCGGTCGAACCCCGCGCCTCGTCGCCCGCGATCAGCTGGATCAGGGCCCCGCCCGCGCGCCAGGTCGTTCCGGCCTCGGTCGTGACCGAGCCGACCGCCAGCCTCACCTTGGTCGGGATCTGCTCGGACTGTTCGAAATAGTGTTCAGCGGCCAGCGACAGGCTCTCGCCCTCGATCGGCGTGATACCCTGGGTCCGCTCGAAGTCGGGGCCGCGGTCCAGGGTCATGACGAACACGCCCTGGCCCAGCAGGCTGCGCGCGCCGGGCCGCGCGAACCCGGTCGAGGCTTCGGCCACCTTGGCCTCGTCGTAGCGGCAATAGCCGCGCAGATAACCTTGCGTGTCGTAGTCGGCGACGACGTAGCGGACCGGGCCGTCACCCTGGGCCTGGACGATCAGCCGGCCCTCGAACTTCAGGCTGGAGCCAACCAGAGCCGCGAGCGCGCAGGCCTCGCCCAGCAGGGCCGCGACCGGCTCAGGGTATGCATGGGCCGACAGGATGGTGTCGATGGCTTCGCCCAGCCGCACCAGGCGGCCGCGCACGGGCCAGCCCTCGATCTGGAAGGCGGCGGCGAGATTGTCGGTGGGCGCGGCGTGCGCCGGCGCGTGATCGGTCACGGCGGTGTCCTGAGAAGCGGAAAATCGGTGAAGGGCGCAAGATAGGAAACCACGGGGGCGATGGTAAGGCCCGGCCGCGATGGCTATCTGTGGGTCAGATCGACGCCAGGCGGCGTCGGTGCCGAGGCCCTTCGCTGCGACGAGATACTGCTCCATGCCCGCAAGACCAACCCTGAAGCCCCTGAGACAGCAGTCGATCGTCGTCACAGGCGCGACCTCGCGGATCGGGCTGGCGACCGTGCAACGGGCGGCGAAGGCGGGGGCCTGTGTGTTTCTGATCGACGACGACGCGGCGGCGCTCGGCCGACTGGTCGAGGGGTTGCAGGCCCAAGGCGCGCGCGCCGCCTATGCGGTCGCGGACGTCGCCGACTACGAGGCCGTTCAGGAGGCCGCGGACAAGTGCGAGCGGCTGTTCGGGGGGTTCGACAGCTGGGTCAATGTGGTCGGTATTTCGACGCCCGACTATCTGGACGAGGCGTCGCCCGATGACCCCGACTGGCTGTTCGACGTGGTCTGCGACCGGTTGATCAACGGATCGGCCGTCGCGTCCGATCACCTGAAGCGGCGCCCCGGCGGCGGCACCATCGTCAATGTCGGCGCCAGCCTGTCGGACATGCCTTCAGCCCTGATCGAGGCCCACGCGGCGTCGAAGTCGATGGTCAAGACCTTCACCAACACCCTGCGGTCGCAGATGGCGGAGGAGGGGGTCCCGGTCCGGGTCTCGCTGGTCAAGCCCGGGCCGATCGTCGGCGCGGGCGGCCCGGCGCCGCGCGTGCCCCAGCCCGTCTATGCACCGCAGGTCGTGGCGGACGCCATCCTGTGGTGCGCGACCCATTCGGTCCATGAGATCACCGTGGGGGGCGCGGGGCGATTGATTGCCATGATCTACGCCGCCGCGCCCGAGATCGCGGAACCTCTGCTGTCCAGATTCGCTCCTGTCTCCGTGCGGGACGGTGGTTCCGACTGGCGCACCGACGCCGACGGTCTCTACGAACCGACCGAAGACGGGTTCGACGAGGAGTTTCAGTATCCCATGGTCCGGAATTTCAGCGCGCTGGCCGAAGTCAGAAAACATCCCGGCATCACTGCCGGAACCCTGGGCCTGATCCTTCTGGCGGCGGCCGGCACGATGCTGTTGACCCAGCGGACGGGGCCGCGCCGCTACGAGCAACTGCGCAGCCGGATCGATCCGCGTGGCTGGATCGACGCCGAGGCCCTGCGCCACCGCTTCGAGGACATCTCGCGCGGTCTGACGGAACGTGCCGAAGAACTGGGAGACCGCGCCGGCGACTTCTCCGACGACGCCCGCCACGGGGCCCGCAAGCTGCTGAGGCGCGGCCAGCGGGCGGTGTCCGACACGCAGCGCCGTAAGTACGCGCACGAGGTCCGTCGCTATGCCGACGAAGCCGGCCGCTATGCCCGCGGGCACGCCCGTGAGGGTGGGGCCCTGCTGGCCGTCGCGACCATCGCGGCGGCGATCGGCGCGGCCGCGTTGGAGAGCCGGCGTCCCGACAGCCAGGTCCGGCGGATCACCGGGCTGTAATCGCCCTCACAAACCCGTTGCTGCATCTGCGAAGGTCGGCGAAAGAGGGGCATGGCCGCCCTTCCGACGCTGATCTTCGACTTCGACTCGACCCTTGTAAGGATCGAGACGCTTGAGGCGCTCGCCGATATCGCCCTGGAGGGCCGTGCGGACGCGCAGGCCGTCAGGGATCAGGTCGGCAGTCTGACCGATCAGGCCATGGCCGGACAGATCGATTTCGGTCAGGCGCTGCGCGCGCGGCTGGCGCTGCTGCCGCTGCAGCGCGAGCACGTCCAGGCGTTGGCCGACCGCATCCTGGACGAGGGCACCCCGTCGGTGCGCCGGAACCTGAAGTTCTTCAACGATCATGCCGACCGGATCGTCATCCTGTCAGGCGGCTTTCGCGAAATCATCGCGCCGATCGCCCAGCGCCTGGGCGTTTCGCCCGAGCGGGTGCTGTGCAACGACCTGGTCTACGACGCCGAGGGTCGGGTCACCGGCGTCGACGACGCCAACCCCTTGTCGCATGAGAACGGCAAGCCCGAGGTGATCAAGGGCCTGGGCCTGAGCGGCCCCGTGGTCATGGTCGGCGACGGCTGGAACGACGCCGAGGTCAAGCTGAAGGGCGCGGCCGACCGGTTCTATGCCTTCACCGAGATCGCCCGGCGCGAGCGGGTGGTCGAGGTCGCCGACGCCGAGGCCCGCTCGATCGACGAACTGCTGCACGCCGAGGGTCTGGCCGGGCGCTGGAGCTATCCGCGCAGCCGCATCCGCATGCTGCTGCTTGAAAACATCCACCCGGCGGCGGTCGAGCGACTGGAAGAGGCGGGATATTCGGTCGAGACGATGAAGGGCGCTCTGGACGAGGACGACCTGATCGACCGGATCAAGGGCGTCCATGTCCTGGGCATCCGGTCCAAGACGAACGTCACCGAACGGGTTCTGGAGACCGCGGATCGCCTGATGGCCGTGGCGGCCTTCTGCATCGGCACAAACCAGATCGATCTGGACGCCGCCGCCGCCCGGGGCGTGGCCGTGTTCAACGCCCCCTATTCCAACACCCGCAGCGTCGTGGAACTGGCCATCGGCCTGACCGTCGCCCTGATGCGCGACGTGGTCGACAAGTCCGCCGCCATGCACGAGGGACGCTGGAACAAGTCGGCGGACGGCTCTCGCGAGCTGCGCGGCAAGACGCTCGGCATCGTCGGCTACGGGGCCATCGGATCCCAGCTGTCGGTGCTGGCCGAGGCCCTGGGCATGCGGGTGGTCTTCCACGACCTGTCCGAGCGGCTGGCGCTCGGTAACGCGCGGCGCATGCGGTCGCTGGACGCCCTGCTGGCCGAGGCGGACGTGGTGTCGCTGCATGTCGATGGGCGCAAGGAGAACACCAACCTGATCGGAGCGGCGCAGTTCCAGGCGATGAAACCGGGGACCCTGTTCCTGAACCTGTCGCGGGGGCACGTCGTCGACATCGGGGCCCTTTCTCAGGCCATCGGCTCGGGCCGGGTCGGAGGGGCGGCCCTCGACGTTTTCCCGGAGGAACCGCGCACCAACGCCGATCCGTTCGACAGCCCGCTGCGAGGCCTGAAGAACGTCATCCTGACGCCCCACATCGGCGGCTCGACCGAAGAGGCGCAGGAAGCCATCGCCGAGTTCGCCGCAGAGCGACTGCTGGGCTATCTGAACCGCGGAGACACGACCTTTTGCGTCAATCTGCCGAACGTGCAGCTGGCCGAGGTCTCGGGCGGGCACCGCATCCTGCACATCCACCGGAACCAGCCGGGCGTCATGGCCGAACTGAACCGCGAGCTGTCGGCGGCGGGGCTGAACATCCTGGGTCAGCACCTGAAGACCGACGAACGGACCGGCTACGTCATCACCGACGTGGACCGGGACTATGATCCGCAGGCGCTTCGGGTGCTGAAGAGTGTTGCCGGAACGCTGCGTTTCCGGCTGCTTCACTAGAAGCTTCCCTGACGGCATCTTGCGTCTGTCCGTGGACGGCGCAGACTGTCGCGGAACGGTCGCACACAGCCGGCCGACGGGAGGACTTCATGAACCGCTTTCTTCGCGGCGCGGCCCTGGCCGCGCTGACGCTCGCTGCATCGACCGCCCTGGCGACAGCCGCATCGGCGCAGTCCTATGGCCGTCTGGTGGTGCTGGGCGATTCGCTCAGCGACAACGGCAACCTGTTCCTGGCCTCGGGCGGCACCCAGCCGCCGTCGCCGCCTTATTTTCAGGGCCGATTCTCGAACGGGCCGGTCTTCGCCGAGCAGCTCGGGTTCAGCGCGGCGCGGTTCAATGGGCCGGTCACGGGCAGCATCAACCTGGCCTATGGCGGATCGCGCACCGACAACGCCGTCGCCTTCCCGCCCGGCATGCGTCAGCAGCTGACGACCTATGTATCGCGGGGCGGGACGTTCGGAGCCAATGATCTGGTCAGCGTCCTGGGCGGAGCCAACAACATCTTCCAGTCGATCGGTGCCTTCGCCGTCCTGCCACCGCAACTGCAAGGCAACCCGACCGGCTTCGTCGATCCGGTGATCCGGGCCGCTGTGACCGACATCAACTTCATCGTCGGCGACATCGCCTCGCGCGGTGCCGGCACCATCCTGGTCACCAACCTGCCGCGGCTCGGCACCACGCCGCAGTTCAGCCCGACGCCGCTGGCCGCCCTCGCCGACTATGCCGGTTCCCAGTTCAACGGCCAGCTGGCGACCTCGCTGCTGACCCTGGCTCCGACCCGGCCGAACACGAACATCATCCTGTTCGACCTCGCCAAGGTATCGGATCCGATCGCCGCCAATCCCGGCCGGTTCGGACTGACGAACGTCACCCAGGCCTGTTTCAACGGCGTGACGGTGTGCGCGGCGCCCGACACCTATCTGTTCTTCGACGGTGTTCATCCCACGGCGGCCGGACACCGGCTGCTGGCGACCCTGTCGGCCGACTATCTTTACTACGGCGACCGCGCGGCCGAAGCGACCTTCCAGGGCGAGACGGCCTTCCGTCACCGCGAGGACGCGCTGGACGCGGCCACGGGACGGTTGTCGGGCCAGGCGGCCTGGGAAGCCGGCACCTCGATCGTCGCCGGGGCGATCTACGACGCCTCGGGCTTCGACCAGCGCGGCTTCGCCTCCCAGGGCAAGGCGTCCAGCTATGGCGCGCAGCTCGGGCTCGAGACCGGCACCGAGACCCTGCGCTTCGGCCTGATGGGCGCCTGGCGCGTGGCGGACGTCGAGGCCGGCCCGTCCGAGTTCGAACTCCAGACCCTGTCGCTGGATCTGTACGGCGGCTGGCGTTCGGGCAATGTGTTCGTGAACGGCGCGGTCGGCGTCGCCAGCGAGGACTTCAACGACATCAGCCGCGTCAGCTCGCTGGCGGCGCTGGTGCAGACGGGCTCCACCCGCGGCTTCTCCTCGGGTGCCAAGGTCCAGGGCGGAATGTGGTTCGACGCCGGCGGCATCGCCGTGTCGCCCCGCGTCGCGGTCACCTGGGCCAGCTCCGAGATCGACGGTTACACCGAGCAGGGCTTCGCGGCCTCGTACCAGTACCGCGACCGCGAAGTGAAGGGCATCACGGGCGAGGTCGCCCTGCGCGCCGAGACGACCATGAGCGGCTTCAACCTCTTCGCCGAGGGCGGCTACCGCGACAGCCTGGACGACAGCTCCCAGGCCGTGCGCGTCGGCATCGCGGGCAATCCGGCCCAGGTGTTGTCGCGTTCGTTCGACGATCCGTTCGGCGGTTCGGTGCTGGCTTCGGCCGGGATCAGCGGCGACATCGGCCCGTTCGACCTGGAGGTCGGCTATCGCGGCCGCTTCGGCGACAACGCCGACAGCCACATGGGCGGCATCACCCTGACCCTGCCGCTCTCGTAAAACAGGCTCAGCTTTGCAGGAAGCGCGTCGGAGATGTCTCCGGCGCGCTTTCGCGTTTCGGTTCCAGGGGTGCGACGACCTGCCACCCCAGGTGCCCCAAAGTGGCCCCACGAAGTCTTAGAACGGCGTCCTGCGTCGATCGCGATCTGTTACGGATCATTGCGGCGACGCTCCTGACAGCTTTCTTCAAAGCGCCGACAGAGCCGACGACTTCATGCGCCGACCCTTGCCGACCCCCCGCTCCTTCCTGCTTCATTCCAGCCAGACGCTCGCCCTCGCGGGCGTCGCCGTCCTGGCCATGGCCATGGCCCCGGCCGTGCCCCAACCCGACATCCAGCCTGGCAGCCTGCCCGAGCTCCCGCCCGTGACGGCGGTGGCGGAGCCCGCCGGGCCCATGACGCGGATGATCGCCTTCGAGGAACCGGTCCGCGGCTTTCCGATCAACTCCCGCTTCGGCATGCGCCGCCTGGGCGGCGAGCGGGGGGTGCGGATGCACAAGGGGGTCGACATCGCCGCCCCGACCGGCACCGCCGTCTACGCCTCGGCCGAGGGCGAGGTGATGCGGATCGGCCGCCAGCCGGACGGCTATGGCAACTTCATCGAGGTTCGGCACCCCAACGGCATGACCACCCTGTACGCCCACCTCAGCCGTATCGACGTGGCCTCCGGCGACCGGGTCCTGGCCGGAGAGCGAGTCGGCCTGGTCGGCTCAACCGGCTATTCCACCGGCCCGCACCTGCATTTCGAGGTTCGCCGCGACGGGACGCAGATCAATCCCAGCCGGGTGGTCGGCGAGACGTTCGAGGTGGAGATCGACGCTCCCGTTCCTTACGCGAGCGTCGCCGCGTCCTGAGCGCGCCAGCGTCCAACATGACGTCGAATACAGTTTGCATGTAAAGCGTCCTTTGCTAGGCCTGTCGGCAGCCAGCAGTGGGGATGACGCATGAACGCCTTGACGCTCGAGGGCGTGAGCAAACGCTACGGTGACTTCCAGGCCGTTCGCGATCTCAGCTTCACCGTGAAGAAGGGCGCGATCTGCGGCTTTCTGGGGCCGAATGGGGCGGGCAAGACCTCGACCATCCGCATGATCCTGGGCCTGCAGCCGGCGACGACTGGCTCGATCCAGATTCTCGGCGCGTCCGACGGCCGTCAGGTCCGAGACCGCATCGGCTTCCTGCCAGAGGAGCGGGGTCTCTACAAAAAGATGACGCCGATCGACGCCATCGCCTTCTTCGGCTCCCTGAAGGGCCTGCCGACGGGGGAGGGGCGAAAGCGCGCGAAGGAGATGCTGGAGGCCCAGGGCCTCGGGGCCTCGAAGAACAAGAAGATGAAGGAGCTGTCCAAGGGGATGGCCCAGAAGGTCCAGCTGATCGCCTCGGTCGTGCATCGGCCCGAGTTCGTGATCCTTGACGAGCCGTTCAGCGGGCTGGACCCGGTCAATCAGCAGGGGCTGGAGACCGTGATCCGCGACCTGGCCGCCAATGGTGCCACGGTCCTGTTCTCGACCCACGTCATGCAGCACGCCGAGCGGCTGTGCGATCAGGTCGTTCTGGTGGCGCGGGGCAGGAAGGCCTTCGACGGCACGGTGGCCGAGGCGCGCGACACCTCGCGCCGGTTCCTCGATCTTGAAGGCGCGATCGCGGTCGAACAGGCTGGGGCCTTGCCGGGCGTGACCGGTGTCGACGTCGTGTCCGAACAGGACGGGGTGCGGGTGCTGAAGGCCGCGCTGGCCGAGGGTGCCGCAGGGCAGGACGCCCTGAAGGCGGCCTTCCTGACCGGGCTGGACGTCCGCCGCTTCGAGCTGAAGGAGCCGACTCTGCATGACGCCTTCATCGACCTGACCGGCGACCATCCCGACCAGGATCAGAGCGTGGCCCGGCCCACGAACGCTCCGGAGACCGTCTGATGAACCGCATCCTGTTGATCGCCCGGCGCGAGTTCATGGCCTATGCGCGGACCGTGGGCTTCTGGCTGTCGCTGCTGGCCTTCCCATTATTCGCCGTGCTGGGGGGGGCGATCCCGATCCTGATGGACAGCGCCGACGAGGTCCGGGCCGTGGTTCTGATCGAGGAGGGGCCCCAGGCCGCCGGTCTCGCCCAGGCGGTCCAGGGCCGTCTCGCCGACGAGGCCGAACGCAGCGCCCAGCGCGCGCGCGAGGCGGCGCAGCAGGCCGCCGAGGCGACAGGCATGCCGCCGGAAGCCACCCAGAACGCCGTGGCCCAGGCCGCGCGCCAGCGGATGCAGATCGTCGACACGCCCGCCGACCTGGCCCAGGCCACGCCTGGAGAGGCGCGTGACGCCCTGGTCCGGCGCTATCTGACCGACGAAACGCCCGAAGATCAGCGGCTGGACGCCGTCGTCTTCCTGGATCGCGCCGCCGAGGGGCCCTCGGCCCGGGTCTGGGCGGCCCGCGCGACCGACGACACGGTCGAGGACTTCGTGCGCGCGGCCTTGCGGGACGCGAACCGCGATCAGGTCTTGACCCAGGCCGGTATCGACCCCGCCGTGGTCGAGGCGACCGACGCCTTCCGGCCCGAGGTCACGCTGTTCTCGCCGCGGGCCTCGGACGGAGGCGAGGTGTCGTTCAAGGACCGGCTGCCCGGCATCATCGGCCTGGCCTTCGCCTTCATCCTCTGGTCGCTCATCATCACCGGGGCCTCGATCCTGCTGAACAGCGTGATGGAGGAGAAGTCGAACAAGATCCTCGAGGTCCTGCTGTCCTCGGCCTCCGCGACCGAGATCCTGACCGGCAAGGTCCTGGGGGTAGCGATGCTGACCCTGTCGGTGCTGCTGGTCTGGGGCGGGATCGGCGCGATCGGCCTCGTGTCCGCCGTGCCAGAGCAGGCCGTCAACATCTGGGAAATCCTGACCGCCAACGGCCTGATCTTCTACTTCCTGGGCTACATCGTCGGTGGCTATCTGATGTACGCGGTGCTGTTCGCCGCCATCGGCGCCTTCTGCGAGACGCCGCGCGACGCCCAGACCCTGATGGGTCCGATCATGATGGTCCTGGTCATCCCCATCCTGCTGGTCCAGTTCGCCCTGGTGAACCCGGACGCGCCCCTGGTGCGGTTCGCCTCCTGGGTGCCCTTCTTCACGCCCTTCCTGATGGCCGCTCGCGCGCCGTCCGGACCGCCCCTGATCGAGGTCATCGGCACCATGGCGGGCATGTTCGCCGTGGCCCTGCTGATGGTCTGGCTGGCCGGCCGGGCGTTCCGCGCCGGCGCCCTGTCGGACGTGAAGCTGAGCTGGAAGAGCTTCGGCCAGGCCATCGCGGGCGGGGGGCGGTAGAAACGTCCCTTCTCCCCTTGCGGGAGAAGGTGGCCCGGAGGGCCGGATGAGGGGTACGGCGAAGCGGATACGCTGACGGATCGGATGCACGCCGGTGAAGCAGAGTGTCACCCCTCATCCGTCAGCCTTCGGCTGCCACCTTCTCCCGCAAGGGAGGAAGGACAATTGAAAAAGGCCGCCCCGGTTGCCCGGGGCGGCCTTTGATCGTTCAGCCCTGATGCGAAATCAGGCGCGCGGGACGCGCGGCTTGGGCGGGGGCAGCAGCCCCTCGCGCTGGGCGCGCTTCCTGGCCAGCTTGCGGGCGCGACGGACGGCCTCGGCCTTCTGGCGGGCGCGCTTCTCCGAGGGCTTCTCGTAATGCACATGGCGTTTCATCTCGCGGAAGCTGCCTTCGCGCTGCATCTTCTTCTTCAGGGCCTTGAGCGCCTGATCGACGTTGTTGTCGCGAACGAAAATCTGAACCAGGTTCAACTCTCCTTTGGCCGCCCGCCGCGTCCTCTGATGTGTTCAGCGAGGCGGGCAGACAAATAAAATCCGATCCCGCAGGCGACAGCCCGGCGAGCGAAGGCGTGCGGATACACCAAGCCCCCCCGACTGTCCAGCCGGAGCGTGCCAATCGTCGCGCCCCCGTGGCGACGCTCGCGATGGTCGCGCGGACGCGGTATCGTTAGGGATGACCGAAACCCCTCATCTGCCGAACGCCGAGCCGGACTGGGCCGACGCCAGGGAGCAGGCGGTCCTGGGCACGGCCCTGAAACTGGCTCCCCGCCTGGGTTGGAACGCCCGGATGGTGCGCGAGGCCTGTGCAGCCGAAGGCTTGTCTGAGGGCGATCAGGAGTTGCTGCTGCCGAACGGCCCGCGCGACCTCGCGGCCCTGTTGTCCCGCCGACACGACGCGCGGGCGCTGGAGGCGCTGGGCTCGGCCGAGGGTCTGAAGATCCGCGAGCGAATCGCGCGGGCGGTCTCGGCGCGGATGGAGGCGGGGGCCGTCGATCTGGAGGCGACGCGCAAATGCGCCGGCTTCCTGGCCCTGCCGACCAACGCCGACCTGGGCCTGTCGCTGGCCTGGGAGAGCGCCGATCATCTGTGGCGCTGGGCCGGCGACACGGCCACGGACTGGAACCACTATTCCAAGCGCACCATCCTGTCGGGCATCCTGATTCCGGCCCTGACCATGCGCTGGTTCGAGGGACGGGACGCGGCCGAGGCATTCGTGTCGCGGCGGATCGACAACGTCATGGCCTTCGAGAAGTGGAAGGCGGGCAAGGACTTCGACGCCCCCCTGCGCCGCGCCACCGAGATGCTGAGCCGCCTGCGCTACGGCACGCGCTGACGGGCCTCAGCCCGGCGAGATCATCTTCTCGGGCCGCACCGCCTCGTCGAACTCCGCATCGGTCAGATAGCCGCCGCCGACGGCTTCCTCGCGCAGGGTCGTGCCGTTCTTGTGCGCCGTCTTGGCGATCCTGGCGCAGGCGTCGTAGCCCAGCTTGCCGTTCAGTGCGGTCACCAGCATCAGTGAGTTGTTCAGCCCGCGCTGGATGTTGTCGATGCGCGGCTCAATCCCGACCACGCAGTTGTCGGTGAAGCTGACCGCCGCGTCGGCCATCAACCGCACCGACTGCAGGAAGTTGTAGGCCATCACCGGGTTGAAGACATTCAGCTCGAAATGCCCCTGCGAGCCCGCGAAGGTGATCGCCGCGTGGTTACCGAACACCTGGACGCAGACCTGGGTCAGGGCCTCGCACTGGGTCGGATTGACCTTGCCCGGCATGATCGACGACCCCGGCTCGTTCTCTGGCAGGGCCAGTTCGCCGAGACCCGAACGGGGGCCGGAGCCCAGGAAGCGGATGTCGTTGGCGATCTTGAACAGCGAGGCGGCGACCGTGTTGATCGCGCCATGGCTCATGACCATGGCGTCGTGGGCGGCCAGGGCCTCGAACTTGTTCGGGGCCGTCGTGAACTTCAGGCCTGTGATCTGGGCGATCTTGTCGGCCACACCTTCCGCGAAACCGACGGGGGCGTTCAGGCCCGTGCCGACCGCCGTGCCGCCCTGGGCCAGCTGCATCAGGTCGGGCAGGGTGCTCTCGATCCGCTCGATGCCCTTGGCGACCTGCTGGACATAGCCGCCGAACTCCTGGCCCAGCGTCAGGGGTGTGGCGTCCTGGGTATGGGTCCGGCCGATCTTGATGATGTCCTTCCATGCCTGGGCCTTGTCGTTCAGGGCATTGTGCAGTGTCTGGAGCGCCGGCAGCAGGCGGTGGACCAACTCCTCGGCGCAGGCGACGTGCATGGCCGTGGGATAGGTGTCGTTGGACGACTGGCTCATGTTGACGTGGTCGTTGGGGTGGACCGGCTTCTTGGACCCCATCTCGCCGGCCAGCATCTCGATCGCCCGGTTCGAGATCACCTCGTTCGCGTTCATGTTCGACTGGGTGCCGGAGCCCGTCTGCCAGACGACCAGCGGAAAATGATCGTTCAGCTTGCCCTCGATCACCTCGTCGGCGGCGCGGACGATGACGTTCCCGATGGCCGGGTCCAGCCGCCCCAGCGCCATGTTTGTCTCGGCGGCGGCGCGCTTGACGATGCCCAGGGCCCGCACGATCGGCAGGGGCTGCTTCTCCCAGCCGATCTTGAAGTTCCCCAGCGACCGCTGCGCCTGGGCCCCCCAGTAGCGATCGGCGGCGACCTCGATGGGGCCGAAGGTGTCAGTTTCAGTGCGGTGTTCGGTCATCGGCGCTTCCATTGTTCGGGCGGGCTGCGCGGGCTATATAGCCAGCGGTCTGGCTAGGTGCGACATGAAACTGGGTGTGCTGGAGGCGAAGAACCGTCTGTCCGAACTGCTCGACAGGGCGGTCGCCGGCGAGGAGGTCGTGATCACCCGCCGGGGCGAGCCCGAGGTGGTTCTGACGCCCCTGCGCAAGACGGTGTCGCGAGAAGAGGCCGAGGCCGAGATGGCGCTCTGGGACGATTTGCGGGCGCGCTATCGCGGGCCGATCGGAACAACCGAGGAGACCAAGGCCGACATAAACTTCGGCCGCCGTTTTTGACGGGCTATGTCATCGATGCCTCGGTCTTCATTGCGGGGCTGGTCGAGGAAGATCAGACCCAGACCGCGAGGGCCCTTCTGATCGACGCTGAGGTCTCGGGCGCGGTCGCACCCGGTCATGTTCTCCTCGAAGTCATGAACGGGCTCTTGATGAAGGAGCGCCGAGGATTCATCGACAGGGCTTACCGTGAGGAAGCGCTGAACCGCTTCCTCGGCTACGGACTGCGGCTCGACACGGCCCGACAACCGGGTGCCGCGCATCGGCGAACCATGGATCTCGCCGATCGACACGGTCTGACGGTGTATGACGCGGCCTATCTGGAGCTGGCGCAACGAGAAGGTCTGGTGCTCGGCTCGCTCGACAAGGCGCTCCGTCGGGCCGCGCTTGCGCTCGGTGTGGACATCGCGCCGCGTTGACCTCCGACTGGGTCGTCTCCGGCAAGGTCCGCGCGCGCGAGGAGGGCGACGCCGTCGTCGTCATGATCGACGGCCTGACCACCCAGGCCAAATACTACAAGCCCCTGGTCTATGAGTTCTTCCGCAAGGAATGGCGCGGGTCGCGGCCGTCCTACGGCGACTTCGTCGTCGAGATCGTCATGGAGCACGTCGGCGATCCGCCGTGGATGGACCTCGACAATCTGGCCAAGGCCCTGCTGGACGCCATCAAGGGCTATCTCTTCCACGACGACGCCCAGGTGGCGCGGCTGCTGGTCGAGCGGCGCGAGGGCGAGCGCGAGCGCATCACCATCCGCGCCTATCCGCGTCAGGGCGCTTCGGGGTAGCGTTCGAACGCTGGCAGCCGATCCAGATGCCCCATCCAGCCGATCCGCTCGGCGATCTGGATCTGACCCTGAAGCGGGATGGCGTCAGGGTCATCCAGCGTGGCGCTCTGGATATCGATCTGCCCGGGGAAGATGACGTCGTTCGTATAGAACAGGCCGGTCCCGCACGCGCCGCAGAAACCCCGCCGCCCGTCCGCCGACGACGCGTACCAGACGGGGTCGCCCGTGATCGACACCTGATCGGCCGGGGCCAGCGCCCAGGCGACCGCGGGGGCTCCGGCGGCCTTCCGGCAATCGATACAGTGGCACAGGGCGTGATGGATCGCCTCGTCCGCCGTCTCGTAGCGGATCGCTCCGCAGTGGCATCCTCCGGTCAGCATCGATGTCTCCGTGTGTTCCCGTCTGTCTGCACGTCCCCTGTTGCCGGGGTGGTGTCAGGAGGGTCGATCGAATCTGAGGGTCGGAGCGAGCAATTGCATGTTGGCGCCGATGAAGACCTGAGGCTCGGACGCGGGGGCGAGGCCTTCCGCCTCCTCGCGGTCCTTGACGCAGGCCCGAACGGCGTTGCCCAGGGCGATGAAATCGGTGGCGGTCGGCAGGCGCTCGATCACGCAGCCGTCGAAATAGGGGTATATCGCATCCTCGCTGCACCCGAACGAGGCGCGGTCCCGGCGCGCGGCCGTCAGGATCATCCGGTTCGGCCCCGCCAGCCCATCGATAAAGGCTCCGGAGAAACAGGCCGACAGCACCAGGACGGTCGGCCGATCGCCGCACCAGCCGCGCACCAGCGTCGCCAGCAGCGTCGGCGTCAGGCTGACGTCCGGCCCGAACACCACGAACTCCGGCGAGCCGTGCGAGGTGATGTAGAGGAAGCATCCGCGCGGCGCCCGCGCGGCGGCCTCTCCGATCCGGGCCACGGCCTGTTCAGCGGTCACGACCGGGTTGGCGTCGGGACGCAGGGTGACGTCGACCATGGCGTCCCGCGAAAAGCCGGCTGCTAGGAAGCCCGCCGTCAGGTCGCGTCTCGCATTGTCGAAGGCCTGGATCGGTTCGCCGGTCGTCGTGCGCCAGTCGGCCGCGACGATCGCCGAGGCCCATCCGTCGAACCGGCTTTGGCCCTGGGCGGCCGAGCCGCTCAGCCAGACGAGGATGACGAGAGCGGCGATGCGGAGCATGGGCGGCTTTCCTGAATCCGGACGGCCCAGCCTAGCGGTCATCGCGCCGTTGCGAAGGCTATTTCTTGCGGAACTGGTCCAGGGAGACGACCTTGGGCCCGTCGTCGCCGGAGGGCGGCGGGTCCGTGCGCTTGGGTGCCGGCAGCTCGGCCACGGTCTGGGCGACCGGCTCGGGCGCCTCGAACTGCAGCAGGAACTGCACGCTGGGATCGTAGAAGCGCGTGACGGCCGTATAGGGCACGGTCAGGACCTTGGGCATGCCGCCGAACTTCAGCATGACCGAGAACAGGTCGTGCTCGACCGCCAGGTCCCAGTACTGGTGCTGAAGGACCACCGTCATCTCGTCCGGATACTTGGCGACCACGTCGGGCGGCACCGACACGCCAGGGGAGCGGGTCTTGAAGGTGATATAGAAATGGTGCGCGCCGGGGATGCCCGAGGGGCTGGCCGCGCGTTCGAGCGCGGAACGGATCACGCCGCGCAGGGCGTCCTGCGCGAGCTTCTCGTACTGCATCTCGTCGATCGGCTGGGCGTCGTCGGCCATCAGTGTCCTCGCTAGCGCGCTGACAGATAGCCGGGCCGGGCGGCGGGCGAAAGGTGGGACGGGCGGGAAAAGTCCCGGGCGTCTGTTGCCAGGCGCGCTGAAGGGAAGTGGGGGCTTCTGTTGCCAGGCGCCCCCGGGCCCCGCCCAGGGATCTGAACCCCTAGGACTTAAGTGTTCGAAGTCTGTCGAACCGCATTACGCGGCGAGACGGACTTCTCCAGCGAAGTTATCGTTCGCAGTTAGAAAATGGCCCGATACGGTGGGCCAGGACGAGCGAAAGCAGTCTTCTTTACACGTCCGTCGATGCTAGTCGGCCCCGCATCTCCCGCGATGACCGGGAGCGATTGGTGGAGCCGCCGGGAATCGCACCCGGGTCCGGTCCGCTTATTACAAGCGCGTTTATCGCCATATCCGGAGCAAGCCCCGGCAAGGACAATATAGGCGCAGGGGCGGTGAATTCCAAGTTCACAACCAAACCCATCCGTGCACCCCGGCGAAGGCCGGGGTCCAGGTCACGGACGCGGGCGGCCGGGATCGCGCGCCGCGTCTTTTGATCAAGCACGGAGCTTGCCATCTGGACCCCGGCCTTCGCCGGGGTGCACGGTGGGGTGGGCAGGGGGATCGGCCATGGACGCGGACGGCAGGCTTCAGATCGCGGCGGGCTTCGCCACGGCGCTCGGGCCGCGCGCGGACAATCAGGATTTCGGCGCGGTCCATATCGGCCCTCCCTCGGAACAGGCCCTTCACGGCGTGGTCGCCCTGGTCGCCGACGGGGTCTCCGGCTCCAAGGCGGGGCGGATCGCGTCGGAGCTCGCCGGCCGCACCTTCATCGACGCCTATGTCGATCAGAACCCTCTGAAGGGCGTCGCCTCCGCCGGCATCGGCGCCCTCGCCGGCTACAACCGCTGGCTCCACGCCAAGGGGCGCTCCGACCCCGACATGGCGGGCGCCGCCACCACCTTCACCGCCCTGGTGCTGCGGGGGCGCGAGGCGACGGCCCTGCATGTTGGCGACAGCCGGGCCTGGCATTTCCGCGACGGCGTCCTGACCCGACTGACCGAGGACCATGTGCTGGCCCAGCCCGGCCTCAGCCACGTCCTGTACCGTGCCATCGGCATCGAGCCGGACCTGCGTTTGGACACCCGCGCCGTCCCGCTGAAGGCCCACGACCGGCTGCTGCTCACGACCGACGGCGTCCACGTCGTGGTGTCGGAGGCGGACCTGACCCGCTTGCTGGCCCGCCGCGCCTCGTCGGAAGCCGACGCCCAGGCCATCGTCGACGCGGCCGCCGCCGCCGAGACCCGGGACAACGCCACCGCCATCGTCATCGACGTCATCCGCATCGGCGCGGTGGACCAGGACGCCATCGGGGCCGAGGCCGCCGACCTGCCGATCCTCCCGGCCCCCAAGGTCGGCGACAACATCGACGGCTTCCGGCTGGAGCGGATGATCTCCGACGGCAAATACACCCGGGTCTTCGTCGCCCGGGACGGGGAGGGCGCACCTCTCGTCGTCCTGAAGTTCCCCAAGCCCAAGCTGCTGTCCGAGGCCGGCGCGCGCGGGGCCTTCCTGCGCGAAAGCTTCATCGGCCGCCGCATCGACAGTCCCTACGTCGGCAAGACCCTGACGCTGGACCCCGGCCGCCAGAGCCGCCTCTACATCGCCCAGCCCCTGTATGTCGGCCGCACCCTGCATGCCCGGATCGCCGACGAGCCGTTCCAGATCCCCGAGGGCATCGACCTGTCCATCCGCCTGTCGCGCGCCGTCGCCGCCCTGCACCGCCTCGGGATCGCTCACCGCGACATCAAGCCCGACAACGTCATCCTCGAAACCAACGGCGGGATGAAGCTGATCGACCTGGGCGTCGCCCGCCTGCCGAGGACCCCGGAGTTTTCCGAGACCGAGGCCCCCGGCACCCCCGGCTACAAGGCGCCCGAGATGTTCGCCGGCAACCCCGGCGATGCCCGCACCGATCAGTACGCCCTGGGCGTCACCCTCTACCGCCTGTTCACCGGCGACTATCCCTCGGGTCAGGAGACCGATTTCAGCCGAATCCGCTTCGACAAGCCGACCCGCCCCACCACCCACCGCCCCGACATGCCCGCCTGGCTCGAAGCCGCCATCCTGCGGACCCTGTCCGTCGACCCCGCCGACCGCTTCGCCGACGTCGAGGAATTGATCCACGTCCTCGAAAGCGGCAGCGCCGCCGCCGTCCCGATGCGGCGCGATCTGTCGCTCATGGAGCGCGAGCCGGTGCGCTTCTGGCAGGCGGTCAGCGCGGGGCTGTTCGTGCTGTTGCTGGTGAGCTGGATGGTGCGGTGACTTGGCGCTTGCCCCCGGGCGTGTGGAGACGCTCTAAGGGTAACGCCGAATTCCCGGCGCGAGGGTTGGCACCGTGAATCCGAACAAGGCTCTTTGGGAAAAGGGTGATTTCACCCGCATCGCTGCATCCATGCGCGAGAGCGGCGAGGCCCTCGTTGACACTCTCGGCATCACGCCGGGCATGGCCGTCCTGGACCTCGGTTGCGGCGACGGCACCACGGCCCTTCCGGCCGCGCGTCTCGGGGCCGAGGTCCTGGGCGTGGACATCGCCGAGAACCTGGTTGCCGCCGGCAACGCCAGGGCTTCGGCCGCGGGTTTGTCCAACCTCCGCTTCCAGCAGGGCGACGCCTCTGACTTGCAGGGCCTGGAAGACGGGCGCTTCGATCTGGTGGTCAGCATCTTCGGTGCGATGTTCGCTCCGCGTCCCTTCGATGTTGCCAAGGAGATGGCACGGGTAACGCGCAGCGGAGGACGCATCGTCATGGGGAACTGGATTCCCGGTGATCCGACCCTCATCGCCCAGGTCCTGAAGATCAGCGCCGCCTATGCACCGCCTCCGCCCGAGGGCTTCATCAGCCCGATGACCTGGGGCGTCGAGACCAACGTTAGAGAGCGTTTCGAGACGGCCGGCGTCCCTGCCGCCAATATCACTTGTGCACCGGCGACCTATGTTTTTGCGGCTCCCCAGCCACCGCGCTGGATGGTCGAGAACATGAAGACCTTCTATGGCCCGACCATGAACGCTTTCGAGGCGGCATCGAACGATGGCAGGGCCGAGGCGCTCGAGGCCGAACTCGTGGACCTGTTCGAGACCCAGAATCAGGCTGGTCCGGAGGCCACCCGAATACCTGCGATTTTCTTGAAGGTCGTGGTCACGAAGTCCTGATGTCTAACGGTCGTGGAGCTTGAGGATTGCGAGCTTTCCCCGGCTACAGTGCCCGCCCCCAATCCCCGCACTGGTTCCTGAACCACGTCAGCTGCCGCTTCGCATAGTTCCGCGTCGCCTGCTGCATCGCGGTCGTCGCCTCGGCCTGGGTCATCTCGCCGGCCAGACCCGCCGTCAGTTCCCGCACCCCGACCGCCTTCATCGCCGGCAGCGCCGGGTCCAGCTCCCGAGCCGCCAGCGCCCGGACCTCGTCCAGCGCGCCGGTCTCCAGCATCGTCAGCACCCGCGCGTCGCAGGCGGCGTACAGCGCCTCGCGCTCCGGCTCGATCACCATTCGGTCATAGGTCCCCGGCGCCAGCAGCGGACGGGTCGAGGCCTGCCAGTCGGACAGCGACCGACCCGTCGCTCGCGCCACGGCCCAGGCCCGCGTCAGCCGCTGGCGATCCCCGCGCTCGATCGCGGCGGCGGCGGGCGGATCGAAGGTGGTCAGCCGCAGGCGGAACGCCGCCTCGCCCTCGGTGTCGTACAGCGCCGTCGCCTCTTCGCGCGCCGCCATCGGCACGTCGGGGATATCAGCCAGTCCCTTGGTCAGGGCCGAGAAATACAGCCCCGTCCCGCCCACGATCAGCACCGGTCGTCCCTGGGCCTGGAACGCCTCCAGCAGCGGCATCACCGCCCGCGTCCACCGCCCGACCGACCAGGCCTCCGAGGCGTCCACCGTGCCGTACAGGTGATGGGGCGCGCGGCCCTCCTCCTCCGGCGACGGTCGGGCGGTCAAGACCCGCAGGTCGGCGTACAGCTGCTGGCTGTCGGCGTTGACGATGGCGGCCCCCATCGCCTCGGCCATCTCCAGCGCGCGTCGCGACTTTCCCGAGGCGGTCGGTCCGGCGATCAGGGTGACGGGGGCGGGTCGGGGCACATCGGGCTCGCTAGCGACAAGGTCTGCGGATAGAACGCGCGTCCATCCCCTGCAACCGAGGCCGTCCCCGTGATCGACCGCGCCGCCGTCGAAGCCGTGTTGAACGCCATTCCCGACCCCGCCACGGGCCGGGGGCTGGTCGAGGCCGGGGTCGCCGAGGGCCTGACCGTGACCGCCGACCGGGCCGGCTTCGTCATCGAGGTTCCCGCCGCCCGGGTCGCCGCCTACGCCCCTGTCCGCGACGCGGCAGAGGCGGCGCTGAAGGCCATGCCGGGCATGAGCCGGGTGTCCGTGATCCTGACGTCCGAGGCCCCCGCGCCCGCGCGAAAGGCCAGCCTGTCGCGCGAGGCGGTGGATCAGGGCCGCCCCCGCGCGCCCGTGCCGACCGACCGACCGTCCCACGTCCGCCGCGTCATCGCCGTGGCCAGCGGCAAGGGTGGGGTGGGCAAGTCGACCGTGTCGGTGAACCTGGCCGCCGCCTTCGCCCGCGCGGGCTGGTCGACCGGCATCCTGGACGCCGACGTTCACGGTCCCAGCCTGCCGACCATGCTGGGTCTGTCCGGCCAGCCCGAATACCGCGACGGGATGATGGAGCCCCGCCGTGCCCACGGCCTGCTGGCCATGTCCGTCGGCCTGCTGACGAGGTCGGACGACGCCATGATCTGGCGCGGACCCATGGCCTCCCAGGCCCTGACCCAGATGCTGACCCAGACCCGCTGGGGCACCGAGGATCAGCCGCTGGACGTGCTGGTCGTCGATCTGCCGCCCGGCACCGGCGACGTGCAGCTGACCCTGATCCAGAAGACGCCGCTGGACGGGGTGGTGATCGTCACGACGCCTCAGGAGGTCGCCCTGGCCGACGCCCGCCGGGCCCATACCCTGTTCCAGCGCGTGGGCGTGCCCACGCTGGGCCTGATCGAGAACATGACCGGCGACGTCTTCGGGCGTGGCGGCGGCGAGGCGGAGGCGGCGCGGATCGGCGCAGCCTTCCTGGGCGATCTGCCGCTGCACGCTGATGTGCGCCGTGCCGGCGACGCGGGTTCGCCCCTGGCCGAGGGCGAGATGGCCGCCCGCTTCGATGCCATCGTCGTGAGGGTGATGGCCGCGGGGTGAGACACGCGCGCGCTTGGAATGCCGACGGCGGCCGGTATGATGACGCACGCCCACCGGTTCCGGAGTTCCGCCTTGTCCCTGTCTCTCGAGCGCGAGCTTGCGGTCGGCCCCGTCCCGGCCGTGGTCGCCCTGCCTGAGGGCTTCGACCCCGGTCGCTATCGGCGCAGCCACCGCGATGTGGCCCAGAGCGGCGTGGATCCGGCCCAGCACTGGCTCACCATCGGGCGGGCCGAGGAACGCGCCGGCCTGCGTCCCAACTGGCGCTATCCCCGGTTCCAGACCGCCTACTATCTGCTGAACAACCCCGACGTCGCCGGCCTGATCCGTGACGGCGTCGTCGACAGCGCCGCCGACCACTGGTTCCGCTTCGGTCGCGACGAGCATCGGCGAGGCCAGCGTCCGCTGGGCCAGGACTTCGACGAGGTCGCCTATCTGGACCGTCGTCACGACATCGCCTCCGCCGTGCGGCGCGGCGGCTACGCCAGCGGCTTCGACCACTGGCTGTGCTGGGGGCGCGGCGAGGACGAGGACGCGGCGACGTCGGTGCTACGGATTCCCCGCACCCGTCCGTCCACCGACGCGCTCAGCGCGGAACAGCAGTCCTTCTGGAAGGAGAACGGCTTCGTCATCCTGCCGGGCGCGATCTCGGCCGAGCGGTGCGACGAGGCCACCCGCCGGATCGACGAGATCTGGGCGACGCGCGCCACGGCCGACCACCCCTTCTGTATCGATGTGAAGCTGGAGACGCCCGAGCAGCGCCGCATCCCCATGGCGGCCGCGCCCGACGAGGCCAAGGCAGCACCCTACAAGATCAACGACAGCTTCATGGCGGACGACTTCTTCGCCGACATCGCCCTGGACCCCGAGGTGACCAAGGTCCTGCAATGGGTGCTGGAGGCCGACCCGTGCGTCGTCGCCTCGCTGAACTTCGAGCGCGGCAGCACCCAGGATTTCCACACCGACACCCTCTTCATGCCGGGCGGCCGCCAGGGCGCCATGACCGCCGCCTGGTTCGCCTTCGAGGATGTCTTCGAGGAGGCGGGGCCGCTGATCTACTATCCCGGCAGCCACCAGATCCCGATCTTCCGCTTCTCGACCGGCTCACCGGCCCATGTGGCATCGGAGTTCCACCTGTATCAGCACCACATGCGCGACAATGTGGATCGCCTGGCCCTGGTGCCGCAGAAATTCCTGCCCAGGAAGGGCGACGTCCTGATCTGGCACGAGTTGCTGTTCCACGGCGGCGCGCCGATCGTCGATCCGTCGCGCACGCGAAAGAGCTTCGTCTGCCACTACTGGAACTCTGACCTGATGCCGGCGGAAGAGCTGTCTCCCTGGAATGGCGTCTATCGTCAGAAGCGGGCCTATCTTGGCTGACACGGCGCTTTTCGGGCCCCCGATGCTCGTCGCGATCCTGGTCTCGACGGTCTGGCTCAGCCTGATCATCGGGGCGCGCTACCTGCTGATCGCCGGGGCCGTCTGGTTGGCCGTCTGGGGGCGGGCCTCGGGCGTCGGCATCCGCCTGAACCGCGAGCGGCCGTCGCGGCGCCTGATCGCGCACGAGATCAAGTTCTCGCTGCTGTCCACGCCGATCTATGCCTTCCCCACGGCCGTCGCCCTGGAGGCGTGGAAGGCGGGCGGGACGATGATCTACGTCGATCCGGCGGCCTGGCCCCTGTGGTGGCTGCCGGTCAGTTTCCTGTTGCTGCTGATCGTCCAGGACACCCACTATTACTGGACGCACCGCCTGCTGCATGATCGGCGGTTCTTCGGCTGGGCCCACGCCGCCCACCACCGCGCCCGCGACCCCAGCCCCTTCGCCAGCTTCGCCTTCGACCCGGCCGAGGCGGCGCTCACGGCCTGGCTCCTGCCGCTGCTGGCCTTCGTTATTCCGCTGAACCTCTGGATGCTGGCCGTGCTGCTGGCCGTCATGACCGCCACGGCGGTGATGAACCACTGCGGCTGGGAGATGTGGCCTCAACGCTGGGTCAGGGGTCGCGTCGGCTCGCAGCTGATCACCGCGACCCACCACAGCCGCCATCACACCCACATGAAGACGAACTTCGGCCTCTACTTCCGGTTCTGGGACCGGCTGTGCGGGACCGATGCGATGCCGGAAGCGAAGACGGTTCAGCCCGGCTCGACGACCACCGCCGTCCCATAGGCCAGGACTTCGGTCACGCCCGGCATGATCTCGTTGGATTCATATCGGATCGCCAGGACCGCGTTGCCTCCGGCGGCGCGTGCGTGTTCGAGCAGCAGATCGAAGGCCTCCTGGCGACCGGCCTCGGCCAGTTTCACATAGGCCCCGACCCGGCCGCCCAGCATCGACTGGACCCCGCCGATCGCGTCCGACACCAGGTTCCGGGATCGCACGGTGACGCCGCGCACCACCCCGATGTGGCGGGTCACACGGTGGCCGGTGATGTCGTTGGTGGTCGAGGTCAGCATGGCGGCGTCTCCTGATCTCAGATGCGGTCCAGCACGCGAAAGGTGAAGGCGTGGTCGTCCTTCTCGCCCGCATCATGCCGTTCGTTCAGCGTTTCGCGAAAGAGGCTTTCGTCGAAGGCCGGAAACCAGGCGTCCCCCTCCGGCTCGGCCTCGACCTCGGTGACATACAGCCGGCGCGCGCGGGGCAGGGCCGCCTCGAACAGGGCAGTGCCGCCGATCACGCAGATCTCGTCGATCCCGTCGTCCTCGGCCGTCTCGCGCGCGATGTCGATCGCATCGGCCAGGTTGGAGCAGACCACCGCTCCCTTGGCCTTGCCCGCCTCTTCGTAGGACAGGTCTCGCGTTAGCACGAGGTTCAGCCGGCCGGGCAGGGGCTTCAGCGGCAGGCTTTCCCACGTCGACCGCCCCATGATGCAGGGCTTGCCGAGCGTGATCGCCTTGAACCGCTGTAGGTCGGACCGAAGCCGCCACGGCAGGTCGCCGTCCCGACCGATGACGCCGTTGCGCGCCCGCGCGACGACCAGGGCGAGGTGGGGGATGGTCATGTTCGCTTACGCCGGATTGTCGACATGCCATGTGCGCATCGCCACCATCAACTGTGCCACGGGCTGACGTTCAATGTCGCGGTCGGAATGTCCTCGTGCTTTTAGACGATCGTAGTTGTCGCCCATAAACTCCGTGAATTCGCCCCAAAGTGCGGATGGCCCGGAGACATCGACCCGCCCTGCGATCTCCAGCCAGTTTCTCACGGCCGTCATGCCGGTTGGCGGGTCATCAGAATGAGCTTCGATATCGACGTTGGCGAGATCAGAGATCGCCGCCTGATATCGGTACCGCTCTGTTTCCAGGACCAGGAGTTGTTTCTCTTGCCAGTGCGCTCCTTTGAAGCGGCGGCATCCTATGTCGAGTCCCAGCTCAAGTGGCATGTTCAGCCGGAAAAGCTCTCCAACCTTTGACGCCTTCATTCGAGACAGGTCGTGGATGCCGAACTTCGAGGCCTCGATCAGTTCAATGATCTTGTCGAGACGGTTCTCGCCAGCGTTCAGACGCTCCGATGCGATCCTCGGAGTGAAGTCTGCACGAATGACCACAAAAAGGATGGGCCGCAGTATCGGAAGGTAGGCGTCATCGAACGAGCAGTTGATGAAAACACTGCGCTCGAACACCGCTTCTAGCGCTTGTCTCGCGGAGGATGGGGGTCGTTGCCGTAGCTGCGCCGGTCCTTGATCGTTCCATCGCGACCGTGGACGTATAGTTCGCCGTGTTCACGCTTCGCGAAATCGACACCGAACCGGACTGCCGCTTCCTGGGTTGAGAAGTTCTTGGCCGCTCGCGATGAGCCCGCGCTGCGGACGCTCCAACCCCCGTGAGGGTTTGGAACGACATGTTTTCCTTTGCTCATTCCAAACCTCAGACGGCGACTCTCGCAGGAATATGGGGCCAAGCTTGGTACCCGTCCAGAGAGAAGTCCCCACGCTCGAACGAGAAAAGGTCCTGCCGGTCCGCCAGGGTCATCGTCGGGAAGGCCAGCGGCTGGCGGGCCAGCTGCAGCTCGGCCTGATCGACATGGTTCAGATACAGATGCGCGTCGCCGAAGGTGTGGACGAACTCGCCCGGCTCATGCCCCGTCACCTTGGCCACCATCATCGTCAGCAGGGCATAGGAGGCGATGTTGAACGGCACGCCCAGGAACACATCGGCCGAGCGCTGATACAGCTGGCAGCTCAGCTTGCCGTCGGCCACGAAGAACTGGAACAGACAGTGGCAGGGCGGCAGGGCCATGTCCTCGATGTCGGCCGGGTTCCAGGCCGACACGATATGGCGGCGGCTGTTCGGGTCGGTCTTCAGCCCTTCGATCAGGCGCGCGATCTGGTCGATCGACTGGCCGTTGGGCGTCGCCCACGACCGCCACTGCTTGCCATAGACCGGCCCCAGCTCGCCCGCCTCGTCGGCCCATTCGTCCCAGATGGTGCAGCCGTTCTCGCGCAGCCAGGCGACGTTGGTCTCGCCGCGCAGGAACCACAGCAGCTCGACGATGATCGATCGCAGATGCAGCTTCTTGGTCGTCAGCAGCGGAAAGCCCTTCGACAGGTCGAACCGCATCTGGCGTCCGAACACCCCCAGTGTCCCCGTGCCCGTCCGGTCGTCCCGGCGCGTCCCGTTGTCCAGGATGTCCTTCAGCAGGTTCAGATACTGGAACTCGGGATGATCGGCCGGTGCCGCCACCTGGGCTCCGATCCGCTCTTCAAGCTCAGTGATTCGGACTGTCGCGTTCATCTCGAGAGTTTCCGGGATGATGGTCGAAAGGAGAACTGCAAACGCGCGATTCTCGACGGAAAGGTCCGTTCTCTTGTGGATCGGCTCGGTCAGAGCGGCGGTCAGAAGGGTTTCATCACAGCGAGCACAGCGAAGGCACGACGAACACGACGGGACCGAGCGGCCCCAACGCCGCCGATCGCCTGTTCCAGGCACCGTGCGTCAAAGGATTGGCGGCTTTGCCGCCGACCCTTTCATCTCGCTTCAGAAGGGACCGATCGGCGACAGGCCCGCGGACTCGTCTCGTCGTGCCTTCGCTGTGCTCGTTGTGATGAACCTCAACCGTTCACACGCGCACGCCTATTCAACACGTTCTCCTCCATTCTTAATGTCCAATCGTCAGTGTTGGACTCGTTGGACTCGGTACCTCCAGAGTCCAATCCGCCCTCAACCCCCAAACCCTCCCTCGTCCAGAAACGCCTGCTCCTCGGCCGACGTCTGCCGCCCCAGCGCCGCGTTCCGGTGCGGGAACCGGCCGAACCGCACGATGATGTCCCGGTGGATGTGAGCGAACTTCAGCGTCTCGGGCATGTCGGCCACCAGCGGCAGCAGGGCGTCCTGATCGGCCAGGGCCTCGGAGTGCATCAGCGGCAGGAACAGGAACTGGCGCAGGTCCGGCTCGAACGCCACCGGATAGCCGCGCGCGATGGCGTCCCGCGCGAACATCAAGGCCAGGGGATCGGTGGCGAATTGGTGCGCGGTGTCTCGAAAGCTGTTCCGCGGGTACTGATCCAGCACGATCATCAGGGCCAGTGCTCCCTCGGCCGTGCCCATCCAGTCGTCCAGATGACGCCTCGCGGCCGCGAAGTGGGCGGCGCGTATTTCCTCGCGGACGCGCCAGTCGAACTGGGGGTCCTTCTTGTACCACTTCGTTGGTCCGGCCTCTTTCCAGAAGCCCACGATCATGGATGGCGTTATGAGACCCGGCATGACGCATTCCTCAGGTGAAGCCTTGGCCCTACCCGATCCGCTGCCCGTCTTCCACGACCGCGATTGCGATCTGTTCATCATCCGCGCCAGGCGCGTCGCCGTCATCGGCTACGGCAGCCAGGGGCGCACCCACGCGCTGAACCTGCGCGACAGCGGCGTCGCCGACATCGTGGTGGGCCTGAAGCCGGGCTCGGCCACCCGGGCGAAGGCCGAGGCCGACGGCTTTCCCGTCATGACGGCCGGCGAGGCCACCACGGGTGCCGACGTCATCGCCGTCATGGTCTCGGACGAAGCCCACCGGGACCTCTGGCGCGACGAGATCGAGCCGAATATCCGGCCGGGTGCGGCGCTGATCTTCGCCCATGGCCTGTCGGTGCGTTTCGGGCTGGTCGCGCCCCGCGCCGACCTCGACGTCATCCTCGCCTCGCCGAAGGGCATCGGGCCGCGCATCCGCGACCTGTACGAGGCGGGTGAGGGTGTCTTCTGCCTGTTCGGCGTGCATCAGGACGCGACGGGCGGCGCGCACGCGCTGGGCCTGTCCTACGCCGCCGCCCTGGGTTGCGGACGCAAGGGCATCCTCGAGACCACCTTCGCCGCCGAATGCGAGAGCGATCTGTTCGGCGAGCAGGTGGTGCTGTGCGGCGGCGTGGCCGAGCTGATCGACGCGGCCTTCATGAAGCTGGTGAACGCCGGCTATCCGCCCGAGGTCGCCTGGTTCGAATGCTTCTACGAGGTCAAGCTGGTCACGGACCTGATGTATGAACGCGGCATCGCCGGAGCCTTTGCCAAGATCTCGAACACGGCGGAATACGGCGCCTATCTGACGGGCCCGCGCGTGATCGGCGACGCCTCCCGGGCAGCGATGGACGAGGTGCTGGCCGAGGTCCGTGACGGCGCGTTCGTCAGGCGACTGATGGCGGACTATGACGCGGGATCGCCTGAGCTGCTTGCCCGGCGAAGCGCGCTCGGCGAACGCACCATCGAACAGGTCGGAGCCCGCCTTTCGGCGGTCGCCGCGACAGCGAAATCCTAACGACCTGGATGGCGGGAAAGATGGTCGGAGTGGCAGGATTCGAACCTGCGACCCCTGCGTCCCGAACGCAGTGCTCTACCAGACTGAGCCACACTCCGACTTGAGGCGCGGCTTATAGCGACGGGGTCAGGGGGCCGCAAGCGGCGTTCGACGCCCCTCGAAAATAGTCCGCAGGCCGGGTGTTGCATCCCCCCCGACCATGGCGTATCTGACCGCCTCCCGGGGCCCTAGGGTCCCGGTGCACCGGTCCTGCTGGGGAATGGTGTAATGGTAACACTCCGGTTTTTGGTACCGTCATTCTAGGTTCGAGTCCTAGTTCCCCAGCCACCGCCTTCCGAGGACAAAGCGCCACCTGACCGCCCGTCGCGTCGGGCGGTCTAGTGCGGTCGCTCGCTGCGGATCGGCAGCCGGACCCGAACCCCCACGCCCGCGTTCGGCGCGGTCTCGAGCGTCATCGCTCCGCCCAGATGCGCCACCAGGCCCTCGACCAGGGCCAGGCCGTCGCCGTTGCTGAGAGATTGGGCCCCTACACCGGAATCCCGGACCACGAGGCTGACGCCGTCCGAAGCCTGGGAATAGGCCACCGCGATCGATCCGCGCCCCGAACCCGGAAAGGCATGCCGCACGGCATTGGACATCAGTTCGTGCAGGATGATGGCCAGCGGCAGGGCGTGGCTTTCGGGCAGGTCGATTCCCGACGCCCGCACGTCGATCCGCACGGCGCGGTCTTCGCAAGCCCGCCGCCAGAAGCCGGCGGCCTCGTCCAGATAAGCCCCGAAATCGACAGAGCCGTCTTCGACCGTCCGACGAGTCAGAAGCCCCATCGCCGCGACGACGTCGCTGAGCCAGGTCAGATGGCGCCGACTCTCTGGATCGGTCACGCTGCGCAGCCGAATGCCCACCAGCGCCTGCAGAAGCTGGTAACCGCCGACGAGGCGTCGTTCCAGTTCAACGATCCGGATTTCCGCGCTCGCGGTCATTCGCCCTCGGCGATCAGTCAAAAAAGCAGGCCTGACTGATACGCCACGGTGAACCATTTCACCAAGAGCGAGTTTCTTCTGTTCGGTAACCGACACAGTAAAGTTAATCGGGCCGGGGATGACAACGCGTGGTGCAGGAAATCGGTGACCTTCGGGTCATGATCGTGGAAGACCAGGCCATCCTCGCGATGGAGCTCGAACTGGTCCTGGGCGACATCGGCTGCGATGTCGTCGGCAGCGCCATGGATCGCGCCGGAGCCTTCGCGGTCGCCGAGCGCGAGCGGCCGGCGCTGGCCCTGGTTGACGTCAACCTGCTGGACGGCCTGACAGGCCCGCAGATCGCCCAGAGGCTGGTCGCCGACTACGGCACCGCCGTGGTGTTCCTGACCGCCAATCCCGAACAGATCCCCGAGGGGTTCGCCGGAGCCCTCGGTGCCGTGTGCAAACCCTTCGACGCGCAGACGATCAAGGCCGTCGTAGCCTTCGCCCGGCAGTTCATCCTGCACCGCACGGTCGGCGAGGCCCCGCGGCGTTTCCGACTGGCCCCGTGGCTGACCACGCCGCCGGCCAGCATCGCGCCGCACTGAACCTCAGGCCAGACCGCCGCCCAGGTCGAGGCCCGGCGATCGGGGCGGGTTCCCGGCCGGGTCGAGGTCCAGTTGCATCAGATGGACATCCAGCCATCGATCGAGCTTCCATCCGACCTGGGCGTAGCGCCCCACCGGGCGAAAGCCGAGCGAGTGATGCAGGGCAATCGAGGCGGCGCTGGTCTGGCTGTCGCTGATCGCCCCGATGACGTGCCGAAGTCCGATGGCCTTCACGCGGGCGATCAGCTGGGTCAGCAGAGCACGCCCGACGCCCCGGCCTCGAGCCGCGTCCTCGACGTAGATCGAGCCCTCGACGCCATAGCGATAGGCGGGTCGGGGCCGAAACGGCGAGGCATAGGCATAGCCCGCGAACGTCCCGTGGACCTCGGCCACCAGCCAGGGCAGTCCCTTGGCTCGAACCGCCTCGAACCGCGACGTCATTTCCGCGAGAGACGGCGGCTCCAGTTCGAAGGTCGCCGTGCCCGTAAGGACTTCGCGGCCATAGAGTGCCGTGATGGCGGACAGGTCGCCTTCTACGGCGTCGCGGATCACGCCCGCTCCCACCCCCGCTCGACCGCCCAGACGGCGAAGGCGTAGTCGTGGGCGACCTCCTTCAGATAGTCGAAGCGCCCGGACGCTCCACCGTGGCCGGCCTCCATGTTGATCTTGAGCAGGACCGGATTGCCCGAGGTGGTCGCGGGCCGCAGCTTGGCGACCCACTTCTGGGGCTCCCAATAGGTGACACGCGGATCGGACAGGCCGCCGGTCGCCAGGATCGCCGGATAGGCCCTGGCTGAGACCTGATCGTAGGGGCTGTAGCTCATCATGTAGTCATAGGCCTCGGGGTCCTCCAGCGGATTGCCCCACTCGGGCCATTCGGGCGGCGTGAGCGGCAGGGAGACGTCCGACATGGTGTTGATGACGTCGACGAAGGGCACCTGGCCGATGATCCCGGCCCAGAGCTCCGGCCGCATGTTGACGACCGCCCCCATCAGCAGCCCACCGGCCGACCCGCCTTGCGCCACGATGTTGCCGGCGCGGGCATAGCTGCGATCGATCAGGTGATCGGCGGCTGCGGTGAAGTCGGTGAAGGTGTTCTTCTTGGTGAACTTGCGTCCGTCCAGGAACCAGC
The DNA here is from genome assembly GCA_002280475.1 of Brevundimonas subvibrioides. Lineage (GTDB taxonomy): Bacteria > Pseudomonadota > Alphaproteobacteria > Caulobacterales > Caulobacteraceae > Brevundimonas > Brevundimonas aurifodinae. The sequence continues at coordinate 32,589 of NCEB01000020.1, forward strand.
CCCAGCCCTTGTCCGAGCCGCCCCGGATGTGTGCGATGGCATAGATCCAGCCGCGATCGACCAGCGATAGCCGCCCGGTCGAGAAGCTGGCCGGCATCGGGATGCCATACGAGCCGTAGCCGTAGAGCAGCAGCGGGGCAGAGCCGTCGACAGGCGTGGAGCGACGCCGCAGCACCGTGACCGGCACCATCTGGCCGTCCTCGGCCGGCGCGTTCAGCCGCTCGACGACGTAGTCCGCCGGGTTGTGACCGGAGGGAATCTCCTGGACCTTTCTCAGCGTGCGTTCGCGGGTGGCGAGGTCGTAGTCGTAGGTCGAGGTCGGGGTCGACGGCGAGTTGTAGCCGTAACGCATCGTGGTGCTGTCGAACTCAGAGGCCCCCGCGAGCGACAGGGCATAGGCGGGCTCATCGACCGCGATTTCGTGCTCTGCTCCGGCCCGGTCGCGGATGACGATCCTGGTGTTGGCGTCGGCCCGTTCCTGGCGCGCGACGAAGTCGCTCACCAGCGCCACACCCTCGATGAAGCGGCCCGGCGTATGGGGCACCAGATCGGTCCAGGCGCCCCTGTCCGGGGATGCCGTCGGGGCCTCGACGATCTTGAAGTCGATGGCATCGTCGGCGTTGGTGCGGATGACCCAGCGGTCGCTCCAGTGATCGACGTCGTAGCGCTGGCCGACGATGCGTTCGGCGATCAGGCGCGGCTCCGACGTTGGCGAATCGCCGGGGACATAGCGGGCTTCGGACGTCTCCTGGTTCTGGATGCCGATCAAGACGAAGCGGTCGTCGGCGCTGCGGTCCACGCCCAGGAACATGCCCTCGTCTTCCTCGGCATAGACCAGGGTGGTCTCGCCGCCCCGGGCCGGACGCCGGAAGATCTTGTCGGGGCGTCCGTTGTCGTTGCGGTTGGTCCAGAAGATCCAGCGGCTGCAGGGCGAGAAGGTGAAGTTGCCGTTCGCCGACTGGATGGGATCAGGCAGGACCTCGCCGGTCGCCAGGTCGCGGACATAGATCTGGTGAACCTCGGAGCCCTGGGCGTCCTCGGCATAGGCGAACAGGGTGTGGTCGGGGCTATGCTCGGCGGCGGAGACCTCTGAGTACGCCTTGCCCTCGGCGAGCAGATTGGCGTCCAGCAGAAGCTGGGGCGTCGGGGCGACGATGAAGGTCTTCGTCACGGTCTGTCCGTCGACCTTGAAGGTCCCCTGGCGCTCGACGCGCATGTAGCGGGGGTGCTGGTCGCCGGTGCGGTACTCGACGTAGTAGTCCCAGGGGCCATCGGGGGAGGGGACCGAGCTGTCGTCCTCCTTGATGCGGCCCTTCATCTCCTCGAACATCTGGGCCTGAAGCGGCAGGGTGGAGGCCATCATGGCCTCGCGATAGGCGTTCTCGGCCTCGAGGTTTTCGCGAACGTCCGCCTTGATCAGGCCGGGATCGCGCAGGACGGCCTGCCAGTTGTCGTCCTTCATCCACTGGTAGTCGTCGGTCCGGGTGCGGCCCAGCTGCTCGATGGTGACCGGGATCTTTTTGGCGACGGGCGGGACAGGCGACATCTGGGCTCCGGAGCGGGCGAGGGTGGGGGATGCGGCCACCGCGAGGGCCGAGGCGGCGGTGGTGGCGACGAATTGGCGGCGGTTCATGGCAGGCATCCTCTAGGCTGAACGGGCAAGGTGTGCGACCCGATAGGCCGCCGTCAAATGCCGACACCGTCTCGCCGAGCTTTCGCATGATCCAGGTCCCGCCCGCAGAGATCGCCCAACCCCTGGAAGTGGGGGCCCCGGTCCCGCCACCGGTCTGGGACCTGACGGTGGGGCTGATCGAGGCGACCGTGCAACTGGATCAGCCTTCGGGGCCGGACACGCGCACGGTCGGGACCGGTTTTCTGATCCAGGCTCCGAGGGCCGACGGCAGTCCGCGCGTCGTTCTGGTCACCGCGGCTCATGTGTTCGAGCGGATGGAGGACCCGGAGGCGCGGATCGGCTGGCGCCAGGCCCTGCCCGACGGAAGCTGGCGATTCGATCCGCAACCCCTGACCATTCGGGACGACGCGGGCCAGCCGCTCTGGGCGAGGCATTCGGAACGCGACATCGCCGTCATGGAGGTGACAGCGCCGGAGGCCTTCGCCCGCGCGGCCATTCCGGTCGGCTGGCTGGCCGACCAGAACGCCTTCGACGCCTGGCAGGTCGGGCCGGGTGACGAGCTGCTGTCACTGGGTTTCCCCAGGGGTCTGTCGGGCAACCGGGCGGGTTTTCCGATCCTGCGCGTCGGGCGGATCGCCAGCTATCCGTTGTCGCCAGTGGGCGCGTTTCCGACCTTCCTGCTGGACTTCACCGTGTTCCCGGGGAACTCGGGCGGGCCGGTGTTCTGGACGCCCAGCGCGAGGAAGAGGCCCGGCACGACGGAGCCGGAGAACGCCTTCATCGCCGGGATCCTGAGCCAGGAAGTGCGGGTCGGCAACGATCAGCTGGATATCGGCGTGGTGACCCACGCTGTGTTCGTCAGGGAAGCGATCGGCTTGCTGGACTGAGCCGAATTGGACTCGGCGAGTACCGAGTGCAACGAGTCCAAACGCTGAGCGTTGGGGTTAGAATATCAGCGTAAGGCACCAAAATATAAACAGTCCTGGTCGATACCGAGTCTAGGCTGTCTGATACTCCGTCATCCTCGGACTTGATCCGAGGATCGGACTTTCGGCTTGGGAGTGGAGCCGAGCGGAACCATTGCCTCTCAGCGCATCGGTTCTCGTGGCGGTCAATCCGATCCTCGGATCAAGTCCGAGGATGACGGAGTGGGTGGGGGCATGCCCGCGAAAGACCCCTCCGTCTGCTCGCAAGGGCTCGCAGCCACCTCCCCATCGAAGATGGGGAGGAGACGATCAGGCGGCCCCCAGGGCTTCTTTCGTCATCCGCTGCAGCAGCGCGCCGCCCTGGCCGACGGCGGCGAGGCGGCTGGAGCAATGGCCGAGCACATTGGCGGCATAGATTTCGTACAGGGCGATCTTGCCCTCCAGCCAGGCCGGCTCGCCGTCGCCGGCCGCCAGCTTCGCCTTCGCGGCCAGGGCCCCCTTGGCCAGCATCCAGCCGCCGATGACGTCGCCCATCAGCTTCAGATAGGCGTCGGCCGCGGCCAGCACGTCGGCCTGCCGCCCGGCGTCGGCCTTGGCGTCCAGCAGCCAGAGGGTCGCGTCCTGGACGGCCTCTATCCCGGCGGCGAAGCGCTCCAGGGGTTTGCCGGCGTAGAGCCCGCCCATGTCCTTCAGCGTCGCGGTCATCTCGGCGATGATCGCCCGGGCCGAGGCCCCGCCGTCCTGGGACAGTTTGCGGCCGACAAGGTCCATGGCCTGGATGCCGTTGGTGCCCTCGTAGATCGGGGCGATGCGGGCGTCGCGGTAGAACTGGGCCGCGCCGGTCTCCTCGACGAAGCCCATGCCGCCATGGATCTGGACGCCTTGCGAGGCGACGTCGACGCCCATGTCGGTCGACCAGGCCTTGGCGATCGGGGTCAGGATGTCCTCACGCCGTTTCCAGTGGGTTCGGGCCTCATCGGTGTCGGCGTGGCGCGCCATGTCTGCGGCAACCCCGGTGGACAGGCAGATGGCGCGGGCGGCCTCGATCCGGGCCTTCATGACCGCCAGGGTCCGGCGCACCTCGGGGTGATCGAAGCCGCTCGGCGATGCCGACGCCTTCGACACCCACGCCGACACGGGCCGCGTTCATCATGGTGAACATGTGGGCCAGGCCCTCGTGCGGCCGGCCGACGAGCTCGGCCGTCGCCCCCTCGTAGGACATCACGCAGGTGGGGGAGGCGTGGATGCCCAGCTTGTGCTCGATGCCGACGGGTCGGAAGCTGTTGCGATCGCCCAGCGACCCGTCCTGGTGGACGATCCGCTTGTTGGCCAGGAACAGGCTGATGCCCTTGGGTCCCGGTGGCGCGTCGGGCAGGCGGGCCAGCACCATGTGGACGATGTTGTCCGTGGCGTCGTGGTCGCCCCAGGTGATGTAGATCTTCTGGCCGGTCAGGGCATAGGTGCCGTCGCCGTTGGGCGTTGCGGTCGCGGTCAGGGCGCCCAGGTCCGAGCCGGCCTGAGGCTCGGTCAGGCACATGGCCCCGGTCCATTCGCCCGAGACCATGCGGGGCAGGTAGGCGGTCTTCTGGTGCTCGGTCCCGTGTTCCTCGATCGCCTCGATGGCGGCGAGCGACAGCATGGGGCAGAGGCCGAACGCCATGTTGGCGCTGTGCACCGTCTCATAGGCGGCGAGTTCGAGCGCCTTGGGCAGGGCCTGACCGCCGGCATGGGCCGGGGCCGCCAGTCCGGTCCAGCCACCCTCGGCGAACTGTCGATAGGCGTCGGCGAACCCTGGCGCCGCGGTGACGGCCCCGTTGGCATAGGTCGCGCCGGCCAGATCGCCCGGGCGGTTCAGCGGGGCCAGAACCCCCTCCGAGAACTGGCCGGCCGCCTCCAGCACCGCGCCCAGCACATCGCCGTCATAGTCGGGGAAGGCCCCCGTGGCCGCCAGGTCATCGATCCCCGCGACGGCGGTCAGGCAGAAGGCCAGGTCGCGAACAGGCGCGCGATAGGTCATGGGGCGGTCCTCCGGAACGTTTCGCCTTCTTTGCGGCCATGCCGCCACGGCAGGCAAGACTTGGACTTCGCGTCGGAGTGAGCCAAGCTGTCGCGATCGCAGCGCCCGTTTCCGGTGAACCATGGCCGAACCCCGTAATCGCTACTCGACCGTCTCGCTGCTGTTCCACTGGGGAATCGCGCTGGCCGTGCTGGCGCAGGTGCTGTTGATCGCCGCATCGGACGCCAGCGACGGCCAGCCGGCCGCGCGAGAGTTCGTGGGCGCGCACAAGGCGCTGGGCCTGACGATTCTGGTCGCCACCCTGGCCCGAATCGGCTGGCGACTGGCCAATCCCGCCATTCCCCTGCCGCCCGGCACGCCCGGTTGGCAGAAGATCGCAGCGCGGGCCAACCATGTCGCCTTCTACGTCGTCCTGATCGGCCTGCCCCTCGGCGGCTGGGCGGCGTCCAGCGCGGGCGGGCGGGACATCGACTATTTCGGGTTGTTCAACTGGCCGCTGTTGCCCCTCCCGCTCGATCGCGATCTGGCGGGCCAGTTCATGGACGCGCATCGGGCGGGCGTGAAGCTGTTGTACGTCCTCCTCGCCCTGCACGTTCTGGCGGCCCTGAAACATCAGTTCCTGGACCGGGACAACGTCCTGCACCGGATGATCCCGCTCATTCCCCGGCGACCATGACATGACGCGGGCCCTCGCCACCCTGCTGTTCGGCGTCGGTCTGATGATCGCCAGCGGCGTCCGCGCCGACGTCGGACGCTGGGAGGTGGTTCGCTCCGAATCGACCATCATCATGCGGGTCGGATCCCCGCTCGGCGCGCGGTCCGGGCGCTTCGAACGCTGGACCGGCGACATCCGGTTCGACCCCGCCGCGCCCGCCTCGGCGAGCGTCGGCATCGAGGTGGAGGCGGCCTCGCTGCGGATGGACGACGCAGCCCTGACGCGCACGGCCCTGGGTCCGGCGTTTCTGGACAGCGCCGCCCATCCGCGCATCGCCTTTCGGCTGAGATCGCTCGAGGCGGGGTCCGGAGACCGGTTCACGGCGCGGGCGGACATCACCATGAAGGGTGTCACCAGGCCCGTCAGCTTTCCGTTGACCTTGCGCACCGATGGCCGGACGGCGCAGATGACCGGCGGCTTCTCTCTGGATCGGGCGGCCTTCGGCATCGGAACGCGTGGGCCTTGGAACGGACTGATCGGACGACAGGTGAGAGTGGACGTGGTCCTGGCGACCCGTCCGGCGGGCTGAGCGCGGCCGTCCAGGCCCTGCGCGCCGGTGATCTGCTGATCCTGCCGACCGAGACGGTCTATGGCCTCGCCGCCGATGCCGGGAATGCCGCCGCCGTGGCGCGCATCTTCGAGGCGAAGGGAAGACCGCGCTTCAACCCCCTGATCTCTCACGTCTTCGATGCGGCTGCCGCCGAAGCCATCGCGGTGTTCGACGACACCGCCCGGGCCTTGGCCGACGCCTTCTGGCCCGGACCGTTGACGATCGTCGCAGCCTCACGGCCCGGCGCGGTCTGCGATCTGGCCAGGGCCGGGCTGGACAGCGTCGCGGTGCGGGTGCCGGGCCACCCTGTGGCGCGGGAGGTGCTGGCGGCGTTCGGTGGGCCGGTGGTCGCGCCCTCGGCCAATCGCTCGGGCCGTCCCAGCCCGACCATCCTCGCCGATGCGGTCGAGGAGACGGGACGCTTCGCCGCCGCCGCCCTGGACGGCGGGGCCTGCGCCGTGGGGGTTGAGAGCACCGTCGTCTCGGTGCTGGAGGGTGGCGTCGCCCTGTTGCGCCCTGGCGCGGTCACGCGCGAGCAGATCGAGGGGCTGGTCGGGGGTCTGCATGACGACGCGCAGGGTCATCGTTCCCCGGGCCGGCAAACCACTCATTATGCGCCGGACGCCCCGGTCCGCATCGAGGCGACGGCGGCGGGCGACGGCGAGATCCTGCTGGGCTTCGGACCGGGCGTGGGGGAGGCGCGCTGGAGCCTGAGCCCGGCGGGGGACCTGCGCGAAGCGGCGGCCAATCTGTTTCGCCTGCTGCGCGAGGCGGATCGCGAACGTCCGACGGGGATCGCGGTCGCCCCCGTGCCGGGGACGGGTCTGGGCGAGGCGATCAACGACCGGCTGAGGCGCGCGGCGGGGTTCGTCGGTTGATCGACCGTGGGTCGAGACCCCACCCGTGGCTGTGACAACGCGTTTCTCCCCGGCCTGGCGGCGTCGACGCCGCCACGCTTGAACCGACACGGGAACGGGCCACATACTCCCTCGAACGCCGTCGGAATCGACGGGCCTGCCCAGGGTGTCGCTGCATGTCGCGGGGCGTCAGGGCAGGCGGGCCGGAGATCGTCAATGGCCCAGGAGCGCATTATGTCCGAGAGTAAAGTCCTGCCTGTCCTGCCCCTGCGGGACATCGTCGTGTTTCCCCACATGGTCGTGCCGCTCTTCGTGGGGCGCGAGAAGTCCGTGCGGGCGCTCGACGAGATCATGAAGGGTGAGAAGCAGATCCTGCTGGCCACCCAGAAGAACAGCGTCGACGACGACCCGACGCCCGACGCCATCTATCCGATCGGCGTCCTGGCCACGGTTCTGCAGCTGCTGAAACTGCCCGACGGCACGGTCAAGGTTCTGGTTGAGGGCAAGGGCCGCGCCCGCCTGACCCGCTTCACGGAGCGCGAGGAGTTCTTCGAGGCAGAAGCCGTCGAGATCGAGGACGACCTGGGCGATCCGTCCCAGGCCGAGGCCATGCTGCGCGCCGTGGTCGAGCAGTTCGAGAACTATGTGAAGCTGAACAAGAAGGTCCCGCCCGAGGCCCTCAGCTCCATCCCCCAGATCACCGACGCCTCCAAGCTGGCGGACTCGGTG
>NCEB01000059.1 GCA_002280475.1 Brevundimonas subvibrioides
CTGCACCGTCGATGCGATCGACCCGGCGGATGATGATGTGAGCGCGGTCGAGGCGGCCGATGAAGTGCAGCAGGATCTCTTCAAGGGTTCGCATGGCGACGGCCTGGGCAGCGGCGGCATAGTCAGCCACGACCGCGATCAGGTAGGTGGTGTCATCGACCCGAAAGACCATGTCATGGGCTTGAAGCCGTTCGCGCAGCCTCTTGTCGGTGAAGTCCCAGACCAGTTCGCGCTTGCGGGGCCAAAGGTCGCCGGCGCGGTCACGCACGGCGTCCAGCGAGATCAGGTTCACGCAACCGTTGGCCAGAAGCGGTGACCCGCACAAGGCGGTCAGAGCCTCTCGGTCGCTGGCACGCGTGAAAGTCTGGATCATCGCCTCTACCGATTTGGCTCGCCTCTCTCTCTTGCACTGAATCCTTCTCGCAGGGGCCGAAAATCACAGGCGGTGGTTACGACTTCGTTCTGAACAGCTTTGCTGCCGTACTGGAGCCAGCATCCCGCTGCCCGTCCAGCGTCTGTTTCGGCATCGTCGGCCGCGATCACCCGGTTGAACCCTTCCGTCGCTGGAGGTGCGCCTTGGGGAGGCCTCAAGCGAGGCGGGGAACGAGGCAGGGTGGAACAGTCCTCGGTTTGCCGCCGGGCCAGCGTTTCCGGTCGGCGGCGGGAGCATAGGTAAAGTCGGCTCGGGAGAAGGTACCGTCCGTCCGGCCAGACTTGTCGATGATCGGGATGTGGGGTGCGATCTCTTGGTCGTTGACCCGCCATTCCAGCATCTCGGCTGATCCATAGGCGGTGTCGGCGGCGAGGCGATCGGGGTGGAGATCATGCCGATCCCGGACCCGCTCTATCATGGTGCGAGCCGCCGTCAGTTCCGCGGGGCACAGGCGGTGGAGGCCTCAACGTCGATGATGACCGCGTGGTCCAGGTCGATCAGGTGGTTGGTGGCGTAGTCGAGGAAGGCCGGCCCCTTGTTCGCGCCGGTCCAGCGCGCGGCCGGGTCCACCGGCGAGATGAACTTGGGCGTGACCGGCGTGGCCGTGCCGAAGGCCGCATCGTCCCGCGCCGCCAGATACTCGTCGATCACACGGCTCGACGCCTCTGGCGGCAGGCCCGGATCGCCCGGCAACCCGCCGAAAACGCGACATTCAGCAGGCCGATTAAAGTCCGATCTTCAACGGAACGGCCAGATGCGCTTCCCACCGTCAGACGACGTTGGACGCGGCAGCTTTTCGGCGAAGCTGTGCAGGTCTGCTTTCGAGTGAGAACCCAGCCGCCGCTCGCGACCCAGGGCAGTCATTCGCCTTGTCCGGCCTTAAGGACCGGGCGGGTCATCCAGTCTCTGACGCTCTGGTCGGTTAAAAGCGGCCGGTAGCTCCGCCTCCGGGAGCGACCCGTGACGTGCCACGCCCATTTTGAATGTGTTCACGGGCATACCGACGAACCATCCTTCCAACCGCCCCGTATGGGGTTGAAACCGTTCTAACCCGCCTTCACCAGCACGCCGTCGATCGGCTGGACGACGCCGTTGGTGGCCAGAATCTCGTCCCGGCTCAGCCGGGCGGCGGCACCATCCTCGGCGGTCACAATCACCGCCTCTCCGTCACGGCTGAAGGTCAAAAGGCCGTCGGCCATGGTGCGAATCTGCACGCTGCCTCCGCCGCCCCGGTCGATCGCGGCCAGGATGTCGGCGCGGGTCAGGGCCCCCGGGACGATATGAGCCCGCAACAAGGCGGCGCTCTGGGCCTTCATCGCCTCGTCCGACAGGTCTGTCCCCGCCGCGCCCAGCGCGGCATTCGCCGGCGCGAAGACGGTATAGGGGCCCTTGCCATCCAACACGTCGGACAGGCCCGCGTTCTCGATCACGCCCTCCAGCGTATCAAGGTCGCCCTCGTCACCGATGGCGACCGACAGGGTTTTCGAGGACGGAACCGGCGTCGCACCGTCTCCGCCCTTGTCGGCCTCGCCGCCACACGCCGCGAGGCACAGGATAATAACGGGCGCGAGTGCCCAGGTCTTTGCGTTGCGCATGTGTCGATCCTCAGGTCAGCAGCTGGATGACGGCCTGCACCAGCTGGGTGGTGGGGTCGACCTGATAGACGTAGCCGTCGTTGTAGCGGTACTGGCTCTGCGCGCTGTCAGGGTACTGGTTCCGATAGGCAGAGGGCACGTTATAGACGTCATACCCTGCCGGCAGACGCTGACCGACGTTGAACTGCTGTCCGGTCAGCAGCGCCGCGACTTGACCGATCGACGAGGTCTGCGGATCGACGCGATACAGCACCCCGTCGGCATAGCGATACTGCGTGCCGTCGTTCAGGCCATAGTATTGCGACAGGTATCGGGGCGGCTGCTGATACTGGTACTGCGCCGGCCAGGCGTTGCCCGGCGACAGGATGCCGCCCAGGACGGGTAGATAGCCGAGCAGGCCGCCCTGAGGTGTGGTCCGATAGACGTACCCGTCGCGGTACCGATACTCGCCGTCACCGCCGAGCGTCCGCCACAGATAGTTGTAACGGTTGTACGGATCCTGCGCCCGCTCGATCTGCCGGACCTGACCCGGAGGCAGGCATCCGTTGTCGCGCTTGGCCAGCCCCGGCGGGCAGCCGTTCAACAGCCCGCGACCGGCGTCGCGGCGCAGCACCACCACGCCGTCGTCAAGCCCAACCCGCTGTTCGACCTCGCGGCGGACGTCGCGCTCGATCCGGTCCTGACCCCGCGCCACATCGCGGGCGACATCGGGGATGCGCAGGTCGGCCTGACGCTCTGCCCGGTCGTTCCCGCGCCCGTTGTCGCCGCGACGGTTGTCGTTGCCGCCGCTCCGGTTGACGTTTCCACCCCCGTTTCCGTTGCCGCGGTCCTGCTGAGCGCTTTCGCCCCCGCCGCTGCCCCGGCCGTTGCCATTGCCGTTTCCGTTCTGCGCCATGGCGGCACCCGAGATGGCCAGCGTCAGCGCCAGCGCGCTCGTCAGGGTGATTGATCGTTTCATCGTCAGACTCCTCGTCCAGACGTTGGCAACGTTCGCCAACCTCCGCTGTTCCGCCATGTCTTGGAAAGGCTTGGCGGAGGACCTAAAGCGCAGTGCCGCTTCCCGCCCCAATCTGACCTGGAGTGGGCTGCCAGTAGCGGTCGTTGGAGCTCGGTCTGACATCGGACGCCTACGTTGTCCTGCATTGGCGAGCGCAAGGCGATAGCCTGCCTCACGGCCTAACCAGCTTCCGTCCCTAGGGCGGGCTTTGGCGTGCTGGCGAAGGGGCTCAGACCCAGCCAGGTTTGCATGCTGCCGCAAAGGTCGCGGTCGCCTTCTACTGACAGCCGGCCGTCGGCCAGGGCGGTTTTGACAGTCTCGTGCCCCATCCAGATCGCGGTCATGGTTCGGACGTCGGCGCGAACCTCGACGTCCAGGTCGTGGCCGGGATCCACCGAGCACAGATCGACACCGACGCCCGGCTCCACGATCAACCACCACAGAGCCTGAGCGGCGACGGCGTCGTCATAGCGGAAGCGGATCACGCTCCGGCGCGGCGGCAGTGGGTCGGGATCGAGATTGCGCCGCATGTCCCACATCAACAGCTGCACATCGAGCCGCGACAGCGACAACTCGGCATCGATCCAGCGCTGACCCCAGAAGCCGAACGCTTGGATAAGGGGGATCAGCTCGCGCCCCGCCTCGGTCAGTCGATACTCCGACCCGGCCTGTCCGTTGCCCGAGCCGGACTTGGCCACGACCCCTGCCGCCTCCAGCTCCTTCAGCCGCTGCGACAGCAGCGCCGGCGACATGCGCGGCACCCCGCGACGCAGGGCGTTGAACCGGGTCGATCCCGCCATCAGCTCGCGCAACAGCACAATGGTCCAGCGGGTGCACAGCACCTCGGCCGCCATCGCCACCGGACAGAACTGCTCATAACCACCCTTGCTCACGTCCCCGTCTCCCGCCGTTCGATCGCCAGGATAGGGGAGCTCGCGCCGCGAGTCCGGTCGATTCAGTTCCTGAACTAGCGGACCCCATCCCGCAGGCCGATGGTCGAGGGCGAGAGGGTCGCAATGCGTGAACTGGAAGCGGATTATGTGGTGATCGGGGCGGGCGTCATGGGCCTGGCCTTTGTCGACGCCCTGCTGACCGAGACCGCCGCCAGTGTCGTCCTGCTGGACCGACGAACGGCCGTCGGTGGTCACTGGCGGGAGGCCTATCCCTTCGTTCGGCTGCATAGCCCGTCCAGTCTGTACGGCGTGAACTCGACGCCGCTCGGCGATGACGCACCGTCCGCCGACCCGCTGAATGCCGGACTGATGGGCATGGCCGGGCGCGATGAGGTGGTGCGTTACCTCGACGCGGTCATGCGCGACCGACTGCTGTCCAGCGGCCGCGTCACCTGGCTGCCCGGCCATGACTGGCGCGGCGACGGCCTGGCCGTCGCGATGGAGGACGGGGCTCCCATCCGCCTGACAGCCCGTCGCCGCATCATCGACGCGACCCTGACCGGCACACGGACTCCGATCTCTGATGGACCCGGCTTCGATGTCGAGCCCGGCGTGCGCTGCATCGCCCCTCACGATCTGCCGGATGCCGAGCACTCCGCCGCCCATGTCGTAGTGGGCGCGGGCAAGACCGCGATCGACACCGTCCTGTGGCTCCTTCAGGCCGGCCGCGGCCCAGAAACGATCCGCTGGATCCGCCCGCGCGATCCGTGGCTTTTGAACCGCGCCCTCTTCCAGCCGAGCCGCGATTTTCTCGCCGAGGTCCTGACCGCGTGGGCCGGCGAGATGGAGGCCGCCGCCGCCGCCGTCGACGTAGACGACCTGTTCGTCCGGTGGGAAGCGGTCGGCACGATGCGGCGTCTGGACCCTGCGGTCGCGCCGGGGCTGTTCCACTGCGCCTTCGTCAGCGACGCCGAGCTGGAGCGCCTGCGCTCGGTCGGGGACGTCGTGCGCCGGGGCCGTGTCCAGCGCATCGCCCGCGACCGCATCGTGCTGGACCAGGGCGAGGTTCCGACCGGCCCCGACACACTTCACATCCACTGCACGGCCTCGGGCATTCCACGCGCGCCGACGCGGCCGGTGTTCCAGCCCGGCCGGATCAATCTGCACTACGTCCGCCGCTGCGCGCCGCCGTTCAGCGCGGCTTTGATCGCCCGGGTCGAGGCGACCGGCTCGGACGACGACGACCGCAACGCCCTGTGCCGGCCGGTGGCCATGGTCGATACGCCTCGCGACTGGGTCGCGGCCCATCTGCAGGACGCCCGCGCGCGCCAGGCCTGGACGCGCAGCCCCGAGCTGGACGCCTGGGTCCGCGACAGCCGGCTGGACCGGTTCGCCGCCCTGCTGAAGCAGGCCGCCGCCGCCCCGACCGAGGCCGAGGCCGCCGCCGTCGCGCGATGGCGCGCGGCCCTGGCGCCGGGTCTCGAGGGCCTGTCCCGCCTTCTCGCCGCCTCAGACCTCGCCCCACCCCCAGGAGCCTGACCATGCCCATGCCCATGCCCGCCGCCGCCCTTGTTCCCCTTCTCTCCCTGCTCGCCGCCCCGGTCGCCCAGGCCCAGGACCGCCCGCTGGTCCTCGTTCCCGAAGACCCGGTGATCGCTTGGTCGCCCTGCCCCGCCGTCTTCCCACGGGGTTGCGAGCTCGCCGTGCTGCGCGGCGATCCGGCCCGCCCAGGCGCCGACGTGTTGCTCCGGGTGGCGGCCGGACAGACGCTGCCGAATCACAGCCACACCAGCGCAGAGCGGATGATGCTGGCCGCGGGACGCCTCGCTGTGACCTATCGCGGCGCGGCCGAGGCGACCCTCACGCCCGGAACCTACGCCTATGGCCCGGCCGGCCTCGCCCACCGCGCGACCTGCGTCAGCGCCACACCTTGCGTTCTCTTCATAGCCTTCGACGGCGCTGTCGACGCGACGGCGGTCGAGGGAGGCCTCGACTGACGGGCGCGCGCTCACCCTTTTCCAGACAGAACATGGCGAATTGACATGAACCCGAACCAGGCATTGTGGGAGAAGGGCGATTTCACCCGGATCGCGGCGTCCATGCGCGAGAGCGGAGAGGCCTTGATCGAGGGCCTTGGCGTCACGCCGGGCATGGTCGTGCTCGATCTGGGATGCGGCGACGGCACGACCGCACTTCCCGCTGCACGGCGCGGCGCGATGGTCACTGGCGTGGACATCGCCCAGAACCTGGTCGCCGCTGGCAATCGGCGCGCGGCTGAAGCCGGGCTGTTGAACCTGAGGTTTCAGCAGGGTGACGCCTCGGATCTGTGTGACCTCGGCGACGCGACCTTCGATCTTGTCGTCAGCATCTTCGGCGCGATGTTCGCGCCCCGCCCTTTCGACGTCGCGCGCGAAATGGTCAGGGTGACGCGTCCGGGCGGCCGGATCGTCATGGGCAATTGGATCCCAGACGATCCAACCCTGATCGCCCAGGTGTTGAAGACCAGCGCAGCTTACTCCCCGCCGGCACCCGAGGGCTTCATCAGCCCGGTGACCTGGGGCGTCGAGGCTAAGGTGCGCGACCGTTTCGAGGCTGCCGGCATGCCCAGCGGCGCCATCGTGTGCGAGCGGTCGACCTATGTCTTCCGGATCGCCGGGCCGCCGCGCGACCTGCTCCAGACGTTCAGGGCCTACTACGGACCGACCATGAACGCGTTCGATGCGGCGTCCAGCCAGGGCCGAGCCGAAGCCCTGGATGCCGAACTGCTGTCGGTGTTCGAGACGAACAATCGCGGCGGTGCCGATCGCACGGAAATCCCGGCCACCTTCCTCAAGGTGACCGTGACCAAGCCCTAAATCTTGCTTTCCATCAGTATCACGACAAGGTCGGCGATGCGCCAGAAACGGTCGCTCGCACACCGCCGAAAAGGCGACATTGAGAGGGGCTGGCAAGGTCCCATTCTCATCCACCTTGGGCCACCTCCTGCCCGTCCCCGCCTTGCTTGAACGCGCGATGGTACGAAGGCGGACTGCCAGGCAAGTCTGCCGGATCTAGCGCATCGTCGGGATGACGAAGCTGCTGTCGGCGTGTTCCAGGTCGGAGTCAGGCCAGCGGGCGGTGACGGTCTTGGCCTTGGTCCAGAACTTCACGCCCTCCATGCCGTGC
>NCEB01000072.1 GCA_002280475.1 Brevundimonas subvibrioides
TTCGCCATCCAGATCGCCGGCTGGCTGTGGGCGACGGTGCTGTTCGCCAACTTCGCCGAGAGCGTGGCCGAGGGCCGCGGCAAGGCGGCGGCGGACGCCCTGCGCTCCACCCGCGTCGCCACCAAGGCCAAGCTGATCGTCGACGAGGCGACCGGGACCACCGTGCCCACCCCGTCGCACGAGCTGTTCCCCGGCGCGGTGGTGCTGGTCGAGGCGGGCGACGTGGTCCCCGCCGACGGGGAGATCATCGAGGGCGTCGCCTCGGTCAACGAGGCCGCCATCACCGGCGAAAGCGCGCCCGTCATCCGCGAAAGCGGCGGCGACCGCTCGGCCGTCACGGGCGGCACCACGGTCGTCTCCGACTGGATCAAGGTGCGCATCACCTCGGCCCCCGGCGCCACCTTCCTCGACCGCATGATCGCCATGGTCGAGGGCGCAGACCGTCGCAAGACGCCGAACGAACTGGCCCTGTCGGTCCTGCTGGCCGGTCTGAGCCTGATCTTCCTGATCGCGGTCGCGGCCCTGCTGGGTCTGGGCGCCTATTCGGGCATCAAGCTGGACCCCATCGTCCTGGGCGCGCTCTTCATCACCCTGATCCCCACGACCATCGGGGGCCTTTTGTCCGCCGTCGGCATCGCCGGCATGGACCGGTTGCTGAAGGTGAATGTTCTGGCCACCTCGGGCCGCGCGGTGGAGGCGGCAGGCGACGTCGACACCCTGCTGCTCGACAAGACCGGCACCATCACCTTCGGCAACCGCATGGCGACCGAGGTCATCCCCGCGCCAGGCGTCCGTCCCGAAGCGGCGATGCGCGCGGCGGTCATGGCTTCCCTCGCCGATGAGACGCCTGAGGGCCGCTCCATCGTCGAGCTGGGCCGCAACGCCGGGGTGACGGGCGACATGCCCGCCGGGGCCAAGACCATTCCGTTCACTGCCGTGACCCGCCAGTCGGGCCTCGAAGCGGACGGGCGCTCGTGGCGCAAGGGGGCGGTGGACGCCGTGCTCAAGGCCCTGGGGCTGGCCGAGGCTGAGGCCCCCGCCGAGTTCCGCGCCGCCGTGGACCGCATCGCCCGCTCGGGCGGCACGCCTCTGGCTGTGGTGGAGAACGAGGCCCTAGTCGGTGTCATCCATCTGAAAGACGTGGTCAAGCCGGGGGTCAAGGCGCGTTTCGCCGACTTGCGCCGCATGGGCCTGCGCACCGTCATGATCACCGGCGACAACCCGGTGACGGCGGCCGCCATCGCCTCCGAAGCCGGGGTCGACGACTTCCTGTCCGAGGCCACGCCCGAGGACAAGATGCGCCTGATCAAGGCGGAGCAGGCCAAGGGCCGTCTGGTCGCCATGTGCGGCGACGGGGCCAACGACGCGCCCGCCCTGGCCCAGGCCGACGTCGGCGTGGCCATGCAGACCGGCGCTCAAGCCGCGCGCGAGGCCGGCAACATGGTCGATCTCGACAGCGATCCGACCAAGGTCATCGAGATCGTCGAGGTCGGCAAGCAACTGCTGATCACCCGTGGCGCCCTGACGACCTTCTC
>NCEB01000021.1 GCA_002280475.1 Brevundimonas subvibrioides
CTGGTGGCTGGCCGGCCGCATCCTGCCGCCGACGGCGACGCTGGTTCTCGGCGCGGCGCTGGCGCTCGGTCTGGCTGCCGCCCTCGGCCTGTTCCAGCCGCTCAGCCCGAACCTGAGAAGCGGCGTCGCCCGCGTCGCCGGCCTGGCGGCCGCGACCTGGGGCCTGTTGCTGCTGGTCGGGCTCAGTCTCGGGGCGGACGACCCGTGGCGCCCGCTCGAACCCCTGGCGCGGTCCACGGGCGCCGCAGCCCCCGCGCCGGTCGAGACCGCGGCTGTCGTGCTCGATCAGGCGGCGCTGGACCGAGCCGTCGCCGATGCCGGCGCCCGCGAACGTCCCGCCTTGGTCTATTTCACCGCCGACTGGTGCGTCAGCTGCGGTGTGATCGAGCGCACCGTGTTCGAGGATCCCGCTGTCATCGCCGGCCTTTCGAACACCGATCTGATCAAGGTCGACGTCACGCGCAGCACGCCCGAGGCGCGCGCGCTTCTCGAGCGGCACGGGGTGGTCGGGCCGCCGACGATGATTTTCCTGTCGCCCTCGGCGACCGAAGCGCCGGGTAGCCGGCTGATCGGAGAGATGTCGGCCGAAGACGTCGCCTCCGCCCTGCAGAGCGCCGGAGCCGCCGCATGAACGCCATCACCCTGGGCCCGCTCGTCCTCTCGGGCGAACGGTTCGCCATCATCGCGGGCGTGTTCGTCTTCATGATCGGCGCCGGACTGCTGGCCAGCCGTGTCAGCCCGCGTTTCAACCTGTGGAGCACCGTCCTGGTCTTCGCCGGTCTGGCGGCCGCCCGCCTCGGTCACGTGGCGACGCACTGGGAGTATTTCGGCGCCGACCCGTGGCGGGCGCTCGCGGTCTGGCAGGGCGGGTTCAGCTGGATCTGGGTCGCGCCGGTCGTGATCCTGGCCACGATTCTGCTGCTGCGCACCACGCGCGAACGCGCTTGGGCCATCGCGCCCGTGCTGGTCAGCGCCCTGGTGTGGACAACCGCCCATCAACTGGCGTCGGCGACGGAGCCCATGGCGCCGCCCCCCCTGACGCTGGCGGCATTGGACGCTCCGGCCATCGACCTCTCCGCTCCGGGCGACCGGCCTACGGTGATCAATCTCTGGGCCACCTGGTGTCCGCCCTGCCGGCGAGAGATGCCGGCCTTGGCCCAGGCCGAAAAGGCTCATCCAAACGTGCGCTTCCTCTTCGTCAACCAGGGCGAGGGCGAGGCCGGCGTTCGCGCCTTCCTGAAGAGCCAGGGGCTGGCCCTCGACAATGTGCTGTTCGACGAGGCCATGGCGGTGCCGCGCCACTACGGCACGGCCGGCATTCCGGTGACCCTGTTCCTCCACGCCGACGGCCGCCTGGCCAAGGCGCACATGGGGGAAATCGCCCCCGAACAGATCGCGACGGAAATCGCGCGTCTGAACTGACCTCTCGCCTCACGGAGCTTCCATGAACCGCACCCTTGTCCCCGCCCTCGCCGCCGTTCTGGCGCTCGCCGCCTGTGGCCCCGCCGACGCCGACAACGTCGCGGCGCCCGCCAGTCCCTCCGCCGCGTCAGGACAGGACATGCCGCCGATCGCCCAGGTCGGCTTCAACGACCTGCTGCGGGATCCTGCCGCGCCCTTTATCGGCGCCGAAAACGCCGACGTGACCATCATCGGCTTCGTCGATTACAACTGCCCCTACTGCAAGAAAATGCAGCCCGAGATCGACGGCCTGCTGAAAGCGGACCCCAGGGTGCGCGTGCTCTACAAGGACTGGCCGATCTTCGGCGATGTGTCGGAAGCCGCCGCCCGCACCGCCTTGGCGGCGGGCTATCAGGGCAAGTACGAGGCCGTCCACAACGCCTTCATGCTTTCGCCGTCGCGCATCGGCGATCAGGCGGACATCACGCGCCTGGCGCAGTCGGCGGGCGTGAACATGGCGCGCCTGACCCAGGATCTGGCAAATCATGGGGCGGAGATCGACGCGGTGCTGGAGCGCAACAACCGCGAGGCTGCGGCCCTGGCCCTGCAGGGCACGCCCGCCTTCATCATCAACGGCAATCTGATCCCCGGCGGCATGCCCCAGGCGCAACTGGAGGCGGTGATCGGTCGTATTCGTTCCGGACAACCGCTGCGCTGAGACCGACCATGACCGCCCTGACCCTGCTCCAGCTGAACGATCTGCACGGTTACCTCGAGCCGCATCCCGAACTGGTGCGCGCCGAAGGCGGCTGGCGGTTCGAACGGCTGGGCGGGGTCGCCCGCATCGCCCGCATCTTCGAAGAGGCGCGCGCCGAAGGTCCGTGCCTGACCCTGGACAACGGCGACACCTTCCACGGCACGCGGGTCGCCGTGGCCAGCCGGGGCGAGGCGCTGGTCCCGATCATGAACGCCCTGAAGATCGACGCCATGACGGCGCACTGGGAATTCGCCTATGGGCCGGCAGGCTTCAAGGCGCTGGCGTCGAGGCTTGACTATCCCGTCCTGGCCGCCAACGTCTTTCGCAAGGACGACGGCGCGCCGATGTTCGACGGGCGCCGCATCTTCGAGCGCGGCGGCCTGCGGATCGGCGTGATCGGCCTGGCCTGCCCCATCGTCGACAAGACCATGCCCCCGGCCTTCTCCGAAGGCGTGCGCTTTGAACTGGGGGTGACCGAGGCCCGCGAACAGTTGCAACGCCTCCGCGAGGAACAGGTCGATGTGGTCGTGCTGCTATCGCACCTCGGCTTTCCGCAGGACCTGAAGCTGGCCGCCGAGACGCCGGGCCTGGACGTGATCCTGAGCGGCCATACGCATAACCGCCTGCACGAACCGGCCCGCGTCGGCGACACCCTGATCATCCAGTCGGGTTGCCACGGCGCCTATGTCGGTCGCCTTGATCTGGAGATTGCAGACGGCCGCGTGTCCCTGCGGCGGCATCGGCTCATTGCCGTGGACCCTGGCCCCGAAGATGATCACGTCGCCGGCCTGGTGGAGACGGCCCTGGCTCCCGAGCGGGAGCGCATGGCGCGGGTCGTCGGCCGCACGGCCGTTCCCCTGCACCGCTACGGCATGGCCAGCGCGCCCATGGACGACGCCCTCCTGGCGGCGATCGCCAAGGCGGCCGAGGTTGAGATCGCCTTCTCCAACGGCTGGCGCTACGGCGCGCCGGTCGCGCCGGGCCCGGTCACCTTGGGAGACCTCTACAACATCGTGCCGATGAACCCGCCGATCTCGCGCACGACGCTGACCGGAGCCGAGCTAAAGGCCATGCTGGAAGAGAATCTGGAACGCACCTTCGCTGCCGACCCGTACGAACAGATGGGCGGCTATATCAAACGCTGCCGGGGCCTGACGGCCTTCGTCAAGCTCGAGAACTCGAAGGGGCGGCGCCTCGACCGCCTTCTGGTCGGGGGCCTGCCCGTCGAGCCGGATGCGGATTATCGGGTCGCCTTCATTACCGCTCAGGGCGTGCCGGAGCGTTACGGCCGCGATCGCCAGACGCTGGACATATCCGCTGTCGAAGCGCTGGAGACCTGGTTCGCCGGTCAGACGCCCGGCGAGCCCGACCTGCCCGCCAGCGTTCTGATCATCTGAAGGACCACCCGATGGACCCCGCCGCCGCCCGCGACTTCTGGAACAGCCGTTACGACCGCCAGGACTATCTGTTCGGCGAAGCCCCCAACGCCTTCCTCGCCGCCCAGGTCGACCGCCTGAAACCGGGCATGACGGCGCTGGCCGTCGCCGACGGCGAGGGGCGCAACGGCGTATGGCTGGCCGAACAGGGCCTGAGCGTCACGACGACGGACATCGCCCCGCGCGCGATCGAGAAGGCCCTCGCCCTTGCCGGGCGACGGGGCGTCGCACTGGACGCCCGATTGGCGGACCTGGACACCTGGGCCTGGCCGAAAGCCGCCTTCGACGTCGTGGTCGCCGTCTTCATCCAGTTCGCGCCGCCGTCCCGGCGCGACCGCCTCTTCCGTCGCATGAAGGCGGCGGTGAAGCCCGGCGGCCTGATCCTGCTGCAAGGCTATCGTCCCGAACAGATCGGCTACGGCACCGGCGGCCCGGGGCAGGTCGAGAACCTCTATACCGAGGCGCTGCTGCGCGACGCCTTCGCCGAATTCGACATCCTCCATCTCGAAAGTCACGACAGCGATGTCTCGGAAGGCCCAGGCCACAGCGGCCGGTCCGCCCTCATCGACCTTCTCGCCCGCCGTCCCTGATCCAACCCCACCCGGAGCCTTCTGATGAAAACCGTCTTCCTCGCGCTCGCCCTGGCCGCCTCGCTGGCGGCCTCTCCGAGCTTCGCCCAGGCCGTCGCCGGCTACGGCGGCTTCAAACCCCTGCCCGAGGCCGGCGAACAGGCCGACGCCTCGCGCACCTACCGGGTCATCTTCGATGTTTCCCAGGGCGGGCCCGACGACAAGCCGCTGAAAGGACTGGATCGCGTGGCGCGGCTGACGAACATGCTTGAGGCGGGCGGCGTGGACGTGACGCATCGGCAGATCGTGGTCGTGCTTCACGGCGCCGCGACGCCCGCCATCCTGTCGGACGCCGCATGGGCCGCCCGGGGCAAGGGCGCGGTCAATCCGAACAGCGCTCTGGTTCGCGCCCTGATCTCGGCCGGCGTGCAAGTCCGGATCTGCGGTCAGGCCATGACCGGAAACTCAATTTCAGAGTCGGAGCTGGAGGCGGGCGTGGCCGTGGACCTGGCTGCACTGATGACGGTGATCCACCACCAGCAGGCCGGATACGCTCTGATTGTCGGTTGACGGCCAAGGATAGGCTCAGGTTTTCCTGTTCATCAAAACTATTAGTTTGCGTAAGTATGTAACTAAGTGTTGGGTGAAGACCTCAAGGAGATATTTCATGACCGGACTTCCCCGCCTCAACGAACCCGCTCCCGACTTCAGCGCCCGCACGACCCACGGCGATCGCAGCCTGGCCGACTATCGCGGCAAATGGCTGATCCTCTTCTCCCATCCCTCGGACTTCACCCCGGTCTGCACGACCGAATTCATCGGTTTCGCAAAGCATGCGGACGAGTTCGCCGCGATGAACTGCGAACTGCTGGGACTTTCGATCGACAGCATCTTCTCCCACCTGGCCTGGACCCGGAACATCAAGGAAAAGTTCGGCGTCGAAATCCCCTTCCCCATCATCGAGGATCTCAAGATGGAAGTGGCCGAGGCCTACGGGATGATCCATCCCGGCGCGGCGGACACCTCGGCGGTTCGCGCCACCTTCCTCATCGATCCGGAAGGCAAGCTGCGCGCCATGGTCTACTATCCGATGAGCAATGGGCGCAGCATCCAGGAGTTCGTGCGGCTGCTGACGGCGCTGCAGACGTCCGACGCCAACGGGGTGGCGACGCCGGAGAACTGGCGCCCCGGCGAACGCGCCATCGTGCCGCCGCCGAAGACCGCCGCCGCCGCCGAGGCCCGCGCCGCTGAGGGCTATGAATACACGGACTGGTATTTCTCGACCCGGGAGTTGCCGGAACCGACCAGGGCCGCCTGACTTAGATCAACGTCGGACCGTGCGGACGGTCCGACGTTTCGCTTCCGCCCGACATTCGCTGGAGAGTCCCATGCAGATCATCGAGCACGGCGGCGCGCGCATCGCCGCGTTGCACGACAAGAAAACCGGCAGCTGGCAATATGTGGTGTCCGATCCGGTCAAACGCGCGTGCGCCATCATCGACCCGGTCTGGGACTTCGACGAAAAGGCCGCGGCGACGTCCACCCGCAACGCGGACGCGATCCTTGCGTATGTCGCGGCCGAGGGCCTCACGGTCGAATGGATCCTGGACACCCATCCCCACGCCGATCACTTCTCGGCCGCGCCCTATCTGAAGGACAAGCTCCAGGCGCCGACAGCGATCGGCGAGAAGGTCGTGGGCGTCCAGAAGCTCTGGAAGGAGATCTACGGCCTGGGGGACGACTTGCCGGTTGACGGTCGCCAGTGGGACAAGCTGTTCGCGGCCGGCGATGCGTTCCGGGTCGGCGATCTGCCGGCCCGGGTCCTGTTTTCGCCGGGCCACACGATGGCGTCGATCACCTACGTCATCGGTGAAAACGCCTTCGTCCACGACACCCTGATGATGCCCTACGCCGGCACGTCGCGCGCCGACTTTCCCGGCGGCGATTCCAGGGCCCTGTACCAGAGCATCCAGGACATCCTGGCCCTGCCGGAAGAGACCGGGGTCTTCGTCGGTCACGATTACGGCCCGGATGGACGCGAACCGGCCTGCTTCAGCACGGTGCGAGAGCAGAAGACCGACAACGTCCATGTCGGCGGCGGACGCGACGAGACGGATTTCGTGCGTTTGCGTGACGACCGGGACGCCACCCTCCCCCTGCCCAACCTGATGCTCTACGCCCTGCAGGTGAACATCCGCGGCGGCGTGCTGCCGCCGCCGGCGGCCGACGGGCGCGTTTATTTCAAAATACCGGCCAATCGCTTCGCGCCGCCAAAGGAGACCCCCTGATGCGCCTGTCCGCACTCGCCCTCGCCGCGCTCGTGGGATTAACCGCCTTCCCGGTTGAAAGCCGGACAGCCGATCCGCTGCACGTGTACGGCCCCGGCGGACCGGCGCCCGCGCTGCGCGAGGCGGCCGGGGCGTATGAGGCCCGCACCGGTCGGGCCGTGGAGGTCGTCGCCGGGCCGACCCCGCAATGGCTGGATCGGGCCAAGGCCGATGGCGATGTCATCTTTTCGGGGTCGGAAACGATGATGACGGACTTTGTCGCCGCCCTGGAAGGGCGGATCACGGCCGAGGCGGTCGAACCCCTCTATCTGCGCGTCTCTTCAGTCCTCGTCCGGCCGGGCAATCCCGGGGACATCGATGGCCTTGAGGATCTTTTCCAGCCGGGCCATCGCATCCTGGTCGTCAACGGCGCCGGCCAGAATGGCCTCTGGGAGGATATGGCGGGCCGGACCGGAGACATCGGCAAGGTTCGCGCCCTGCGCCGGAACATCGTCGTCTACGCCCGCAACAGCGCCGAGGCGCGTCAGGCCTGGATCGATGATCCGACCCTGGACGCCTGGATCATCTGGGGGATCTGGCAGACCGCCAACCCCGACCTGGCCGAAACGGTCGAGGTGGAAGAGCCCTATCGCATCTATCGCGATGCCGGCGCTGTCGTGACGACGATCGGCCGCGAGGACCCGGACGCGCAACGATTTCTGGACTTCCTGAAGTCCGAAGACGGCGCCGCCATTTTCGCGCGCTGGGGCTGGCGGACCGGCCAACCTTAAGCCTGCCTTAAGGTGAGCGACGCGGTGTCGGTCTCATGGTCCATCCGCGCGCACCGCTTTTCAATCGTCGCAGGCTGCTTGCAGCTGCGGCTGCGCCGCTGCTGGCCCCGACGGCGAGCTGGAGCTTCGCGGCGGCGGCGGCCTCATCGGATATTGAAGCCCTCTCGGCCGCCTTCTATGCGGCGCGGGGCGGACGTCCAGCCTGGTCGGGGCCGGCGCGCGAACAGGCCGCTCGAGCGCTGGCGGTCGCGGATCGGCACGGTCTCACCGCGCCCGAGGTCATGGCGCTTGAGGAACGCGAACTGACGCACGCAGTTCTGACGCTGGCCGAGGCACTGGCGCATGGTCGGGTCGATCCCGCGACAGTCGAGACGCTCTGGGAGATGGATCGCAATCGCATCGATACGCCGCCTCTGCTGGCGCGCGCCGTCGACGACGGAACCCTGGCGCAGGTCATGGCGGGTCTGGCGCCGCAGGACCGAGGCTACCAAGGCCTTTGCGACGGCTATCTCCGTTACCGGACGATCGCCGACCGCGGCGGTTGGCCGGCGTTCGCCCCCGGCGCGACGATCGAACCCTTCGCGCGCGACAGCCGTATTCCGGCCGCCCTGCCGCGGCTGCGGGTCGAGGGCGATCTGAGCGACGCCGCTGCTGCGATGGTGGACCCGGCTTCGGACGAATACGGGTCCGTCCTTCAGGAGGCGATGCGGGCGTTTCAGGTGCGGCACGGCCTCGAGGCGGACGGCCGCGTCGGTCCGGCGACCCAGCGCGCCCTGACCATCTCGGCCGAAGATCGCGCCCGTCAGATCGCGCTGAACCTGGAACGCCGCCGGTGGCTCAAGCGCGACGTCGCGCCCGAACGGATCGAGGTCAACACCGCCGCCTCCATCATGGTCTATTGGAAGGACGGTCGACCGGTTCATTCGGCCCGCGTGGTGTCCGGCGACGCAGACAATGCGACGCCCAGCCTCGAACGCCCCTTCGCGTCGGTCGTCGCCAACCCGCCCTGGACCGTGCCGATGTCTATCGCGAGACGGGAGATCCTGCCGCGTGGCGCGGCCTATATGCGCGCCCGCAACATGACGATCCAGAACGGCATGGTGGTTCAACGGGCGGGGCCCAACGCAGCGCTGGGCCAGGTGAAGTTCGAACTGCAGGACAGCTACGCCATCTTCCTGCACGACACGCCTTCTCGCGGCGCCTTCGAGCAAAGCTTCCGCCATCTCAGTCACGGTTGCGTGCGGGTGCAGGACGCCGTCGGCTTCGCGCGTCTTCTGCTGGCGCCCGATCCCCAGCGGCTCGCCCGCTTTGACGCCGC
Source organism: Brevundimonas subvibrioides (assembly GCA_002280475.1). GTDB lineage: Bacteria > Pseudomonadota > Alphaproteobacteria > Caulobacterales > Caulobacteraceae > Brevundimonas > Brevundimonas aurifodinae. Next base: position 8,540 of record NCEB01000021.1, read on the forward strand.
GCTGGACAGCGGCGAAACACTGCGTGTGGCGACCGGGCGCCCCATCGATGTTCGCCTGCTTTACTGGACGGCCTTCCTGGACGGTCAGGGCCGCGTGGCGTTCCGCGACGACATCTACCGACGGGACGTCCGTCTGGCGGAAGCGCTCGGCATCGCGCTTTCGCTGCCCCGGCCAGACAGCCGGCGCGCCGGGACTGACGACGTCGGTCCATAGAACCAAATCTCGCCTGACCTGTTCTGGAAAAAAGAAGGGAGACGGCCGATGACTCTGCCCAGGGGCCTGAGAACGCCAAAACGCGTCGCGTTCGCCATTCCGATCCTGGCGATTACGCTCGCGGCGATCATGGTGATCGGCTTCGCATTGGCCCACCTGCTCGTGAAGGGCAATCCGTCGCCGGAGGAGCTCCATGCGCGACAAGCGGCGAAGGGCATGGAGGTCAAGGATCGCGAACCCTATGGCCTGGAAGACTTCACCGAGCCGCAAGAGAAATAGGGATTGCGCCCGTAGATCGGGACGCGCCGCCCCGCGCCGTCGCTGATCGGCGGCGATACGCGCGGCAGGGAAACAAACTACTCCGTGGTGCGCCCATCGAAATGCTCGTGGTCCGCCGAGGCCGCATCCACCGTGGCGTGAACCGTCGCGTCGAGATGCTCCGGCGGACCGTAGAGGGTGTAGAGCCGAAGCGGCTCGGAACCCGTGCTGACAACATTGTGGCGCGCGCCCTGAGGCACGATGACGCCGTCGTCCGCCTTCACGGCATGGCGAGCGCCGTCGATCCAGATTTCGCCCTCGCCCGCCTCTATGCGGAAGAACTGGTCACGGTCGTCATGGACCTCTTCGCCGATCTCCTGGCCCGGCGGAATGGCCATGAGGACGAGCTGCAGATTGCGGCCGGTGTAGAGAACGCGGCGAAAGTCCGTGTTCTCCTCGGTCAGACGTTCAATGTTGTCGACGAAACCCTTCATGACACCCGTCCCTTTGTGGTCGATCTAGCGGCGCGCGGCGGGCGACACGCGCGCGAACTGCGCCGTGTCGCCCCGCGGACGCCCTCCCGGCGGGGCGTCGCGGGCGGCGCTTCGCGCTCGGTCCGTCTTCAACCCCCCGCAGAAGATATCGTAGAGCATGCCCATGATCGCCTCGGCCCGCTCGTCGGCGATGGAGTAATAGATCGAGCGCGACTGCCGGCGGGTCTTCACCAGTCCATACTGGCGCAGCTCCGCCAGTTGCTGGGACAGCGCGGGCTGCCGGATGCCGAGATCCGCTTCGAGCTGGCCGACGGATCGTTCCTCCTCGGCGAGATGGCACAGGATCAGCAGGCGGTTGGCGTTGGCCAGTTGACGCAACAATTCGGCAGCCTGGGGGGCCTTTTCCTTGAGTTGCTCCATGACGTCGCCGTGGTCTTCGGTCATGCGCCGCGCTCGCGATAGTACCACGGCGCCTCGCCGTCCCCGTCGGCGATGGCGTCGTCCAGCGTCGTGGCGGCCGGCTCGAGAAGCGGATCGCCCGGCGACCAGCCGGCCGGCGTCGAGGCCTGGTCACGGTCGGAGACCTGCAGCGCCGTCACCAGACGCAGCAGCTCATCCACCGAGCGACCGATATTCATCGGATACCAGCTGATCGCGCGCACGATCCCGTCGGGATCGATGACGAAGGTCGCGCGGACGGTCGCGCTGTCGCTGGAGCCGGCGTCGACCATCCCGAACGCATGGCCGATGGCCATGGACGGATCCTCGATGATCGGGAACGGCACCTTCACGCCGAACCGCTGATGGATGTCCTTGAGCCAGGCCAGGTGGGAATAGAGACTGTCCACCGACAGGGCCAGCAGGTCGCAGCCCAGCGCCGCGAAGCCGTCGGCCTGACGCGCCAGGGCGATGAATTCGCTGGTGCAGACCGGGGTGAAATCGGCCGGGTGGGAGAACAGGACCAGCCAGCGCCCCCGATAGTCGCTCAGGCGCTTTTCGCCCTGGGTCGTGCGCGCCGTGAAATCCGGGGCGACATCGTTGAGACGAACCGCACGCGGGCTGCCAACGGCTTGGGGCTGGGCGTTATCCGAAGTCTGCATGAAATCGAGCCTAGGGGTTCATTCCGTTCGACGCCAGCATAGAATACATACTTGCACGAAGTATGAATAGGTATATCTATCAGGCCGAATGGAGACCCGGCATGCCCACGCCTGATACCGATCCCGCCCGCGACCACGCCGAAGACATCGTGCGCGGCGCGATGGCCGATCCCGCCCAACGCCCCGTCGTTCGGTCGTTCTTCGACGAGGCGACCGGCACCGTCAGCCACGTCGTTCGCGATCCCGCCTCCAACGCCTGCGCCATCGTCGACAGCGTCATGGACTACGACGCGGCCGCGGGCCGCACCTCGCACGCCTCGGCGGACGCGCTGATCGACTTCGTGAAAACGGAAGGTCTGGTGGTCCAGTGGCTGCTGGAAACCCATGCCCACGCCGATCATCTGTCCGCGGCGCCGTATCTTCAGGAGCGGCTGGGCGGCCAGCTCGCCATCGGCCACGGCATCCTTCGCGTGCAGGAGGTCTTCGGCAAGGTCTTCAATGAAGGCAGTGATTTCCGCCGCGACGGCAGCCAGTTCGACCAGCTGTTCGACGACGGAGACCGGTTCCGGATCGGCGGGCTCGAGGCGACGGTCCTGCATGTGCCGGGCCACACCCCCGCCTGTCTGGCCTATGTCATCGGCGATGCGATCTTTCCCGGCGACACCCTGTTCATGCCCGACTACGGCACGGCCCGGTGCGACTTTCCGGGCGGCGACGCCCGCACCCTGTATCGCTCGATCCACCGTCTGACATCCTTGCCTGACCAGGCGCGCGTCTTCCTCTGCCATGACTACAAGGCGCCGCCGGGTCGCACCGAGTTCGCCTGGGAGACGACCGTCGGCGCCCAGCGCACCGGCAACATCCACGTCCGTGACGGCGTCACCGAGGACGAATTCGTGGCCATGCGCACCCAGAGGGACGCCACCTTGTCGATGCCCAAGCTGCTCCTGCCGTCGGTGCAGGTGAACATGAACGGCGGTCGCCCGCCCGAACCGGAAGCCAATGGGGTTCGTTACCTCAAGGTTCCGCTGAACGCCCTGTGAGGTCCGACTCCTGATGCTCGCCCCCCTGCCCTTCGTCTGGCCGCTGACCGGCGGTCTGCTTGTCGGCCTCTCCGCCGCCCTCTACCTCCTTCTGAACGGGCGGGTGGCGGGCGTGTCCGGCCTGACCGCCGCCGCGACCGGCCTGTCGCGAGGCGCGCCCCGCACGCTCGGTCTCGGCTTCATCGCCGGTCTGCTGGGCGGCGCGGCGCTCGCCGCCGCCTTCGTGCGACGCCCCGAACTGCAGGTCACGTCCGACATCGGATTGCTGATCCTGGGCGGGCTGATCGTCGGCTTCGGCACGCGCTGGGGCTCGGGCTGCACCAGCGGTCACGGCGTCTGCGGCCTCGCCCGCCTGTCGCCGCGCTCGATCGTCGCCACCGGCGTCTTCATGGCGGTGGCGGCCCTGACCGTTTTCATCACGCGGCATGTGATGGGAGGCCTGGCATGACCCGGCTCATCGTCGCCGTGCTCTGCGGGGTTCTTTTCGGCGCCGGGATGGTGGTCTCGGATATGATCAACCCGGCGCGGGTGCTGGCCTTCCTCGACGTCGCCGGCGCGTGGGATCCGTCCCTGGCCTTGGTGATGGGCGGCGCCCTGATCCCCTCGGCCATCGCCTATCTGATCCGCCGCCGAATGGATGCGCCCGTCACGGCTGACGCCTTCCATGTGCCTGAAAGCCGCAGGATCGATCTGCCGCTGGTCGGAGGCGCGGTGCTGTTCGGCCTCGGTTGGGGCCTCGTCGGCCTTTGTCCGGGTCCGGCCCTGGCCGCCCTGACCACAGGGGCGTGGCAGGCCTTCGTATTCGTCGGGGCGCTCGTGGCCGGCATGGCGCTGTTCCGCCTCACCCTTGATCGCCAAGCCTGAACCCCATCAAAAAAAGCACCAGGGAGACCCGACCATGGATATCCGCCCCCTCGACGAGACCCTTTCGGCTTCGCCACAGATCGCCCCGGAAGACCTGCCCGCCCTCGCGGCCAAGGGATTTCGAGCCGTGATCTCCAACCGCCCCGATGGCGAGAGCCCCGACCAGCCCAGCGCGGCCGAGCTGCGGGCCGCCGCCGAAGCGGCCGGCCTCGCCTTCGCGCACGTGCCCGTGGTGGGGGGCGCGATTTCCGATCAGGACGTCGCCGACTTCCGCGAGGCTCTTGCAACCCTTCCCGAGCCGGTCCTCGGCTTCTGCCGCACCGGCACGCGAACCACGACCTTGTGGGCGCTGGCCCGGGCCGACGGCGGCGACGCCGACCAGCTGATCGCCCGAGCGAAGGAGGCCGGCTACGACCTGGCCGCCCTTCGTCCCCGCATGACGGGAGGCCGCGCATGAGCGCCCAGTTCGCGCCGCTGGACTCCTGCGATGTCCTGATCGTCGGCGGGGGGGCGGCCGGCCTCGCCACCGCCGCCAGCCTGCTGCGTCGCCGGCCCGGCCTCGACGTGCGGATCGTGGAGCCGTCGGAACATCACTACTACCAGCCGGGGTGGACCATGGTGGGCGCGGGCGTCTTCAAGCCGCAGCGCACGCAGCGGCGCACGGAAGACCTCATCCCCAACGGCGCACAATGGGTCCGCGGCGCGGTGGCCGCCTTCGACCCGGCCCACGATCGCGTCGAGCTGACCGATGGCCGCTGGATCGGCTACCGCATGCTCGTGGCCGCGCCAGGACTCAAGCTCGACTGGGGCGCCATTCCGGGCCTGGCGGAAACGCTCGGGCGCAACGGGGTGACCTCCAACTACAGCTACGAAACGGCGCCCTACACCTGGAAGCTGGTCCAGGCGATGCACAGCGGGCGGGCGATCTTCACCCAGCCGCCGATGCCGATCAAATGCGCCGGCGCCCCGCAAAAGGCCATGTACCTGTCTGCCGACCACTGGCGGGACCAGGGCCGGAACGACATCAAGATCGAGTTTCACAACGCCGGGCCGGTGCTCTTCGGGGTGAAGGAATACGTTCCGGCGCTGATGGAGTACGTGCGGAAATATCAGATCGACCTCAATTTCGGCTCCAGGCTGACGGCGGTGGACGGGCCCGCGCGGACGGCGACCTTCACGGTCGCCGGGCCGGACGGCGAGGCGCGTCAGGAGCGGCGCGAATTCGATTTCCTTCATGTCTGCCCCCCGCAGACCGCGCCGGACTTCGTCCGTGAAAGCGCGCTGGCGGCCGAAAGCGGCTGGATCGAAGTCGACGACGCCACCTTGCGTCACAAGCGGTTCGAGAACGTCTTCGGCCTCGGCGACGCCTGTTCGGCCCCCAACGCCAAGACGGCCGCCGCCGCGAGAAAGCAGGCGCCGGTCGTGGCCGAAAACCTGCTGTCCGTCCTGGACGGAAAGCCGGTGCGCGCGGTCTACGACGGTTATGGCTCCTGTCCGCTCACGGTCGAGCGCGGCAAGATCGTGCTGGCCGAATTCGGGTACGGCGGAAAGATGCTGCCCAGCTTCCCGAACTGGCTGATCGATGGCACGCGGCCCAGCCGCCTGGCCTGGCTGCTCAAGGCCGAGGCGCTTCCGGAGATCTACTGGTCCGGGATGCTGCGCGGCCGCGAGTGGATGGCCGCGCCCCAGCACGTCGATCCGGCGACCCTGCTTCGCCCCGCTGTCGCCTGAGCCCGATCATGGACCTGTCCCCGCTCCAGTACGGCCTCGGCGCCGGCGCCGGCTCGATCGTCGGCTTTTCCCTTGGCCTTGTGGGCGGAGGCGGGTCGATCCTCGCGGTTCCGCTGATCGTTTATCTGGTCGGCATCAAGGACCCTCACCTCGCCATCGGCACCAGCGCCTTCGCCGTCGCGGCGAACGCCTTCGCCAATCTGCTGAACCATGCCCGACACGGCACGGTGAAATGGAAGATCGCCGGCGTGTTCGCCCTCGCGGGCGTTCTGGGCGCGTTCGGGGGTTCGACGCTCGGCAAGGCCGTCGACGGCCAGAAACTGCTGGCCCTGTTCGCCGTGCTCATGCTGATCGTCGGCGGCCTTATGCTGCGAGGGCGCTCGGCCTCGGGCGACCCGGACGTGGTGTTGACCAGGGGCAATGCGCCCAAGCTTCTGGGAACGGGCGCCGCGACCGGGATCCTGTCGGGCTTCTTCGGCATCGGCGGCGGTTTCCTGATCGTCCCCAGCCTGATGTTCGCCACCCGCATGCCGATCTACTACGCCGTCGGCTCCTCATTGGTCGGCGTCACCGCCTTCGGCCTGACGACGGCCCTGAACTACGCGCTCGACGGATGGATCGACTGGCCGCTCGCGGGCGTGTTCGTCGCGGGCGGGGTTCTGGGCGGCCTCGTCGGCGCCCGGCTGGCCAAAACGCTGTCGGGTCGCAAGGGGATGCTGAACACCGTCTTCGCAACCCTGATCTTCGTGGTGGCGTTTTACATGCTTTACCGCAGCGCCGGCGCGCTCGGCATTTTCGGTTGACCGCCATGGAACTTGACGCCGTTCTTCTGGCGCGAATGCAGTTTGGATTCACGATCGCCTTTCACATCGTCTTCCCGGCGTTTTCGATCGGGCTGGCGAGTTATCTGGCGGTGCTTGAGGCGCTGTGGCTGAGAACCGGCCGCGAGCTCTATCTGAACCTGTTCAAATACTGGCTGAAGGTCTTCGCCGTCGCCTTCGGCATGGGCGTCGTGTCCGGCCTGGTCATGTCCTATCAGTTCGGCACCAACTGGTCGGTCTTCTCGGACAAGGCCGGCCCCGTCATCGGCCCTCTGATGGCCTATGAGGTGCTCAGCGCCTTCTTCCTGGAGGCCGGCTTCCTCGGCGTCATGCTGTTCGGCCTGGACCGGGTGGGCAAGAAGCTTCACTTCCTGGCGACCCTGATGGTCGCGATCGGCACCTTCGCCTCGGCTTTCTGGATCCTGTCGGTGAACAGCTGGATGCAGACGCCGCAGGGCTACGCGATCAACGAGGTCGGCCAGTTCGTTCCGGCCGACTGGTTCAAGATCGTCTTCAACCCCTCCTTCCCCTATCGCCTCGCCCATATGCTGCTGGCGGCCTACCTCACCACCGGCCTGGTGGTCGGCGCGGTCGGGGCCTGGCACCTGCTCAGGGACCGGACCAACAAGGGCGCGCGCAAGATGTTCGCCATGGCGATGGGCATGATCGTCGTGGCGGCGCCGGTGCAGATCTTCATCGGCGACCTGCACGGCCTGAACACCCTGGAACATCAGCCGGCCAAGGTCATGGCCATGGAAGGGCATTTCGAGAGCCATCCCGACGGGGCCCCGCTGATCCTCTTCGGCCTGCCTGACCGCGAGGCCGCCACGGTGCACGGCGCCGTCGAGATCCCCAAGCTGTCGTCCCTGATCCTCAAGCACGATCCAAATGCTCCGCTGGCGGGTCTGGACACCATCGACCGCGCCGACTGGCCGCCGGTCGAGATCGTGTTCTGGTCGTTCCGCATCATGGTCGGCCTGGGCATGGCGATGCTGTTGCTGGGCCTCTGGGGTCTGTACGCCCGCCTTCGCAAGCGGCTTTACGATGCGCCATGGCTGCACCGGTTCGCATTGCTGATGGGACCGATGGGCTTCGTCGCCGTGCTTTCCGGCTGGATCACGACGGAGGTCGGCCGGCAACCCTGGACCGTCTACGGGCTGCTGCGGACGGCCGACAGCGCCGCCCCCCTCGATGCGCCCGCGGTGGCCAGTTCACTGGTGGCCTTCGCCCTCGTCTACTTCGCGGTGTTCGGAGCCGGGGTGTTCTACATCCTGAGGCTCATGAGCCACGCTCCGCACCGCGACGAACCGGGCGTCGCCGAAACGCCGATCCGCGCCGCCGGGATCACGCCGGCCCCGGGCATCGATCCCGATCGGCCGATTCCGACCGGCGAGGAGAGCGACGATGAACGTTGATCTGACCCTGGTCTGGGCTGGTCTGCTGGCCTTTGCGGTCTTCGCCTATATCGTCATGGACGGTTTCGACCTCGGCGTCGGCATCCTGTTTCCGACGCTCAAGGCGGGCGACGAGCGCGACAAGGCGATGAACTCCATCGCTCCGGTCTGGGACGGCAACGAAACCTGGCTGATCCTGGGCGGCGGCGGTCTGTTCGCCGCCTTTCCCCTGGCCTATGCGGTGATCATGCCGGCGGTCTACACGCCGATCATCGCCATGCTGCTCGGCCTTGTCTTCCGCGGCGTGGCTTTCGAGTATCGCTGGCGCACCGTGCGGGCCAAGCCGGTGTGGGACATCGCCTTCTTCGGCGGGTCCCTGCTCGCGGCCTTCTCCCAGGGCGTGACCCTCGGCGCCATTCTCCAGGGCGTCGAGGTCGCGGGACGCGGATATGGCGGCGGCTGGTGGGACTGGCTCAGCCCGTTCAGCCTCCTGACCGGCTTCGCGGTCGTCGTCGGCTATGCCTTGCTCGGGGCAACCTGGCTGAACCTGAAGACGGAAGGCGCCCTTCAGGCTCACGCCCGTCGCCAGGCGTGGAGACTGGGCCCCGCCACGCTCCTCATGATCGGCGCCGTCAGCCTCGCCACCCCGTTCCTCGACGGCGACTATGCGCGCCGCTGGTTCGACTGGCCGGGCGTTCTGCTGACGGCCCAGGTGCCTTTGCTGGTCCTCATCATGGCGGGCGGCTTCTTCTGGACCATGCGCCGAGGCCACGAACTCTGGCCGTTCCTGTTGTCGCTGGGCCTCTTCGCCGTCACATTCGCGGGGCTGGGGGTCAGCGTCTTCCCCTATGCGGTGCCTGACGAAATCACCTTGTGGGAGGCCGCCGCACCCGCCTCGAGCCAGCTGTTCATGCTGGTCGGCGCCCTGATCCTCATTCCCATCATCCTCGCCTACACCGCCTATGCCTACTGGGTGTTCCGCGGCAAGGTCGGCGACGACGGCTATCACTGATGCCGCCCCGTCTCCGACAAGGGTTCTGGTTTGTCGCGCTCTGGGCCCTGGGCGTCGGCGTTCTCGGCGTCGTGGCCTATCTTCTGCGCGCCGTCCTGACGCCGGTGCTCACATAACAATGCAACCTCGTTACCGCGCCAGCCCTTATGGTGAGGTCCGGCTCCATCCAGAAAGAGAAGCTCATGTCTTTCGCGCGTTCGGGATTCGCCCAGTTCATCGCCAGCGGCGCGGGTCGGCTGCTGCGGATCGTCGCCGGTCTCGGCCTGATCGCCTGGGGCTACACCATGCGGGACGCCAGCGGGGGCGTGGCCCTGATGGTCGTCGGTCTGGTCCCCCTGCTGGCCGGCGTATTCGACCTCTGTCTGATCAGCCCCTTGCTCGGCGGGCCGCTGAGCGGTCGTCGCATCCGTTCGGCGCGTCGGCTCTGAACCCATCACGAAGGCAGTAGCCCATGACCGCGCTCAAGACCGCCTCCGCCGCAGGCGCGCGGGCGACGTCGCTCGCCACAGGATCGGCTTCGGCGCAAACGCCGTCTTCGATCCGCTTGATGGCCGTCTTGACCACTGCCGATCCCGAGACCCAGTTCATGGCCCTGACCCTGCTCAAGAGCAGCGGCGTCGATCCCCGCCAGATCCGAATTCTCCTCTGCGGGCCAGGCGGTGATCTGGGGCTGAAGCTCCCTGCAGAGGCGTCGCCACCGACCTTTGGCCCCGCATCGCGCACGGCCCGGGCGCTGTTGGCGGAGCTGGACGAGCAGGGAGCGACCATAGAGGTTTGCGCCATCTATTTGCCGGCAAGACGCTCGGATCGATCGATCCTGATGGATTCGATCGGGGTGGCGTCTCCCATAGACATCGGGCCCATCCTTGCGGACCCCGCGGTCCGGGTCCTGACGTTCTAGGCGCCATTGGGCGAACCTTTCGTCACACAGACACGATCGAGGCCATCCGCATGAACCAGACCCAGCCGCCTCTCACTTCGGACCCGGCCGAAAACTGGGCGGGCGAAATGGGCGCGCGCTGGCTCGCCCATATCGAAACGTTCGAAGGGATGATCGCGCCGATCGGGGCGGCCTTGATGGACAGGGCGAGCCTGACCGCCGGCCAGAGAGTCCTCGACGTGGGTTGTGGAGGCGGCGTCACCACCATGGCGGTCGGTCCTCGGGGCAGCGCGCTCGGTCTTGATATATCGCCCGGCCTTATCGCCCGAGCGCGCCAGCGGGCCGAGACGGCGGGGGTGTCGAATGTCAGTTTCCGGTGCGCCGACGCCGCCGAAAGACAGCCCGAAGGGCCCGTCTTCGAGCGCGTGATCTCCCGGTTCGGCAGTATGTTCTTTGCCGAGCCCTACGCCGCCTTCGGCAATCTGCACGATACGATCCGCCCCGGCGGCCGCCTTGATCTCGCGGTCTGGGCGGCCCCTCGCGAGAACCTCTGGATGTCGGCCATGGTCGCGGTCGTGCGCGACCACATCGACCTTCCCCGGCCCCAGCCGCGAGCCCCGGGTCCTTTCGCCTTCGAGGATCCGGACTATCTGCGGGACGTGCTCGAGACCTCCGGTTTCCGCGACATCGCCTTCGAGGCCTGGAGCGCGGACGTGCCCTTCGCAGGTCCGGGCGCCGCATGCGCTGACGCCGTGGCCTTCGCCCTGGACGGCATGGCCTTTCGAGACAAGGTCGCGGCGCTCACGGCGCGAGAACGGGCGAAGCTTTCTCAGGCGCTCGGCGCCTTCTACGAGGGATGCGCCACGCCGGACGGGATCCGGATGCCGGCCAAGGCCTGGTTGGTGCAGGCGGCCGTCTGATGCGTCCGGAGCACCCCTCACGGCAGCGGGACGGCGACTTGGGGTCCGCTCCCAACCGCCTCCCCTGGCCGCCGATGATCTACGTCGCCGCGACCATCCTTGCCGTGGCCGCGAACCACCTTCGGCCGTTGCGGCTGGACATGGATCCGACGTTCCTGCGCGCCCTCGGCGCGGCGCTGCTGGCGGTGGGCCTTGGCCTCGACGTCTGGGCCATGATCACCATGTCCCGATGCCGAGCCAATATCCTGCCACATCGCGCCGCCACGGCCCTGGTCACGACAGGCCCGTTCGCCTGGTCCAGAAACCCGATCTATCTGGGAAATACCATAGCACTGATGGGAGCCAGCCTCGCTTTCGCCAACCCGTGGTTGATGCCCGCGGCGATCATCGCGGCGTTTGCCGTGCTGCGCCTGGCGATTCTGCGCGAGGAAGTTCATCTCGCCATGCGGTTCGGCACGGCATGGGACCGCTATCGCGGACGAACGGCGCGCTGGTTCGGCAAAACCGGCGATCGTTGACGCGAGCCGAGATCATAGACCCCCGCGATCCGGCGTCTGGAAATCAGCCGGTAGCGCGGTGGTCTAGGTCGGCGCCAGCGCGCGATAGGCCTTCAGCCCGCCTTCGATATATTTTGCATTTTGATAGCCCATCGCCCGCAACGTATCGGCGGACAGGGCCCCTCGATTGTTGACGTTGCAGTAGCACAGGATGGTCGTGTCCAGATCGGGGATGGCCGCCTCGATGTTCATCTCGAGCTTGCCACGGCTGACGTTGACCGCGTTCGCGATGTGATCGGCCGCATGCTCATCCGGATCCCGAATATCGAGGACGACCGCACCAGCGGCCATGTGTCGGTCGACGTCGGCCGGCGCTACGGCGTCAACGCGTTTGCGCGCGGCGTCCGCGAGTTCTGAAAACTTCTTGGTGTAGGCCATTGGACTTCCCGCGGACTGCTGTTCAGGTTCATTCATTCTAGCCCGCTTCCCCAAGGCCAGGCCATTCCAACATCAGGCCATTTGTCGCGTCCGACGGGGATCGGACGCAGCGACGACGCGGATGCGCCCTCACTCCAGAAAAAACCCCAAGACGAAAAATGAGCGGCACGTCCATCAAGGCTTTCGCATGAAGCGGGCTGCCGGAGCATGGTCCAGACGGCGCATCTTGAGCAGGAGGTAGAGCCAGACCAGGCCGACAACAACGGGAAGAGCGACCGCCTGAGCCAGATCCGGCGACATGCCCAATCGGGTTGCGGACGGTTTGATGACATAGGCCAGGATACCCAGAGCGTAGTAACTCACCGCCACCACCGACAGCCCTTCGACAAGGTGTTGCAGCTTCAGCTGACGTGACGCGGTCTGCTCGACCGAAGCGAGCAGGGCCGTATTCTGGGCCTGGACGCGCAGTTCGATGCGCGTACGCAGAAGCGCCGTGGCGCGCTCCAGTCGGGTCGCCAGGGCCTCCAGCCGGTCAGCGAAGGCGAGGCACGTGCGCGTGGCCGGCGTCAGCCGGCGATCGATGAAATCGTCGAGCGGCTGATAGCCTTCCACCGGCGCGCAGGCGAGGTCGCGCAGACGGTCGGACACGATGCCGGCGTAGGCCTTCATGGCGCCCAGGCGAAAGGCGGTCGCCGCGGTCAGATCGGCGACCTCGGCGCCGAGACGACTGATCTCGTCGAGCATAGCCTCCTCGTTGCGGGTGTCGGTCAGGCGTTTGGAGACGCCGACCAGATCCGCCTCCATCCGGTCAAGGCGGCTGGATTCGGCCTGCACCACAGGCAGCGCCAGCAAGGCCATGTTCCGGTAATTTCCGAGCTCCTGCACGCGTTGCACGAGCCGTCCGAGATCGGCGGGATGAGAGCCCCCCGCAGCGACCACGAAACGCCCCCAGCCGTCCGCGTGCACCTTGAAATCCGACCAGATGCGCGCATGGCCCTGCCGGCCGCTGATGACCTCCTCGGGGTCGAGCGCCCTCACCGCCGCGCCGACTGCGGCTTCGTCGGCTCCGACGACGATCTTGACCGCGCGGATGACCAGGCCGGGCGAGCCCTCAAGCCAGGCGCGACCCCGGGCGTCGTGCGCCTCCGGGTCAAAGGGAGCGCCATCGCCTTCTGTGATCAGCGTCGATGTCGACGCCTCGCTGTGCCTTTCCCAGATCCAGTGCTCCTTCCCGCCGAGCGCGCCGCGCGCGTGGCGTTCGAACACCTGACTTTCGTCGGTCGCCGCGGCGAGGTCCTGCACGCCTCGACGCTCCTCCTCCCGGTCAATCGGTTCGACAAGCCGGACCACCTGGGCAAGGCGGCAAGGCGCCGTAAGGGGCGGGAGGCGACGGAGATGCATTTCGGAGACGATCCGGTCCCGCATCGGATGGTTAGTCAGTTCCACCGCGCCGCTCCACGATTACAACGATTACCTAACTATGAGACAGTCATTGAACCATGACACTATCTCGCTTACACTACCAGTGTATCTATAGAGGCGTGAACGATGACGGACGCGACGACGCACGGCGGCGGGACACCGGGATTCTGGTCCCGCGCGCTGCAATCGACCAATCACAAGGACATCGGCCTGCTGTATCTGGTGTTCGCGGGACTGGCCGGATGCTTCTCCATCGCGGCCACCGTCCTGATCCGGCACGAGCTCCTCCAGCCCGGCCTGCAGCTCTTCACGGAAGGGTCGTGGCTAAGCCAGGTTGGTCTTCTCGACAGCAAACACGGCTACAATGTCGTGGTCACCTTCCACGGCGTGTCGATGATGTTCTTCGTCGTCATTCCCGCCCTGTTCGGAGCGTTCGGCAACTACTTCACGCCGATCATGATCGGCGCCCCGGACATGGCGTTCCCCAGGCTCAACAACGTGAGCTTCTGGCTGTTCGTGGGCGGATTCACGCTCCTTCTCCTCTCCCCGCTTGTGGACGGGGGGCCCGGTAACGGAGCCGGGACCGGCTGGACCATCTACCCTCCTCTTTCGGTCATGGGGCACACCGGTCCTGCATTCGATCTGGTGATCTTCGCCATTCACATGTCCGGCGCGTCCTCGATCCTCGGCTCGATCAACATCATCACGACCATCCTCAACATGCGCGCGCCGGGCATGACCTTGCACCGCATGCCCCTGTTCGCCTGGGCCATGCTGGTCACCGCCTTCCTGCTGCTGTTGTCCCTGCCGGTGCTCGGCGGCGCGATCACCATGCTGCTGGCGGATCGCAACTTCGGCACGAGCTTCTTCGCGCCGGCCGGCGGCGGAGACCCGGTGATGTTCCAGCACCTGTTCTGGTTCTTCGGACACCCGGAAGTGTACATCATGATCCTGCCGGGCTTCGGCCTGATCAGCCACATCATCTCGACCTTCTCCGGCAAGCCCATCTTCGGCTATCTGGCGATGGCCTACGCCATGGTCGCGATCGGGGTTCTCGGCTTCGTCGTCTGGGCGCACCACATGTACACGGTCGGCATGTCGGTGAATCTGCGCGCCTATTTCATCGCGGCCAGCATGGTCATCGCGGTGCCGACGGGGGTGAAGGTTTTCAGCTGGATCGCCACGATGTGGGGCGGCTCGATCGCGTTCAAATCGCCCATGCTCTTTGCCATGGGCTTCGTGTTGGTCTTCACCATGGGCGGCGTGACGGGCGTCGTCCTGGCCAATGCGGGCATAGATTACAGCCTGCACGACACCTATTACGTCGTGGCGCACTTCCACTTCGTCATGGCGCTCGGCGCGGCCTTCGCCATCTTCGCCGCCATCTACTACTGGCTGCCCAAGATGATCGGGCGGATGATTCCGGAGTGGGCCGCGGTGGTGCACTTCTGGACCTTCTTCGTCGGCTCCGTGATCACCTTCTTCCCGCAGCATTTCCTCGGACTGCAGGGCATGCCGCGCCGCTACGTCGATTACCCGGATGCCTTCGCGCTGTGGAACTACGTTTCGAGCCTCGGCGCCTTCCTGGCGCACGGGTCCTTCGTCTGGTTCCTTGGGCTGATGGCCTGGACGGTGTTCGCCGGACGCCGCGCGCCGGATAACCCGTGGGGCGCGGGCGCCACGACCCTGGAGTGGACGCTTTCGTCTCCGCCGCCCTATCACGCGTTCGATACCTTGCCCGTCGTCAAGGCGGACGAGCACTGATGCGGGCGGGGCCGACCGCGTCCGGACTGAGACCTCGCCCCGGCGTCGCGACAACGGTCGCCGTGGAGTCCCGGCCAGGAGATCACGAACGTGACGGCGTTCGCACCGGCCCGAACCCCTCCAGTCGAACGGCGACCGTGATCGAGCTCAACGAAAGGCGTTCGGCGCCGGTGCGGACGGCCGTCGCCATGGTCGTCGTGTTTTGCGGGCTTGCCCTGCTATCGACGCTTCGGTTCCCCCGGCCCGTCCTGTGGCCGATCCTGGGCGCGGTCGCGATCTATCTTCTCCTCTTCGTGGCGCTGTCGGCGGCCTTTCTGAGCCGACCCCGAACGCGCGAGCGTATCGAGATCGACGGTCCCAGGCTGACCGTCGAATCGTCCAGGGGCCGGACCGTGGTGCGACGGGACTGGCGCACGCCATGGACGGTTCTTGACGCTTATGATGACGGAGAGGACGACGTCCGGCTCTGGCTTGTCAGCGGCGATCAAAGGGTTGCGATCGGCAGACATGTCGGCGTGCAGGCGCGTCGTGACGCGGTCGCGAGCCTGGAGGCGCATCTGAGCCGCGGCGGTTAGCGGCCCGCGTCCGGCAACCTTAAGGCTGGCTTAAGCTGCGCCCGCCTTCCTGGGACAAAATGCCGGAGAGCCCTTGAACCTTCATCCGAATTCCCTGGACCGGCGTCGGGGTCGTCCCCGATGCTGACGCCGCTTCTCCTGAGCGGCGCGATCGCCGCGGCTGCACCGGCCGCGCAGACCGACGACCCATGGCGCGTGTCCGGTTCGGTAAGGGCGCGGGCGGAAGCGATCTCGGGCCAGTTTCGACCCGCGGCCGAGCCCAACGACACGGCCGTGACCACGCGCCTGACGCTGGCGGCCGAACGCGACTTCGGTCGCCTGACCCTCGGCGGCGAGGCATTCGATTCGCGCGCCTTCGGCCAGGGTCCGCGTTCGTCGGTCGGGACCGGCGAGGTCAACGCGCTGGAACTGGTCCAGGCCTACGTAG
The DNA here is from genome assembly GCA_002280475.1 of Brevundimonas subvibrioides. GTDB lineage: Bacteria > Pseudomonadota > Alphaproteobacteria > Caulobacterales > Caulobacteraceae > Brevundimonas > Brevundimonas aurifodinae. Next base: position 24,394 of record NCEB01000021.1, read on the forward strand.
CCCTTCGCCTCGATCGCGAGGGCGAGCAGACGGTTCAACTCGGCCGGTTCACCATGGATCTGGGATCCAAACGCCTCGTCTCGCGCCAGAACTTCCGCAACACCACGAACGCCTACACCGGCGCGCGCCTCGACGCGCCTCTCGCCGCCGGCGATCTGACGGCCTTCTGGGTCATGCCCCAGGTTCGGTTGCCGGACGACAGGGCCGGCATCGAGGACAACAGGATCGCGTGGGATCGCGAGGATCCGGATCTGCAGTTCGCCGGCGTATTCTGGAGCCGCGACCTCGGCGGGCGTCGCTCTCTGGAGCTCTATGTGTACGGATTGATGGAACGCGACGACACCGCGGTTCAGACCCGCAACCGACGCCTTGCGACGCCCGGATTTCGCTGGCGCCAGGCGGCGGCCGTCGGCGAGTGGGATGTCGAGGTCGAAGCCGCGGCGCAAGCCGGTCAGGTCCGCCGCTCCACCGCACCCGGCGATCTCCAGGACGTGGACGTCGCGGCGGGCTTTGTCCACATCGAGGCGGGGCGCACCTTGCGGCATGGCTGGTCGCCGAGACTGGCCGCCCAGTTCGACTATGTCACCGGCGATGGGGGCCAGGGCGATTACGGCCGGTTCGACACCCTGTATGGTGCGCGCCGCTTCGAGTTCGGCCCTGCGGGCCTCTACGGCCCGGTTTCGCGCGCGAACGTCGTGTCCCCCGGCGTTCGCCTTGAGGCGAAACCCACGCGACGGCTGGACGGCTTCGTCGCCCTGCGCGGCCTCTGGCTCGAGGATGCGCGCGACAGTCTCGGCGCGACAGGGATCATAGATCCATCCGGCGCCAGTGGCCGCTTCGGCGGGGCGCAGATCGAGGCGCGCGTCCGCTACAGGGTGACGCCTGACGTCATTCTCGAAGGCGGCGGCGCCCGGCTTTTCAAGGGCCGCGCCCTCACGGACGCGCCGAACGCCCCCTCGCAGGGAGACACCGCTTATGGCTATGTGGACGTGACCTATGCCTTCTGAGGGAGCCATCGCACCATGTCGGTGACCATCGGCCTGCTTCTGGCCCTCAGCTTCCTCGTGTCCCTGCTGGCCCTGGCGTTCCTGATCTGGGCGGTGACGAACCGGCAGTTGCAACTGCATCAGGGCCAGGCCTATACGGTCTTCACCCCCGGCGAGGCCGGCACGCCGGACGACGCGACCCTTCCCGGCGACGACGCCCAGTCCGTCGGACCGCATCACTATGATGCCGAGCGCGAGGGCATCGATGCAGTGTCGCGCCGGCCCGTCATGATCCTGATCGGCAGCGGCATCGCCTGGCTGGCCATCGGCTCGATCTTCGGCCTGATGGCCTCCCTGAAGCTGCACTGGCCGGACTGGCTGACCGACGTCGCCCCGTTGACCTTCGGCCGGGTTCGCACGCTCCACCTCAACCTGGTAATCTACGGCTGGCTATCGATGACCGGCATCGGCGTGGCGCTATGGATCGCCCCGCGCATCTTCCACACCGCGCTGCGCCATCCCCGACTGCCGGTCATCGGGGCCGTGCTCTGGAATATCGCCGTGGCCTGTGGCGCCCTGGCGATCGCCTCGGGCTGGACAGACGGCGAGGAATGGCTGGAAATCCCCTGGCAGATCGACGGGCTGCTGGCCCTGGCCGGCGCCTTCTTCGTCTGGCCGCTTCTCCATACGGCGCTGCGGCGCAACGTGGACCACATCTATGTGACGGGCTGGTACTACCTCGGAGCCCTGTGCTGGTTCCCTGTCCTGTTCTTCATCGCCAACCTGCCCGGCATTCACTCAGGCGTGCAGGAGGCGACGGTCAACTGGTGGTTCGCCCACAATGTCCTCGGGCTCTGGCTGACCCCCCTGGGGGTGGGCGCCGCCTACTATTTCATTCCCAAGATCATCGGCAAGCCGATCTACTCCTACAGCCTGTCGCTGCTCGGCTTCTGGGCGCTGGCGCTGTTCTACAGCCAGGTCGGCATCCATCACCTGATCGGCGGCCCTGTGCCGACCTGGGTGGTGACCCTGTCGATCGTCCATAGCGTGATGATGTTCGTGCCGGTGATCGCCGTGGCCATCAACCAGCATGTCACGGTCGCCCGCAACCTGTGGGCCTTCAAGGCGTCGATCCCGCTGCGCTTCGTCTCCCTGGGCGCCCTGATGTACACGCTGGCGTCGTTCCAAGGCTCGATCGAAGCCCTTCGCGCGGTCAACACGGTGACCCATTTCACCCAGTACACGGTCGGCCACGCCCATCTCGGCGCCTACGGCTTCGTGTCCTTCGTGCTGTTCGGCGCGGTCTACCATATGGGGCCGCGGCTGACGGGGCGGCAGTGGCCCGCCCCCGCCCTGATCGCGGTCCACTTCTGGCTCGTGGTGGTCGGCTTCGCCATCTACTTCTTCGCCCTGACCATCGGCGGCGTTCTGCAAGGTCTGGCCATGCTGGACGCGACGCGGCCCTTCGCCGACAGCGTCACGGTTCTGGCGCCCTATCTCGAAGCCAGATCCGTGGGCGGCGCCCTGATGACGCTCGGCCATCTCATCTTCGCCGGGCATTTCGTCGCCCTGCTGGCCCAGGGACGCGCGCCCCACGCGACCACTGCCCCCACGGACACCGTCCCGGCGACCCAGGCATGAACCGCGTCATCCCTCTCGGCATCCTCGCCCTCGCCATCCTGGCCTTCGCCACCCTGATGCTCGTGATCCTGCCGGGCATCCAGATCCGCACCGAGGCGCCAACGCCCGGTCTGCGACCGTATAGCGAGGCGGAGCTGCGGGGCCGCGCCGTCTACGTTTCGGAAGGCTGCGTCTATTGTCACAGCCAGCAGCCGCGGTCGCTGGACCAGGCGCCGGACGGCGAGCGCGGCTGGGGCCGCGCCTCCGTGGCCTCCGATTATTTCTATGACCAGCCTCACCAGCTGGGGACCATGCGGACCGGTCCCGATCTGCAGAATGTCGGGGCCCGATTGCCAAGCGAGGCCTGGCACATGACCCATCTCTATCAGCCGCGGGCCCTCTACGACTGGAGCGTGATGCCCGCCTATCCCTACCTGTTCGAGGTCAAGGACAAGGCCGCGCCGGGTGATGTCGTGGTGGCCCTGCCCGAACGCTATGCGCCCGAAGGCAAGGTCGTGGTCGCGAAGCCTCGCGCCAGAGACCTCGTGGCCTATCTGCGCAGCCTGGACCGCACCTTCCCCGCCCCCCCGACCGCCGTGCGCGACGATGGCTACAGCGAGCAGGGCGAGCCCCGATGATCCGCCGCAAGCGCACGCAAGCCGCTCCGCCTGACGGGCCCGAGGAGACGTTTGAGCCTTACGAGGAGTTCCGCCGCATTCCGCTGCCCGTCTACTGGATCGCCATCGCTCTGGCGATCTGGGGCGCCGTCACCCTGTGGGACAACGCCCAGGCGGTCGGCGTCGGCCGGCAAGAACGCGCCGAACAGATCGAGGAGACGCCCGCCGCGGCCCTGAACAGCGGCGCGCAGATTTTCGAGGCGCGCTGCTCCACCTGCCATCAGCCCAACGCCGTCGGGGTGCGAAGCGCCATTCCGCCGCTGGCGGGCTCGCGCTTCGTCGCCGCTGACCCTGCGGTCGTGGTGCAGATCCTGCTGCACGGAATAGACGGTCCCATCGATGTCGGGGGCCGGACCTTCGATGCGCACATGCCCAGCTTCGCCAGCGTCCTGTCCGACGCCGAACTTGCGCGGGTGGCCACCCATGTGCGTCAGACTTGGGGCGGCGACCGGCAGGAGATCACGGCGGCCTTCGTCAGGGTGCAGCGGGCCCGTTTCGCCGGTCGCGGGGCCTGGCGCGGGGGCGAGGAGCTGGCGCGGGTCGTCGATCCCGCCCTCGGCCCCCAGCCTTCCGCCGGCCCGGCGGTGATTTCGGCCTTCGCCGACCCGGCCGTGCTGCGTCTGGTCAACCAGGGCCGGGGCGAAGCCTGGGCCTGCTCGTCCTGTCACGGGGCCGCAGGCCAGGGCGGAGCGAACATTCCCCGGCTCGCGGGCCTGCCGGAAGGCTACATCGTCAAACAGCTGCAGGATTACGTGACGGGTCGACGGCGCAACGAGTCGATGCAGACGGTCGCCGGCGCCCTCACCGACGCGGAAAGACGGGGTCTGGCGCGATATTACTCAGGCCTGCGGGCTCCCTCGACGGCGAAACCCGAGCTCGGCGGCGACGTCTCCCGCGGCGAGCAGCTGGCGCTTTACGGCGACTGGTCCCGAAACCTGCCGGCCTGTTTCAGCTGTCACGGACCCTCGGGTTTCGGCGTCGCGCCCGGCTTCCCCTCCCTCGCCGCCCAGCACCCCGCCTATACCGCCTCCCAGCTGGCGGCCTGGGTCGGCGGCGGCCGAAACAACTCGGACGTCCAGCTGATGAACGAGGTGGCGCGCAACCTGTCCGACGCCGATCGCCGGGCCGTCGCCGATTATCTTGCAACCCTGCCCCCCGTCCCGGCCGTTACGCAGGAAAGGCGATAGCCATGGATGATGACGCCAAGCCCTCCCCCACCCCCCGCGACAATCCAGGAAAGGGGTTGTTCGCCCGTGACCTGATCTACGCGGTGGGCGGCGGCTTCGCCCTGTTCGCGATCGCCGCTTTCGCCTTCGACGCCGGCTGGCTCCGGGACCGCAAGGCGGGAGAGGCGGACGGAGACCAGGACGTTCAGGCGGCGATGTTTCAGCCGCCGCCCGACAGCGCCATTCCCGACGGTCCCGAGGGGGACGCGATCCGGCGCGGACAGGCCATTTTCATGAACACCTCGGCCAATGCGTCAGATTTCGTCGGCAACAACCTCTCCTGCTCCAACTGTCACCTCGACGGCGGTCGTCGCGCCAATTCGGCTCCGATGTGGGCGGCCTGGACGGTCTACCCGAAATACCGGTCCAAGAATAAGCAGATCAACACCATGGAAGACCGGGTAAAGGGCTGTTTCACCTATTCGATGAACGCCCAGCACTCGCCGACCGGCGGGCCGCCCCCCCCGGGGCACGACGTCTACAAGGATCTGCAGATCTACATGCACTGGCTCGCCACCGGGGCGCCCACGGGCGAGGACATGGAAGGCGCGGGCTACCCCGAACTCGAGATGACCTCGGCCGGCTATGACCCGGCCCGCGGCGCGCAGGTTTACGCGGCGAATTGCGCCGCCTGCCACGGCGGCGACGGTCAGGGCCAGTACGACATCAACGGCCGGCCGGTCTTCCCGGCCCTCTGGGGACCCCGATCGTACAACTGGGGAGCCGGCATGGCGCGCGTGAACACCGCCGCAGGCTTCATCAAGGCCAACATGCCGCTCGGCCAATCCAACCGGCTGAGCGACCAGCAGGCCTGGGACGTGGCCGCCTACATCAACAGCCACGAGCGCCCCAGGGATCCCCGCCAGACCGGAACGGTGCAGGAGGCCGCGCAGAAAAACCATGGCGGCGAAGAGACCTACTATGGGCGAACCTACCAGGGCCGCCTGATCGGGGTCGGCACGCCTGAGCCGACCTCGCGCGCGCGCCCTTGAGCCTCGACCGTCGCCAGCAACTCTTCGCCGTCGAGGGCCTGTTCTGCGGCGGCTGCGCCCGGGGCCTGGAACGTCGGCTGAGCGACACGCCCGGCGTCGTCCTGGCCCGCGTCCACCATCTGTCCGCCTCGGCCCTGGTGCGATGGACGCCCGGGCGCTGCGACGTCGAGCGTCTTGGCGCGATCGTGCGCCAGGCCGGCTACCGCCTGATCGAACGCGTCGATCCGCAGGACGCCGTCGACCGGTTCGACGGTCAGGTCCGCCAGCTGACCCTCAGGCTCGCGGTCTCGGCGGCGTTCGGCATGTGGTCGATGGCGGCCGCGATCGTGCTCTATGTCACGCCCTCTCTGGCGCCCCATGTCGCCTGGGCCCTCGCCCTCGCCAGCGGCGTCCTGGCCCTGCCTGCGCTCATCTACGGGGGTTGGGACATCGGTCGCATGGCGATCAGATCCATAAAACTGCGCGCGCCGGGCCTCGACCTGCTGGTTTCGGTCGGCGTGTGCGGCGCCGTCGCGGCCTCGGCGGTCCAGCTTCTGGCCCATGATCGCCATGTGTATTTCGACACGGCAGTCATGCTCGTCACCCTGCTGCTGGCGGGACGCCTGGTCGAGACGCACATCCGGCGCGGCGCGGCCCAGGCCGTCGTGGCCATGGGCCGGCTTTTCGACGACACCGCCTCGGTGTGGAGAGGCGCCGAAGGCTGGCGAGACACGCCCGGCTCGGATCTGCGGGTCGGCGACCGCGTGCGGATCGCCGCCGGCGGCGTCGCCACCGTGGATGGGCTGATCGAAGCCGGCGAGAGCCGTCTCAACGAAGCGGTCCTGAACGGCGAGTCCGCGCCGCGCCCGGTCGGTCCCGGAGATCGGCTCAGCGCCGGCGCCGTCAATCTGGACCGGGCCGTCGAGGTCACGGTGGATCGTGAGCCGGGAGACCGGGACGTCGACCGCATGGGCGGCCGGGTGGCTGTCGAACTGGCGGCGCGGGGCGCGAGCGAGGACCGGATCGCCCGTCTGGCCGGTCGGCTCACTCAAGCTCTGCTGGCGTCCGCCGCCCTGGTCCTGCTGGCGACCCTCGCGCTCACAGGCAACCTCGGCGAGGCGCTGATGCGGGGTCTGGTCCTGCTTCTGGCCGCCTGTCCCTGCGCGCTGGCGCTGGCCGCCCCGCTGGCGCAGGCGCGGCTGGCGACGACGGCGGCCCGCCACGGCCTGCGCTTCTCCGATCCCGGCGTGGTCGAGCGTCTGTCCGGCCTGCGCGCGGTGATCCTGGACAAGACCGGCACCCTGACCATGGGCCGCCCGTCGGTCGTCGCCGTCGTTCCCCGACCCGGCTGGACGTCCGAGCAGGTGCTGGTTCTCGCGGCGCGCGCGGAGACTGGAGTCGCCCATGCCCTGGCGCGGGCGATCGTCGCCGCCGCGCCGATCCTGAATGGGGTCGGAACCGGCGGACGCCGCCTCGATCGGGGCGCCGAGACGACCCTGGCTGACGGGACCCACATCCATGTCGGCGGCGCCCCGGGCGACCAGGATCAAACCCGCCTTCGCGTGACGGTCGACGGGCGGACGGCCGGCGATCTGATCCTCGCCGACGCTCTTGACCCCGGCGCCGTGGAGGGCGTGGCGCGGCTCAGGCGCCGGGGTCTGCGCGTCGTCATGGCGACCGGCGACGCCGAGGGGCCCGCCCTGGCCGTCGCCCGGCAGATCGGCCTGGACAGGGCGGCCGTCCACTACGGCTGCACGCCCGCGGACAAGGCCGACCGGGTTCGTGAGCTCCCCGGTCCCGTGCTCTTCGTCGGCGACGGGGTCAACGACGCTCCAGCCCTGACAGCCGCCGCCTGCGGCGTCTCGGTCGCTCGAGCGCATCCCTCGGCGACGGCCACCGCGGCCATCGCCATACTTGAAGGCGGTCTTGAGCGGGTCGACGTCGCGTTGACGCTGGCCGCCGATACACGGCGCATCATCCGTCAGAACATCGTCCTGGCCGTCGGCTACAACGTCGTGGTCCTCCCCCTGGCGGCTCTCGGGCTCCTGACGCCCCTGGGCGCCGCGGCGGCCATGACCGCCAGCTCCCTGCTGGTCATGCTGAACGTCTTGCGTCCCCGCGCGGCAGGCGGGCTCGCCGCGACGACCCTCGACCGGGGCGGGAGCAGACCGATGTCGGCGGTCAGCCGGTCGGTCGGTCCCGTCTTCAGCCGACAACCTGCCGACCTGGAGTTGTCATCCGCCAAGCGGCCCCTTGGGTCCGCAGGTCCCGTTCCTGGCGGCGTAACCCCGGTTCCGCCAGGACAACGTCATGCCCTGAATCGACAATCACGGCCGCGGCCGACAAGATGAGGGCGGCGGGTTCCGGAACGGACAGGCGCTGGTCTTGAGCCAGGGGACGCAATGCGTCGGCGGCGATCAGGGCCGAAACCTCCGGCTTCTGTACAGAAGTACGCCCAACTTGGCGCACGCCTTCTCGATATAACTGTCGACGGTTCGCGGAGAGAGCCCGACGATCTGGCCGATGTCCGCAGAACTCTTCCCGCGACTGACCCAGAGTAGACATTCAGCTTCGCGGCCGCTCAGAAGCGCGACCGGGCGGCGTTCCGCGTGACGACTGGGCTCCATGACACTCTCCGCTTCCGGTGATCACATGCACGGTGTGCGGGAATCAACAGTCGGGCAACGACAGTGAATTGCGGGGCTCCCGCCAGTTTTTTGCGGAGGAGCCGCCTGTTCCGCAGCGCGAAGACGCACTTGCTCCCGGTTGGGGGTCGCCCTAAAGCGCCCCGGTCGGGCGCCGTGAGATAGGCGCACAGCTTGAGCCGGGGCCTGTCAAAGCGACAGGGGCGTCGCTTTGAGCCGAAGCAGCGGGCCTCGCGATCGCAGAGGATTCCAACGCCCGACCCCTCCGGCTTGCACCGCGATTCCGTTTGATTCATGCTGGTCTGGCCGACGCTTGCGTTGGTGGGGCCTGGAATCCCCTGTGCGATATCAAATCATCGACGGCGTCGCGCTTCCGCGCGGATGCCCGTTCCCGACGCCCGACGGCGCGCGCCTGCGCACCTGTCCTGGGCTGTGTGGACGCGTCTGGGTTCCGGACCCTCTCGTCGAGAGGCCGGAGAACCGTGGTGACCGATACGAAGCAGCTAGGGATGGAGGCGCAGGACGGTATCAACCGTCTCTATCGGCGCTATGCCGCCTGGCTGGGTCGTCGCTTGCGCGCCCACCTCGACGCCGATGCCGCAGCCGATGTCGTTCAGGAGACCTATATCCGCGCCGCGCCCTATGCCTTGGACGACATCCGCCACCCGAAGGCCTTTCTGCTCAAGATCGCGCTCAATCTGGTCCGTGATGAGAGCCGGAAAGAAGGCCGACGGCGGCGGGATCGGGCGTTTCAGCGACCGGCCGAAGCCGAGGCGGCTCCCCAGTTCGATCAGGTTCTGCTCGAGCAGGTGATCCGGTCCATGCCGCAACTCTACCGCGACGTCTTCGTCTTGAGCCGCTTTGGCGGTATGACCTATCCGGAGATCGCCCAGTCGTTCGGGATCAGCGTAAAAACGGTGGAATGGCGAATGTCCAGGGCGCTCGAGTACTGCGCGTCTCGGCTGGACTTGTAGGCAAGACGGATGACGATCGAGGCTGAAGCCGAAATCAGGCGCAAGGAGGCTGCGGAATGGTTCAGCAAGTTGAACCAGCGCCAGGTCACGACCGCCGACATCAGGGACTTCAGCGACTGGCGCCGGGATCCTGAGAACGCCCGCGCCTTCAGTCGCCTTGAGGCGATGTGGGATGCGGCCGGCACGCTCGCGAAGAGCCCTGGGATGGCGGCGCTCACGGAGGACGCGACGAAACGGGCCAGCCAGCCCACGCCCAGCCGACGAAGGAGTCCTTCCGGCCGCCTGGTCCCGCTCGGAGCGGCGGGCGCGATCGCCCTAGCGCTGGCAGTGGGAAGCTGGTCGTGGTGGTCCGCCCAACGCCCGGACGTCTACGACACCGCCATCGGTGAGCAGCGTACGGTCCGGCTCGAGGACGGCTCACGCATCATTCTCGACACGGCCTCTCACGTCACGGTTCGCTTCACCGACGCCCGTCGCCTGGTCACGCTCGCCTCCGGACGCGCCATGTTCGAGGTCGAAGGCGACGCCGCGCGGCCTTTCCTCGTGCAGGCGGGTGACACCGAAGTCACCGCCGTCGGGACCCGGTTTGACGTTCGGCGATCGGGCTCGGGGGCGCGTGTCGTCCTGGTCGAAGGGCGTGTCGATGTCCACAAGCCCTCATCGACCGATGCGCAGTGGACCCTCGCGCCCGGCCAGGAAGTCACGACGTCCGCGCGGACGCCCCGGGTCGTTGCGGTCAATGTCCCGGCCGAGACCAGTTGGACGGTCGGACGGCTCACCTTCGAGAACACGCCGATCGCCGCGGCCGTGGCGGAGGTGAACCGCTACAGTTCCAAGCCGATAGAGCTTCGCGATCAACGCATCTCGTCGATCCGCGTCAGCGGCGTGTTCAACGCCGGCGACGTCGACGGCTTCGTCGCCGCCCTGCGCGATCTCTATCACCTCGAGGCCGTAACCGCAGCCGACGGTCACGTGATCCTCTCCGCGCCGGCTTGAAAATAATCTGCGCGCGGACTTAGGGGATGCCCCGCGACCCAACGTCTCCTCCCCGCCCCGCAAAGCCGCGGGTAGAAAAGAGGGGGAGATCATGGGCCACAGATTCACTTCAACCGCGCTCGCCGCGCTCATGCTGGGTGTCGCGACGCCGGTCATCGCGCAATCGACCGCGGCCGTGCGGACGTTCAGCATCGGAGCCGGTCCGCTTGAGCGCAGCCTGCCGGTGTTCGCCCAGCAGAGCGGCCTTCAGATCCTCTATCCGAGCGCACTCGTCACCGGCCGCCAGGCTCGAGCCCTCACCGGCGACTACACCCCGGAGGCCGCGCTCGCGGAGCTCCTGCGCGGGACCGGCCTGACCTATCGCCAGAGCCGTCCGACGGTCTTCGTGCTCGTTGATCCCTCGGCCCGCGCCGAAGTCGAACCGGAAGCGACGCAACTTGAGGAAGTCGTCGTCACGGGCACCTATCTGCGGGGGGCGGAGAGCCCGTCGCCGGTCACGGTGATCACCCAGGACGACGTGGCGCGGCAGGGTCGCGCGACGGTCGCCGAGACGCTCGCCGCCTTGCCGCAGAACTTCACCGGAGCTGCCTATGAGGGCTCGGCGGGCACGGGGGCCGACCGCACAAGCCGCAACTCCGCCTATGCGACCGGGGTCAACCTGCGGGGTCTTGGGGCGGACGCGACCCTCGTTCTGGTCAACGGCCGGCGGATCGCCGGCACCGGCAGCGCCGGCGACTTCTCGGACATCTCCAATCTTCCCAGCAGCGCAATCGCCCGCGCGGACGTGTTGCTCGACGGCGCATCGGCCCTCTACGGCGCGGACGCGGTCGGCGGCGTGGTCAACATCATCCTGAAATCCCGCTTTGACGGCGCCGAAAGCCTGGTGCGCGTCGGGGGCACGAGTGAAGGCGGGGCCGAGGAGACCCTCCTGTCCCACAGCGGCGGCTTCAACTGGTCCAGCGGCGGCCTCATCGCAGCCTATGAGTTCCATGACCGGGGCGAGTTGCGCGCCGCCGACCGTCGCGCGACCGCGAGCGCGGACTTGCGACCGCTGGGCGGCTCGGACTGGCGCTTCTTCTACGCCGCGCCGGGAAACCTCATGGCGTTCGATCCGGTCAGCGGATCCTACGAACCGACCTACGCCATCCCCCGCAGTCAGAACGGGGTGGGCCTCGCGCCGGGAGACTTTCGACCCGGCGAGGTCAACCTGACCAACCAGATGGAAGGCCAGTGGAGCCTGCCCCACCAGCGCCGACACAGTGTGTTCGTCGCGGGCCGGCAGGACCTTCCGGGCGGCTTCAGTCTGGACGGCGACCTTCGCTACACCGATCGAACCTACAACCAGGACTCGGTGGCCGACATCGGCATCCTGTTCGTGACGCCGGACAATCCATTCTTCGTGCCGGTGGCGGGCGAGCCGTATCAGGAAATCGCCTATTCCTTCGTCAACGACCTGGGACCGAGTCGTGACGAAGGCTTCTCCCGCAGCATCGGCGGCGCGTTCGGGATCGAGGGCGAACTCGCCGGCTGGAACCTCGCGGCCTATCTGAGCGGCGGCCGCGAGACCACCGGCCTCACGGCCTCGAACCGGGTGCAGACGACCCATCTCGACGAGGCCCTTGGCGCGACGCCCGATGATCCGTTGACCGCATTCAACCCGGCGGTCGACGGCTATTTCAACCCTTATGGCGACCCCGCCGCCCATGGCGCGGCTCTGTTGGCCTTCATCGGGTCCGGCTACCTTCGGTCCGAGAACATCAGCACGGTCGGCTCCTTCAACCTCAAGGCTGACAGCGTGCTCCTCGCTCTGCCGGGCGGCGACCTGCGCATGGCCGTGGGTATCGACTATCGCCAGGAGCGCTTCGAAACGTCCGGGGAGAACTTCATCTCCGGCGCAGCGCCGCGCATCGCGGCTTCGACGGCGTTCGAGCGTGATGTCTCGGCCGCCTTCGTTGAACTGCGCGCGCCGCTGGTGGGCCCCGGCAACGCCCGGCCCGGCCTCGAACGGCTGGAGCTGTCGCTCGCCGGTCGTATCGAGGACCATGAGGGGATCGGCCAGACCAGCAATCCCAAGGTCGGCGTCCTCTATAATCCAACGCCCGACCTGCTGCTGCGCGCCAGCTACGGGACCTCGTTCCGCGCCCCGTCGCTGAGGGAGTTGAACAGCGCCTACCGGCTCGGCCCGGTGTTTCTCGATCGCGCCGGCGCCAATGTGATCAGCATCGTCCAGTACGGGGGCAACCCCGACCTGATCCCGGAGACGGCGGAGTCCTGGACCGCAGGTTTCGTCTGGACGCCTGCCGCCGCCGAAGGGTTGCGGATAGAGGCCGGCTGGTTTCGGACGACGTTCGAGGACCGGATCGCGACCCCCGTCGCGGAGAATCTGATCAACGCCCTGAACGACCCGACACTGGCGCCCTTCATCCGGTACGTGAGCCCCGGCTCCAATGCGGACGACCTAGCCTATGTCCAGTCCCTGCTCAGCCATCCGGGGAACTACAATCCGAACGTCTTCCCGGCGACCGCCTACGGCGCCGTGATCGACAACCGGTACGTCAACGCCTCGGCTGTCGAGGTCGAGGGGCTCGATCTTTCCACACGCTATCGCTTCACCCTGGGGTCGGACGACATCTCGCTCGATGCGACCGTGACGCATCTCCTCACCAACGACCGGGCGGTCACCGCCACCTCCCCCACCGAGGACTTGCTGGGCGCACCGAACTTCCCGGCGCGCTGGCGAGGCCGCTTCAGCGGCCAGTGGATTCGCGGCCCGCTCACGCTCGGTGGCGCGCTCAATCACGTCAGCGGAGGACGGGATCCGGTCAACGGTCACGGGATCGACGACTGGATCACTCTGGACGGCCAGGTCCGCTACGACATCGACAGCGGATGGGCCGAAAATCTTTCGCTCACCCTCAACGTGCTGAACCTGACCAATGAGGAGCCGCCCTTCTACGATGCTCCGGCGGGGATCGGGTACGACGCCGCCAACACCAATGTGCTCGGCCGGCAGGTCTCGCTTCAGCTCGTCAAGCGCTGGTGATCGCCCATGCGCATGGTCGTTGTGGCCCTCGCGGGCCTGCTTGCCGCGGCGTGCCCCTCGTCGGCCCGGTCGGACCCGCTCACGGTGGACGTCATTCTGGCCCTCAAGAGCTTCGGCCGGGTGGCGATCGACCCGTCCGGGGAGGTGGCGGTCTTCGAGGAACGGCGCGCCCGAAGCGACCTCCCTCGTCATGATCTGGAGGCCGAGGGCGCCATCCGGTACGCCCGGCTCTACCGCATCGACCTCGACGTCTCCGACCGCCCGCGTCCGCTCCTGGCGATGGAGGAGGACGCCGGCTATTCCATCGGCGCCTTTTCGCCGAGCGGCCGGCGCCTGGCCGTGTTTCGGCTCAGGAACGACGAATGGCGGTTGGGGCTCGTCGAGATCGCGACCGGGCGCGTGGTCTGGACCGAGGTGGCGCCGGACCTCGGCCTTTGGGGCCGGTCCCTCGAGTGGCTGACGGACGACGCCCTGGTCGTTTTGGGCATGCCTGACGGGGCGCTGCCCCCGCGACTGGCCGGCCCCCGCGCCGAGCAGGCGCGCCTGCTGGCGCTGAGGGCGGCCGCGACGGCGGGGTCCGCGGCCGCGATCACGGTGGGTGAGGACGGCGCGCCGGAGGCCTTGTCGCCGCGACGTCTGTCGCGGATCGACGCCATCACCGGCGCGGCGGCCGCGATCGCCGACGGCCCGTTCCTCGACCTCGAAACCTCTCCGGACGGGCGATATGCCGCGCTTCTCCTGGACGGTCCGCTCCTGCCGCCTCCCTCCGCCGACACGGCGACCGAGGTGCGTCGCGCCCGGGGGCTGCAGATCGTCGACCTGATCTCCGGCTCCGCCGTACGGCCATCCGACGCCCGCAACATCTCGACCAGCCTTCTGGTTTGGTCGCCGGCGTCCGACGCCCTTCTGGTGGCGGCAATCGACGAAGAGCCGGCCCGGCTCCTGACCATCGCCCCAGACGGCGCGACGCGGGACGTGACGCCTGCCGGGGCACGACCGACAACGCCGATCGATTTCCAAGGCATGGCGACAGCCGAGGGCGGCTGGTTGGGCGGAACTCCGATCTTCAAGGGCCGATCCGGATCCAGGGAGGGCTGGTTCTTCGCCGACGCCGACGCCTCGCCTCTGACAGGCCTGTCCCCGGACGCCCGGCTCCTCGCCGAAGGAGGGTCTGCGGTTCTGTTCAACAGCGGCGGTCACGTCGTGCGATTTGACGCCGACCACGGGCACGCAGATCTCGGCCCCGCCGCATCGGCCGCAAACCCCCGCGGTCCGTTCGGATTGCGGGCGCAGAGCGGTTCTCTGAAAGCCGCCTTCGCCGTGGTCGCGCGTGGCGACGGACGCCTGTGCCAGGTCTGGGTCGACCCTGATGCCGGCTCCCGATGCGTCGCGGCGACGCCCGGAGCCGCGATCAGTTGGAGCGGGGGGATCAGCCTCGATCGGGGCGCCCTGGAAGATGATCCAAACGCTCTGCGCCTGCAACGCGGCCAACGCCGAGAGGTGGTCTGGCGGCTGAACTCCGAACTCGACCGGATCTCGGTCGCGGCCCCTCGGCGGATCGCCGGCGTCGGCGGCGCCGGCGGCTGGCTCTATCTGCCGTCGAACCCGACGGCGACACCGCCCGTGATCGTGGTGCCCTATCAGGGCGAGTCGTACCCCGCTCCGCCGTGGTGGATGCGGCGGGAGTCCACCAGCCTGTCCATGGCGCCCCAGCTGATGGCGGCGGCCGGCTACGCCATCCTCGTCCCGGACCTTCCGGCGACTCCGGAACCGGCGGACGGCCTCGCCCATCGCATCCTGGCGGTCGTCGACGCCGCGGCGGCGGAGGGCCTGGTTGATGCGGAGCGGATCGGCTTGTGGGGCTGGAGCTTCGGCGCCTGGTCCGCGGTGATGAGCGCGGCGCAGTCTCCTCGCTTCGACGCCGTGGTGGCGTTGAACGGGCCAATGAATTTCTCGACCGTCATCGGAGACGTGGGATCGACGCTGCGCCTCGACGGCGGGCATGCGCTCGCCGCGGCGGCGAGTGCGCGTTGGCTGGAATCCGGCCAGGCCGAGATGCGGGACGCCTATTGGCGAGCGCCCGACCGGTATCGCCGCAATAGCCCGTTCGAGCAGGCGGACCGCATCGTCGCGCCGACGCTTCTCGTGGTGGGCGAGTACGATCTGATGCTCGGTCAGTCGGAGCAACTCTACGGCGCCCTGCACCGTCTGAACCGGCCCGTCGCCCTGACCCTCCTCATCGGCGAGGAACACGGCCTCAGGAGTCCGGGGAATATTCGGCTCTACTACGACCAGATCCGGAGCTGGTTCGACCGATACCTCATGGGGTCCGGCGGTCCAGCCGTTCCCGCCAGCGACGCACCCACGCCTCCGTCAGGGCCAGACTGAGCAGTTGCGAATGCCCGCCGCGCCACAGCAGGGCGTCCCGGGTGAGGCGGTCCTCCAGGCCCGGATCGATCAACCCCGCCTCCGCCAGGGCGCCGCCGAGCAGATAGTCGCGCAGGAAAGCCAGGTGCGCGGCGACCGCGCCGCCATAGTAGGCGCCCAGTTCGCCTTTCGAGCGGCGGTCAAGGATCGATGATGGAAGGACGTCCGCGAAGGCGGCGCGCGCCGCAGCCCGGTCGCGCCCGCCCCAAGTCAGATCGACCGTCGAAATGGCCAACCCCGCCTCCATCACAGGCTGGCTCAGCAACGGATTGACGCAGGGACCAAGCCGACTGCGGAGCGCCGGCCCCTGAAAGGTCTGGCAGAACGCCAAGGCCGACATCTGGATCGCCTTGGCTGGCGGGACGTTGGCCAGATCGTCCAGCCAGGGATGGTCCCAAACGGCGCGATGGCGGACTTCGTCGCGCCAGTCCCGGGCGAGGGCCGTCGGCCACACGGAGCGCCGCAGCCATCGCGCGAGCCGATGCAGGATCGCTGCGCGCGCCCGGCCTCGACGCTCCCAAATCTCATCCACGGCGATCAGGAGGCTCGGCATCTGGAAGAAGACGGCGTCGCCTCCCTGCCCTGTCAGCGAGCCCCAGGCGCCCATCGCCTCGATCCGGTCGGCGATGTCGTCGTTGTAGTCGGGATCGATGTCGTTGGCCGCCGGCCTGAAGGTTTCGGCGCAGGCCGCCAGACGGGCGGCGTCGAGCCTGAGGCCGTCGCGGCGGACTTCCGTCAGCGTGAAGACGTGCCGCCCCGCGACCGCCCGGGCGTAGGCCCGTTCGTCGCCCTCCGGCTGATCGACGTAGTGGTTGACCCAGGCGGCCACGCTCCGGCGCTGATCGGCGGTCAGGACGCCCGCCACGATGGCGGAGTCCAGTCCGCCGCTGACTTCGGCGATCCAGCGCCTGTCGCCCGCCAGCGCCCTCACCGACCCTTCCACCGCCCCCCTAAGGTCCGGAGGCGGCCGCGAGGCGCGGTCTCGATAGAGGTCCGCAGGCCGCCAGATCTGATGCGCCCGGTTGACGCCCTCCCCGATGACCCGCAGCTCGCCGCCGGCGACGGCCTCCAATCCAGTCAGGGCCAGCCGATGACGATGCTCGCCGGGGCGGTCCACCAAGGCAGCGACCGCGCCCCAATCCAACGCGATCCCGTCGGGCAGCCAAGGGTCGATGACGGCCGCAGCGCTCGTCGAGATCAGGGTCACGCCGGCCTTGCGCCAGACGACACAGTCCAGGGCGCCGGACGGGTCGCGGAGCACCGCGACGTCGCCTTCGACCCGCCGGACCAACAGGTATCGCCCCCAATAGCCCGCGCAAATGGCGCGTGCATGCGCCGCATTGAGACGCCGGCATCCCAGGGCGCCCCGGGCTCGCGGCGACAGCGCATGGCCGTCGCCGTCGTAGACCTCGCCAATCAGCACGCCGTGCCCGTCCAGCCCCCGCACGGCCTCCAGCCGTCCACCGGTAGGAGCGAACACCTGGATGAAGGGGTCGTGCGACTTGCGCGACCAGCCGGCCCGGCTCAGGCGCTGTCGAACGGGCGCCACCAAGGCGTCGAGCGCGGCCGGCGTGTCACCCACGAGAATGATTGCGCAGTCCGCCGCCACCTCAGATCACCAGGATCGGCCGATAGACGGTTAGGGTTTCCGGCGCCTCGCTGACGCACTGGTCGCCACTCTGCAGCCAGCAATGGGCGAGAAAGGGGAAGGTGCGGACCCCGAACACCCAGTCCGCGTCCAGATCCGCCGCATTGACGAAGCGCAGCAGCAGCTCTGCTTGGAGAAGACAGGCGCCGGTCCAGGGGGCCAGCGGGAGCAACTGGCGGAACACCTCGACCCGCGCCGCGAGCGCCTCGGGATCCGAACGGCGGCCGCCACGCCGGGCGTATCGGCGGCTGAGCTCCAGAAGCGTCGGCCGGCGCCGCACCGCGTCGATCCAAATGAAGGCGAACGTGGCCACGTCCCGCAGCGTCGGCCGGATCGGCGGCTGAGCGGGCAGGCGGGCAGACGGCAGGGCCGGCGGCGGGATTCGATCGTCCGGCGCCGACGTGGGGTGCAGCAGCTCTTCGGCCGCAAGGCGAAGAAGCTCCTCCATCGACCCCCGAACTTGCCGACCGTCGATCCGGAGATCGCCGCACTCCGGCAAGCAAAGATAGTCGTCTTCAGCGAGATCGAGCAGGACCAGATCGGCGCCGACGCGGACCGCGTGTATCCCCTCCCCGAGCCACCCGCAGTCAGCATCGGGCGCCCCATCGGCGAGAAGCGCGTCAGTCATCCTCACCCCGCGGGCCGGTTGAGATCGAGGGTCGGTTTGAGGTCCAGATGTCGGCCTCGCCCGCCTCGCGTGCAGTTCCGCGCCATCCCGAGGCGCAGAAGCCGATGGATCGTGGACTTTGACATCAGTCATCTCCCTGTTTGCGGCGAAAGGCGGCCGAGCCGCCCTCCAAGACGCCCGGCGGGGCCGTCCGAAGCGGGCGGCCCCTTGGAGTCATTCCGGCGGCATCGTCCAGTGGCGGGCCGGGTTCAGTTCGGTGAACGGGCCCATCAGGATCGCCCGGGTCAGCCGACGGGCGGCCCCCAGACGCAGGACGCGCGTCTTGGTTTGGATCTTCATGGATCCTCTCCTGTGTCAGGACTGGCCTCTGGTTGCGGCGTCCGGGGCGAGGCCGGGCCCGGACGTCCGGGCCGCCGAAGCGGCCCGTCCGGTCATTCGCTGGGCGGAATGGTGTACTTCAGCACCGGATTCAGCTCGTCGAACTCGCCGCGCGAGACCGCGCGGGTCAGGGTGCGGGCGGACCCGAGGCGCACGAGGCGCGAGGTTTTCTTGGTCATGGTCGTCTCCTGTTTTGAAGGTCGACAAAACGTCGACGACGAACCATCAGCGCCGGAAAGCAAATCGATTCAAACTATATTCCGCGTATACTTTGACTGATCTGGATCGATACGCCTGACGCGGGACGCGAGACCCGTCGCGGCGATCCGCCAGCGCGCGTAATAGGCCTCGACGTCGCTCGCCGGCTCGGGACCGGCCGCCGCTTCCGTCGGGCCGTTCAGGCGTCTGAGCGGCGCCAGGCGACGGCGCACGCGAACGAGGCTTTCGATCAAAGGCTGGTTGTCACAGGCGCCGACCAGGTCGTCGATCCACGCCTCGACGGACTCATCCGAACCGTCTCGGGGTTGAGTCGCCGGAGCATAGAGCGCTGCAAGCCGGACATGGGCGGCCTCGAGGTCCAGCAAGCCCAGAACGTCCTCCAGGGGAGCCGCGCGGGTGAAATAACCGAGACCGCGGCGATCCTCGACAAGGCCTTCGCCGCACAGTCGGGACAGGGCTTCCCGCACCGGGCTGGTGCTCAGGCCGAGCGAAGCGGCGATGTCCACCACGGAGAGGTGCTGTCCGGGAGCCAGGCCGTCCTCGAGCGCGGCGCGCAGGCTGGCGAGCGCCATGCCGAAGGGATCGCGCTGCCTCACGGCCGCCTCCAAGCCACGCTGTGATGCAGATCGACGACCGGCATGCTTCGGGTCGATCGTGTCACGCCGCGCCTCCTATACTGTCGTCCGCAAGAAACTTGCGTCATAGCCGCAGCTTTTATGCTGTTGATCTTTATCGACTTTCATTTGACGCATGGCTGAGTCATTTTTCAACCTGTAGGGGTGAACCTAAGTTCGTAACGCGTGATGCCGACGGCGAGGGAGTAAACCGAGAGATGGACGCCCGGCACACCCCGTCGACGAATGCGGTGCTCTCCTCGAGCCTGCGTCTGATCCGCTCTCACCGGCGGATGCGGTCGATCGACGTCGCTCAGGCCATGAACATGGCGCTTCGGTCCTACGAGCATTTCGAGTCCGGTGCGGGGCGAATCAACATCGAACGCATTCACCGCTTCGCGGAGGTGACGAACAGCGATCCGCACGGGATTCTCGCGGCCCTCGCCCTCGGGTCCCCCGCCTTCGCCTTGCGGTGCGCCGACAACAAATTGGCCACCATCCTCGCCGTGGCGCTGCAGGAGTTCGATGAGGAGGCCGGAGACGCCATCGCTGATCTCGACGCCCGGCCGATCATCAACACCTTCACCAGGATGTTCAGGGATCTCGCGGATCAGTCCGTCAAGCGCGACACCGAGGCAGACGCGTGGCTCGAGCAACGGCGGAGCAGACTGTTAGCGCCCGATCGAGAGGACAGCGGGACCAACAACGGCGGCTGAGACCGCCCAGCGGTACCCCGTCCCGGTCGTAGAGTTACGGTGGGAAGGTCCCGGACTGGCGCGCGGCCGTGATTTCCCGGCTGGATTCGGTGATGAAAGCGCACCCCTCCCTTTCCGCGGCGTCTTCCGCCCCGGGGCTCGAGGCCCTGACAGATCGGCAGCGCGAATGCCTGCAACTCGCCGCCACCGGATTGACCTCATCGGGCATCGGCGAACGGCTCGGACTCTCCCCCAGGACAGTCGATGAGCATCTGATGACGGCCTGCAGCGTCCTCGGCGTGCGGACGCGCATTCAGGCCGTCGCCTGCCTGGCGGTGGCCGCCCGACGCGCCGACGAACCCCGCAGCTTCCTACCGTAGATCTCCGACGGGGCGCTCGCGGGTCGCCGCCGCCGGCCTGATCCGATGGGATGGCGGCGGTTCCTGGAGGCCCCCCATGCTCGACCTCGCGTTCGTTCTCGCCCTCTCGCAAAGCTGCGCGCCCTCGGTGGCGCCCCAGACCCTTGCGGCGATCGCGCACGTCGAGAGCCGGTTCGATCCCTTGGCGATCGGCGTCAATCGCAACGGCGCCCGCCCCGCTCGAGCGCGTAATGCGACGGAGGCCGCGACGACGGCCCGTCGGCTCCTGAGCCGCGGCGCCAACCTCGATCTCGGGCTGGCCCAGATCAACAGCGACAACCTCGGCTGGCTGGGCCTGACGGTCGAAGACACCTTTGATCCCTGCCTCAACCTGCGGGCCGCGGCGACGGTCCTTCGCGCGGGCTACCGGCTCGCCGGCGAGACTCCGGCGCATCGTCAGTCCGCCCTGCGCGTCGCCCTGTCCCGCTACAACACCGGGGACGCCCGGCGGGGATTCCGCAACGGCTACGTCGCCAAGGTCGAGCAGGCTGCGGTCGACTTGAACCTGGCCGCCCCGCTAGCGGCGACCGCCGTCGAACCGTCCGACGCGCGCCTTCCAGAACCGTCGCTCCCGAACGCCCCGCCTGCCGCCTGGGACGTGTTCGCGCGCGGGCCCGTGCGGGTCGCCTTTTCCACTTCCGTCGACCGGAGCCACTGATGTTTCGTCCCCTGACCCTTTCACCGTTCCCGCGTCACGCCGGTGCTGCGGCCTGCATCGCGCTGGCCGCCACCTGTCTGTCGGCGCAGCCGGCGCTCGCCTCGGCCAACGTCGAAGGCCTGCTCCAGAACGTCGTCGACATGCTCACGGGCAATACGGCCCGCCTGCTTGCCGTGCTGGCGGTCGTGGTCGTCGGCATCCTGTGGATGTTCGGCCTGTTCGACCTGCGCCGGGCCGCGATCGTCGTGCTCGGCATCGTCGTGGTCTTCGGCGCGGCCGAGATCGTCAATCTGATCACGGGCGGCGCCTGATGACGGCCGCCGCGCCCTGGCTGTGGATCGGGTCGGCGTCGGCCTTTCTCGCCCTCTGTCTGATGCTCGGCCTGAAGCTTATCTCGCCCAAGCGGTTCGCCCAGATCCTCGCCGGTCTCGGCTCGGGGCTGACCATCGGCCTGGCCCTGTCGCGCCTGTCCGCGGGAGGCCCCCATGGCTGACGAACGCCTGACCGAGGATCCGCTGTTCCTGGCCTGCACGCGGCCGGCGATGATCCTGGGCGTGCCCATGGAGGCGATGGGCGTCAACGTCATCGTGTCGGGCGTCGTCTTCCTCGTCGGCGGCAGCCTGCTCTATCTGCTCGTCGCCCCGGCCCTGCACCTGGTGTTCCGGGCGATCTGCCGGGCCGACCACAACGCCTTCCGGCTGCTCTTCGTCTATGTCGACACCAAGGGCCGGTCGCGCAATACGGCGCTCTGGGGCGGGAGCTCGGCGTCGCCCCTCCCCCTGGTCCGCCGCTATCGTCTGGCGGAGCTGTCCCGTGGCTGAGGGCGGAGTTGCTCCGGCGCGGCTGCGGCGCGAGGCCGACGCCCGGCCGCACCTGCCCTACGCCCGTCACGTCTCGGACCATGTGGTGGCGCTCGACAGCGGCGCCCTGATGATGGTGTTCCAGATCGACGGCGCCAGCTTCGAGACCGCCGACGCCCGGGACCTCAACGACTGGCACGTCAAGCTCAACCAGGCCTGGCGCAATCTCGCCGACGACCGTCTGGCGGTCTGGCACCATGTGGTGCGACGCCCGGTCGAGCTGGAGCGCTCGGCCGGCTACCGCTCGGCCTTCGCCGGGGAGCTCGGCGCCCTTTACGACGACCGTGTCGCGGGACGGCGGCTCTGGATCAATGAGCTGTTTGTCACCCTCGTCCTGCATCCGGGTCGGGACGCCGGCGACCGCGTCGCGGCTTTGGCGAAACGCCTGAAGGCGGCGCGGCGCAACGACGCCGAGGTCGAGTTCGCCCATATCCAGAGGATCGAGGAGGCCGGGCGCGATCTGGTCCAGTACCTCGGGCGCTATGCGCCGCGCCGTCTGGGTCTCTACGAGCGTGCTGGCCTGTGGTTCTCAGAACCGATGGAGGTCATGCGGCTGGTCCTGACCGGGCGCCGGTCGTCGGTCCCGATCGTGTTCGGCCACCTCGGTTCGGCGGTCTACACCGTGCGCGCTATCTTCGGACGCGAGACCCTCGAGCTGCGCGACGCCGCCGAGGCGCGCTACGCCGGCGTCCTGGCCATCAAGGAATACCCGGCCACGACGCGGCCCGGTCTGTGGGACGAGCTGCTGAGCGTCCGCTTCGGCTTCGTGATCAGCCAGTCCTTCGCCTTCCTGTCCAAGGCCTCGGCCCGCGCGGTGATGGAGCGCAAGCAGAACCAGATGGTCTCGGCGCGGGACCGCGCGGCCTCGCAGATCACCGGCCTGTCGGACGCGCTCGACGACCTCGTCAGCAACCGCTTCGTCATGGGCGAGCACCAGGCCTCGATCCTCGTGCATGGCGACACCCCGTCGGCGCTGGCCGATCACCTGTCCAAGGCCCGCGCCATCCTCGCGGACTCCGGCCTCGTCGTGGCGCGCGAGGATCTGGGCCTGGAAGCGGCGTTCTGGTCCCAGTTCCCCGGGGCCTTCGCCCGCCGCACCCGGCCGGCCGCGATCACCTCGCGCAATTTCGCGGCCCTGGCGCCCTTCCATGCCCATCCGGTGGGCAAGGCGCGCGGCAACCACTGGGGCGACGCGGTCGCCGTGCTGCGCACCACGGCCGGCTCGCCCTTCTGGTTCAACTTCCACGTCGGCGATCTCGGCCACACCTTCATCTGCGGGCCTTCGGGGTCGGGCAAGACCGTGGTCCAGAATTTCATGCTGGCGCAGCTGGAGCGGTTCGACGCCCAGCAGCTCTTCATCGACAAAGACCGGGGCGCCGAGATCTTCGTGCGCGCCTGCGGCGGGACCTATCTCGCCCTGCGCAACGGCGAACCGACCGGCTTCGCCCCGTTCAAGGCCCTCGCCCCCAGCCCCGCCAACCGCGCGTTCCTCGTCCGCCTGGTCCGGACCCTCGTCGCGCGGCCGGACCAAACCCTGACGGTGCCCCAGGCCCGCGCCATCGATCAGGGCGTGGCCGCGCTGGAGGCCCTGCCGCGCGAACGGCGATCCATCGCCGCCCTGCGCAGCCTGCTCGGCCAGGGCGATGCCGGCGGCGTGGGCGCGCGGCTGGAGCGCTGGCAGCGCGGCGGCCCGCTTGGCTGGGTGCTCGACAATGACGAGGACGCCCTCAGCCTGGAGGCCCGCTTCGCCGGTTTCGACATCACCCAGGTGCTCGACCATGACGAGGTCCGTACGCCGGCGATGTTGTATCTGTTCCATCGCATCGCCGAGCGGGTCGACGGCCGTCGCCTGGTGCTCGACATCGACGAGTTCTGGAAGGTGCTGGGCGACCCGGCCTTCACGGAACTGGCCCAGGACGGGCTCAAGACCTGGCGCAAGCAGAACGCCCTGATGGTGTTCGGCACCCAGTCCCCTGCCGACGCCCTGCGCTCCCCGATCGCCCACGCCATCCTCGAACAGTGCGCGACCAAGATCTTCCTGCCCAACGCCCACGGCCAGGCGCGCGACTACATCGACGGCTTCGGCCTCACCCAGGAGGAGTTCCGACTGGTGCGCGAGGTCCTGACCCCGGAGTCGCACCGTTTCCTGGTCAAGCAGGGCCACGACAGCGTGGTCGTGGAACTGGACCTGAGCGGCATGGACGACGCCCTGTCGGTCCTGTCCGGCCGCACCGAAACCACCGCCCTGCTCGACCGCCTCCGCGCCGAGGTCGGCGACGACTACGCGCTGTGGCGCGATCCCTTCCATGACCAGAGGAGGTTCCTGTGAGAGCCCGCATTCCCTTCGCCGCCGCCGCCGCCCTCGTCCTCGCCTGCGCGCCGGCCGTCCAGGCGCAGCAGATTGTCCACGACCCCCGGGCCCTGGCCCAGATGGTCGAGGAGGCCCGCACCACCCTTGAGCAGCTGAGAGCGCTGCAGACCCAGATCGAGCAGGGCCAGCAGCTCTTCGACAGCCTGAACGATCTGTCCGGCGTCAACGCCCTGGCCGGCGAGCTCGGCCTGCCGGCGGTGCGCAATCCACTGCCGGACATGCGCGCCTTGCGCGCGGCGGCCGACGGCGATCTGTCCGCGCTCGGCGATCTGGCCGACCGGGCCGACGCCATCCGCCGCGACACCCGGCTCTACACGCCGCCGGCGGGCGATCCGGGCTCGGCGGAGGCCTATTATCGCGACAGTCTCGAGCGCGCCGGCGCGCGGACCGCGCGGGATCTCGCCATCGGCGAAGCCGTCGGCGGCGCGGCGGATCGCCGCCTGCAGGGTTTGGAGACGCTGCGCTCCGCCCTCGACACCGCGCCCAACGCCCGCGCCGTCATGGACCTGGAAGCCCGTCTCGCGGCCGAACAGGCCCTGATCCAGAACGAGCAGGTTCGGCTGCAAGGTCTCGCCCTGACCCAGGCGGCCGAGGCGCGCCTCGAGGAGCAGCGCGCCCGGGAACGGGCCGAGGCCGCCCGGGCGGCCCGCATGGACGTCTACGAAAGGGCGTTCCGGTGAAACGGTCCGCGCTGCTCGTCGCTCTCGGCCTCGTCGGCTGCGGGGCGACCGACCGGACCGCTGAAGACTTCGCCGCCGATCCCGAAGCGGCCGAAGCGGCCGAAGCGGTCGTGGCGGCATGCGACGCCGGCCGCATCAACCACGAATGCGAGGCGGCGCGGCGCGGTCTGGCCGACGCGCGGCGCGAGGCGCGGATGCGCGCCTATGAGCGGGCCTTCTGAGGAGCCCGACGATGAGCTTTCGCGTCTTCGAGCCCAGCTACGACTTCATCGACGAACGGCTCAACGTCTTCCTCGGCGACCGTCTGTCGTCGGTGATCGCCGAGATCGAGGGACCGCTGCGCATCGCCTTGGTCCTCTATGTCGTGCTCTACGGCGTCGCCATCCTGAGGGGCGCGATCAGCGAGCCGGTGATGGACTTCGCGGCGCGGTCGCTGAAGCTGGCCTTCCTGTACTTGCTGGCGACCACGGCCGCCTATTCGACCTTCGTCACCGAGCCGTTGTTCACCGGCCTGCCCAACGCCCTGACCCGGGCCGTCAGCGGCGCGGATACGCCGAGCGTCGGCGCGGCCTTCGACCAGTTCTTCGCCTATGCGGCCTGGTTGGGCGAGGACATCTCGCGCGACGGCTCGGCGTTCAATCCCGGGCCCTGGGTGGTTTCGGCGGCCGTCTTCATCATCGGCGCCCTGGCCGCGGCCCTCGGCTTCGGCGTTGTGCTGGTGGCCAAGCTGGCCCTGGCGCTGCTCGTCACCCTCGGCCCCATCTTCATCGCCTGCGCCCTGTTCGACGCCACCCGCCGCTTCTTCTTCGGCTGGCTCAGCCAAGCGGTGAACTATCTCGTCCTGTTCGCCCTGATCATCGTCATCTTCCAGCTGGTCCTGTCGCTCGTGCGCGACCAGTGGGGCGCGATCCAGGGAGCCGACCCGATGATCGGCGGGCTGATCTTCATCGCCCTGTGCCTGCTCGGGGCGATCTTCTTTCTGCAGACCCCGGCCATCGCCGCCGGAATCGCGGGCGGCGCCAGCGCCGGCCTCGCCGACTTCGCCAACGCCGCGGCCCTGGGCGGGAGCGGCTCCGGCCGGTCTCAAGGTCCGCAAGAAGCCAGCCGCCAGCCGCCCAGGGGCGGCGGCGCCATCCGACCGAGAGGCGCCTGACATGATCTATCGCTCCCTCCTGTTCGCCGGCCTGATGCTGCTGGGCGCCTGCGCCCACCGGGGTGATCCGGCGTTGCCGACCTGCGACGGCTCGGCCCGGCGGCCCGCCAATCCCCACGGATCGGTGCTCGCGCCGCAGACCGATGCCCCATCGGTCCCCGAGGCCGTAAGCTCGGACACGGGAGGCTGCGCATGAGCGGCGTCCCCTCCTCTGAACTGAAGCGCTACTTCACCGAGGCGCGACGCTGGGACCAGGACCGTCTGGCCTCGGCACTCCGGTCCCGACGCTTGGCCTGGTCGGCCGCCGCCTTGGCCACGGGTCTAGCGGTGATCGCGACCGGCGCGGTGGCGATGCTGACCCCGCTGAAGTCCACTGAACCCTTTGTCATCCGGGTGGACCAGGCGACCGGCGCGGTCGACGTCATGCGCGGCCTTTCGACCGAGGATGGGCCCGTCCGCTACGACGAGGCCGTCAGCAAATATTTCCTCGGCCAGTATGTGCGCCAGCGCGAGGGCTACCTCGATCCGGCCGCCGAGGACGCCTTCCGGCTCGTCTCCATCCTGTCGACCCCGGCCGAACAGCGGCGCTGGGCCGATCTGTTCCGCGGCTCCAATCCCGCCAGTCCGCAGAACCTCTACGGCCGCGACGGCGAGGCCATCATCTCGATCCGCGCCATCGGCTTCATCAACGACGGCGTCGCCAACGTCCGCTTCCACCGCACGGTCCGCCAGGCCCAGCAGACGGTGGAGAGCGACTGGATCGCCACCATCGCCTTCACCTACACCCGCGCGCCGATGTCCGAGCCGGACCGGCTGAGGAACCCCCTCGGCTTCCAGGTGACGTCCTACCGCGCCGATCCGGAGGTCATCCGATGAGACGCCCGTTTTCCCTCCTGCCCCTGGTCGCCGCCCTCGCCCTCGCGACCCCGATCGCGGCGCAGGCCCCGCTGGATCCGCGTATTCGCGAGCTGACCTATGATCCGGCGGCCGTCTACCAGATCGCCGGGGCCTTCCGGACGGCGACCCAGATCGTCTTCTCGCCGGAGGAGACCATCCGCCATGCGGCCATCGGCGACAGCGTCGCCTGGGAGGTGGCCGCCGAAGGCTCGGTGCTCTTCCTCAAGCCTCGGGAACGTCATCAGGCGACCAACCTGCTGGTCGTCACAGAGCGCGAGGGCGCGGTCCGGCACTACGCCTTCGAGCTGCTCGCCCGCGAGGCCGGCGACCGGACGGCGATCGCCTATCAGGTCCGGTTCCGCTACCCGGCCGACGAACAGGCCCAGGCGGCCCGCGCATTGGCCCTCCAGGCCGAGGCCGTGGAGCAACGCCTCATCGGACTGGAGCTGGAGCGCGGGGTCGTCGAGGGGACCCGCAATCTGGCCTGGTCCGCCCAGGGCGACGCCGCCTTGCAGCCGAGCGAGGTCAGCGACAATGGCCGCTTCACTGTGCTGCGTTTCCCTGGCGTCCAAGCGCTACCGGCCGTGTTCGAGGTCGGGGAGGACGGATCGGAGCGCCTGATCCCCTACGATGTCCGCGGCGAGTTCGTGGTGATCCACGGCGTGACGCGGGGTCTGCGGCTGAGGCGGGGCCAGTCGGTCCTGTGCCTGTTCAACGACGCCTATGACCGCCGCGGAGTCGGCGTGGGCACCGGGACGGCCTCGCCGGTCGTCGATCGCACGCCCCTCGGAGGCCGGTCATGAGCGCGCCCGATCCCACGCCGCCGGCTGACGCGCCTCGCCCGCCCTCCGCTCCGGCCGATCGCGGCGTCTCGCCGATCGCCGGACGGCTCGGCGGTCGTCAGGGCAAGGTCATCACCCTGGCCGCCCTGGCCGTCGGATGCGGCGTCTTCCTGATCGCCAGCTGGGATCGCGGCGACGCCGGCGACGCCGAACCGGCCCGTCGCGACGAGCCCGCCCGGCAGACGACGCCGTTCGAGCCCGCCCGCCGCGAAGCCCCGCCCCTGCTCAGCGACGCCGCCGTCGATCCCGACGCGCCGACCCTGACCGGCGAAGAGGCCATCCCGCCTCTGGAGGCCGCGCCCCGGGATCCGGCGACATCCCGTTCCGGCCCCAGTCCGGCGGAACAGCGCCGCGCCTTGGCCGAAAGCGCCCGACGCGCGCCCGTCCTCGCCTATAGCCGGGCGGGCGGCGGCCAGCCGGGCGCGCCGTCGATCTTGACGACGCCGACGCCTCTAGGCGAACCGACGTCGCTCGACCAGTTGCGACAGGTCACCCCCGTGGGCCAGACCCGCGCCGGCCGCCTGCCGGACCGCAACCTGCTGGTCACCGCGGGGACCAGCGTGCCCTGCGTCCTGCAGACGGCCCTGGACAGCACCACGCCCGGCTATGTGACCTGCGTCCTGCCGCGCGACGTCTGGTCCGACAACGGCGCCGTGGTCCTGATGGAACGCGGCACCCGGGTTCTGGGCGAGTATCGCGGCGGGCTTCAGCAGGGCCGGCGCCGGCTGTTCGTCCTGTGGACCCGGGCGGTGACCCCGACCGGGGTGGCCGTCGCCCTGGCCTCCCCGGCCGCCGACGCCCTGGGCCGATCGGGGTTCGACGGCGTGGTCGACACCCATTTCTGGGACCGGTTCGGCGGCGCCCTGCTGCTCTCCATCGTCGACGACGGCGTCTACGCCGCCGCCGGCCGCAACGACGGCGCCTCCTCCATGGCCCGCGTCCCATCCGATGCGGCGAGCGTCGCCCTCCAGGGTTCGGTCGAAATCCCGCCGACGCTGCGCAAGGGCCAGGGCGCCGAGGTGTCGATCTTTGTGGCCCAGGACCTGGATTTCTCCGGGGTTTATCAGCTGCGACCCCGGTGATGGACGACACCTCGGTCCTGGATCACTACCTCGCGCCGATCCGCCCCTTTCTGGAGCCGGCGGCGGTGACCGAGGTCGTCATCAACCGGCCCGGCGAGGTCGGGGTCGAGGCGGACGGCGCCTGGCGCTGGACGGAGGCGCCCGAACTGACCGAGGCTTGGCTGCGCACCCTGGCGGTGGCGGCCGCGGCCTACACCCGTCAGGACGTCGGCCCCGAACAGCCGATCTGTTCGACCACCCTGCCCGGCGACGTCCGCTGCCAGATCGTCCTGCCGCCGGTGGCGGCGGACGGCGGCCTCTCCCTGACCCTGAGAAAGCCGTCGCGCCGCCGTCTCGGCCTGACGGAGTTCGCGGCGGCCGGCCTGTTCGACGAGGTCGCAGACGCCCAGGCGGACGCCACGGACCTCGTCGACGCCGAACTGATCCGTCTGCGGCAGGCGGGCGACTGGCCGGCCTTCCTCACCCTGGCGGTCAACGCCCGGCGCAATATCCTGATCTCGGGCGCGACCGGATCGGGCAAGACGACCCTGGCCAAGGGGCTGATCGAACTCATCCCGGGCCATGAGCGCCTGCTGACCATCGAGGATACCCGCGAATTCGTGGTGCCGCACCGCAACGTCGTCCATCTGGTCTATTCCAAGGACGGACAGGGGCTGGCCAGGATCGGACCCAAGCAGCTTCTGGAAAGCGCCCTGCGCATGCGCCCGGACCGCATCCTGTTGCAGGAACTCCGCGACGGCACGGCCTTCTTCTATCTGCGCAACGTCAACTCGGGCCATCCGGGGTCGATCACAACCGTGCACGCCGATTCCGCCGCCCTGGCCTTCGAACAACTCACCCTGCTGGTGCGGGAATCCGAAGGCGGACGCGACCTGCCGCGCGAGGACATCCGCGCCCTGCTGCATCTGCTCGTCGACGTCGTCATCCAGATGAAGAAGGTCGACGGGCGCTTCCGCGTGACGGAGGTCTGGCATGACCCGGCTCGCAAGCGCCAGCCCGGGGGCTAGGGCGGCGGCGGTCGCCCTTGGCGGCCTGGCCGCCTTGAGCCTTCTGGCCGGCCTCGCCATCCTCATCGCCCTGGTCGGTCTCGGCCAGTTCTCCGACACCGTAGACCCGGCCCGGGTCCCCGGCTGGTTCTGGTATTACCGCCAGGATCCCGAGGTGCGCCGCTGGCTGACCGTCGGCGTCTCGGTTTCGGCCCTGGTCGGCGCGGTTCTCGTCGCGGCCGTCCTGCTCGCCCGGCGTCGTCCCCTGCACGGCGCCGCCCGCTGGGCCTCGGGGCCGGAACAGCGGCGCGCGGGGCTGCGGGCGCACCGCGGCATCGTCCTGGGGCGTGGCGACGGCGGCTTTCTCATCGCCGACGGTCCCGAGCACGTCATGCTCTACGCGCCCACCCGCACCGGCAAGGGCGTCGGCGTGGTCATTCCCAACCTGCTGGCCTGGCCGGACTCCGTGGTCGTGCTGGACATCAAGCGCGAAAACTTCCTCGCCACGGCAGGCTATCGCGCCGAGGCCGGCCAGACGGTGCATCTGTTCGATCCCTTGGCGCGGGACGGCCGCACGGCCCGCTTCAATCCGCTGGGCCATGTCGATCGCACGGACCCGATCGCGGTGGTGGACGAACTGCAGCGCATGGCGGTGATGCTGTTCCCGGTCCACGAACGGGCCGACCCTTTCTGGGCCGAGGCGTCGCGAACCGGCTTCATCGGCGTCGGCGGTTACGTCGCGGCCACCGCCGAACGCCCCTTCACCCTCGGCGAGATCTTCCGCCAGCTCACCGCCGGCGACGCCCGTGCGCGGCTGCCCCGGATCCTCGCGGCTCGGGAACAGGAGGGTCGCCCCCTCCCCGGACCGGTCGTGGCCGCGCTCACCGACTTCACCAGCTCCAGCGAGAACACATTCGCCTCCGTGCGCCAGTCGATCACCACCCGGATGGGGCTATGGCTCAATCCGCGGGTCGACGCCGCCACCGCCGCGTCGGACTTCGACCTGCGCGACCTGCGCGGCGGCCGTCTCTCCCTTTTTCTGGGAGCCACGCCGGACAACATGCTGCGGATCCAGCCGCTCTACGCCCTGCTCTTTCAGCAGCTGGTCGATCTGAACAGCCGCGCCCTGCCCGGCCCCGCCGACCGACCCGCCCTGGTCGTCCTCGACGAGTTCGCCCGTCTCGGGCCGGCGCCGGTCCTGGCCCACGCCTTCGCCTGGGTCGCCGGCTACGGCCTGCGGCTGTTGGCGGTGCTTCAAAGCCCCTCGCAGCTGAGGGCGATCTATGGTCCGGACGTCGCCGAGGAGGTGATGACCAACTGCGGGGTCGAGATCGTCTTCGCGCCCAAGGAGCTCAAGATCGCCCAGGAGCTCAGCGATCGGCTGGGCGCCTATACGACGGACGGCCGCAGCCGCAGTCGGCCGACCGGGCTCAGCCCGGGTCGGCGCAGCACGACGGTCTCCGATCAGCGTCGTGCTCTGATGCTGCCCCAGGAGCTGATGCAACTCCCGCAGACGGCCTTGATCGTGCTGAAGGCCGGCCTGCCCCCGGTCCGTGGCCGGAAGATCGCCTATTTCCGGGAGCGCGTCTTCCAGCGCCGACTCCGGCCTGCCCCCGATCTGGCGCCGGTCGCCGCGCCGGCATCGCCCCCCGCTCTGGAAGAGGATCCCATGGATTTCGACGTCATCGCGCGCGCCTTCGCCGCCGAAGGCCTGCCGCCGCCTGAGGTAGGGGCGAATGAAGACGCCGTCGGCGCCTGGCTGGACCGGGTCGTCGATACGGCCCTGCTGGAGCGCGAACCGTGAAGACGCCTGACGCCGCCGCGCCGTCCAACCGCCTCGGCCCCGCGCCGGGCCCGGCCGGGTCGCGCCGCTCCATCACCAAGGGCGACGTGCCCGAGGGGGTGCTGGACCGCTATCTGGTCGAGCGCGACCTGCGAGGACGGCCCGAACGCTTCTTTCGCGATCATCGCGCGGCCGAGCCGATGTTCCGCGACCGCGGCCGCTCGCTCGTCTCCAACCAGGCATACCCCGACGCCGTCATCGACATGCTCAAGATCGCCCGCCACCGCGGCTGGGAACAGGTTCGGGCGTCCGGCGATCCGGCCTTCCGTCGCGAGGTCTGGATTCAGGCTCAGGCCCTGGGACTGGAAGTGCAGGGTCATCGACCGCGCGAGCGTGATCGGCAGGCCGCCGGCGAGCCACGCCGCCAGACCTCGCCGGATCTCGGGGCGCGGCTCGACCGCGCCGCCGTGGTGGTGCGGGCCCTCATCGCCGATCCGGCCGCTCAAGCCCGCCTGATGGCCCGCGCCCTGACCCGGGCCGCCGAGCGGGCTCCGCAACCGGAGCAGATCCGCGAGCAGCGAACCCGATCCCGGTGACCGGACGCCAGACCTGTTGATGATCGGACAACTCCGATTGACTGGCCTCGATGTTCGTCCTTTGTTCTTCTCATGCCTGTCCGAAAGAAAGTCCTGGTCGAGTGGCAAACAGCGGGGCCGCGCCGGTCCTACTTCGTGCGCCCCGGCTCCCGATCGAGGCCCTGGATCTGGTTCAAAGACGGTCACATGCCCCATTTCGACGAACCGACAGCCTGGTTCATCGTCGAAAAGCGCGGCAGCTACTGGGTGGCGGTCGAACGGGCCGATCAACCCTGAAGACCCTGTTCCGGTGCTTTTGGTATTCGGCCTGACTGTGCCACGCTGGCGGCATGTGCAACCTCTACAGCCTGTCTAAGCATATCACGGCGATCCTCCAGATGGTCGCCGCCATGACCAAGGACATCGGGAATTTCGGCCCGATGCCGGCGGTCTTCCCCGACTATTCGGGGCCGATCCTTCGCGGCCAGGCTGATGGCTCCCTGCTGCTCGCCCGGGCCCGTTGGGGCATGCCGAGCAGCCGGAAGGCGCTGCTCGAGGCGGCCACCAAGCGGGCCGACAAGTTGCGGACGAAGGGAAAACCCTTCGATTTCGACGATCTGCTGCGGATGGAGCCCGACAAGGGCACCACCAATATCCGCCGCACCGAGAGCCGGCACTGGTGGCCCTGGCTTGCTCCGGAGAACCGATGTCTGGTCCCCTTCACGGCCTTCAACGAACCCGATCAGGTCAATCGTGGGGACAGCGTCTGGTTCGCCCTGGGCGAGGATCTTCCCCTCGCCTTCTTCGCCGGCGTCTGGACCCCTCACGCCTGCGTTCGGATGATCAGCAAGGGCTGGGAGGAGCTGGACGCCTACGGCTTCCTGACGACGGACGCGAACGCCGACGTGGCTCCGTTTCATCCAAAGGCGATGCCTGTGATCTTGCGAACCGCGGAAGAGCGCGACGTCTGGATGCGGGCCCCGTGGGACGAAGCCAAGGCCCTTCAGCGGCCGCTGCCGACGGGCGTTCTGACCATTGTCCAGCGCGGCGGCAAGGCGCATGGCGAAGACGCCATTTCCTAGAAGCGGTTCTTCAGCAGCGGCGAGACCGAAAAGGTTGGAAACCACAGCCCGCCCCTCACCCTGTTCATCAGCTCCCAGTACATGCCGAGCGCCAGGGGATCGCGGATCTGCGTCGGAACGTCGAAGCTATAGTCCCCGTCGAACCGGTCGCCGCTTCGCCAGGCCCGCGCATATTCCGGCGAGAGATAATCGAACAGCGCCCTTCTGATCTGGTCCAGGAATTCGCCGATGGTGCTGGCGTGATAGGAAAACACGTCCGTGTAGAACCAGTCCTGGAAGTTGGGCAGGGCCCGATAGACCATCCCTTCGTCGACGACATGGCCGTGCCGCGCAAGCATGGCCTTGATCTGTTTCACCCGGGCGTCGAGCCGGGAGAAGTTGTGCTTGTTGGCGTCGCCCACGACCTTGAGCATCCAGACCCGCGAGACGCGCAGGTCCAGAGACAAGTCCAGTTCCGGGAGCCAGACCGCCGGACAGTGGCATTCCGCGTTCAGCCAGTCGGCGAAGCTAGAGGCCGCGGCGGCCAGGCCTGACGCCTCGGCGCCGAATTGCGGCTGGCGGCAGATGGCCTCGAGATAGAAGAGATAGGTACGGTCAGTCTCCCGCGTGGCCTGTCCCGAGGGCCCAAAGGCGAAAGGCAGGGCGGCCTGTCTCGGCTGAGCGAGAAAGTCGGCCAGCAGGATCGCGAAGATCCGTTTGTGCGATCCGGACTTGAACACCAGATTGGTGGGGCGCGAGGTCACCGGATACTGAAAGACCTCCAGGTTGACCATGTCGTCGATCATGTCCCAAACGGCCTTCAACAGGATGGCCTCCTGCTCGACGCCGGCATAGGCCATCGTCAGGCCGCACCGGCGTTGACGCGCCGGGCGATATCCTCGCAGGCCTCCATCAAGGCCTCGAAGGGTTCGGCATCCGCCTCTAGCAGACCGTCCTCGACCATTCGGCGATAGTCGTCTCCGAGGGCCTCCAAGCATGCGCCTTCCGGTTTCAGCCTCAGACCGCCGGCGATCGCCCGACCGTAGTCGATCTCCTCGCCGTCGACGGTCGCGCGGAAAAACATGGCCTTGTGCCGCGCAACCGCCTCGGCCACGTCGCGGTCCGCGATCGCGGTCTCGACGAAGCCGGCGGCGTCCAGACGGGCCAGATCATGCCAATGGCGAGAGAAGCGGTCTCCCCGCAGTCGGCCCTGCGCGCAGTATACGTGGGCGGCGGTGGCCTTCTCCCAGAAGGTTCGCTCGGCAGCCATCACGCGCGGCGTGGCGGTCGGGAACTCGACGCCTGCCAGGTGGGCGGCAGCATCGCAAACTACAGGACGCGGCGCGCTGGGCTCGCCCGTCGCGCGGGCGCCGAACTCGAGCATGACGCTGGGCGAGACATAGCCCGTTCCCTTGCTCGTCGGCGCATAGTCCACGAAGGCCTTAGCGCCCTCGATCCGGACCACGGCGGCGACGCCGTCCGCGGCTAGGCGCGCTTCGAGCATCGGTCGAACCTCGCCCTCGACCCACAGCGGCAACAGCCGCTCCACCTCGCGGGTCCAACGTCGCTCTTCGGCGCGAGTCTTCGGAACGGGATCCTCGGCCGCACCGGCCAGGTCCGGGAGGAGCCGGCGGATGTCGTAGGTCAGGTCGATGTCTTCCGAGAACCGCTGAATGACGTCATAGGCCTTGGACAGGGAGGTGCCGCCCTTGAAGACCAGCCCCTCGCCAAGCGGCGCCTCAAACAGGGCCCGAAGCGCCCAGACGACCCAGACGTCCTTCTCCAGCAGGTGAGCGGGACGTCCGGACTCGGCCGCCGCCGTCGCGAGGGCGTCGATCCGGTCCTCGGCGGAGAGCTGCAGGAAGACGTCAGACATGCGCCGCCTGACTGACCGAACGCGCCAGCCAACTCGGCAGACGCGGCCCGACGGACACGAGTTCGCCGAACTCCGAAGGCCCCAGCTTTCGCTTCAGGGTTTCGAGCGCCATTCCGGCCTTGTCCGGCCCGAGCCAGGCCAGGGCGCGAACCGCCTCGCCGGCCGGACGATCGGCCAGGAGCAGCTGCCATGCGGGCGCGTGCTGGAACTCCACCGTCTGCTTTCCGACGCTGAAGGTGCGGCTTCTCCCATTGGTCAGATAGACCATGCGGATCGGCACCTGGGTGGTCAGACCCAGGGCGTTGGCCGCCGCCGCACCGTTGGAGGCGACGACCTCGCCGCGCTGTTCGCTCACGGCGCGCACCACCTTCTCGACCGAGGGGGTGCGAGAGCCGAACCGGCTTTCGAGCGGGCGCATGTAGACGCCGCGACCGGCGCGCATGAGCCGGCCCCGGCGAACCAGCCGCGACAGGGCCTGGTCCACCGCCGCGCGCGTGCCCAGGTGCAGCAGCGACTTGGCGGCGATCGGCGCGCCTTCCGGCAGCGTCGAGGCGCGCTCCATGATCTGATCAGCGAGTACTTGCATGACAACCTCAGTGTCAGAAATATAGGATAACTTCTGACACTTCGCAAACACGATGACGGCGAGGACAATGAAGGACCACCTAACGCTCACGGGTCCGACCGGGGTCGCGCTGTGTCTCGGCTCTCTGTCGCAGCGCCTGATCCCGCGTCATTGGCGCCGGTCGCTCCCGCACGAACCGCTCCACCAGAGCGGCAAGGGCGCGGTCCCCGGCCCGCTCGGACCGCGATAGACGCAGGGCCTCGACCACCAGGACGCGCCGGATAGCCAACTCGCGCGTACGGATCGCCTCCAGCCACGGCGCATCGGCTCCGCCTGTGGTCAGCGCCGCGCGATAAGCGGCGGCGAGCACCTCGGGCAGAGGCCCCTGCCCCGCGGCGAACCGTTCCCGCATCTTGCGCACCGGGATCCGTTCGGCCTTGCGGGTCACGCCCCGCGCCCGGCGTGGCGTCGCCTCGGCCTCGATGGACCGGTCGCGAAGAGCGCGCGCGAACCCTTCTCGCCAGGTCTGCAGGTCCGCCTTGCGCGGATTCAATCGCTCGCCGTCCCGCCCGAGCCTTCGCAACGTCAGATGAACATGGGGGTGCCGGCCTTCGTCATGCAGTGCGAAGACATAGGGAAAGCGTTCGCCGAAGGTTTCGGCCGCGAAGGCCCGCGCCGCGTCATGCAGGCGGACGGCGTCGGTTCCGGCCGGCATGCTCAGGATGATCGACAGGCTGATCGAGGCGTCCCGTCTGCGCCCCGGCTCGAGCGCAAACTCCTCGGCCCAGTCGCGGGCCAGATCCCGCACCCGCCCACGCCCCTCCAGTCGCTCCCCGTCGGGGCCCTCCAGCGCCAGGGCGCCGTTGCGACTGATGTAGTCCAGGTGCGCTTTCAGATGGGCGCCGTCCCGGGTCCGACCGGTGATCTTCACCATCACCTCGGGCGCGCGGCGGGCCACCCGCGCGAACCGGGCGGACGGATCGCCGCCGCCCCCGCGAGCCGGCCGCAGCACCGCGGGCGTGATCCGGGCGCGACGGATATCGACGGGCGGCCGCAGCACCTCCTCGAATCCGCGCGATGACCGGAAGTCCGTCACGAGGCCGGCGCCCAGTAGGCGAGATTGCCCTCGAAGGCCTCGCCGAGCGCTTCGACCCAGGCCGAGATTTCCGCCTGAAAGGCGCCGAGTTGAGCCAACTCCAGATCCAACACAGCGCCGTCCATCACGGCGGTGTTCAGGGCCCGGGCGATCTGGTTGACGTTCACGCCGATCCGCCTCAGCTCACGGCGCACCTCGATCAGGGCCAGAGCTTCGGGCCGGCTGAACTGCGGCCGATCGTGCAGGCGCCGGCGGATGAGCGCCGCGCTCCATTGGGTTCGGGACAGGCCCATCGCGGCCGCCTCGACCTCGAGGAGGCGCAGGTCCGCTTCGCCCAGACGCAGGGTCAGCTTGCCCGACCTGGCAATGGGCGGCCGCCCCTCCGGCGCCGGCAGGGCCGCCTGGGCGGCGCCTTCCACGAGCCGCCGCAGCAGCCGCGAGCGTCCGCCCTGACCGGCCGCGGCGGCGTCGAACCGGC
Organism: Brevundimonas subvibrioides; assembly: GCA_002280475.1. GTDB lineage: Bacteria > Pseudomonadota > Alphaproteobacteria > Caulobacterales > Caulobacteraceae > Brevundimonas > Brevundimonas aurifodinae. The sequence goes on from NCEB01000021.1 coordinate 61,523, forward strand.
GGATCAGATCGGGCGAGAGGCGAAGGGTGATGCGGTCCATCGGAGAGGGGGTCTGTCAGACATTGCCGGCGCAAAGCCTATCCTGCCCTAGACCGTCACCACCTTCGCCCCGTAGACCTCCGGTGCTGCCCGCCCTCCCCTCGGCGTCCGAAGCCGGCCGCTCGCCCGCCGCCCTGAAGGGCGCCCCAGCCGGACGGATTAAAGCTTCACGCGACGGTAGCCCACGCCATCGACGAAGCCTGCGGCAAGGCATCCTTCGCGCACGAACCCGGTTCGCGTTCCATTGGAGTACATGCGGCCGTCCCGCCGATACTGCAGAAACCGGGGCCAGCGGACGGGCCGCGCCCGGAGGGACTCGGTGTGCACAAGCACTTCTCCTTCGGCCTGCGGAAGGATGTCGGCCAGGGGTCGTGCTTCGTACCGGATGTGCTCGCCGATGGCCTGATCCCGAACGGCATAGGTCGTACGATGTCGCGGGTCCCGGCGGTGGGGAGCCGTCTCCCTCGCGGCTTCCGCAATGGCCTCCCGGCCGTCCCACCTCCTGAAATAGAGGTTAGCCGCGCAGTTCAGGATCTGATGATCGTTGAGCGCCCGGACGTCCTCGTCACGTCTCAGCTGGACCACGCCTCCCCGATGCGGAACGGAGTAGACGTTCGGGTCGTGGAGGACGGCGAGAAGCTCCGGAGACAGCGGCAACAGCATGATCGCGCCCCCGCTCCGCACACCGAACGCCAGGCCCTCCGCTCGAGGGTTTTGCAGATGCCACCGATTGGTGAGAACCGCCGGATCGTCGGACGTCACGAAGGGCGTCGCGGTTCGGTTCCGGACCAGCGTCACCTGCAGGTCGTCCACGATTTTCATCGACCGTGCGTAGAACAGCATCGCCCCTTGGACCGCCTCGAGCATCACGGTCTTCGGATCGAACGCCTCCCCCTCAGGCAGGACGCCCGGGAGCTGCGCCAGCGCGGCCGCGATCTGACTGGCGCTGACGGACGCCGCCTCGGTCCGGAGATGCTGGAGAAGGACAAACCGGCGAAGCACGAGGCGATCAAGACCGGTCGGCTCCGCCGCCTGGGTGACCAGACGTTGGATTGCGGAACCATAGGCGCCTTCGATGGTCTGGATGGCTGTCTCCAACTGCCTGTCCTGTCCGTACAGATAGTCGTGGGAACACTGCTTTCTCACCGCAGCGTTCGGAATGGCGCGGTCGGCGTCGAGATTGAACAGGTGAATGGCCTTGCCTTCGCCATCGACGGAGAACGGCTTCAGATGAGCCTTCGGGACGAAATGTTGGTTCTTGTTGTCCGCCATCGGCGCCCCCTGATCGGAGGCTGACGCAAGCTGAAGCCGGAGGCCAGCCTCATTCGGTCTGCAGCCCCTGCAGCCAGGCGAGGGCGCGCTGGGCGTGGGCGGCGGCCGAGAAGATGAACCGCTTGTCGTCGCGCAGAACCTCCAGCCACGAAGCCAGATAGGCGGCGTGATCCTCGCGCGGCTCCAGGGCCAGCCCGAGATCGGCGCAGAGGAAGGCGGCGCCGAGTTCGGCCACCAGCTCTTCCCGGGCGTAGCCGACGTCTCCGTGTCGGCGGCGACCGAAGTCGCGATCGAGCCGGCTGGGGTGGCGGGTCCAGTGCGTCAGCTCATGGCCGAGCGTGGCGTAATAGGCTTCCGGATCGCGGAAACTCTCGAACACCGGCATCTGCACGAAGTCGGGTCCGGGCGCATAGAAAGCGCAGCCGCAACCGGTGTCGTCATCGTCGGTGCGGACCTTTTGGTCGGCATAGACCACCGTGGAGCCCTTTTCGCCCTTGCGCACATGAGCGTCCAACGCCAGCGCCTGGCGGAAGGTCATCCAGGTCGAGGACTGGAAGCCTCGGGCTGCGGCCTCGCCCCACAGCAGGACGACGTTGATGCCCTGATAGGGCGCGCCATCGTGCCGGAGGGGTCGGCTGACGCTTCCGGAAGCGGCCCAGGGCTGGGACCAGGGCCGGACGCCGGCCTCGAGTCGAGCGACGATCTGGTCGGTGATGCGGGTGTAGAGATCGGGACGTGAGGGGTCGTTGGGGCGCGACATGGCGGCCTCCTCAGATGGGATTTGAAGAAGGGGCGGCGGCGCTGCCTCAGCGCCGCCGCGCTCGATCAGCGGGACCAGATCAGGCTGTGCCCGCCGTCGATCTCGACCAGGGAGGCGTAGATCGGAGCCGGGAAGCTGGGGTCGTCGAGCTTGACCGACAGGTAGTCGCGGTTCTGCTGGCTCGTCTTCTTCCAGGCGGCGCCGAACTCGGTCTGACCGGAGAAGATGCGGAAGTCGGGAGCCTTGTCGTCGGTCTTCTCGTTGGCCCGGAGCTGGGCCGCCTTGACGTTGAGGGTCAAGGTCTTGATCGAACCGCTGTAGCTGCCGTCCGCTTGCTGGGTGAAGGCGCCGATGGTGGCCATGGTGGTCTCTCCTTGCTGTCGGGCCACGCCTGCCGCGGCCTCGATGGCGATCGACGGACCGGGAGACGGACGGCCCGCAGGTCGGAGCGCCGCAGGCGTGGGAGACCCCGCAGCGCATGCGAAGGACCGGGCGGGGCGTGTTTGTTGGCTCGCGCGAGGAGGCCGTCAGGCCGGGGAAGAAACTCGCCCCGCCTGGTTGCGGAAGACGGCCGGCTTTCGGTCAGATCAAGCCCTTCGAGAGGCCGCGCCGGCTGGCGCGCCGGCGAGAGACCACCATCCCGCCTCGAAGCCCCCACTCCACCGGACGGCCTACCCCGGTTCGGCCTTCTGACCACTAACCAGGGCGCAACCCCAGACCGCGCCGATTTGGCCGCAATCGAGGATCACGGTCACGCTTCGACGGCCGAACCGGAACGCCGCCGGAGACCAGACCGTGGCGACAACCGAGACCATGACCGAGGCCAACAAGGTCGCGACGGTCACACTGGCCTTCTGGATCATGAAGATCTGCGCCACCACCGTGGGCGAGACCGGCGGCGACCTGCTGTCGATGACGCTGAAGATCGGCTATGCGGCCAGCTCGGTGGTTCTGCTGACCTTCTTCATCGCCACCCTGGCGCTGCAACTGCGCGCCAAACGCTTCCACCCCTTCCTCTACTGGGCGGTTATCCTGGCCACGAGCACAGCCTGGACGACGATCTCGGACTTCATGGATCGCAGCTTGGGGCTGGGCTATGCGACCGGTGCGACGATTATCGCGGTCACCTTGGCGGCCGTCCTCTCGACGTGGCGGCTGACGATGGGGTCAATCGCGGTCGATCACATCCGCGATCCCAAGGTCGAGACCTTCTACTGGATCGCCATCCTGGTCTCGAACACCCTGGGCACGGCGCTGGGAGACTTCCTCGCCGACAGCTCTGGCCTCGGCTACGGACTCAGCAATCTGCTGATCGCGGCCGGGATCGGCCTGACGATCCTGGCCTATTTCTTCACGCGGGTTTCTCGCACGGTGCTGTTCTGGATCGCCTTCGTGCTGACCCGGCCGTTTGGCGCGACCATGGGAGACCTGCTGACCAAGACGCCGGACAAGGGCGGACTGGGATTCGGCACGATCGGATCGACAGCGGTGCTTCTGGCTGTTCTGATTGCGCTGATCGCCTACACCCGTTGGCGGGCCGGTCGCGGGACGACCGCACCCGCCTGAACGGACCGACGCTCTTCTCTCACCCCGGCCTCGACGGAGTCCTTATGTCGACCATCCAATCTCTCGACCTTCAACGCGTTCAACTGATCCGCAAGGCGGTCCTGCTGATCGCGATCCTGGCAGTCATCGCGCTCGCGGCGATCAGCCAGTCGCTCGGCGGGGAGACCGAACTTCACGAAGGGCTCGAAACCTTCGGCATCGCCGCGATCGTCGTCTGCATCGTCGGCCGGGCCTGGTGCTCGCTCTACATCGGCGGCCGCAAGAAGGCCGAGATCGTCGATCGCGGCCCCTACTCACTCAGCCGCAATCCCCTCTATGTCTTCAGCTTCCTGGGCGCCTTCGGCATGGGCGCCCAGACCGGCAGCGTGACGATCGCCGCTCTGTTCGTGCTCATCGCCGTGCTGGTGTTCGCCGCGACGGTGAAGCGAGAAGAGGCCTGGCTCTTTGAGGCGTTCGGATCGACCTATGCCGCCTATGTCGCGCGCACGCCGCGCTTCTGGCCCGACTTCACCAAATGGCGCGACCGTGAGGTGATCGAGGTTCGCCCCCGGTTTTTCCTGACGACCCTCCGGGACGGTCTGGTCATGCTGATCGCCTTTCCGCTGTTCGAAGGCGTCGAGCATTTCCAGCACATCGGCTGGATCAGGGTGTTGTTGAACTTGCCCTGAGAAGCCCTGTAGGTTGGGCACGACCGCTCGCGTCACGGGCGGAGAGGGAAGGAGTGATCCCTTGGCGATGCACCCCGACACCATCCAGTTCACGGTGATCCGCGGCGACGGCGACTGGCGCGTTCTCCGCGACGGTCAGAACTCCGGGCATTTCGATTTCAGCGTCGACGCCATCGAGTCCGCGCTCGTGAAAGCGACGACCCTGATCGACAAGGGCGCGCGGGTCGAAGTCTTCGTCCAGGACGCGGCCGGCCAGCTGCGCCAAGTCGATCCAGTGGGCGGCGAGGTGCTCCACTAACGCCGCTTGGCGGCGCCAGAGGCGGCGACTCAAGTCACTGATGCGAACAGCGCGGTCAGGCCGACGACGCCTATGACAACCGTCCAGGCGGGGACACGCCAAAAGGTCAGAACCAGAAACCCGGTAACGGCGATGACGGCGTGCGAGGGACGCATTACGGCGCTGGTCCACACGGGATCGTAGAGGGCGGCGGCCAGGATGCCGACCACGGAGGCGTTGGCGCCACGCAACGCCGCTTGGGTCCCAGGTCGCGCGCGAAGCTGGTCCCAGAACGGCAGCGCCGCGCAGAGGATCAGCACGCCGGGCAGGAAGATCGCCACCAGGGCGATGGCCGCGCCGGCGACGCCGTTCGGCTGCGGACCCACGACCGCGCCCAAATAGCTTGAGAAGGTGAACAGCGGACCCGGCACGGCCTGGGCCGCCCCATAGCCCGCCAGGAAGACATCGTCCGTCGTCCAGCCCGGTTGGACCACTTCGGCCTGAAGCAGAGGCAGGACGACGTGCCCGCCGCCGAACACCAGGGCGCCCGACCGATAGAAGGCGTCGAACAGCTTGAGGGCCTGCCAATCCGTCAACCGCGCCAGCATCGGCAGGAACAGCAGCAAGCCGAGGAAGGCGCCGAGGCAGATCCAACCGTATCGCCGTAGCAAGGGCCGCGTTCCGGTGGGCGGCGAGAGCGCGGGACCACGACGGCTGACAAGCAGGCCGAGCCCTCCTCCGACGACGATGGCCCCGATCTGGGCCAATGCACCGCCCATCGCCAGGACAAGAGCCGCAGCGGCCAGTGCGATCGCGATCCGGGCCAGGTCCGGCGTCAGCGTTCGAGCCATACCCCAGACGGCGTGCGCCACGATGGCGACGGCGACCAGCTTGAGGCCACGGAGGATCGACTCCCCGGTCGGTCCGCCCAGGAAGGGCGCGCCGTAGGCGAAGGCTAGAAGGAGGAGCGCCGAAGGCAGGGTGAAGGCGCTCCACGCGGCGAGGCCGCCCCAGACGCCGGCCCGGCGCAGTCCCAGCGCGAAGCCGACCTGACTGGACGCCGGCCCAGGAAGGAATTGGCAGAGCGCGACGAGATCGGCGTAGGCCGCCTCCTCGATCCAGCGACGGCGGACGACGAGTTCCTGGCGAAAATAGCCGAGATGGGCGATCGGCCCACCGAACGAGGTCAGGCCGAGCTTGAGAAAGGCGCCGAAAACCTCGCCAGCCGTTCCGGGATGATCGTCAGGGGCGTTCGGTTTGTCCTCGGGCCCGCGGGGTCGCTCCATGTCGGCCGGCGTCACAGGAGGCGACGCATGATCGCCAGCCCGACGATCAGGGCCAACACGGATCCGATCACGCTGATCAGCGCGTAGCCGATCGCGCTCTCAAGTCGTCCGCGCTCGTAGAGCAGGATGGTCTCCAGAGAGAAGGCGGAGAAGGTGGTGAATCCGCCGAGGAGGCCGGTCGTCAGGAATAGCCGGACCTCATAGCTGGCTTGACCCTTCAGGGCGAAGAACCCGGCCGCCAGCCCCATTAGCAAGGATCCGATCACGTTCACGGAGAGGGTGCTATAGGGGAAGTCGAACACGTCCGCTCGGGCGGACACCGCGTTGACGCCGTGCCGCAAGGCGCCGCCCAAACCGGCGCCGAGGAATACGATCAGATAGTTCATGGGTCACCATCCCGTGCCTGGCTCAAACGAGTCAGCGTTCGCCGTACCCGCCGCCCGTCAGCAGTATCTCATCCCCGGACGGTCACGAACACGGGCCCCATTAGACCCGACTAGGGAGACCCCGCTGATAGGCCTTCGGCTTTCTCGGCGTCCGCAGCTTCCCAAACCTCCCGAGCCGCGTCCGCGTTTAGGGCGGCGATCGCCAGACCCACAACGAGGTCTGGCCAGGCTGAACGCCATACGAAGGCGGTGACTAATCCGGTCAGCACGATCGCCACATTGGCCAAGGCGTCGTTCCGGGCGGACAGGAAGGCGGCGCGGGTCAGGCTGCCGCGACTTGACCGGAATCGGGCCAGCATCAAGGCGCAGGTCAGATTGATCGCCAACGCCCCCGCGCCGGTCGTGGACAGGAGGAAGGGCTCGGGTGCGACCGGCGTCTGGAACTTCGCCCAGGCCGTCCAGAGCGTCGCGACAGCGGGCGCCAGGATGAGGATCGCCAACAGCTTGCCGATCCTGGCCCGCCTCCCCAGCGAGGCCATCAGCGTCAGGGCGATAAGAAGATTGACCGCCGCGTCCTCGAGAAAATCGATCGAGTCCGCGAAGAGCGATACCGATCCAATGGCCCGCGCCACCCCGAACTCCACACCGAAATAGGCGAGGTTCAAGACGGCGACGATCAGGACGACCCGTCTCAGGGATTCGGATGGCTTCACACGCCCGCCCATTCGAGATCGAAGTCAGGCGTGAGCGCGAGCAATCCAGTCTCGATCTGATTCCACGTCAGGCGAAGCGCCTTCAGATCTTCGGGCGTGAACAGGTGCGCATGGTGCGACGCGGCGCGCAGCTTTCCGGCCTGTTTCAGAAGATCGAACACCGCCTCGGGGTCGTCGAAACCGGCCTCGAAGATCGCTTGGAAATGCTCCGGATGGCTCATGATCCGCGCGTAGTGGGCGTAGTCGGCGTGGTCGAAAACCTCCCCTCCCCGCTTCTTCCACTTCCCGAGCAAATCCTTGCAATCGCACAGCGGCAAGCGCTCATCCGGCCAGTCCTCGCCGTAGGTCTCCGCCATCACGGCATCGAGAATCTCGCGCAGGGTCAGTTCGTAGCGATGAACCAGCGTCTTGGCGCGCTTCACATGCGGCGGAGCGGAGTTGGCCTGGAGGCGGGCTTTAAGGCGACGCCGCTTCTCGGCCATGGTCAGAAGACGCCGTCTCGGCCAGTGCGACAGCCGCAGGCCCGCAGCATCAAGGAAGCTGCGATAGCCGGCCAGATTGGCGAACACCGGCATGTCGGTGATCGAGAAGACGCTGACAGCCTCCCGCACGCCGCGCGTCAGCCGGTCGCTCTCGGCGAACATGTCAGCCATCGCCGACGCCCGCGCGAAGGCCTCGATCTGGGCGGGTCGCCCGATCGCCAAGGCGCTCGCGCCAAGGCCGCTGTCCGACAGTCGCAGTATGCGATCGACGAAACTGTCCGTGGGCGTCCTGAAGCCCTCCAGAACGTCAGGCAGGGCGAAGCCCCTGGAAAGCTGGGCGATCCTTTCGGCATGCTCGATCAGGCCGTTCGGAAACGCAGCGCGATAGACCCGGTCCGCGTCTGCCTGAGCCTTCATGATGGCGCTGACGCCACCCATCCGATCCAGAAGCGGGTTCCGGCCCATCGCCGCATAGGCGAGCGGGGTGTCCAGCTTCATTCGGTCCGCTATGCCCAGCACGCCGCTCGCCCGGAGCATGTCGTGCTGGCGGCGAATGTCCTCGAACGGATCGGTTACGCCCCTTGCTGCGTCCAGCGTGGCGCGCAGGCCGGGCGGGATGAGATCACGCGGAAGCGTCATGGTTCGCCGCCTCACGCAGCCGGGCCAACCGCTCTTCGCAGACCGTGTCCGCCAGCCCGCGCAGCACCTCGACCCGCTGGGTCAGCCAGGCCAGTTCCTCGGCGCTGATCTTGTAGTGTTTGGAGTAGCGCGCCTTCACATAGGCCTCGCGCAGCAGTTCGAAGCAGCGGCGCTCGAACTTGGTCTCGCGCGGCCAGGCCTCGGCCAGCCGAGCGTCGATGGCCTCGCACTTCTTGCGCAGGAAGGCGAGGTTGTGGGCCTTGCCGCTGTAGAGCGTCACCACCAGCAGGACGCAGTGGTAGAGATGCTCACTCGCCTGATGCAGGCTGAAAGCCGCCAGCTTGTTGTTGTCGCGTTCGACATAGAAGGCGGCGCCGGCTTGAAACTCGCGGGAACTGGCCATCCAGTCGGCGAAAAATTCCTCGGCCTCCGCCAAGGCGACCTGAGCTTTGAGGTCCGCCGGCTTGCGCAGCTTGGCGCCCGGCGTGTCGAAGAGAACGATCCCCTCGCGGACTATGTCCGCCCAGAAGTAGCGCCCGCGGTCCAGTTGTTCATTCACGTCGTCGAGGCTGTGAACGATCAGGCTGACCGGAGTGCGGATCAGGGTCTCGCCCGGCATCAGCTTGTTCTCGGCGTCATGCCAGAACTCGCCGTCGGTCAGGTCTTCATGATCGACGACGATCAGCAGATCGAAATCCGAGAAGTAGCGCCCGACCGGATCGTGGACCCAGTCGCCGCGCGCATACGATCCGTAGAGGATGATCTTGAGGATCTTGCCGTTCTTCAGCCGATCGGCCCGGCGAGTCGCGACGGCCTCGGCGAACGACTCCCGGATCACCTCGACCACCCGGCGCAGTTCCACCTGCTTGCGCGGCGGCAGATGATCGATCGAAGTCTTCATGGGCAGAGTCTCGCCGAAGCCGTCCGTAACGGCAAGCGCATAGGGCGCCCACGGTTATGATGACGGCCTTTTGAGTTGCAACTCAGAGGCGGCGTTGGTCTGTGCCGCCTTGAAAGGGGGGCGCCATGAGGTCCGAACCGGACATCCAGCCCGAACGCGACGGTCGCACGCACGAAGAGATCGCTCGCCTGGCCGAACAACTCGCCGAGCATGGCTTCTATGTTGTGGGCACCCTGCTGGCCAGCGAGACGCCGAAACCCGCAGCCGAGGCGACGAAGCGGCCGAACTAGGCCGTTCCGACAGATCAAAGTCCGTCGGGCGATCAGCCTTGCTGATCGGTGGTGTTGAGCAGCGACGAGATCGCCACCACGACCTGCGCCGGCGCGAAAGGCTTGGCGATCATGACGCTGCTCGGGACGCCGTGGGCTGTCCATTCGTGACCGTCGGTACCGCTAACGTAGACCACGGGCAGGTTAGGATGGAGCTCGCGAGCCTGTCGCGCCACCGTCCAGCCGTCCATACCCTCGCCGAGTTTGATGTCGGTCACCAGGCCGACGATGTCCGAGCCACGGGTCCTGAGGATTGCGAGGCCCTCCTCGGCGTTGGACGCCACGACCACGCTGAAACCCGCGTCGTTGAGACCGTCTTCGACCAGTTGTTGGGTAAGCACCTCGTCCTCGACATAGAGGACGACGGCGGCTGACGGCCCCGCACTCATCTGCAACTAACTTTCACACCGCCCCCCGAAGCCGGACTGCGTGAGCGCCGACACTGGCGCGGCTCGCAGTGATCCGGGAATGGATGATGCAGGCCAAGGTTCCGGGGCCGTCGGTTAATTTGTACGGAGCCGGACAGTCGTTTGGCGGGCGCATGGGCGTGGTTGGCGGGGCCTTGGCCTTGGCCTTGGCCTTGGCCTTGGCCTTGGCCTTGGCCTTGGCCTTGGCCTTGGCCTTGCGGGGATGCCTCTGTCGATCGGCGCCGCGGTAGGATTCATTGCCGTATCGGGGGTCGTGATCCTCAAGGCCTGGTGTTGATGCAGGCGATCCGTCAGCGGGCGGCCGAGGGCGTCGGGTCAGCCCTAGCTTCGCTGGACGGCGCCCACTTCGGGCTGACGCCTCGACGCTTCCAGTCAGGCGAGAAGGACAATCCCGGCCGCATCTCCCACGCCGGCGACTCTGACGTGCGCGCCACCCTCTACGCCGCCGCCAACGCCATGCTCATGCGCTCGATCGCCTGGTCCAGCCTGAAGGCCTGGGGCATGCGGCTGATGAAGACCAAGGGCCGGCGACGCGCCATCGTCGCCGTGGCCCGCAAGCTCGCTGTCGTCCTGCACCGCATGTGGGCCGACGGCACGGAGTTCCGGCACGGATCGGAGGCTGCGGCATGACCTGACCTACCGCACCACAATCCGATCCTGGCCGGATCGTCCCACGCGGACGACGGGATGGATGAAGCCGAAAATGACTGCTGCGCTTCGAGCGCGTCCAAAAGCGAGGCTCTCCAGACCCTGATCCCATGCATGCGTGCAGCGGCTCCGCTCGCAAGGAGCCACCTAGACTGCGAAGAGAAGCGTGACCCGCGTGATCGATCAGGCCGACGATCAAACCAGCTTGACCCCCATGCCCGATTAGAGAAGCGGACATTAGTTCCTGAGCAAGAGCGGACATGCATCCTTACATCGATCACCCGTTTAGGTCGGGCGGAAAACGTCTTGCATGCCAGCGTTCATGACTAGCGTGCCCTCATCAAAGCGTTGGAGCTCCACGAAATCCGCTCGCTCGAAAATCGACCAGATGTTGCGCTCGGCCCTTGCCAGCAGAAGCTGGATTGCGAGCAGGCGCCGGGTCATCGCCTGGCAGTCGTTGACGTCAAGGAGCCCCGGCCAGGCACCTTCATGGAAAAGCCGGTGGATGAAATAGTCCCGTTTGTCCTTCACCCATCGGAGGTATGCGATGTCATCGGGGGCCACCGGGTGGGACTCGAGAATCTTGATCAAGCTGCCTAGGGTCGAGCTTTGAAGACGCGCTTTCTTCTCCAGCGACTGCGACCATCGATCAAGGTCGGCTCCCAAAGCCTTTTTCAGCTTCACGCGATCGCACATGTGCATCGCGGAGATCAGCATATCCTCCAGCTTCCCTATCGCGAGATAGGTTCCGGCCATCTCCTGGCAGTATCGAAAACGCGCGAACTCGAGGTCAGACATGCCCTCGAGAAGCATCAGGTGCTGGGCTTTGGTGAAGGTCGGAGGGAACATGTCGTCAGACACTCACAGCCATAGGCCAGCCCAAGGTTTGATGTGCGCCCACCACTCAAGGGGCGTCAGGATCCGGATCGGCAATAGAGGAAGGCTCTCTCTCTTGCGCACGATCGTCCGTCGGTCGCAGGTGCAGAACACGTCACAGTCATAACCGATCGCGTTGCCGATCAGCTCCCTGTCGGCCAAGTCTGGCAACGCCGCTGCGAACGGGGCGTCGATCAGCTGTCGACCGAGATTCGCGGCATAGGCGCTGTCCGGACCGGGGAGCGCAACAAGCTGCACGGCGTAGTCCAGCAGTTCCGCTCTGACGTCTTCGTCAAGTGTATTCCGGATTTCATGCAGCGACTTTTCCGACGCCAGGATGTCCCAGTTCGCCCGGGCGCCGACCTGAAAAACGTGCATCAGGGCTTCGATGTCATGGGCTCGGGTCTTGTCGAAGGTCGACGATATCGGCACCTGCTCGAACACCTGCTCGCTGTGCTTCACCAGCAGGTTCAGAACATTCGTATCGAGGAACACCCGGCGCGGGATAGCCTCGAACGGATGGCGAGCGCAGTCTTCCGTGTGCTCGGGCCCGCTTTGGTAGAGCAGCCACTTTCCTCGCTCAGGATCCCAGTGCTCAAGGCCCATCGGGATGCTCGATCGCGGCGGACAGGTCACCGGATGACGCGTTCGGCGCTGGGCTGGCCTCCGACGTCAATCTGAGCAATGGGCGGGCCAGCCGCAGTTTCTCCAACAGCCGGACCGAGATGGAGGCCGACCCGCACATCCGGTCAAGCTGCTCACTCGCCGCCGGGTCGTTCAAGGCCTTGGCGAGGGCTTGTCCGTCCCAGGCTTCGCCCTCTCGCGGAACCAGAAGAATGACGTGGTTTTCCGCGACGACGCCGCCATGAGCCTGGAGGAACCCCGCGGGTATCAAGGCCGCGGCGATCCGGCGCTTCTGCCCTCGCGACGACGTTCTCTGGACGGCGACGCACTCCGTCCGGACGATGTACGGCGCGGTCGCCGGCGCATCGACCCAGCCCTTTCCCCTGTGTTTCCGTCCACGATCAAAGTCGAAGACGCCATCCGGTGCGATCGCCTTCGCCCAGACCAGAGGATAACGACCGGGGCCGGGTTTCGCGTGCAGACGTTCACCCTGCCGGTTGGCGACAAGATAGCCGATGGCACCGCGATAGCCCCATGTCAGCAAGGTGGCGGTTCCCTCCTGATCCTCGCCCGGCAGGCGCCATGGCTCGCCTCCCGGTTCGACGACGGCGCTGCCCACCGGGCGAAAAGATCCGTCGGCCCGGAGGACGCCGCTGCTTACCGTCGCCCGTTCCCCGTCGTTTGGAGCCTCGCCGCGACGCCGCAAGACGACGAAGCAGGCGTCCTGGGTGGCGTCGAGAAACACATCGCTCCGCTTCTCGATGATATCGACGACCAGAACCTCCGCGAGTTCATCTATGCGCGACCGGAAGGTTGTGAACTCTGGTCCGCCAAGAAAGGACGCCGGGATCACATAGCCGACGAGGCCGCCGGTTGGCACCTGATCCACCGCCCGGCGCAGGAACATCGCGTAGAGGTTCAATCGACCGCTGGCGATATCCTCGAACTCCGCCTGACGCTCCGTGAGAAGGGCGCGGGGCAGCCGGAGATAGGGGGGATTGCCGATCTCGTGATCGACGGCGTGGTCGCCGGCGAACTCCTGGTCGAGACTGTCGCCCGTCGCCACGATCTCGAGGGCGGCGACGCCTGCGGCTTGGATGTGGAACTCGTCAGTGAGCATCCTGCGGACCAGGGCGTTCGCGAGCGTGGCCAGGTCAGGATCGATTTCACGCCCGAAGAGCTGAGCCGGCAAGCGCGTCAGGATCTCATCGTCCGCGACGCCGGCGTCTCGCCAACTCTTCACCTTTCGACGGGCCAAAGGCACGAGGAAGGCGGCGCCGCCGGCGGCGGGATCGCGCAACCGATCCTGCGTCAGATCGAGCCCCAAATCCGTCAGTCGCGAGATGAGATGATCGACCAGATGCGGTGGGGTGAAATATGCGCCCAACCGCTTCCTTCGGTCGCCCGGCATCAGGATGGCGTAAACACAGGCGATCGCATGGTCGCGCCAGGCGGGGGCGAGCCGTCGGAGGCTGGTGACGACCTCCGCCTCCCCCCTGCCCTCGATAAGGTCCAGGCATACGCCCAACGCATCGATGGAGCCCCCCTTGGGACGGTATCGCCGCATGATCTCCTTAATGAGAGGACCAGCCTCATCGGCGTGACTGATTTCGGGGTTCTCCGCACCAGGAGCAGGCGTTGCGGACCGGGCTCCGCCCGTCTCTCCAGGTGAAGACCTCTCTGTGGAGGCGATGATCGCCAGGGACGCCGTCATGACGACGAATTCAGCGCCGATCGGCGCCTTGCGATCTCGTAAAACCCGACCAGCGGCGCGCCGTTGTCATCCCAGCGTGGCGTCCCCCGGCCGATCAGGACCGACCGTGACAGCAGCTCGTTGCGGGTCAAGCAGGCGTTCTCGGGGATCAGGACGCAGTCAGGGCAGGCGCCCCCTCGATGGCTGCAGACGCTTTCGGACCCACATCGAAGGCTGACGGGATTGACCATCTGATCCAGGACTTCGTTCCCGAACTGCGGATCACCGCGGTCGCGCCACATGGACGACAGGTTCCCTAAATCCATGGTCATTCCGCGCCGATAGACCAGAATCGCGAGGTCCGGGGTAAAGATGTGTTCGCCGAAAGAGCCGAGATCGAGGCCTGACATCGAGGCGGACACGCCGATGAGATGGTGGGCTATGGAGTGAAGCAAGGTGTAGACCAGAGGATAGGCGCGCCGGGGCACCGAGCGCTCCCGCCGGTACTCGTCCAGAAAGCGTGAGAACCGGGACGTTGGATCATGCTGGATCGCGGCGAACTCCTCGATCAGCCGACCGCCCAATCCGACTCCTGGCGGCGCTGGCGCGGGGATGACCCCGTTTGCGTCCAGCCACTCCAGGACCGTGGCCTCGTCCAGTCGGAGGTAGAAGCCCTCGTTGGACTGCAACAGACAGAGGACAGGATGTCGGGCCCCGTCGCCGACCTGAACCTTGTCGAACAGACGCAATCGGACCGGGAGCTCCGCATCGCCCGCCTTGTCGCGGGTCACCGTCGGTGAGGACGAGGTTCGGGTATAGCCGAACGTATATTCGCAGACCCTCACATCGCGGATCAGGCGCATCTCCGCCACCCCGAGGAGATCAAGACGACGCCTGCTCTCGCGCCTTAGCTGATCAAACTGTAGGTCGGTCAGGCCATCGGGGCGGAGAAACCGATCAAGAAGAGTGACATCGACTGAAACCTCCTTGCCGTCGCTCATCTGGCCGCCGTGCAGCTTCTCCTCCACAAGCGTGTGGTGATCCACGCTCATTCGCACCGGGTCGAACCGCCGCACGTAGTTCTGGCGCTCGCGACAGGCCGCGACGATCCCGGGCGACGCCGCTTGATGGCCTGCGAAGACGGTGGCGTTCCAATCGGTCTCCCGCTCTGCGAGGCCGGAACTCGCGGCCTCGATCTGGTCCTGGGGAGTCGCGCCGCCGGCGATGAGGGTGTCGATGAGGGACCGCATCGTGACGTAGTTGCGCCACTCATTTTCACGCCCCGCCGCTACAAGCAGGCGTTCCTTTTCGCCGTCTGTCAGATGGCTGGGCGGATAGCCGTAACGGGTTGAGATGAAGGCTTCGAGCTGCGCGACGCGACTCGCTCCCAGAAGCGACACATACTCATCCTCATCGAAGACCAGCAGCCGATCGCCGTGGGGATAGTAGGCGGCCGATGCGCGATAGGACACCGGCTCCATGTTCATCTCGGCGACAAGGGCCAAGTTCTGATCCAGCTGCGGCCCCAGAAGCTCCAGGGTCCGACGGTCGCGCTGCAGGATAGGCCGAACAGTCCGGCAATCCACACACTCGAAATGCCAGCCGGCCAGGGCGCCCGGAGGCCTTCGCAGAAAGAACCGTTCAGAATCGCACGCGCTACACCTCGAGATGTCCCTGATCTCGCCGCGGCTGGAGACCCAGTGCCGATAGTTGGGGGTGAGCGCCTCGATTTCCCCCGACCAATGAGTCAGTACGACATCGATCTGTTGCCAGTCGTTGGCGCAGCTCGCGCGACCGGTAGGGCAGGCCTGAGGAAAGCGTTCCGCATCCGCGGCCAGACGATCCAGCCGACGACACTCCCGATGAAGACCGCAGCGGGTGCAGGCGAACGCCAACGGGAAAGGGACGTAGCCGACCGCATCGGGGATCTGGAATTCGAGTTCGCCCAATCGAACGCGGACGGCGTCCTCGCTCAGCACTCGACCATCGACGGCCAGGGCGGCGGGAACCGGATGGCGGAGATTTTGCCCTCGCATCGCGCGCAAGGCCCATGCCTCGAAATACTCCTGGATTTGCTCGCTGATGAGGCGCCGGGTGATGGGCCGCAGCTCGGCGGGGGGATTGCCGCTCAGCGGAAGCGCCATGCATCCGCCGGAGCCGCCCTCGAACGTGAACAGGCTGTGGGGCGCATAGGCCGTCGCGAGCTGGCTGCGAGAGCGTTGCATGGCGGGCGGTTTGCTCATCGTCAGACCTCGCTATCGAGTTCGCTGCTCGCGGCCCGTCGGCGCCGTGCGACACCCCGGTTGCGGATCATGGCCATGGCGTCGCCGACGTCCTCCCAAGAGAGGGGCTGGTTCGTTTGAGTGCGCTTGGAGGCCTCGATGCGACCCGGAGCGTCTACGTCTCGCAGGCTCGTCATGGGACGCTGCATCCCGCTGTGCGGATTGGTCCAGAAGTCGCGGAGCGGACCCACGAACTCGCCGCTTCCCACGCCTGCCCGGATCTCTGCGGCGGCGCCGCGCACCAGATCGCTGTAATAGCCTGGATTGGTCGGCGCGCCGGTCGTGGCCTCCACGCCTATGGCGGCCGATACGAAACGGACGCAGGCGTCGAACTGCGTCGGGTCTCGAAGCAGTCGGTCGACGGCCTCCACCGTTGTCGGCAAAGCGAAGAGGCCTTTCTGGTCATCGGCGAGCGCCACAAACCGCTCCTGATGGCGGACCCCGGCGATCCAGGTCTGCACCAAGGACGGAATCGTTCGCGCGATCGCGCGATCCGCCCATCGCTCCACAGCCGGCGGCGCGATCATTCGCTCCAGCAGCCGATGGAAGCTCTCGTGAACCTCGACCACAAAGCGGTCGCGTCGCGTTTGAGGGGTGGGGATCAGCAGCGAGAACCCGACGTGAGTCCGACCCACCCGTGAAGACGCTTGGATGTATTCGGCGATGTCGGAGGGCATCCCCGCGAACGCCATGGCGTTGAAAGACTCCACGTCGACGCCATGAGAAATAGCGGAGGTGGCGACGATGCCCCGCAGGACCCCGCTGATGTCGCCCTCCATCGGATCGAACGGCCGTTCGGCGGCGCGGATCACCTGCTGGATGCCGCCGATATCGACACCTCCAGAGATCAACTGCATCTCGAAGTTCGTCAGCTCGTAGTCCGCCCCCATCGCCGCGTGCGCCTCGCGGACTTCTCCCTCCAGAGCGGACAGTATCTGATCGCCGCCCTTCTTGTTCGTCACATAGGTGAGCGCGATACGGTGAAGATCGACCAAGGCCGCCAGTCGATCAAACCGGCCTTGTTCCGTTGCAGCGGCCACTGCGGACCGTCGCTGATCGGCCCATCCGGCGGCGGAGATACAGTCCTCGATCTCCTGCGCGGCGCGGCTGTCGCGGATCCCGTCCGCAGCGGCGAGATCGCGTTGCCAGCGTGTGATCGTGGCGGCGTGCGCTGCCAGAACAGACAGGGTGGTGACGGTGTGCAGACGTCCGTTGGTCATCAGCGAGGCATAGACTCTGCCCCACGGCGCGGCAGCCTCACGCCCCCGCGGCGATGTCTGCGCCTGCGCTCGCGAGCGCTCGGCTTCGCCACTCTTAAGGAACGCCGCCATTCGGGTATAGAATCCGCCGTGCAGCGCCGGCCCCGGGTGCGGAAACTGGACGACGTTCTTCTGGTAAAGCGCCTTGGCGTGCTTCGTGACATCGGCGGCGGTGGCTGTGGCGCCGATGACATGGGGCAGCCGCGGGCGGTCCGGCGCGCCTGGAGTTCGGCAGACCCGCGCGCCCAGAAGAGGCGCCAGCCGTTCCAGCCAGGCGAAGAGGCTGGTCTCGAAGATGCCGCCGAAGGTGCCGAGACTCTCCTCGAGGAGATGCATCTCGTCCTGGACGATCAGGCTGGGGAAGGGATCGAAGAAGACTTCGGCGCCGGTGTGGTAGGCTGGCGAGACCCGCGCCCAACCCGGCGGTTCCGCGCCCCCGCTCGCCATATGCAAGAGGCCGCCCTGGCCGCCTTCCACCCACCGGGCGAGCCCGAACATGCCGGCGATCCGGTCGATCGTGCTCGTGCTCTGGCCCAGCAGGGCAAGCTTATCGATCGTCCCAAGCAGGATGGACGGCGCGCTTCGGTAGATGTCGGTGTCCGCGAGCAGGAATGGGAGGGGCTCCTGGGGACCGGAACGATGCGCCCGGTTCCAGTCGCAAGGCTCGTCCAGGCAAACGATCCCCAGACGATTGTGCCGTTCCGGGAACAGCCGCAGCCCCGTGCCGGTGTCCGATCGGCAAAAGGGGCATTGCGGCAGCTTGTTCCAGGCGTCCCTGGCGGCGACGTATTCGCGATCCAGGGCCGCCTGGCTGCTGAGCAGAGCGCCTTCGTTTCGGGCTCGAGCGTCGTTCCACGCGGGGATGCACCGGAGGGCCTGTTCGACCTCCCCCGGACGTCGTTCCGTCGCATTGGGAGTATTGCCGCCCCCGACCCAGAACCCGATTTCAAACGGGCTGCCGGCGATGCGCGCGGTGCGGCGAACCATTTCGGCCCGCGCCAGGAGGCGCGCGAGACGTTGTGCCTGCTGAACCGTCAGCAGCCGCAGCGGATAGTGCATCATGGCGGTGACGCCGCGGTGTTTGCCGCGAAGGCGATCCAGGAACACCGCATAGACCAGGATGCCGAAGAAGGCTTCGGTCTTGCCGCCCCCTGTCGACATGTACAGGAGGCTGACCGCGTCCTCATCGAATGACGCGTCGAACTGGTCCGCATACTCGGGCATGCGAGATGCGAGGGTCGGGATGTGAGCGAGCACGAAGGCCAGCTGAAACAGCCGCCAGCCCGGGGGGGCTTCTCCGAGGCGCGGGGGATTGGCGTCGGAGAAGGTTCGATTGAGCAGGAGCCACGCCCGGTAGGGGGCCGCCGCCGGCGAGGAAGGCGCGGCAAGCCACGCGGCGCGGGCTGATTTCAGGAGATCGATGCCCCGGGCGATGCGGGCGGATTCGTCTCCCCACGCCGTCAGATCTGCATCGAAACGGGCGGCCTGGCCGAGCTCGTCGTCGGCGGAACCCTCTTCACCCGGTGCGGACAGGGCCGTCGATGTGCGGACGGTGGAGATCCAGTCGCGCATCCCTTGAGGGAGAGCGTCCAGGTCGCTGACGTCGAGGGACTCGTCCGCCAGTGCGGCATAGGCCGTGGGGACGGTCGTGATCTCCGTCGCCCGCATCCGCGGCAGCACGTATCGCGGCATCCACGTCGTGCGCAGCCTGCGAGCAGCGTCGACCACGCCCAAGTCCTCGACACCACCGTTCACCCCTATTCCCGGCATGCTCATAAAGCCCGCCAGGTGATAGCTGCGACGGACGCGCTCCAGCCGCATCGGTCCGAGGGCTGTCTCGGGCATGCCCACGCTCAACTCGACGTCGAACAATCCGCATTCGAGGTTGCTGTCGCCTTCCCGCAAATTCTCCAAAGCGATCCGAACGGAGTACTCCGACGGACGAAGCGGATCCGCCAAGGCCTGAACGAGCACCTGGGCGTCGAACGTTGGAATGAGATCCGCCGGGTTGGGCGGGTTCTGACGCGCCAAGGTTACGAACGCATCCCACCGGTCCGGCGCCCAGAACGCCTCGGAGGGCGGATGGAGGCGACGCCACGCGTGGTCCAGACCATATGGCGTTGCAAGCCACGCCCTATAGGCCGCACCAATACGATCGAGGAGCGCCGCCTTGTGAGCCGCTCCAAGGCTGGCCCAACCCTCAGGATCGCAGGGCAGAGGCAGCTCCAACACCGGCGCCTCGACCGCCAGGCGAATCCATTTCAGGGGGATGTCATAGCGACGCGAGTGACGGCTCGGGATTTGAAGACGCCCGTTCAGGACGGGGGATGGATCCAGCGCCGCGCCGTCTTCGGCCTCGTCGCGGTCATCGCCGGCCGGGAGCGCGGCTCCTAGGGGAACGGATACGCCCATGGCGACATAGACTTGGCGCGTGATTTCGGCACGGAAGGCGGCTCGACCCTGGGAGGTGGGGTCTGGCGGTCCATTGCCCGACAGCCGATTGACCTCGCTCCGGATATGTTGCCGCGCTGCGTCATTGAAGTCCGCCCGGGGGATCAAACGCCCCCCACGCGCGAACAGCTCGTCAGAGGTGGGGATGGCGCGGACATAGACCGACAAACGAGGCCGAACGGTCACCACGCCGGACCCGGGCCTCACGCGCACGTCCATCCCGTGCGCTGCGATGCGGATATCGCTGGTCTCGTCATCGCCATCCGCGTTCAGCCGGGGCAGGATGAAGCCGCTGGAGAGTGCTCGCGACGGCTTCTCCCCCAGCACGGCCTCTCCATAGGCGCCGACGCCGCTGACGACGCGGCGCGTTCGCTCCAGGATGGCGTCACAAACCGCCTCCTTAAGAATCTGCCGATCATCCCAGTTCAGACCGTCGAGGGATTGAGGATCAGCCATGACTTGCTCCCGGCACACGGCGAACTTCTGTGACTTCGTCAACGGCGTCGAGGACCGACCGCCACAGCTCTGGCATCGCGGCCCAGGCCGCTGATCCCAGGGACGCCCCCTCCGGGTCGCGTACGAACTGCACGACCCGTTGGTTGAAGAAATACCCTTCTTGGGCCCGATAAGATCGTGCGGGCACGATGGCGGCGCGCCAGAACAGGTCCGCCAACGGCGGGGTCACGTCCGCCGCTTCCATGAACACCTGGAACCGCGCCCAGTCCCGCGCCGCCTTGGGTTGCCTCACGCCGTCGGGCCCCGCCGCCGCCTGACCCGCCGTCAGCCACCGCGTGATATTGGGGATTTCATTCGACCCCATCGCCGGATTGATCGAGCTCATGACCGCCAGCAGATGGCGCGCCTTGTCAGCGACGCTGACGCCAGGCGTCGCGGCCAGAACCTGATTGATGTGGTCATGGTAGAGTTGCAGCTGGGACAGCGCCTCGCGAGATCCCGCCAAGGCCCGCCGGATCGGCTCGCGAACGTCTTCGTTCAGAACCAGGAGCCGGTCGCCCGCCTTCAAATTCTGCGCCGAGGCTCTTTCGAACGGACGCGCTTCTCCGGGAGAAGCAAGAAGGACGTCGCTCGTCGGCCGGTAGGCCAGGCGATGGCCGCGTTGGGTCCGAACCTGGACCACGTCGCCTCGATATTGCTCTCCCGCCTGCGTGAAATCGATCTGGCCTTCAGGCACAGCAGCGGCGATCCGGAACTCAGCCTCAGCCAGATCCAGCTTCTCGTCGGCGCCGCCCTTGTGGAGCGCCTCGAGCAGCACCTTCGCGCGTTCCGCGATAGGACTGAAGGCGTCGATCTTTCCAATCGGCTCGATCTCCGCCAGAGCCAGGGCGCTTCCTGCGGCGTCGCCCAGAAGCAAAACCTGTTCGGGTGTTTCGGCGGCGGTCAGAAGAGTCCGCAAAACAGCCGGGGTCGGCCCCACCAGGATGAGCCGTCCGTATGGAGCCCTGGCCAGTTCATCACGGAGCCCGCCATGGTCGGTGACCGCGCAGTCGCATGTGACAGCCCGGTCTGATCCCAGATAGGTCTCTGTTACCCGCCGTCCGCCGATCGCAATCAGGGTGTCGCGGTTGTTCCAGTCCGCGTCGCCGAGGATCACGGAGAGCTTGGCGGACACCGGCGTCTCGGCCGACCAGGTGTCCATCTTGGCCTGAATGATCTTGACGAGTTCGTTCGCCGTCTGGCCGAACTCCGCAGCGACGTCTTTCACGGACGCCAGACCCGCAAGGGCCATCTTCGGTCGGAACAGGGCGCGCGCAGCCTGATCGACCTCGTCCTCAGCGTCGAACAGAACATCGCTGATCCCTCTCGCCTCTTCCAGGCCGATCGGGAGGCTGGCCGAACGGCGCAAGAGCGACAGGGCCTGAGAGACGCCCTCTGCGCATTTCGGTTGCCCCGCCTCCCGAAGGCCCCGCCCCAGTTTGACGAGGTTCTGCCTCACGCGGGCGAGGGAAGCGTCCTTGATGTCGGCCTGAAACCCCACAGACGAGAGCCCCGCGTTCAGATCGGCGGCAGGCGCAAACGGAGCCGGGTCCGGCAGATAGGCGCCGATCTCTAAAGGCGGCCGCCGGCGGGGCCGCGATGCGCCGGCGTGACTTCTCAGGATCCGCATCGCCTTGCGCGCCGAGAATGCATCCTCGGCCAGAACAACGATCGGCGGGCGGCGGCCGGCAATCTGATCGAGCGCCTCGGCCAGGACAGCCAGCCGCTTTTCCCAAACCTCGGAGATTTCGGAACGGCCCGTCCGGCTGACATCGACAACAACCGCATCGAGACCCGTAGCCGCGAACCGCTGAGCCTTCAGAAACCAGGAAAGGCGTTCAGCCCGCGCTTCAGGCGGCAGTCCAAAGAGAGCAAACGGCGCTCTGAGCGGATCGCCGACGGCGGCGACGTGGTCGCCGAGCTTCGCGTTCCTGTCGCCCATGTGGGTGTAATCACGGACCCGGCGAAGCACTTGGTCCGCATCAGCACGATAAGGGACGCCATCGCCGCTGAACGGCGCGAACACCGATGTCGTTTCCAGCAATGTCGGGCTTCGCACCAGGACGGACCGGGTTGGTGCGTCCGGCGACTCCGCCGCGCCGGACGGCGGGAGATCGCCAAGGCGCAGTTCCAGGAGGTACTGGGATTGGTGCGCCAGAGTGTCTCTCGCCCAAGGCTTGGGAGACTGAAGCTCCGTAGCGATCCTAGCGGCGGTCTGCTGAATGTCGCCGGGGTGAACCAGGATGGTGCGCGCGCTCCAGGTCGTCCCCGCACGCCAGGGCCAGAACCCCAAAGTGGCGTCAGCCAGTCGGCCGGACGCCCGTCCCTCTCGCAGCGCGATGGCGGCCGCCGAGAATCCGGACAGCGGCGAAAACGGCCACGCCAGGAGGGTACGATCAAGGCCGTCCTCAATGGCGTCGACGATCACGGTCGGCACAAGGCCGCCGCTGCCGGCCGGGCTCCAGTTCGTCGGCGAGGCCGATGTGGCGTAGCGCTGAAGCGTCGGGACACTTACGCCGGGCCGCGAAAGGCGGGAATCGACATTGGCCGGCGCGCGCGCTGCAAGTATTGCTTGAACGCGCTGGGCACGATCCAGACGAGCAAAATCGCCCCCTTGCGATGGGGCTCTCGTCTTCCAATCGCGATCGACCCCGCCCCGCTTACCCAAGCCCCTCGTCTCGCTCCAGGAGCGTCTGATGCGCCCCCATTGCTACGGTAGCGTGCATCGCGGCCGATGGAACCCATTATCCGAGGCTATCGATCGTCTCATTAGAGGGCGCCAGCCGTCGTCGCCCAAGGACGCGCGTCGAGAAACACGATGCAATGATCGGATCGACACGGGCATAATCCATAGAGGCACCGGGCAGCACTACGGACCGCCAAAGCCCCGCCTTTGTCAGGTCGGAAAGACGCGCCGCGCTACGAAGAGACCAAAAATGGCCGCGGCCGGAAATCGTCGGGAGAGCACCGTCTGCATCGCGCGGTAATGGGTTCCCGCCGTCAGTACGTCGTCCATGATGCCGATTGTGACGGGGTCGGGTTGCGCGATTGTCTCGTCTATCTGGTAGGCCGCGAGAAGCTCCTCGACCGAGACCCGGTCGCCGTCACCGACCTCATGGGATGCCCGAAGAGTCTGCGCCTGCCGGACAAGAGCGCGAACGTCGAGGTCGGGTTGAATCGCGCGGGCGACCCGGGTCATGCGGTCGTCGAAATCGGCGTGGTCCGTCGCCTTCGATCCCGGAATCGGCACGAGGGTGGCTCGGGCAAGCCAGGCCGGATCCAACCCTTCCCGAAAATAGGCACCACACTGTGCGATTGCCTGTGCCTTGTACCGAAGCTGGCTTTCCGAGGTGGTTGGCTTCTTTTTGAGATTGTTGATCAGACTGTTGGTGGCGCTGAACGAGTAATCCCGGCCGCTCGTATATTCAAACAGGTAAAGACAGCGGTCGTCGGGACCCAGCCTCGTGTGATCGGCGCGGTTGCCGTCGTCAATCTGGCTGAACCGGACAGTCACCCCAGAGCCGACCAGATATCATCCATGCTGCGGACGCGGATCGCTCCTTCGGCGGCGAACCTGGCCGGCCAGGTCAGATCGCCACGGGTGAAGCAGGAATCGAGAATGAACAGCTTGCGGCCTTGATGCAGGGCGGCGCGCGCCTGTGTCAGGGTGCCGGACGTTTCGCCCGCCTCCACGATCACGGTCCCTTCCGTCAGAGCGCTCATCGTCACGTTGCGCTCGGGGAAGAACAGTCGGTTCTGGTTGGGGTTCTGCTTGCTGTATCGCAGCACAGGAACCTGCGAGATCAGCAGCTGCTCTGCGGCGATCCGCAGCTGGAGGTCTCGATTGGGCTTCGGATAGAATTGCCCCAAAGGCGTGCCGATGACGGCGATCGTCCGACCGCCGCACGCGAAGGCGGCGGTATGGGCGGCCCGGTCAATGCCTTCGGCGAGGCCGGACACCACCGTGAAGTCACGTTCGACCAGGCCCTTGGCGATCTGCGCCGCGCGCTGCTGACCTTCGTCACTCGCCTTGCGACTACCGACCACGGCGATCGAACGGGTCTCCGTAAGCTCCCATGCGCCCTGGTAGTAGAGCATCTCGACGGGATGGCGCGCATCCCTGAGCCTTTTCGGATAGTCGCCGGCGTGATTGATCCGGACTCCAAATTGATGGACGCCCGATGCCTTCAGCTTGGCCAGCACCTCATCGGCCGCCGCCATGGCCGCCGACGGAGACACGAGATCCGACGGCATCGCCATAGGATCGCGAGCGAAGCGTTCAGCCAAGGTCTTGAAGGTCGCGCCCTGCTCAAGCCACAGGGCCTCGTAGGCGCCGAGTTCGCGCTTGGGCGAAATTGCCGCGATCGCAGGGCCATCCGTCCTGACCGCTAAGTTCATAGAATCGGGTTCTCCATCCAGTTGAGAATGCGCCAAGCCAGCAGAGGCTTCAACGCGCGATGACTCTGCGGTCTGCCCCGATCCTCCGTCAGAAACGGTCATACCGGGCACGTTTGCAGCCCTTGATATGTATAGCATGGCAAGCCAAGAGCTTGCCTGACCGAAGTCGAAATCACGTACGGGCGGGACTCACGAACCGCTTCATTTCCTCGGCGATCCGCTTCAATGGCCGACAACGCCCGCATCGCCCGGCCAGCCGGCTGTCGCAAAGCTCTTGCGTGGCAATAAGTCCTGTCGACTCCCTGATTTAAAGCGGACGTTGCCAGCCGATGCTTCGAGTCACGAGCCGGCATTCGGACGCACGAAAAAGCCGCGCGCCCCAAAGGGCGCGCGGCGAGTTTTCCCTCGATCTGTGCGCTGCGGCTATTCGGCCGCGAACGCATAGGCGTCGTCGTTCGGCGGGGCCTGGGTTTCATCGTCACCACCCTCGCCCGTCTCCCGCGCCTCGGCAGGGACAGCAGCCTGCGTCCGCAACACCGATGGCAGCCAGCCCTTGCTCTCCACCAGCCGTTCCGCCGCCTCGGCCATGTCCGGCTTCTTGAACCCGGCGATCCGGCCCGCTTCCTCCGGATTCACGGCCTCGCTCACCGCCTCCAGCACCCGCGCCTTGGCCACGCGGGTAAAGTAGCTGGTCGCCGTCGCCGTCCACGTCCCGGCCATGTCCAGCCCGACCGCCGTCGCCAGCGTCTCGGCCTGCGCCAAGGCGCCGGGCCGCCGGTCGTGCGGATCGCGCACGGCGTAGAGGCCGACCCCGGCGCAGCAGGCCATCAGGTCGAGTTGCTCCGAAGGCGGCAAGGCGGCCACCACGCCCCAGAGGTCTTCCGGGCGCTCGGGCAGGCGCGCGCCCCACGCCTCGCACCGGTCGCTGACCCGGCGTCCGGCGGGGCCATCGTCCACCCCCGGCGCCAGCCGCTCCAGCCCGGTCGTCGTCAACCGAAGCTGCAACGGCGTCCAGACGCCGTAGCCCGGATAGAAGACCTGTAGAGCGAGCGCGTGAACCACCGTCGCCAGCGCCGCATTCACATCGGCCTGCACCGCGTCTCGCAGCCCCATGGTCTTGTGAGCGGTCAGGTCGATCAGCAGACGATCCGACAAGGCCGAGAGCGCCTCTTCCTCGGCGGCCTCCGCCTCCGAGCCCGGCAAATTGTCCGCACTCTCGTCAGCGGCCTCGTCCTCCTGCCACGGCGACGGCGGATCGGCGGGCACGTCCTCGACGCGGACCAGTCCGCGCTCGAACCGGGCGAGGCCGTCATGACCCAGCGTCACCACGACCCCGGCCCGCGCCCTGGCCTCGTCGGTATAGGCGAAGTCCGGGCCGAAGGCCTGCAAGGCCTTGTCGATCTCCTCCAGCCGGGCGTCCACCTCGAGCGGCAACATCTCCGCCGCGTCGGTCTCGGAAACGAGCCGGTCGTATTCCTCGGACAGGGCCGCGATCCCGGCGGCGTCCGCTTCCGACCGTTCGACCGCCACCGGATACACCCGCCCGAACGCCGACACGTCGGGATAGTCGAGACTGGCCTCGGCCCATTTCCAGCCCTCGCGCTCGCGCGCCTCGTCGGCCAGCCCGGCCAGCTTGTCGCCGACCAGCCGGTTCAGCAGGACCACGTCCTCCAGCCAGCCGCCGCCATCCTCGGTGAACAGGTCGCGCAGGACCGCGCCGCCTTCGCCCTCATAGGCCTCGACGCCCACGAAGCGGACGCGCCGGTCATCGACCCGGACCTTGGCCTCGGTCATGGCGCGGCGGATGGCGTAGGCCGGGGTATGGGGTCCGACCTGCTCGAACACCTGCCGCTGACGCTCCCGGTCCTCGCTGACGCAGAAGGCGGTCAGCTGGTCGAGCGCCAAGGCGCCCTCCCGATAGGCCGCCATCAGTTCCGACGCCGCCGACCCGAGCCGCAGCCGCTGGCGCACGACGTGGGCCGACACCCCGAACCGGGCGCCGATATCTTCGGGTCCATAGCCCTTCTCGTCCGCGAGGCGCTGGAAGGCCTCGAACTGGTCGGCGGGATGCATGGCC
The DNA here is from genome assembly GCA_002280475.1 of Brevundimonas subvibrioides. Lineage (GTDB taxonomy): Bacteria > Pseudomonadota > Alphaproteobacteria > Caulobacterales > Caulobacteraceae > Brevundimonas > Brevundimonas aurifodinae. The sequence continues at coordinate 88,072 of NCEB01000021.1, forward strand.
TCGCGGGTCATGTTCTCGTCGAGGCTGATCTCATGGGCGTCGTTCTCGGCGTCCACGATGACCCGCACCGGATGGGTGCGCTTGATCGCCTTGCGCTTCGCCAGCAGCCGCAGCCCCTGCCGCCGCCCCTCGCCGATGGTGACGAGATAGTTTCCCGTCGGGGCGCCCTCCCCGTCCCGCTCGACCTCGACCACGGGCGGCTGCAACACCCCCTTGGCCTTGATGGAGGCCGCGAAGGCCTCGATGGTCGCCGGGCTGTGCGGGGTCTTTCGCGCATTCTTCGGCGAGGCCTTGAGCCGGTTCAACGGCACGATCAGTTCCGCGCCGTGCTGCGGCGCGGTCGCCTCGGTCGCGACGGTTTCGATGGATTGAGCAGTCATGTCTGCCTCCTTTGGGCATGGGTTGCAGGCACGCGAACTGCGCGCCTGAAACCCTGCCCGTCGGCGAGACCGGGGTAGCAA
>NCEB01000073.1 GCA_002280475.1 Brevundimonas subvibrioides
CTTCTCGAGCTTGGGGGTCTGCATCGGGTTGGTGTAACCGAACTTCTCGGTCATCACGCCCTTGATGCGGCTGTTGTACTCGTCCTTGAGACGAGGCGTGTATTTTTCGGTCGCCATCAGATGACGTCTCCCGTGGTCTTGGCGAAACGAACCTTCTTTTCGCCGTCCATGCGGAAGCCGACGCGGGTCGCCTTGCCGTTGGCGTCGGCGATCGCGACGTTCGACAGGTGAAGCGAGGCTTCCTTGTTCTTGATCCCGCCCTGGGGGTCGCCCTGGGACGGCTTGGTGTGACGCTGCACCATGTTGATACCGGTCACGAGCACGCGGTTCTCGGTCGGCAGCACCTTGGCGACGTCGCCGGTGCGGCCCTTGTCCTTGCCGGTCAGGACGACGACGCGGTCGCCCTTCTTGATCTTGGCGGCCATGACTACAGGACCTCCGGAGCCAGAGAGATGATCTTCATGTGGTTCTTGGCGCGCAGCTCGCGCGGCACGGGCCCGAAGATGCGGGTGCCGACCGGCTCGTTCTGCTTGTTGACGATGACGGCCGCCGACTTGTCGAAGCGGATGACCGAGCCGTCCTTGCGCTGGATGTCCTTGGCGGTGCGAACGACGATGGCGCGAACGACCTCGCCCTTCTTCACCCGGCCGCGCGGAATCGCTTCCTTGACCGAGGCGACGATGGTGTCACCGACCGAGGCGTAGCGGCGCTTCGCGCCACCTAGCACCTTGATGCACATGACCCGGCGAGCACCCGAGTTATCGGCCACTTCCAGGTTAGTTTGCATCTGGATCATAGTTCAGATCCTTCCTACGAGGCCGAAGGGGTGAGGACTTCCCACCGCTTCAGCTTGGACTTGGGGGCGCACTCGACGATGCGGGCGACGTCGCCTTCCTTCAGCGAGTTCCCTTCGTCGTGGGCATGATACTTCTTGGACAGACGCACGGTCTTCTTAAGGACCGGGTGCAGCAGGGTGCGCTCGACCTTGACGACCACGGTCTTGTCGCCCTTGTCGGACACGACCACGCCTTCGAGAATACGTTTGGGCATCGGTGTTCCTTACGAAGCCTGGCGCTTCTCACGCAGCAGCGTGGAGATGCGGGCGATGTCCTTGCGGACTTCCGAGACGCGGTGCGTCTTTTCCATCTGGCCGGTGGCGGCCTGGAAGCGGAGGTTGAATTGCTCCTTCTTGAGCGACAGCAGCTGGTCGCCCAGCTGGTCGTTCGTCTGGGAGCGGAGATCGGCGATCTTGGTCATCAGGCGACGTGCTCCACATGAGCCACGCCGGCGTCCAGGCGGGTGACCACCTTGGTCCGGACCGGCAGCTTGGCGGCACCCAGACGCAGGGCCTCGCGGGCCACGTCGTCGGCGACGCCGTCGATTTCAAACAGGATACGGCCCGGGTGGCAGCGCGCGGCCCAGTGGTCCACGGCGCCCTTGCCCTTGCCCATCCGCACTTCGGCCGGCTTGCCCGAGAC
>NCEB01000022.1 GCA_002280475.1 Brevundimonas subvibrioides
GCACGGCATGGAGGGCGTGAAGTTCTGGACCAAGGCCAAGACCGTCACCGCCCGCTGGCCTGACTCCGACCTGGAACACGCCGACAGCAGCTTCGTCATTCCGACGATGCGCTAGATCGTCCCCAGGGCAACGAAGGCGCGCGCCGCCGCGAAATCCCCGGCCTCGAACCGGGCGGTGGCGATGCTGCCGTCGCGGAACAGGAACTGGATCAGGAAGGGCTCGCGCGGGTCCAGCGCGGCCAGCCGCTCGGCCCCCGCGTCGGGAAACCGCCAGGCCTCGCCTTGACGGCGTCCCTCGGTGAGCAGCGTCGGGGCGGCCATGTCGGTGCCGGCCGACCAGACCGTCCGACGCTGGCTTTCGGGCGGCAAGACACCGATCCCCGCCGCCGTCAGCCAGGGACGCGGCGACAGGGCCGGATCGCGCATGACGATGCGCGCCGCATAGGGACGGGGTTGTCCAACGAAGGACACCACCGCCGACAGAGCCTGAACGCCCTCCGGATCGGCGGCGAGACCGAAGGTGACCGGCGAGGCCCCGGTGACCGAGGCCTGCATCAACCGCCAGCCCGGCTCATCGCTTCCCATCCGGTCGGCGGCCCAGGCGGCGCGACTGCCGGGGAAGGTCATGCGCGGGGTGCGCGCCCAACCGTCGAAGGCATGGGCGACGCGGTCACGGACCACCCCCAGCTCCGGGTTGGCGCAGGACACGGACGCGGCGCGGGCGCGGGCTCGCGCCGCCGTCTCTCGCAGGGCGGTCTCGGCGGTGCCAGCCCTCAGAGCCGCGCCGTGGGCCTGAAGCGTCGCGGCCGACAGGGCCCCGGCGACGGGCGCGGCGAACAGGCGGCATTTCCGGTCAGCCGCCAGAACGAAGGCGCGGTCATAGTAGGTGCCGGTGCCCTCGGCCGTCGCCACGGCCGGCGACAGCGCCACCCCCGCCACAAGGGCGAGCGTGCTGGCGAAACGGGGAAATAGGCCTATCCTCATGCCCCGACCCTAGCGCCACGACGTTCCGGTCCCGTTTCCGATCAGGGTTAGCGATTTGCTTCTGAACTCAGACCTCTGGGTCTCCGCCCTGATCCGCCGCGCCGAGATCGCCGGGGCCAACGCCACCGTCGTGCGCCGGGGCGATGGCCGGGCCGGGACGGTGATCGTCAAGGCCTATGACACCTCCACGCGCGAGGCGCGGCTGTTCACCGAGGCCTTCGGACAGGACGGCGACCGGCTCTGGATCCAGCCCGTCACCGGCACCGAGAGCGAACTGGACACCTATATCGACCGCCAGCGCGGCTACGACCCCGACATCTGGGTGGTCGAAGTCGAGGACCGGCAGGGGCGACACTTCATCACGGAGAAGGTCGAGGGCGAGGGCGGCGGATCGGTCGCAAATCCTTAAGGACGTTCGGGAACGGAACCGAAAACCACCTCGGCCTAGGGTCAGCGGTGTCGGCGAGAAGCGTCGGCGTCAGGCGAGTGCCCCGCATGCTGTTTCTCATGAACGACGTCGTGTTCGATCTGGACGAGGCCTGCCCGGTCACGGCCGCCGACGCGCGCCGGTTCGAGAAGCTGGGTTTCGACTATCTGATGGAACTGGGCTGCGAGTTGTTCGCCGAGGACCCGATGCTGCACCGGAACGACCCGGTCCGCGCCCGTCGCCTGGCCTGGCTGATCCACGACCGCAGCCCGGACGTGAACGCCGCCCTGTTCGCCGCCCCCGAGACCGACTGCGACCCGGCTCTGGTCGAGCCCCAGTTCTGCGCCCTGCCGGTCACCGTCCTGCGCCAGCTGATGACGCGCGCCAAAAAGGGCCTGCTGGACGCCGTCAGCGCCGACCGCGCCGTCTGGGGTCGCATGGCGGCCTGAGTCTTTGGTGGCCGGACAGCCGCCTAGAAGATCACCCGAAAGATCAGGTGCACCGCCACACCGACGGCGGCGATGAAGCCGAAGCCGGTGAAGACGCAGATGGAGGGGTGGATCTCGCCCTTCGGCGCGGCCCGGTCCCCACGATCGACAAGGGGCCTGACGCTCGAAACGCGGTCCGCCGGATGCAGCGAAGCCATGGTCGTTTCCTTTTTCCCTGCGGCGTCCGGCGCGTGTCCGGAACGTCTCACCGGGCCAGTGTGACTCCAAAGACCCCGCTTGGCGAGGGGTTTTCGCCGCTTTATCGACGAACCGTCGATAGTGGATCCCGTGCCCCCGGCGCGTGACTTTCCGGCCCCCTCGCGCTAGGTCCGCGCGCCCACCGGAAAGACCATGTCGAAACTGACCCTCGCCGAGGAGGCCCTGCGTCGCAGGACCTTCGCCATCATCGCCCACCCCGATGCGGGCAAGACCACCCTGACCGAGCACATCCTGCTGTCCGGCGGGGCCATCCGCGCGGCCGGGGCGGTGCGGGCGCGGGGCGAGAACCGGCGCACGCGCTCGGACTGGATGAAGATCGAGAAGGAGCGCGGCATCTCCGTCTCTGCCTCGGTCATGACGTTCGAGCACGACGGCAAGATGTTCAACCTGCTCGACACCCCGGGGCACGAGGACTTTTCCGAAGACACCTATCGCACCCTGACGGCCGCCGACTGCGCCATCATGGTGCTGGACGCCGCCAAGGGCATCGAACCCCAGACGCTGAAGCTGTTCGAGGTGTGCCGCCTGCGCGACATCCCGATCATCACCTTCATCAACAAGCTGGACCGCGAGGCCCAGGACCCGATGACGCTGCTGGACGACATCGCCAGCCGCCTGCAACTGGACCCCGCCCCGATCTGGTGGCCGGCCGAGAGCGGCAACCGCCTGCGCGGCATGGTCGAACTCGGCACCGGCCGGTTCCAGCCCTATGCGAGGAAGGTTCCCGGCGCGGCCGAGGACGCCGGCCATCCCGACGCCCTGCCCCTGGCGGATGCCGGTCAGTATTTCGAGGCGGGCGAGCAGCAGGCCCTGACCGAGGCGCTGGAACTGGTCGAGGGCGGCTATCCGGCGTTCGACCGCCAGTCCTTCCTGGAGGGGCATCTGACGCCGGTGCTGTGGGGATCGGCGCTGCGCCACTTCGGCATCGACCAACTGCTGGCCGCGATCGGCGACTGGGCCCCCGCGCCGAAGAGCCTTCCGGCTCTTAGGGTCGAGGGTCGAGGGTCGAGGGGTGAGAAAGCAAGCGGCGGGGGCAAGGAAGACCTTTCGACCCTCGACCCTCGACCCTCGACCCTCGTCGATCCCGCCTCCCCCGAGGTCACCGGCTTCGTCTTCAAGGTCCAGGCCAATATGGACCCCAACCACCGCGACCGCATCGCCATGTTCCGCATGGCCAGCGGATCGTTCAGGCGCGGCATGAAGCTGAAGGTCCAGAACACCGGCAAATCCCTGTCGGTGAACGCGCCCATCATGTTCTTCGCCTCCGATCGCGAACTGGCCGAAGACGCCTATGCCGGCGACGTCATCGGCATTCCGAACCACGGCGTGCTGCGCGTCGGCGACAGTCTGTCGGAGAGCGGCCTGATCCGCTTCGCCGGCCTGCCCAACTTTGCGCCGGAGATCCTGCAGCGCGTGCGGGTCAAGGATCCGCTGAAGGCCAAGCATCTGAAGAAGGCGCTGGACGGCCTGGCCGAGGAGGGCGTGACCCAGCTGTTCCGCCCCGAGATCGGCGCGGACTTCATCGTCGGCGCGGTGGGCCAGCTGCAGTTCGAGGTCATGGCCGACCGGCTGGGCGAGGAATACGGGCTGGAGGTCATCTTCGAACCCAGCCCCTATGCCGAGGCGCGCTGGATCATGCCGGTAGAGGGGGGCGACAAGGCCGACGTCGAGGACTTCATGTCGAAGTATCGCGGCCAGATGGCGCGCGACCTCGACCAGGCCCCGGTCTTCCTGGCCAAGTCCAGCTGGGAGACCGGCTATGTGATGGAACGTTTCCCCAAGGTCGCCTTCACCAAGACGCGCGAGCGGGGCTGAACCCAAGAGTCGGGTCGGCCCGCGAACCTTCGCCGTCCGCCATCGTTCTGTCGCCAAGCCATGGTGGAACCGAACGCATGACCGACCGATCTCACCGGACCCTGCTCGTTCTCACGGCCTCGGCGGCGGCCCTGCTGCTGACGGCGGGGGCCTCGGCGCAGGAGACGCCCGCCCAGGCCCGCGCCCGCGCCGCCACCCAGTCGCTGAACGGCGGGCCCTCGGAAACGACCCTGGGACTGCCGCCCGCCGCGCCTCCGGCGCCTTCCGTCCAGGCCCCCCGGCCGACGCAGACCCGCGATCTGGATCGGACGCTGGAAGACCTGCTCGGCGCCTTCGCCGACGAGGCTGAACCCGAAGATGCTGCCACGCCCGCCGTTACCCTGGCCGAGGGCGAGACCGAGCCCGCGCCGATCCCGGTGGCGCTGGGCTACTACGTTCGGGGCGACAAGGATTGCGACCAGGTCTGGCCCGGCGAAGGCGACCTGGCGTTCATGACGCCCACCACCTTCACCATCGACTTCGGCGGCTGCGCGCCCGGCCAGTTCCTGCAGACCGGGCCCAACAGCTGGCGCGAGGAACAGAGCTGCCGCACCGAACTGGGCGGCGACGCCGGGTCCTATGTCGTCGACTACGAGATGGTCGAGACCGGCACCCTGCGCCGCACCGCCCGTCTGGAGATCGACAGCAGCGTCGAACAGGACACCTGGCGCTTCTGCGAGATCGCCGATGTGCCCGAGAACGCGCGGTTTGGGTCGTAGCGCGGCGATCCATATTATCCAAACCGGATAATATGGATCGCTTCAGCAGCTTGTATTGTCTGATCGGATAGCAAGCGCATGCCCTAGGGCGCGTTTTTCTTGGCTAGATCCACTCCGTCATCCTCGGACTTGATCCGAGGATGACGGAGTGGGTTGAGCCGATCTTACCTAAACTAAAGAGACCCTACGCCTGAACCGTCTCGAGAAACGGATAGTCGGTGTAGCCCTTGGCGCCGCCGCCGTAGAAGGTGGCCTTGTCCGGTGCGTTCAGGGGGGCGTTGGTCTTCCACCGCTCGACCAGATCGGGGTTGGACAGCACCGGCACCCCGACGCTGACCAGGTCGGCGCGACCCTCGGTCATGGCCTTTTCCGCCGTCGCGCGGCTCAGGCCGCCGTTCAGCATGACCGGACCGCCGAAGGCGTCGCGAATGTCCGAGGCCAGTTGCGGGGCGTCGCCCTTGATCGACATGGGCGTGCCGGGCTCGCCCTCGATCAGGTGCAGGAAGGCCAGGCCGAAGGGCTTCAGCGCGGCGGCGGCCGGCACGAAGACCGCGGCGGGGTCGCTGTCCATCGTGCTGTTGGCCCCGTTCGACGGCGACAGGCGGATGCCGACGCGGTCGGCACCCCAGACGGCGACGACGGCCGAGACGACCTCCAGCATGAAGCGCAGCCGGTTCTCGACAGAACCGCCGTAGCGGTCATCGCGCTTGTTGGAGCCGTCCTTCAGGAATTGGTCGATCAGATAGCCGTTGGCGGCATGGATCTCGACCCCGTCGAAGCCGGCCTTCCTGGCCATCTCGGCGGCGTGGACATAGTCGGCGATGATGGCCTCGATCTGGGGAATCGTCAGGGCGCGCGGCGTCTGGAACGGGGCCATGGTGAAGTCGGGCTTCATCGTCTGGCCTTCGGCGGCGACGGCCGAGGGCGCGAAGCCCGGCAGACCATCGGGCTGATAGTCCGACAGCGAGACGCGGCCGACGTGCCACAGCTGGGCGACGATCAGGCCGCCCCTGGCGTGGACGGCGTCGGTCACGGCCTTCCAGCCCTGAACCTGTGCCTCGGTGAAGATGCCCGGCGTGTTGGGATAGCCCTGGGCCGAGCGGCTGATCTGGGTCGCCTCCGATACGATCAGTCCCACCGACGCCCGCTGGGCATAGTATTCCGCCGCCAGCGGGTTGGGCACCTCGCCCTCGACCGCCCGGCTGCGGGTCAGCGGCGCCATCGCGATCCGGTTCTTCAGCTTGAGCGCGCCGAGGTCGATGGGGTCGAAGAGCGAGGACGTCATAGGAAACACCTTCTGTTGCGGTCAGGACCAGATGGGTGTCCCGGCAGCGGCGTTCAACCCCGGGGAACCCGGCAGCGGCGTCAGGCTTGCTAGACTGTGATCCGAGACAGTGACACGGTCCCGATGCGGGACGCGGAGCGTTTGACGGGACGATGTTCGAGTTTGGCAAAGACCTGAGAAAGCTGTTCGGCGAGGCGCGCGACAGCGACGACCTGGGCTGGCTGGAGCTGATCGGGGCCGACCTGCTGGCGGTCGAGGCCCGGGCCCTGACCACCGACGGCGGCCGCGTGTCGTGCCGGACGCCGTCGCGCACCTGGACCCGCGCCTCGGCCCTGTGGCGAGAGCATGCGCGACGCACCGGCATGCGCCCCAGTCTGGACAAGGCCCTGGCCACCGCCGCCGACGCCCTGAAGTCCGCGACCCACCCGGAGGACGCCGCCCGCGCCGGGCTGGCCGCCTCCCTGGCCTGGCTGACCGCCTTCGACCTGTACGGCGACCGCTCGGCCCTGGACGAGGCGACCCATGCCGCCCGCGAGACCGAGCCCAGGCGGCTGGCCACCCTGGCGCTCAGCGCCTCGGTCCACGCCCGCATCCGCACGCGTCAGGCCCGACTGAGCGGCCAGACCACCGACCGGCTGGACGCCGCCGCCCTGATGGACGCGGCCCTGCACGCCCTGGTCAAGCACAGCCCGACCGAGGCGGACGACCTGCGTCTGGACGGCGCGGCCCTGGCGCTGGAGGGCGGCATCCTGCAGCGCGACGCCCGGCTGCTGGACCAGGCCGGACGCGATCTTCAGGCCCTGGTCGCGGCCTGCGACCCGGACACCCGGCCCCTGACCCGCGCGCGCGCCCTGGCCCTGTGCGGCGCGGGTCTGTCGGCCCTGGCGGCCATGGCGGGCGACGCGGCGGCCACCGCGACCGGCCACGCCCTGTTCGACGCGGCGGCGGATCAGTTCTTCCCCGAGCACAGTCCGATGGACTGGGCCGCCGTCCAGGTCGCCCGCGCCGTCGATCCCGCGACGCCCATCGAGGCCCTGATGCAGGCGGAAGGCCTGACCGGCGGTCACGGAACGGTACTGGGGGCGCTGGCCCTGGACCTGCTGATCCAGCGCGAGATCGCCACGGCCGCGGCCAACGGCGACCTGATGGCCCTGACCCGCATCGAGACCCGCGTCCGCCGCCGTCTGGCAGAGCGCGTCGGCGTGACTGGAGCGGTCGACTGGGCCGTCGACCAGATCGCCATGGCGCGACTGATGATCGCACGCGCCGACCTGATGGGGACCGAACCGGATCAGGCGGCCTTCGTCCTGTCGGAGGCGGCGGAGGCGGCGACCGACCACGGCGTGCCGGTGCTGGCGGATCGGGCGAAGGGATTGATGGTGGGGCTGGGATCGCCGGTCCGGCAACGCCCCTGACTGCGGCCGGACGCCAGCCGTCGGGCAATGCAGTGCTGAACGGTGCCGTCTCGTCAGCCCGGCCCACGACCGCTTCGGTTTGGCCGTCTGTGGACCACGCAACGCGGGATCGATCTCAGGACCAGGCGCATGCGTCACAGTGACGCCGGAACACGACGACCACTGCTTTTCGAGAAGACGAACCCGCGAACTCGGCCTTCAGCCACCCGCTGAAACTTGACTACCCGGGAGGGCTCGCAAATAGAAATTCCCGTGCGGCTGCGCGTTGCGGTTGCTGTCTGGCGGCTTGAGGAGCCGCATGGGGGAGTAAGGCACAATGGCTGCACCTACGGTCAACATCACGCTCTCGGACACCGCGCTGAGGGTCGGCGAAACCTCAACGGTCACCTTCACCTTCTCCGAGGCTGTGCTCGGGTTCGCGCTCGACGACCTGACCGTCGCGAATGGCACAGTCTCTGGCCTGAGCACCGGAGACGGAGGGATCACCTGGACGGCAACCCTCACGCCGGACGCATCGATCGAGGACACCACGAACGTCATCACCCTCGATCTCACCGGCGTCACAGACGGCGGGGCCATTCCGGGGGTTGGAACGGCGAACTCGCCGAACTATTCCGTCGATACGCAGAGGCCGACGGCGGCGATCGTGGTCGCCACGACGACGCTGGGCGTTGGCCAGACCTCGACGGTGACGTTCACGTTTACAGAGGCCGTCGCCGGCTTCTCCACCGGTGACCTGACCGTCGAGAACGGGTTTGTTTCCGGGTTGTCGTCGGCTGACGGCGGGGTGACCTGGACAGGCACTCTGAACCCGACGGCCGCCATCTCCGACACAAGCAACGTCATCACGCTCGACAACCTTGGCGTCATCGATGCCGCCGGCAATGCGGGCCTGGGGTCCACTGCATCCAACAACTATGCCGTGGCGACGCTGGCGGCGCTGCCCTCACTCGGGAACCTGAACTTCCGCGCTGCCACCCAAGCCCAGGCGACCGCCTATGTCGGCGACGCGGCGGGTACAGACATCATCTTCTTCTCGAACGGGTCCGCGACCGGCACCGTCATCACCGTGATCCCGGCGCTGGGCGCCGATCCGGAAGTGATCCGCATCGCCAACGCGTCGGCTTCGGGCACCCAGTCGCTGGACTTCACGCGCGCGGCCATCACAGGCGTGAACAGCTTCCAGTTCGCCGACAGCACGGTGCTGATCTATGGCGCGCCCGGGTCGGAGGCCCTGGACGGCGATGCCTTCGCCGACCTGCTGTACGGCAACGACGGCGACGACACGATCACCGGCAACAACGGCGACGACCAGATCTTCGGTGGCAACGGCGCGGACTCGCTGCTGGGCGGCGAGGGTGCGGACCTGCTGCAAGGCAACACGGGTAACGACACCCAGTTCGGCGGCAACGGCAACGACTTCATCTTCGGCGGCCAGGGTGCCGACACGCTACGCGGAGAGAACGGCGACGACTTCATCCAGGGAAACATCGGGGCCGACACAATCTTTGGCGACAACGGGTCCGACACCCTGATCGGTGGCCAGGGCAACGATTCCATCATCGCCGGTAACGACAACGACCTTCTCCTTGGCGACCTTGGCGACGACGCCCTCAACGGCGGTAACGGCGACGATACGATCCACGGTGGCCAAGGGAACGACGTAGTCTCAGCCCTCGATGGTAATGATTTGATCCTCGGTGGCGATGGTGCCGACACAGTTGCCGGGGGCCAAGGGTCTGATGCTGTCTACGGCGACGGCGGTGCCGACTCCCTTTGGGGTGGTGACGGCAATGATGCGGTCAACGGCGGGGACGGCGACGACATCCTGGGCGACGCCGCATTCGCTAACTTCGAAAATGGCGACGACGTCATCGACGGCGGCAACGGCAACGACACGCTCGGCGGCGGGAATGGCGCGGACACCCTCTTGGGCGGCAACGGCAATGACCTGATCCGGGGTGACGACGGTAACGACGGCCTGCTGCAGGGCGGTCAGGGCAACGACACGGTCAACGGCGGCAACGGCGACGACTTCCTGTTCGGCGGCCAGGGCAACGACAGCCTGAACGCGGACGGCGGTAACGACTTCGCTCAGGGCAACCTTGGCAACGACTCCGTCAACGGCGGTGCCGGCAACGACACGCTGCTGGGCGGCCAGGGCAATGACACGGTCTTCGGCGGTCTGGGCAACGATCAGGTGTTCGGTGACCTCGGCAACGACCTCGTGGCGGGTGAAGACGGCAACGACACCGTCAACGGCGGCGAGGGCAACGACACCCTGGAAGGGAATGCCGGCAACGACGTCATCCTGGGCGGCAACGGCAACGACACGATCCAGGGCCAGGACGGCAACGACGTCATCAACGGCGAGGCCGGCAATGACAGCATCTTTGGCCAGGACGGCAACGACCTGATCGGTGGCGATGACGGCAACGACACCATCGACGGGGGTCTCGGCAACAACACCGTCAACGGCGGTATCGGCAACGACTCGATCAGTACCAGCACGGGCAACAGCTTCATCGACGGTGGCGCCGGCGACGACACCATCGGGGCCGAGAACGGGATCACGACCATCTTTGGTGGTGCCGGCAACGACTCCATCAACGCCGGCGGCGGCGCCGGCGACAGCGTTGACGGCGGTGACGGCAATGACACCATCGACGCCTTCACCGGTGACAACACCTTCACCGGCGGTGCCGGCGCCGACAGCATCGTCGCTGGCTCTGGCGCAGACAGCATCCTGGGCGGTGACGGCAACGACACCATCTCGGCGGGCAGCGGCAACGACACCGTCTCGGGCGGCAGCGGCGATGACTCGATCAACGGCGGCGACGGGGCCAACACCATCAACGGCGACGCCGGCAACGACACGATCACGACCGGGTTCGGTCCCGGCAACGACGTCATCTCCGGCGGCGACGGCAACGACGTCATCTCCTCGGGCTTCGGCAACGACACCATCCAGGGCGGCGAAGGCAACAATACCGTCGACTCCGGCGACGATGCCGACAACATCACCACCGGCGGTGGGGCCGACTCCATCGTCTCGGGTACCGGCAACGACGCCATCTCCTCGGGTGCCGGCAACGACACCATCTCCGGCGGTGATGGGGCCGATTCCATCTCGGGCGGCGATGGCGCGGACTCCATTGACGGCGGATCGGAGAACGACGCCATCTCGGGCGGAACGGGCAACGACGCTATCCTGGGCGGCACGGGCAACGACAACATCTCGGGCGGCGACGGTGCCGACACCATCACCGGCGGCGTGGGTGCCGACACCCTCTCGGGCGGGGCCGGCAACGACGTGTTCATCATCGCCAACGGCGATACGGGCATCACGGCGGCCGCGGCCGACATCTACCAGGACTTCCAGGCCGGCGACGTGTTCGACCTGGGCTACATCACGACCCCGCTGACGGCCGTGAACTATGCCGAGACGACCGCCGTCGACTTCAACGCGGCACTGACCGCCGCGAACGGCACGTTCAGTCTGAACGGCTCGGTCTCGGTCGTGGTGGTGGCGCTGGAAAACGGTACAGGCGCCTGGGTGTTCTTCGAGAACACCGGCGGCGGCGGAGGCACATCAACGGAGGCGATCTTCGTCACTGGCGGCACGCTCGCCAACCTGGACTTCACCAACTTCGTCTGAGGCCGGACGGAGACTCCAAGGGAAAGCGGGTTGGGCGGCGACGCCCGACCCCCTTTTTCGTCTATCCCCCCATCGCCACGAACGGCCCGTTGAGGAAGCCCGGCTTGCCATAGGCCAGCGGCCGACCGTCCTCGGCCAGCACCCGTCCCCCGGCCGCCTCCAGCACCGCCTGCCCGGCCGCCGTGTCCCACTCGGACGTCGGCCCGGTGCGCGGATAGGCGTCGAAGCGGCCCTCGGCGATCAGGCAGAACTTCAGCGAGGAGTCCGTGCCCTGCCACCGGGTGCAGCCGTGGCGGGCGGCGAGGCGGGCGGCCTCCTCGTCGGTGACGCTGTGGCTGAGAAGGGCGATGCCGTCGTCCGGGCGATTGCGAACCTTGATCGCGCGCCAGCCTTCCGGGCCCGTCTCGCCATAGCGGCGCATCTCGGCCCCGCCGCCGGGCGCGGTGCGCCAGGTCGTCTCGTTCGCCGGGGCCGTGACCACGCCCGCCACGGGACGCCCCGCGTCGATCAGGGCGATGTTGACAGTGAAGCTCTCCTTGCCCGCCACGAAGCCCTTGGTGCCGTCCAGAGGGTCGATCAGCCAATAGCGGTCGGCCGCGACCTCGGGGCGACCCTGGGCCTCCGACTGTTCCTCGGCCACGGCGGGCACGTCGGGATACAGGGCCGCCAGCCGCGACAGGATCAGGGTCTCGGCCTCGCGGTCGGCCTGGGTCACCGGGCTGTCGTCGGCCTTGGCGAACACCTCGGTCCCCACCTTCCAGTAGGGCAGGATGACGCGCGCGGCGTCCTCGGCGATGGCGGCGAGATGGTCGTGGAGGGCGCCGGACTTCAGGTCGGCGTCGAGATCGGTCTTCATTTCGGCGGGGATAGACCATCCGGCCGGTTTCGCGAACGGGCAAATCACCTCAGCGTGGCAACCATGACAGACGCCGCCTTCGCCGCCCCGCTCGACACGCTTGCCATGGACGGGCCCGAGCTCGCCAGCCTGATCGCGGCCAAGCTGTGCCACGACTTCATCAGTCCGTCCGGCGCCATCATGTCGGGGCTGGACCTGCTGGCCGATCCGACCGCCCAGGACATGCGCGAGGACGCGATCGGCCTGATCACCGATTCGGCGCGCAAGATGGTCGCCCTGGTCCAGTTCTGCCGCGTCGCCTTCGGAGCGGCGACCACCGCCGAGCGGTTCACGGGCGACGAGTTGAAGGGGCTGGTCGACGGGGTCATCGCGGGCGGGCGGGCGACCCTGGACTGGCGGCTGGACGTCGCGGACTTCGGCAAGCCCCAGGCCCGCGCCCTGGTCAACCTGGCCTATCTGACCGCCGCCGCCCTGCCGATGGGCGGAGAGGCTGTGGTCTCGGCGCGGGTCCAGGGCGACCGCATGGTCCTGGAGGGCCGGGCCGAGGGCGCGCGGGCGCGTCTGAAGCAGGAAGCCTCCACCGGTCTGGCGGGCCGGCGCCTGACGGAGGGGCTGGCGGGACAGTGGGTCCAGCCCTACTGGCTGTGGCTGACGGTCGATCAGACCGGCGGCCGTCTGGACGTCGAAGCTGTGGAGGGACGGGTCGTCCTGACGGCTTCGATGCCGTCTTAACCCGACAAGCCAACGCCTCGTTAACCGCCGAGCGACGATATTGGGTGGTGAAGCGGCGCGTCGATTCCTGCCGCTGGGAGACGTCTCGCTCGTGGAAGTCCGCACCTGCCTCATCGTGGACGACAGCCGGATCATCCGGAAGGTCGCCCGTCGCATCGTCGAGGGTCTCGGCTTCGAGGTCGACGAGGCCGCCGACGGCGTGGAGGCCCTGACCCACTGTGGCGGGCTGATGCCCGACGTCATCCTGCTGGACTGGAACATGCCGGTGATGGACGGCATGGGCTTTCTGAAACGCCTGCGCGAACAGCCCGGCGGCGACCGGCCCAAGGTCCTGTTCTGCACCATCGAGACCGCGCCCGAACGCATCGCCGAGGCCCTGGGGGCCGGGGCGGACGACTATGTGATGAAGCCGTTCGACGGCGAGATCCTGCAGTCCAAACTGTCCGAAGTCGGAGCCGTCTGAAACCAGATCATGCCCATGCCCGCAGCTCAGACCCGAGAGGACTTGGCGTGACCCAGGACGATTTCGATCGCCTGCAGGGTCTGCTCGCGTCGCGGGCAGGCTTCCGGCTGGGACGCGACCGCATCCATCTGGCCGAGCACCGGCTGGCCCCGGTCGCGCGCCGCGAGGGCTTCGACAGCGTGGACGCCATGCTCCAGACCCTGTGGGTCAAGCCGGTCGCCTCGCTGGGCTGGGCGGTGATCGAGGCCATGCTGAACCCCGAGACCTGGTTCCGCCGCGACCGGGCCGTGTTCGACACCTTCGCCGGGGAACTGCTGCCTGCCATCAGCCGGGTGCGTCCGGGCGGCCGGGTCCAGGTCTGGTCGGCCGGCTGTTCGACCGGACAGGAGGCCTACTCCCTGGCCATGGGGGCCCTGTCGGCGGGCGTCACCGCCGACATCGTCGCCACCGACCTGTCGCAGCGCGCGATCGACAAGGCCCGCAGCGGCCTGTTCAGCGCCTTCGAGATCCAGCGCGGCCTGTCGGCCCGCACCATGCTGGACTGGTTCGAGCCCGCCGAGGACGCCTGGTCCGCGGTGCCCCGGCTGAAGGACGCGGTTCGCTTCGCCCGCCACAACCTGCTGGACGCGCCCACCGACGGGGCCCGGTTCGACGTCATCCTGTGCCGCAACGTCCTGGCCGACGTGGACCCGGCCCAGCGCGGCCAGATCGTCGACCATCTGGAGCGCCGTCTGATGGACGACGGCGTCCTGATCCTGGGGGCCGAGGAACGCATCGAGGGCGACACCATGGCGTTCCGCGCCGTCGGCGGCCGGAAGGGCCTGTATGTGAAGGCCCCCTCGGCGTTGAGCCGGGCGGCGTAGAAGATCACTCCTCGATCTCGCCCCTTTTGATCCGGGCGAGAAATGCTTCCACACCCCCGTCATCCTCGGACTTGATCCGAGGATCGGAGGCCTGGCCAACAAGAAAGGGGTAAAGGTCGCACCAATCCGGATTGCGACGCTCGATCAGCTCCATCTTCCATGGCCGGTTCCAGCGCTCCAGCGGGCGCGACCGGTGAATGGCGGAAACCATCATCTCGAAGGGCTCGTACCAAACGAGCATCCCGCAGCGATGGCGCTTGGTGAAACCCTCGTAGAGCCCGTCCCGATGCTCTCGTCCTCGCCGGTACAGATCGTTCGTCGAGCCGATGTAGACGACGCCCATTGGACGGCTGGCTTCGATGTATGTAGCGATGAACGGCCGTTCCATCGGCCGAGCTTGCTGAACGTCCGATCCTCGGGTCAAGCCCGAGGATGACGGAAAGAATTGGGGAGAGCGAATGCGTTGGGGCCTGTTCCTGGGTTCACTGTTCCTCGCCCTCGCGATCGGCGTCTGGGCGCTCCAGGTGCCGTCTCCGCGCCCGACCACAGCCCCCGCCGTCGCCTTCTCGGCCGAGCGCGCCATGGTCGACGTGCGCGCGATCGGCGCGCGACCCCATCCGGTCGGCTCGGCCGACCACGCGCGGGTCCGGGACTATCTGTTCCAGCGGATGACCGCTCTGGGCCTGTCGCCCGCGTTTCAGGCCGGGGCCCTGTCGCCCGACGCGGTGGTCCGGCTGGAGCGATGGGGCGGCGATCCGGCGGCGGCGGGGAACCAGGCCGTCAACATCGTCGGCGTCCTGCCCGGTCGCGATCCGACGGCCGCCGCCGTGCTGATGATGGCCCACTATGACAGCGCCTGGGATTCGCCGGGCGCCGCCGACGACGGCGCGGGCGTCGCGGCCATCCTGGAAGCGGTGCGGGCGCTGCAGGCGCGAGGCACGTTCGACCGCAGCCTGGTGGTCCTGATCACCGACGCCGAGGAACTGAACCTGGACGGCGCGCGCATCTTCTTTTCCGAGCATCCCTTGCGCGACCGGATCGGCAGCGTGGTCAATCTGGAGGCCCGGGGCGGCGGCGGCCGGGCCATGATGTTCGAGACCGGGCGAGGCAATGCCGAGACCATCGACCTGTTCGCCCGCGTGGCGGCCCGCGCCGACGGCGGCGTCACCTCCAACGCCCTGTCGATCTTCGTCTACGAGACCATGCCCAACGGCACCGACTTCACCATCCCCAAGAACCGGGGCATCGGCGGTCTGAACTTCGCCTTCATCGGACGGCCGGCGCTGTATCACACGCCCGAGGCGACGCCGGACAATCTGGACCGCGGCGCGCTGCAGCACATCGGGTCCCAGGCGCTGGAGGCGACCGACGCGCTGCTGACCGCCGACGCCCTGCCGATCGCCGGCCGAAACGCCGTCTATGGCGACGTGCTGGGCCGGTTCCTGATCGTTCATGCGCCCGGCTTCGGCTGGAGCCTTCTGGCGCTCACGGCCGCCCTGGGAGCCTTCGCCGCCTGGGGCGCGCGGCACCGGACGGGGCTTCAGGCGATGGACGTCGGGCGGGGCATGCTGTCGGGTCTGTGGCTGATCGCCATGGGGGTGGTGGTCACCCAAGGAGTCCGCGTCCTGGCGGGTCCGACCGCGGGCCGGGCCGAGTCCGCCGAGGCCTACTACACCTTGCTGCGCCGCCTGCCGTGGATGGAGGCCGGGGCGGTGCTGGCGGTCGTCGCCGTCGCCCTCGCCGGCATCGCCGGACGCGCCGCCCTGGGGCCCCGGCTGCTGGCAGGGGTGGTGATCGCGGCGGTCGCGGCGGCGACCCTGCTGGGCGGCTTCGATCCGATCGTGATGGGCGCAGGCGGCGTGGCCATCGCCCTGTCGGCCTGGAGCCAGTCGGCCCCGCGCACCCCCTGGGGGGCGTGGCTGGGCCTGATCGCCCTGATCTTCCTGCTGGGCTGCATCGCGCAAGCGGCCGCGCCAGAGGCCGCCCTGGTCTTCGTCTGGCCCGGCCTGCTGGCGGCGCTGGCGGCGGCGGCCTCGGCCCTCATCGGGGCCAGCCTGAAGGACCCTCGCGCCCTGATCCCGGCCGCGATCGCGACGATCCTGGGCGGAGCCTGGGTGGTCACCCTGGCGCATCCGGTCTTCCTGGGGGTCGGCATGGACCTGCCGGCCGTCTTGATCCTGATGGCCCTGCTGGTCCTGCTGTTCGCGCGGCCGCTGGCGCCCGAACAGGCCCGCGCCACCCTGGCCGCCGGGGCCGCGGCCTGCCTGATCCTGGCGTGCGGCCTGTCGCTGACGGCTCGCTTCGCCGAGCCCATGCCGCCGCCCATCGAAGGTGGGCCGACGTAATCCTCCCCCGACGGGGGAGGACTTAACCCGGCTTCAAGCTCCCCGCCCTATCCTCCTGCCATGAACCTGATCCACGCCCTGCAGGACAACGCCAATCCCGACTCCCTCGTCTCGCGCTTTCGCCGCGCGCGGGCCCGCCGGGTGGTCGAACTCATCACCCGCATCCATGCCGAGAAGGGTTCCGTCCGCATCATCGATCTGGGCGGTGAGCCCAACTACTGGAGCCTGTTCGACCGCGCCTTCCTGGACGCGTCCAAGGTCCGCATCACCGTGGTCAATCCGGGCGGCGTCGATGAGCCCGCCGATCCGGCGCTGTTCGATGTCGTCGACGGCGACGCCTGCGCCCTGCCGCGATACGCCGACCACGCCTTCGACCTGGTCCATTCCAACAGCGTCATCGAACATGTCGGCGACTGGACGCGGATGGAGGCCTTCGCCGCCGAATGCCGCCGCCTGGCCCCGCGCTACTATGTCCAGACGCCCTATTTCTGGTTCCCGGTCGAGCCGCATTTCTCGGCCCCCTTCTTCCACTGGCGCTCGGAACAGAGCCGGGCCCGGTCGCTGCTGAAGCGCCGCCACGGCTTTTCGGAGCGGGCCCCGGACATGGGTCAGGCCATGCGCGACGTCCAGCACGCCCGCCTGCTGGACAAGGCCCAGTTCCGCTTCCTCTATCCCGACGCCGTCCACCACGACGAGGTCGTCGCCGGACTGACCAAGTCCCTGATCGCGGTGCGCGACCCCCCGTCCCACTGAGGGCCCCGACCCGACGGCGGTAACGTTTCGGCAAGGTTCGGCGAACCGGGCGGCATGTCCTCGCAACGGAGACGCCCCATGTCCCGCCCTTCTGCCGCCCGCGCCCTGTCCTTCGATCTTCGCCGCCGCCTGACGCTGTTCGGCTCGCTCGGGCTCATCGCCGCCGCCGTCGTCCTCGGCTACGCCACCGCCCAGCCCGCGAGCGCCCGCGCGCCCACCCCTCAGACCACCAGCGACCTGACCGTGGTCGAGCTGTTCACCAGCCAGGGCTGCAACTCCTGCCCGCCCGCCAACGCCAATCTGGTGCGGCTGTCGGAACGTCGCGATCTGCTGACCCTCAGCTTCAACGTCACCTACTGGGACGACCTCGGCTGGCCCGACACCTTCGCCAAACCGGAATACACCGCCCGCCAGCGCGACTATCAGCGCGGCCTCGGCACCGACAATGTCTGGACGCCCCAGGTGGTGGTCGACGGGCGCAGCCACACCGTCGGACGTCGGATGGAGCAGATCGAGGGCCTGATCGGACGCCACCGTCCCTCCACCGGTCCGGCCGTGGTGTTCCGGGGCGGGGGCGTGGGGCTGGCCGGGGGCCAGAACCCCGCCGCGCCCGCCGACGTCTGGCTGGTCCGCTACGAGCCCCGCCCGATCGCCGTGCCCGTGGCGCGCGGCGAGAACGCCGGGGTCACCCTGCCCCACGCCTCGGTCGTGCGCGACCTGGTCAAGCTGGGCCAATGGTCGGGCGGCGAGCCGCGCGGCTGGCGCCTGCCCGCCCCCGGCCGCGACGGCCTGCTGACGGCCGTCCTGGTCCAGGCCCCGAACGGCGGCCCGATCCTGGCGGCGGCCAAGGCCTGACGCGGCCTG
Organism: Brevundimonas subvibrioides; assembly: GCA_002280475.1. GTDB lineage: Bacteria > Pseudomonadota > Alphaproteobacteria > Caulobacterales > Caulobacteraceae > Brevundimonas > Brevundimonas aurifodinae. The sequence continues at coordinate 17,926 of NCEB01000022.1, forward strand.
ACGTCGCGGGAGCCAAGCGTTGCCGTAACCGTGGTGACCTGGCTAGACTGGAATCGTCTTGGGGGGAGGTCACGGGGTCATGTCCGCCACATCGCGCGTCCTGCGCTCGTTCGCCTTCGCGGCCGTTTCGAGCGGCCTTTTCTTGTCAGCCTGCGGCGGCGAGGCCGCCTCGGCCGCCAGCGCCGAGGACGCGGGCGATTTCGTCGTCCGTCCGGCGCTGCTGGAGACCGACACCTATACGGAGCTGGCCCAGCAACTGTCCGAGGATCGCTGGCTGGAAGACGTCGCCGACACCCTGAACGCGAGCCTGAAGCTGCCGGCCGACATCGGCATCCGCTTCGCGGAATGCGGCCAGAGCAACGCCTTCTATCTCCCTGGCGAACGAGAGATTCAGATGTGCCTGGAGCTCTTCGACGGAGAGAGAGAGGTCTTCGCCGCCTACTTCGAGACGGAACAGGAGATCGAGGACGCCGTCGCCGGCTCCTTTCACTGGACCATCTTCCACGAGGTCGGCCATGCGCTCGTCGATGTGCTCGAAATCCCGGTCACGGGACGAGAGGAGGACACAGCCGACAGCCTCGCGGCCTGGTGGCTCATTGATGGGGAAGGCGGCGAGGCTTCGACCATCTCCGCGGCGCTCAGCTTCTACACCGACCCATCCCAGGCCGGCGAAATCGACGACAGCCAGTACGCCGGCTATCACTCCTTCGGTCAGCAACGATACTATACCCTCGCCTGTCTCGTGTACGGCTCGAACCCGGACGGTTACGCCTACCTCCTCGAAGAGGAATGGCTGACGGAAGAGCGCGCCCAGTACTGCCCGGCCGACTTCGAGCGCCTCAGCGCCAGCTGGTATGCGCTGCTGGCTCCGCACCTGAAGGAATAGACGGCCTCACCAAGGCCCTCCGTCAAAATCGGACGTACCGCCCGACCGAGACAAAAAGAACATATTGGCAACAGGAACAAACCATGCACATAGTCCGCCTCACAGGGAGCGGGTCACGGTTCAATCGGACCGAAGGCGGGCCTCTCCCCCGGACTGATACGGGAATCATGGCAAGGGAGAGTGGCAAGGTGGCATCGCAGGCGGCATTGAAATTGGTGGGCAAGGACGACGGCGACAAGCAGCGCGCGCTGGAGGCGGCGATCGCACAGATCGACCGCGCCTTCGGCAAGGGCTCGGTGATGAAGCTGGGCAAGAACGGCGTGACCGAGGCCATTCCCTCGGTCTCGACCGGGTCGCTCGGCCTCGACATGGCGCTGGGCATCGGCGGCCTGCCGCGCGGGCGGGTGATCGAGGTGTTCGGGCCGGAAAGCTCGGGCAAGACGACCCTGGCGCTGCACACGGTGGCCGAGATTCAGAAGGCGGGCGGCACCGCCGCCTTCGTCGACGCCGAGCACGCGCTGGACCCCGGCTATGCCCAGAAGCTGGGCGTCAATCTGGACGATTTGCTGGTCTCGCAGCCCGACACGGGCGAACAGGCGCTGGAGATCGTCGACACGCTCGTGCGCTCGGGGGCCGTGGACATCGTGGTGGTCGATTCCGTCGCCGCCCTGACGCCCCGCGCCGAGATCGAGGGCGAGATGGGCGACAGCCTTCCCGGCCTTCAGGCGCGCCTGATGTCGCAGGCCCTGAGGAAGCTCACCGCCTCGATCAACAAGAGCCAGTGCATCGTCCTGTTCATCAACCAGATCCGGCACAAGATCGGGGTGATGTACGGCTCGCCCGAGACGACCACGGGCGGCAATGCGCTGAAGTTCTACGCCTCGGTCCGCCTCGACATCCGCCGCACCGGCGCGATCAAGGACCGCGACGAGGTCGTGGGCAACACGACCCGGGTCAAGGTGGTCAAGAACAAGGTCGCCCCGCCGTTCCGCGAGGTCATCTTCGACATCATGTACGGCGAAGGCATCTCCAAGCTGGGCGAGATCATCGACCTGGGCGTCAAGGCCGGGATCATCGAGAAGTCGGGCAGTTGGTTCAGCTATGACTCGACCCGCATCGGTCAGGGCCGCGAGAACGTCCGCGCCTTCCTCAAGGCCAACCCGGACATGGCCGACGCCATCGAAAAGGCCGTGCGTGCCTCCACCTCCAAGATCGCCGAGGACCTGCTGGGCACGCCCGAGCCGGACGAGGGCCAGGACCTGGAGGGCTGATCTCCGGCAATCCTCCCCCGCAACGCGGGGGAGGATTGCCAACCGACACTCCGTCCGGCTGGTCCTCGCGACCCGCCGCCGACCCCCGCGGGGATCGGGCCGGACGGAGCGGGGCCGCCCGGGTTCGCCCGGGCGGCCTTCTTCTCTGTGGCTCGGCGCGGCCTTCATGGCCGTCGACGAAGGCTCCGCTGGATCACGGGCCGAACCTTCAGGAACGCCAGATACAGCCGCTCCAGAACCGAGAGCACCACCCGGTTCCGCGCCATCCGCCCGAACGGGGCCAGCATCGGGATCGCCCGCCACATGGCGGCGAAGGCCTCGGCCCCCGACACCAGCCGTCCGTCCTCGCGCGCATGGAACCGCGCCAGCAGCTCGTCCCGGTCGATCGGACAGGTCCCCGCGCCGGTCGCCACATCGTGGAACCGGATCGAGCCCTGCCGATCCAGCCGCCGCATCAAGGCGATCTCGCGCCGGCACAGCGGGCAGTCACCGTCGAACCACACCTCGACCTTGCTCATGGGCCTCTCATACGCCGCGCCGACCTTAACGACCCTGCGACGGAACGGCCCGCCGCGCGCCACGGAGCGGGGGTCTCAAGGTGATGCGTTCGGCTCAGAAACCCTATATGACGCGCGACTTCCCTCTCCCTCGCCCGCGCGTCAGACGAACCCCATGGCCAGCCTCAACGACATCCGCTCGACCTTCCTGAACTTCTTCGAGGCCGACGCTCACCAGAAGATTCACTCCGCGCCGCTGGTGCCGCAGAACGATCCGACTCTGATGTTCGTCAACGCCGGCATGGTTCCGTTCAAGGACTATTTCACCGGCGCGGCGACGCCGCCCTCCCCCCGCGCCACGACCTCGCAGAAGTGCGTCCGCGCCGGCGGCAAGCACAACGATCTGGACAATGTCGGCTACACGGCCCGGCACCTGACCTTCTTCGAGATGCTGGGCAACTTCAGCTTCGGCGACTATTTCAAGAACCACGCGATCGAGAGCGCCTGGACCCTGGTCACGCGCGACTTCGGCCTGGACCCGAAGCGCCTCCTGGTCACCGTCTACATCGACGACGACGAAGCCGCCGCCATCTGGAAGAAGGTCACCGGCTTCTCGGACGACAAGATCATCCGCATCGCCGGCTCCGACAACTTCTGGGCCATGGGCGACAGCGGCCCCTGCGGCCCCTGCACCGAGATCTTCTGGGACTACGGCGACCATGTCCCGGGCGGCCCTCCGGGGTCTCCGGACGAGGACGGCGACCGCTATGTGGAGATCTGGAACAACGTCTTCATGCAGTTCGAGAAGGAGAACGACGAGATCGTCCGCGACCTTCCCAAGCCCAGCGTCGACACCGGCATGGGGCTGGAGCGCATCGCGAGCGTGCTTCAGGGCAAGAACTCGGTGTTCGACACCGATCTGTTCCAGACCCTGATCGGCGCCTCGGCCGAGGCCACCTCGACCGACCCGCACGGCGACATGGCCCCCAGCCACCGCGTCATCGCCGACCACCTGCGCTCGTCCGCCTTCCTGATCGCCGACGGGGTCACGCCGTCGAACGAGGGCCGGGGCTATGTCCTGCGCCGGATCATGCGCCGCGCCATGCGTCACGCCCACCTGCTCGGCGCCGCCGATCCGTTGATGCACCGGCTGGTGCCCACGCTCGTCGCCGAGATGGGCCAAGCCTATCCGGAACTGAAGCGTGCTCAGGCCAGCGTCGAAGATACCATGAAGCAGGAGGAGATCCGCTTCCGCACCACCCTGGGCCGCGGCATGGGCCTCTTGGAAGACGCCACGCGCGATCTGGCGCCCGGCGACGTCATCCCCGGCCGCACGGCCTTCAGCCTGTATGACACCTACGGCTTCCCACTGGACCTGACCCAGGACGAGGCCCGCCGTCGCGGCTTCACCGTCGACACCGACGCCTTCGACGCGGCGATGGAAGAGCAGAAGACCCGGGGCAAGGCCAACTGGAAGGGCTCGGGCCAGATCGCCTCGACCGGCGAATGGCTGGCGCTCAAGGACCGTCTGGGGCCGACCGTGTTCAACGGCTATGACGCCGTCGACGGCTCCGGCGAAGTCCTGGCCATCCTCAAGGACGGCGCCGCCGCCGACAGCGTCCAGGCGGGCGAGACCGCAGAGGTCCTGTTCGACCAGACCCCCTTCTACGGCGAGGGCGGCGGTCAGGCGGGGGATCGGGGCGAGGTCGAATGGCCGGGCGGTCGCGGCCGCGTCCACGATGTGCAGAAACCCACCGGCGACCTCTACGCCCACACGATCGAGGTCCTCGAAGGCAGCCTGTCCATCGGCGACCGCGCCAGCCTGCACGTCGACGCCGACGCGCGCCTGACCACCCGCGCCAACCACTCCGCCGCCCATCTGGTCCACGCCGCGCTGAAGAACGTGCTGGGCCCCCACGTCGCCCAGAAGGGCCAGCTGGTCGACGCCGAGCGCATGCGCTTCGACTTCAGCCACAACGCCCCCGTCACCGAGGACGAACTGGCCCGCATCGAGGCCGAGGTGAACGCCGTCATCCGCCAGAACATTCCGGCCGAGACCAAGCTGATGGCCCCGCAGGAGGCCATCGAGGCCGGCGCCGTCGCCCTGTTCGGCGAGAAATACGGCGACGAGGTCCGCGTCCTGACGCTGGGCAAGAGCCTGGTCGACGACAAGGCCTATTCGGTCGAGCTGTGCGGCGGCACCCATGTGGCCCGCACCGGCGACATCGCCCTGTTCAAGATCGTGTCGGAGACCGGCATCGCCGCCGGCGTCCGCCGCGTCGAGGCCCTGACCGGAGAAGCCGCGCGGCTTTATCTGGAAGGCCAGGCCGGCGTCGCCCGCCGCCTCGCCCAGGGCTTCAAGGTTCAACCCGCCGACGTCCCCGCACGCGTCGATGCCCTGTCCTCATCCGTCCGTAGCCTGGAGAAACAGGTCGCCGATCTGAAGAAGCAGCTGGCGCTCGGCGGCGGCTCCGGCGGCAACGCGGCACCGGAGGAGATCAACGGCGTCAAGCTGATCGCCCGCGTTCTGGACGGCGTCGACGGCAAGGGCCTGCGCGGCGTGGCCGAGGACTTCAGGAAGCAGGTCGGCTCGGGCGTCGTCGCCCTGATCGGCGTGACCGAGGGGAAGGCGGCGGTCACCGTGGCCGTGACCTCGGACATGACCGGCACCGTCAACGCCGCCGACCTGGCCCGCGCTGCGGTGCTGGCCATGGGCGGTCAGGGCGCGGGCGGCAAGCCCGACTTCGCCCAGGGCGGTGCCCCGGACGGATCGAAGGCCGAGGACGGTCTTCAGGCCATCCGGGACGTCTTGGCAGGATAGGCCACTTCCTTCTCCCCTTGCGGGAGAAGGTGGCCCGGAGGGCCGGATGAGGGGTGAAACTCCGTAGCCGGAGTGAGGGACTTAAGCCGTGCCCCGGCGGGACCATCGCCTTTCACCCCTCATCCGACCTCGCTGCGCTCGGCCACCTTCTCCCGCAAGGAGAGAAGGGACGCGTGGGCATTGACCTTCAACCCCCGTTCAGTCCCCATGCGGCCTCGCTTCGGGGACCGCCATGAACCATCTCGCCGCCGCCGGTTTCGCCGCCCTGCTGCTGTCCACGGCAGCTGCGACCGCGACAGCCCAGACCGCGACCGAGGCCGCCCAGCCCGCCGCCAACACCGACCTCGCGTCGCTGCTCAGCGACTACGAGGCCTTCCTCAAGGCCAACGATCCGATCAGCGCCGGCCAGGAGGGCGACCAGGCCGCCAAGTCCCGCCTGCCCGACACCTCACGCGCCGCCGAAGTGGCTCGGCAGGCCCCGCTGGAAGCGTTTCGCGCCCGGGCCCAGGCCATCGCGACCGGCGGCCTGTCCGGAGACGACGCCCTGAACCGCGACTTCCTGATCCGGGTGTTGGACCGGTCGATCGAGGCGATCCGCTACGATTCCGAGCGCCTCGCCTTCGATTCCGAAGGCGGGCCCGGCCAGACGGCCAACTATCTCGCCTCCACCACCCGCATCACCACGGCGGCCGACGCCGAGGCCTGGCTGTCGCGGCTGGCGGCTCTGCCCAAACTCTATGACGACGAACTGGACAACACCCTGCGGGGGCTGGAGACCGGCTTCACCCAGCCGACCTCGGTGGTGGAGAGCTTCCTCGTCTCGCTGAGAAACGAAGCCGCCTTCACGCCCGAAACCGATCCCCTGCTGCGCCCCCTGGCCACCCTGCCCGCCTCGATCCCGGCGGACGCGCAGCAAGCCTATCGCGATCGCGCGGCCGCCCTCGTGGCCGAGGCCATTGTGCCGCGCCGCCAGAGGTGGCTGACCTTCATCGAGACCCAGTATCTGCCCGCCGCAACACCAGAGGTCGGCATCGGCTCGCGCCCCGGCGGGCGCGATTTCTACGCCTTCGAGGCGCGGCGCTACACCACCACCGACCTGACGCCGGACCAGATCCATCGGATCGGCCTGGACGAGGTCGCCCGCATCCGCGCCCGCATGGAGACCGAGATGCGCGCCGCCGGCTGGACAGGCGATTTCGCGGGCTTCCTGAACCACCTGCGGACCGAACCCCGCTTCTACGCCACCTCGCGCGAGGACCTGCTGGAGAAGGCGTCGGAGATGTCCAAGCGCGCGGACGGCGGCCTGCCGGCCCTGTTCCGCACCCTGCCGCGCCTGACCTACAACGTCCGTCCCGTGCCGCTGGACATCGAGGCGACCTACACCACCGGCCGCTACAATGGCGGTTCGTTGGCCGACGGGGTGCCGGGCGGCTACATCGTCAACACCGGGCGGCTGGACCAGCGGCCGCTGTACGAACTGCCGGCCCTGACCCTGCACGAGGCCGTGCCCGGTCACCATCTGCAGATCGCCCTGCAGCAGGAGGCCGCCCAGGGCCCCTATTTCCGCCGGAACGTCGACGTCACCGCCTTCTCCGAGGGCTGGGGCCTGTATGCTGAATATCTGGGCGAGGAGATGGGCTTCTATCGCACGCCGGAAGAGAGGTTCGGCCGCCTGTCCTACGAGATGTGGCGCGCCTGTCGCCTCGTGGCCGACACCGGCATGCACTGGATGGGCTGGACGATCGACGAGGCCCGGCGCTGCTTCACCGAGAACTCGGCGTTGGCACCCCACAACATCGAGACGGAGCTTCAGCGCTACATCGGCTGGCCCGGCCAGGCCCTGGCCTACAAGATCGGCGAGATCCGGCTACGCGCCATCCGCACCCGCGCCGAACAGGCGCTGGGCGACCGCTTCAACGTCCGCGACTTCCACGACGCGCTTCTGGTGGACGGGCCCCTGCCGCTGGACCTGCTGGACCAGCGCATGGACGCGTGGGTGGCCGCTCAATAATCCTCACCCGCATAGCGGGGGAGGGGGACCGCGAAGCGGTGGAGGGGGCGACCTCAGGCACGGTGCGTGGTTCCGCCCCCTCCACCACGACGCAAGCGCGTCGCGGTCCCCCTCCCCCGTTCCGCTGCGCTACTCGGGGGAGGATTTATCAGGCAACTCCACCGCCGCCAGCTTCCAGCCGAACAGGCCGTCGCGCTTCAGCAGCAGCTTCAGCGGTTCCTCCGGCCGGTCCGGATCGGTCAGGCCGACGACGAAGGTGTTCAGGTCGCGGTAAGCGTAGGATTTGCGGATATCGCCGTCTTCGGCCTCAGGCTCCGAGGGCGTGACCGCATCGGACGGCTCCGGGGCCTCGGCGGTCTCGACCATGGCCGCGATGGCTTGAGGCGTGACCAGAACGTCGACCGCCCCGTCGACCAGCATCGGGCCGAACAGCATGCCCAGTCCGGCGAGCGCGCTGTCGTCGGCGCGGGGGTCCTCGCGCATCCCGGCCATGAGCCGGGCGGTCAGCTGTTCCTTCAGGCTCTCGCGAAAGGCGGGGAAGTCGACCAGCCGCTCAAGCGCCGCCTCGTCGCCCGTCTCGGCGGCGCGGACCAGGGCCCGTACCGTCAGGATCGGCATGGCCAGATAGGCGGCGGCGACGGCGACGACGGCGAGCGCCAGCAGGCCCTTGACCCAACCCTTCATCGCTTGGCCGCTCCGCCTTGTTGGGGTTGCGCGGGGCGCACCGGCGTCGGGCCGTCCGGCAGGCCGATATGGACCAGCTTCCACTCGAACGGACCCTTGCGCTCGAAGGTGAAGACCGTGCGCGACCCGCCCTCGTCGGTGACCGCGAACCGTGCCAGGTTGATCCCCCAGTAGGTGGGACTGGGCCAGGGTGCGGGCTCGATATCCTGCGGCATGGTCGCCGTGGACGAGACGGCGGCATAGCGCCCCTGGCCGCGCAGCAGACGGTCGATGGCGTCCGGCGTCAGGAAGGCGTCGGGATCGGGACCGGCCGGGGCGGCGGCCACCTCGAACTGGCGGCGCACCGCTCCGATGGGATCGTCCATGAACGACGGGGCCGGCGTCAGGGCCTCGGCTCGCCCCGACAGCTGGAGCCGAAGCGAGGCGCGCACGGCGTTGAAGTCGATCAGCCGCGCCAGTCCCGCGACATCGTCCGACTGCGCCGCCGAGCGGATGCCGAAGAAGGCCACGGCCGGGGCCAGAAAGAAGCTGACGACCGCCGCCACCAGGGCGAACAGCAGCAGATTGCCGATGATCCGTTTCACGCGGTGGTCTCCCCTCCTCCGGTGCGAACCGCATCAATGCATGGGCCGGGCCGAGGGTCCACGAAAGAAGCGCGCGAAGAGCCTAAACCAGGATGACCGTGTCGCTGTAGGCGGCGATCTGGCGATCATGGGTCACCAAGCGCATGGGCTCGCTCAGCGCCTGGGCGACCAGCAGGCGGTCGAAGGGGTCGCGGTGGAGCGGAGGCAGGCCCGCCAGGGTGAAGAGATGCTGATCGTCGAGCGCCAGCCACTCGGCGCCGGCGAGTGTCAGCTCCTCGCGAACTCTTTCCGGAGTGAATGGAAAATCGGCCGCGTATCGCTTCAGCGCCCTTTTGACGGCTGTTTCCCACAGCACGACCTGACTGGCGACGACGGTGTTCTCGGGGTCGGCAATCATCGCGCGGGCACGCTGAGACAGGCGCGGATCGTCGACGAGGGACCAAAGCAGCAGGTGAGTATCAACCAGTAGCCTCACTCAAGCTCTCGCCATTCGGCTTCCGCCTCGTCCATGCCTTTCAGCACTTCGGCGTCCAAAGCGTCGAAATCCTCGGGAATCTGGAGCCTGCCCTTCGCCAGGCCGATCTTGAAGGCTTCACGCGGCACTTGATCGACAGGCACCAGACGAGCGCTCGGCTTTCCGTTGCGGGCGATGACGACGTCCACACCGTTCTCGACGGCGTCCAGCAGCTTGGACAGCTGCGTCTTGGCTTCCAGCACGTTGTAAGTCGGCATCACGGCCTCCTTGACCAGACTTGGTCAAGGTAGGCCGATCAGGCACCGATTTCAACGCGCCCTGCCGTCATCCGACGTCGGGCAATTCGGCCTTCAGGTTCTCGGCGACCTTGTCGAGGAAGCCCTCGGTGGTCAGCCAGGACTGCTGGTCGCCGACCAGCAGGGCCAGGTCCTTGGTCATGTAGCCGGCCTCGACGGTCTCGACCACGACCCGCTCCAGCGTCTCGGCGAAGGTCATCAGTTCGGCGTTGCCGTCCAGCTTGGCCCGATGCTTGAAGCCCGAGGTCCAGGCGAAGATCGAGGCGATCGAATTGGTCGAGGTGGCCTCGCCCTTCTGGTGCTGGCGATAGTGGCGGGTCACGGTGCCGTGGGCGGCCTCGGTCTCCATCACCTTGCCGTCCGGCGTCATCAGGACCGAGGTCATCAGGCCCAGAGAGCCGAAGCCCTGCGCCACCACGTCGGACTGGACGTCGCCGTCGTAGTTCTTGCACGCCCAGACGAAGCCGCCCGACCACTTGATGGCCGCGGCCACCATGTCGTCGATCAGCCGGTGCTCATAGGTCAGGCCGGCGGCCTTGAACCGCTCAGCGTATTCGGCGTCGAACACCTCCTGGAAGATGTCCTTGAAGCGGCCGTCATAGGCTTTCAGGATGGTGTTCTTGGTCGACAGATAGACCGGGTAGCCGCGGTTCAGGCCATAGCTGAACGAGGCGTGGGCGAAGTCGCGGATCGAATCGTCCAGATTGTACATGCCCATGGCGACGCCGGCGCCGGGGGCCTTGTAGACCTCGTGCTCGATCACCGCGCCGTCCTCGCCGACGAACTTGATCGACAGGGTGCCCTTGCCCGGGAACAGGAAGTCGGTGGCCTTGTACTGGTCGCCGAAGGCGTGACGGCCGACGACGATCGGCTGGGTCCAGCCGGGCACCAGGCGCGGAACGTTGCGGCAGATGATCGGCTCGCGGAAGACGACCCCGCCCAGGATGTTGCGGATCGTGCCGTTCGGCGACTTCCACATCTTCTTGAGGCCGAACTCGGCGACCCGCGCCTCGTCGGGGGTGATGGTGGCGCACTTCACGCCGACGCCGTGCTTCTGGATGGCGTGGGCGGCGTCGATCGTGACCTGGTCGTCGGTCGCGTCGCGGTGCTCCATGCCCAGGTCGTAGTAGTCCAGCTCGACGTCCAGGAACGGAAAGACCAGCTTGTCCTTGATCCACTGCCAGATGATGCGGGTCATCTCGTCGCCGTCGATGTCCACGATGGGATTGGCGACCTTGATCTTGGCCATGCGGCACTCGTCCTGTTCAGCGGTTTCTCGGGGGTGGCGGGGGTATAGCGAGCGCGGCGGCGAGAGGCAAAGGGTCGCGGGCGGCGCGTTCACCCTGCCCGAAAAAAGCCGCCTGCGGCCAAGCTGAACCCCGACGCGGCCGACGGGTTCAGCGACCCGGAAGGGCTGCCGCCCAAGAGACTGAGCCGAATGACTGACGATACCGACGCGCTGGTCCGCCGCTGGATCCTGCGTTTCTGCGAGATGCCCATCCTGATCGATCCGGAACTGATGCGCCGCGTGCTCGCTGATGCGGAGGCCCAACCCCCGGAGACAGGCGGATGACGGACAAGACCTTCAAGGCCGGCGACACGGTCAAATGGGACCACAGCCAGGGCACGACCACCGGCAAGGTGGTCAGGAAGCTGACCCGCCCGACGACGACCAAAAGCCACAAGGTCGCTGCGTCCAGGGACAATCCGGAGTATCTGGTCGAGAGCGGCAAGACCGGGGCGCGGGCCGCGCACAAGCCGTCGGAGCTGAAGAAGGCGTGACCACCGTCGATGCGCTGATCGTCGGAGCGGGCCCTGCGGGCCTGGCGGCCGCCACCTATCTGGCCCGCTTCCGCCGGTCGGTCCTGGTCGCCGACGCCGGCGCGCCGCGCGCGAGCTGGATCCCCGTCAGCCACAATATGCCGGGCTTTCCGGAAGGCATCACCGGCGATCACATCCTGAGCCGCATGCGTGAACAGGCGCTGGAATATGGCGCGACGATCCGGCCCGGCGCGGTCCAGGCGCTGGCCAGACACGGCGAGGGCTTCACCGCCACCCTCGCCGACGGAGGAACGGTCACCGCCCGGGCCGTCCTCCTGGCCACCGGCGTCGTCGACCATCACCCGAACCTGCCGGGCGTGGAACGCGCCGTGGAGCGGGCGCTGGTCCGCATCTGCCCGATCTGCGACGGCTACGAGGCCACCGACAAGGCTGTCGCCGTCATCGGCCATTCCGACAAGGGGGCGCACGAAGCGGCCTTCCTGCGGACCTATTCCGACCGGGTCACCCTGATCCACGTCGGCCCGCCGGGCGACCTGACCGAGCGCGCGGCCCTGGCCGAGCTGGGCATCGACGTGGTCGAGACCCCGATCCAGACGGTCCACATCGAGAACGACCGCGTCATAGCCCTGTGCTGGAATGGCGAGGACCGCGCCTTCGACCTCGTCTACTCCGCGCTCGGCACCTCGCCCAACGCCGAGTTGGCCCAGGCGCTGGACGCCCGTCTGGCCGACGACGGCCGGCTGCAGGTCGACCTGCACCAGCGAACCAGCGTGCCGGGCCTGTGGGCCGCGGGCGACGTGGTGCGCGGCCTGAACCAGATCGCCGTGGCGACGGCCGAATCCGCAGTCGCCGCCACCGACATGCACAACGCCCTAAGGCGCGCGGACGGCCTGACGCTCTAGGTCTGCCCCCTTAGCTCGCCGGCCCCAGCCACGCCTCGCGGAACGCCGACTGGGCCTCGGTCACCGAGCCCCCCGCCGTCTCGACCCGCACCACCTCGATCGCCGGGTCCGCCGCGAAGGTCAGGCGGGTGGTCTTGTCCGCGCCCCGCTGACGGTAGGCGATCTCCACCGTATCGCCGGGTTTGCGCGCCGCCACCACGGCCGCCCAGTCGGCGTCGGCGTTCATCTCGACGCCGTCGACCGAGACGATCTCGTCGCCCCGGCTCAGCCCCGCCTCGAACACGGGCGAGCCCCGGGCGGGCACGTTCGTGACCATCAGCGCCGTCCCTGTGGCGCGGATGGGCGGCCCCCCGATCCAGGCCGCCTCCGGCCGCGCGGGTCTCAGCACCAGACCCGCCTGTCCCAGCAGGGGTCCGAAGTCCGGCAGTTCGCTGGCCTCGACGTGCCGGGCGAAGAAGTCCTCGGCGAAGGCCCGGTCGCCCGTGGTCACCGCCAGGGCCTCGACCAGGTCGTCGGGCGTGAACGGCTGTTCCGTCACCCCGTGAACCCGCCACATCCGGCGCATGTAGTCGTCCAGGGTCACGCCCGGGAACCGCTGGCGCAGCGTCAGGTCCAGGGCCAGGGCGATGATCTGGCCATAGGGGTAGTAGGAGGTGAAGATGGTCGGGTTGGTCGGATCGATCGCCGTCGCCGCATCCACGAACGGCGCGCGCAGGCTCATCTCCTGCGGCGAGCCATAGGCCCGGCCCGGGTTGTTGACGATGAAGCCCAGCGTGCCGCCCAGGTCCGCCAGGAACCCGTCGACCGACTGCTCGCCCGCCCGCCGGATCGTCAGCGGCCCGTAGTAGCTGGTGAACCCTTCCGCGAACCAGAGCGACGGCGTCGGATTGGCGTCCGTGAAGTCGAACGGCTCCAGCTCCGCCGGCCGGATCCGCTCCACGTTCCAGGCGTGGATGAACTCGTGGCTCAGCGTGCCCAGCTGGTCGAAATCCGCCTGGGCGAAGGACCGGGTGTCGGTCAGGATGGTCGAGTTCCGGTGCTCCATGCCGTCGCCTGAGACATAGGGCAGGTAGTCCGCGATGAAGGTATAGGTCCCGAAGTCGAAGTCCGGCACGTCGCCGAACACCGCGATCTGCTGATCCACCACCTTGCGCGCGCTGGCGGCGAACCGGTCCAGCTCGGCGTCGGTGCCCGCGTGATGCACCGCCAGCCGGATGGTGCGCGGCGTGCCCGCGTCATCGACGGTCCATTCGCGCACGGCGTGGGCGCTGACCTCGGTCGGGCTGTCCATCAGATACTGCAGGTTCGGCGCGGTGAAGACATAGGGGTCCTCGGTCGGCCGCAACTGGGTCGCCACCCGCCAGTCCGGGGCCACAGGCCGGAACCGCACCGTGGCGGGCCGCGCCTCCTGCCCTTCGGCCCACATCAGCGACGCGGGGATGTTCAGATGGGCGTGGGTCGCGTCGATCTGGGCATAGGTGCCGTCGGCCCGATCGCCGAACAGGGTGTAGGTCACGCTGACCGTCCCGTCGTGCCCGGGGATGGTCCAGCCATAGGGATCGGTCCGCCCGATCGTCAGCGCCCGGCCCGCCCCGTCGACCGCCGAGACCGAATAGACGTTCTTGGCGAATTCGTGGATCGCATAGCGGCCGGGCGAGGACCGCGACATCCGCACCCGCAGCGGCTCGGTCCCCACGTCGCGCCAGGTCACGGTGATCCGCGCCTCGTGATGCACCGCGTCGTCGAAACGCAGGTCGTACTCGACCGGGGCCGCCGTCTGGGCCTGGGCCAGCCCCGCCGACAGCGCCAGAACCGACGCGGCCAGAGCCAGCGTCGCGCTCCGGTTCCGCCTCACACCGCCCCCCCTCACGCCGCCACCTGCGCCGCGGTCCATTCCGTCATCACCCGCTCCAGCACGGTCAGAGGCACCCCGCCGGTGTTCATGCCCGCATCGTGGAAGGCGCGGATGTCGAACCGGTCGCCCAGGGCGTCGACCATGAAGCGGATCGCCTCCTCGCGGCTCCAGCGCTTGGCGTGCATGCCGCTGTCGACCACCAGGCGCGTGGCCCGGAACATCAGCGACTGCAGATAGCCGATCTGACCGACCGGGTCGTTCTCATAGACCCCCATCTCGTCGGCCAGCTGCTCGGCATACAGGGCCCAACCCTCGGAATAGGCCGAGAAGCCCAGCACCTTCATCAACAGCGGCACGTCCGGCCGTTCCTGCGACAGGGCGATCTGATGGTGATGACCGGGCGCCGCCTCGTGATAGGTCAGGGTCGGCAGCTGGAACTTGGGCCACTCCGCCGTGTCCCGCAGATTGATGTAATAGGCCCCCGGCCGCGACCCATCCAGCGACGGGCTGTTGTAGTAGCCGCCCGGGGCCCCCGCCTCGATCGCCACCGGCACCCGCCGGATCTCGACGCCGGCCTGCGGGATCCGCCCGAAATATTCGGGCAGGCGACGCGCCATGTCCGCCATCTGGGCGTTCAGATCGGCCAGCAGCTGTTCCTTGGCCTCGTCCGTGTTGGGATAGAGGTATCGCGGATCGTCCCCCAGCGCCGCGATGCGGGCCCCGACCGACCCTTGCGTCAGGCCCTGCGCCCTCAGCAGCACATCGGCCCGCGCCGACAGCTCGGCCAGCTGCGCCAGCCCGATCTCGTGGATCTCGTCGCCCGACAGATTGGTGGTGGTGTAGCTCTGGATGCCGAAGCGATAGAAGGCTTCGCCGTCCGGCAGCCGCCACACGCCCGCGTCGTGGGTCGCCCCGGCCTGCCGCGCCCGCAGCGCCTCGGCCTGACGGCTCAGCGCGGGGAAGACCGCGTCATTGACGATGGCCTCGGCCCGGCTGCCCCATTCGCCGGCGAGCGACTTCTCGGCCGTCCGCCGCGCGACGGACTGGACCAGCGTCGTGCCCGTGGCCCCGCCGGCCATCAGACCGTCCATCTGGGCCAGGGTCCTGGCGATGACGAAGTCCGGCGGCACGGCCCCGGCCTCGAAGTCCAGAAGCATCCGCCCGGTTTCCTGATCCAGCGCCGTGGCGAAGGCGGACACCCGGCTCAGATAGGCCTCGGCGTCCTCGGCCGTGTCGATGGAATGGACGCTGTCCAGGAAGTCGGGGATCGACTGGTACGAGCCGGTCAGCTGGCTGATCGTATAGGGCGCGGGCCCGAAGCCGTTGCCACCGTAGGGAAAGGCATAGCCCGCGATGGCGGTGTCGCCGAAATACTCCAGCGAATCGTACCAGACGGCCTCGTCCGCGCTCAGCCCGGCGCGATCCACGGCCTTCAGCTCGGCCATCTGGCTTCGGAAGATGTCGCGGTCGGCCAGGACCTTGGCCTGGGACCGATCGTCCAGCCGCGCCTTCATCGCCGCGTTCGCGCCCCGGTCGAAGCCCAGCTGGGTCAGGGTCTCGGGCGAGGTCATCAGGGTCTGCTGCACGACCTTGTCCATCACCGCCCGCAGCGCCGCGCCCGCGGCCGTCGGCGTGGCACCCTGCGGCGCGGCCAGGGTCTGGCCGGACGCCATCAGCCCGGCTCCGGCGGCGGCGGTGAACATCAGGCGGCGACGATCGATCATGACGGGACTCCAAAATCAGATTCGGCGCATTGGCCATCAAGTTCGGAGCCGGGGCAAGACCACGCCTCTCCCTCCCCCTGCGGGGGAGGGTCCTCGCGCAGCGAGGGGGTGGGGGCGGCAAGGCAATACAAGCCGATGCCCGCGCCTGGCCCACCCGGCCGACCCCACCCGGTCTCCACTTCGTTCCGACCACCCTCCCCGTTCCGGGCAGGGAGAAACTCCGCCCGCGCGTGCTGCCTGCGACCGATCCTGACGCAACCCGCCCCTACAGTGGCTCAACACCCTCGCGCCACTGATCAACCCATCCGGATTTCGCACTATTCAGACGGTTCGCACCATCTTTCGTCCCGACGAAGCCAGGCCTAAGAGACGCCCCATGAACGCCCCTGTCTCGTTGCCGCTCGCGTCCTCCAGCCTGACCCAGGATTGGGAGACGCTCGATCACGGCAAGTTCGCCGACGAGCCGACGGTGGTCCGTTCCCTGCTGGCCGCCGCCCCGCTCGACGCCGCCGCCCGCCCCGCCGTCGTGGCCGAGGCGGTCGCCCTGGTCGAGCACGCCCGCGCCAGCCAGAAGAAGCAGGGCGTGGTCGAGAGCTTCCTGCAGGAGTTTTCCCTGGGCACCCGCGAGGGCCTGGCCCTGATGTGCCTGGCCGAGGCCCTTCTGCGGACGCCGGACGAGGATACCCGCGATCGCCTGATCGCCGAAAAGATCGGCTCGGCCGACTGGGCCAGTCACCTGGGTCAGTCTGACAGCCTGTTCGTCAACGCCTCCACCTGGGGCCTGATGCTGACGGGCAAGCTGGTCGACGCCGACGACGAGGCCAAGTCCGACCTGCCCGGCTTCCTGAAGCGCATCGCCGGCCGTCTGGGCGAGCCCGTCATCCGCCAGGCCGTCGCCACGGCGGTCAAGATCATGGGCGAACAGTTCGTCGTCGGACGCACCATCGAGGCGGCCCTGAAGCGCGCGAACCGCGAGGGCTGGCTCTGCTCCTTCGACATGCTGGGCGAAGGGGCCCGCACCGAGGCCGACGCCGTCCGCTATGAAAAGATCTACGCCGACGCCATCACCGCCGTCGGCAAGACGGCGGGGGGTCAGGGCCCCGAGAGCGGCCACGGCGTCTCGGTCAAGCTGTCGGCCCTGTCGCCCCGCTATGAGGCCACCCACGAAGCCCGCGTCTGGACCGAGCTCTATCCGCGCGTCCTGCGGCTGGCGAAGATCGCGGCCGACGCCGACATCAACTTCACCATGGACGCGGAAGAGGCCGACCGGCTGGCTCTGTCGCTCAAGCTGCTCGACCGGCTGGCGCACGAGCCGTCGCTGGGCGACTGGCAGGGCCTCGGCCTCGCCGTTCAGGCCTATCAGAAGCGCGGACCGGAGGTCATCGCCCGCGTCGCCGAGCTGGCCCGCACGTCGGGTCGCCGCCTGATGGTCCGACTGGTCAAGGGCGCCTATTGGGACACCGAGATCAAGCGCGCCCAGGTCTTCGGCCGCACAGACTACCCCGTCTTCACGACCAAGGCGGCGACGGACCTGAACTACCTCGTCTGCGCGCGGGCCATGATCGAGGCCGCGCCGCACCTCTATTCCCAGTTCGCCACCCACAACGCCCATTCACTGGCCGCCGTCCACCGCATGGCGCGCGACAAGGCGGTGAAGATCGAGTTCCAACGCCTGCACGGCATGGGCGAGGCGCTCTATGACGCGGCCAAGGAGACCTTCGGCGAGGTCACCGTGCGGGCCTATGCTCCCGTCGGCGGGCATGAGGATCTGCTGCCCTATCTGGTGCGTCGCCTGCTGGAAAACGGCGCCAACTCCTCCTTCGTCCACGCCCTGCTGGACGAGCGGGTGCCGGCTTCCGCCGTCGCCGCCGACCCCATCGCCAGCGTCGAGGCCCACCCCGACCGCCACGCCAAGATCCCCACGCCCAAGGACATCTACATGGATCGCCAGAACTCGCTCGGCCGCGACTATTCCCAGAAGGCCGACCGCGAGCGCCATGCGGCCGCCCTGGCCCGTGTCGATGCCGAGAAGCTGACCAGCGGCCCCCTCATCGGCGGCAAGCTGCGGGCGGGAACGAACCCCCAGGCCGTGACCAATCCCTTCGACACGAGCCGGGTCCTCGGCCACGTCTTCGAGACGACCGCAGCCGACCTCGACGCCGCGATCGACGCCGCCGCCCGCGCCCAGGTGGCCTGGGATCGCAAGGGCGGCGCGGGTCGCGGCCCGGTGCTGCGCGCCATGGCCGATGCGCTGGAAGCGGACCTGGATCGCCTCGTCGCCCTGCTCTCCCGCGAGGCGGGCAAGACGCTGAACGACGGCGTCGCCGAGGTGCGCGAGGCCGCCGACTTCTGCCGCTACTATGCGATGCTGGCCGAGCGCGATTTCGGCGGCCCCCAAACGCTGAAGGGCCCGGTCGGAGAGATCAACCAGCTGGTCCTGCACGGCCGGGGCGTGTTCGCCTGCATCAGCCCCTGGAACTTCCCGCTCGCCATCTTCACCGGCCAGATCGCCGCCGCCCTGGCCGCCGGCAACGCGGTGCTGGCCAAGCCCGCCGAACAGACGCCCCTGATCGCGGCGGAAGCGGTCCGCCTCTACTACAGGGCCGGTCTCGATCCCGACCTGCTGGCCCTCGTGCCCGGACGCGGCGAGACGGTGGGGGCCAAGCTGGTCGCCCACCCCCGCATCGACGGCGTCGCCTTCACCGGCGGCACCGACACGGCCACGGCCATCAACCGGTCGCTCGCCGCCCGCCCCGGCCCGATCATCCCCTTCATCGCCGAGACGGGCGGTCTGAACGGCATGTTCGTGGACACCACCGCGCTCAAGGAACAGGTGATCGACGACGTCATCCTGTCGGCCTTCGGCTCCTCGGGACAGCGGTGCTCGGCGCTGCGTTTGCTCTACGTCCCGCACGACGCCGCCGACGCCCTGATCGAAGGCCTGAAGGGCGCTCTGGCCGCCCAGGTCGTCGGCGATCCGTCCGATCCGTCCACCGACATCGGCCCGGTCATCGACGCCGACGCCAAGGCCATGCTGGAGGCCCACCTGAAGCGCCTGGAGAGCGACGCCAGGATCATCGCCCGCGCCGCCCTGCCTGCCGGCGCCGACAAGGGCCACCTGTTCGCCCCCACTATCGCCGAGGTGCCGACGCCGGACTATCTGGAGCGGGAGGTCTTCGGTCCCATCCTGCACGTCTGCCGTTATGAGCCTTCGAGACTGAGGGAGACGGCATCGAAGCTGGCCGCGCGGGGCTACGGCCTGACGCTGGGCGTCCACTCCCGTATCGAGGCCTTCGCCGAGGAGGTCGCGCGCCTGGTCCCGGCCGGCAACGTCTACATCAACCGCTCGATCATCGGCGCGGTCGTGGGCGTCCAGCCCTTCGGCGGCGAGGGCCTCTCGGGCACCGGTCCCAAGGCAGGCGGTCCCTGGAGCCTGATCCGCTATGCGTCGGAAAAGGCCATATCCAACAACATCTCGGCCCAGGGCGGCGATCCGGCCCTGCTGAATTTGTAAGGATTACCTTACGTCTTCAGGATCCCGGCCACGATCCGCTCCGCCGCCTCGACGGCGCTGACGGTCGTGGTGTCGATGACGATCTCGGCCTGTTCGGGGGCCTCGTAGGGGCTGTCGATCCCGGTGAAGTTCTTGAGGGTCCCGGCCCGCGCCTTGGCGTAGAGGCCCTTCACGTCCCGCGCCTCGGCGAGGGCCAGAGGCGCATCGACGAACACCTCGATGAACTCGCCTTCGGCCATCATCTCGCGCGCCATCCGCCGCTCTGCGCGGAAGGGCGAGATGAAGGCGGTGATGACGATCAGGCCGGCGTCGGCCATCAGCCTTGCCACCTCGGCGACGCGGCGGATGTTCTCGACCCGATCCTCTTCGGTGAAGCCCAGGTCGCGGCTCAGGCCGTGCCGGACGTTGTCGCCATCCAGCAGATAGGTGT
This sequence comes from Brevundimonas subvibrioides, assembly GCA_002280475.1. Classification (GTDB taxonomy): domain Bacteria; phylum Pseudomonadota; class Alphaproteobacteria; order Caulobacterales; family Caulobacteraceae; genus Brevundimonas; species Brevundimonas aurifodinae. The sequence goes on from NCEB01000022.1 coordinate 37,658, forward strand.
GGCGCCCCATCGCGTGCAGCCGCCGATCGACCAGATTGGCGATGGTCGACTTGCCCGCCCCCGACAGGCCGGTCAGCCAGACGACCCGCCCCTTCTGCCCCTTCATCGCCGCCCGCGCGTCGCGGTCCACGTCGATGGCCTGCCAGTGGATGTTGTCAGCCCGGCGCAGGGCGAACCGGATCATGCCCGCCCCCACCGTCCGGTTGGTGATCCGGTCGATCAGGATGAAGCCGCCCAGATCGCGGTTCACCTCATAGGGCTCGAACGCGATGCCCCGATCCAGCGACAGATTGCAGACGGCGATGTCGTTCAGCTCCAGCCGCGTCGCCGCCAGCTTCTCCAGGGTGTTGACGTTGACCCGGTGCTTGATGGTCGTGACCTGGGCCGTCGCCGTGCGCGCCCCGGTCTTCAGCAGATAGGACCGCCCCGGCGACAGGGCGTCCTCGTCCATCCAGACGACGGTCGCCTCGAACTGGTCGGCCACGGCGGGCGGGTCCTCGGCCGAGGCGATGACGTCGCCGCGCGACACGTCGATCTCGTCGGTCAGGGTCAGGGTGACGGCCTGTCTGGCGCGGGCCTCGGTCAGGTCGTCCGGCATGGCCACGATGCGCGCGACGCGGCTCTCGCGGCCCGACGGCAGGACGCGCACACGGTCCCCCGGCCGCACCGTGCCCGCCGCGATCAGGCCGGCGTATCCCCGAAACTCCGAATCCGGACGATTGACCCACTGAACCGGCATGCGGAAGGCCCCGCCGTCGGCCAGGGCATCGATCTCGACGGTCTCCAGCCAGTCCAGCAGGGTCTGGCCCGCCAGCGGCGACGGGGCCACGACACCCTCGCCCGTCAGGCCGGACAGGGCGATCGGCGTCACCGAAGTCAGGCCGATGCTCTCGGCGAAGGCGGCGAAGTCGGCGGCGATGGCCTCAAAGCGGGCCTTGTCCCAGCCCAGCAGGTCCATCTTGTTGACGGCCAGCGCGACCTTGCGGATGCCCAGCAGGGCGCACAGGAAGCTGTGCCGCCGGGTCTGGACCAGCACGCCCTTCCTGGCATCGACCAGGATCACCGCCGCGTCGGCGGTCGAGGCCCCGGTCACCATGTTGCGGGTGTACTGCTCGTGGCCCGGCGTGTCGGCGACGATGAATTTGCGCCGTTCGGTGGCGAAGAACCGATAGGCGACGTCGATGGTGATGCCCTGCTCGCGCTCGGCGGCGAGACCATCGACCAGCAGGGCGAAATCAAGCTCGGACCCTTGCGTCCCGACGCGGGCCGAATCCGCCTCCAGCGCCGTCATCTGGTCGTCCAGCACGGCGCGAGTATCGTAAAGCAGCCGCCCGATCAGGGTCGATTTGCCGTCGTCCACCGACCCGCAGGTCAGGAAGCGCAGCAGGGTGGAGTCCACCAGAGGCACCATCAGAAATAGCCCTCCGCCTTCTTCTTCTCCATCGAGGCGGACTGGTCGCGGTCGATCATCCGGCCCTGGCGCTCGGAGGTGGTGGAGGCCTTCATCTCGGCGATGATGTCGCCGACGCTCGCCGCCTGGCTCTCGATCGCGCCCGACAGGGGATAGCAGCCCAGGGTCCGGAACCGCACCGACCGCATCTGCGGCACCTCGCCGGGCAACAGCCGCATGCGGTCGTCGTCGATCATCAGCAGGGTGCCGGCGCGCTCCACGACCGGTCTCGGCCGGGCGAAATACAGGGGCACGATCTCGATGCCTTCCTGCTCAATGTATTGCCAGACGTCGAGCTCGGTCCAGTTGGAGATGGGGAAGACGCGGATGCTCTCGCCCGCCCCGATCCGGGTGTTGTAGAGCCTCCACAGCTCCGGTCGCTGGGTCTTGGGGTCCCAGCGGTGGCCGGCGGCGCGGAACGAGAAGACCCGCTCCTTGGCCCGCGACTTCTCCTCGTCGCGCCGCGCGCCGCCGAACGCGGCCTGATAGCCGCAATGGTCCAGCGCCTGCTTCAGCCCTTCGGTCTTCCACAGATCGGTGTGCAGGCTGCCGTGGTCGAACGGATTGATGCCGCGGGCTCGGGCGTCCTCGTTGATCCAGACCTTCAGGTCCACGTCAGGCGCGGCGGCGACCTTGTCGCGCAGGGCGTACATGGCCCGGAACTTCCAGGTCGTGTCGACATGCAGCAGCGGAAACGGCAGGGGCCCGGGCCAGAAGGCCTTCTTCGCCAGATGCAGCATCACGGCCGAATCCTTGCCGATCGAATACAGCATCACCGGCCGTTCGACCTCGGCCACCACCTCGCGCAGGATGTGGATGGCCTCGGCCTCCAGCGACTGGAGATGGGTCAGGCGGGGCGAGGTCGACGTGATCATGCAAGCGCGGGCGTAGCACCCAACCCCAGACCCGTCATCCTCGGTCCGTCCGAGTCGTCCTTCTCCCCTTGAGGGAGAAGGTGGCAGCCGAAGGCTGACGGATGAGGGGTGACACTCGGTTCTGCCGATGAGGGACCGACCGATCAGCGGATGTGTATCTCCGTACCCCTCATCCGGCCCTCCGGGCCACCTTCTCCCGCAAGGGGAGAAGGAAACTTGGTGACGCCCATCTCCCTGCTGGCTACGGTCCGGGTGCGATGCAGCATCCTCCCGCAACCTATGTCTCCACGCGCGGCGCGACGGCTCCGACCGACTTCGCCGAGGCCCTTTTGCGCGGCATGGCGCCGGACGGCGGTCTCTACATGCCGGTCGCCTGGCCGTCGCCGTCGCCCGAGAGCTGGGCGCCTGACCGGACCTATGCCGGGATGGCGCGGACGGCGATGGCCCCCTTCATCGGTGACGCCCTGCCCGACGGTGCCCTGGACCGCGCGCTCGATCGCCTCATCGCCGGCTTCGCCCCGCCCGAGGTCACGCCGCTCCGCCGGCTCGAGGACGGGCTCTATCTGCTGGAGCTGTTCCACGGCCCGACCGCCGCCTTCAAGGACCTGGCGATGCAGCTGGCCGCCGCCCTGTCGGCCGAGGCGCTGGCGGCGTCCGGTGAGCGGCTGACCCTGGTCACGGCCACCAGCGGCGACACCGGCGCGGCCGCCGTCGCCGCCTTCGCCGACCAGCCCCGCATCCGGCTGATCGTGCTGCATCCGCACGAGCGGGTCTCGCCCGTCCAGCGTCGTCAGATGACGACCACCTCCGCCGACAACGTCCTGAACCTCGCCGTCCGGGGCGACTTCGATGATTGCCAGCGTCTGGTGAAGGGCCTGCTGGCCGACGAGAGCCTTCGCGCCCACGGCCGCTTCAGCAGCGTCAACTCGATCAACTGGGCCCGGCTGGCGGGACAGATCCCCTACTACCTCTCGGCGGTCTCGCAGCTGGCGGCGCAGGGCGACACCCGGCCGCCCGTGTTCGTCGTGCCCACCGGCAATTTCGGCGACGCCTTCGCCGGCATCGCGGCGTCGAAGATGGGTCTGCCGATCCGGGGCTTCGTCGCGGCGGTAAACGCCAACGATGCCCTGGCCCGCGCCATCAACGAGGGCGTCTATGCCCGCCGCGCCGCGGTGGAGACGGCCAGCGTCAGCATGGACGTCCAGGCCCCGTCCAACTTCGAGCGGCTGGTCTATGAGGCGTCGGGCCGGGACGCCGACCTGACGCGCGGCCTGTTCGCCGACTTCGCCCGCGAGGGCCGGGTCGTCTTGCCCGACGAGCTGCTGAGCGCCCTGCGCGCCGAGGTCTCCGCCGTCTCGGTCGACGAGCCCACCACGCGGGATCAGATCGCCCACGCCCACGCCACCTGGGGCGAGGTCGTCTGCCCCCACACCGCCGTCGCCCTGTCCGCCGCGCGCGGCATCGACCGCGCCACCAACCCGGTCGTCGCCCTCGCCACCGCCCACCCCGCCAAGTTCGGCAAGGACGTCGCCCCCGTCATCGGCTTCGACCCCGACCCGCCGGAAGTCATCCGCGCCCTCGGCGACCGGCCGGAGCGGTTCGAGGTGATCGGAGCGGATGCGGGGGATGCGCTGGCGGCGGTGCGGGGGTTCGGGGGCTAGATCAGCGTCTCCTCCCTGTCGCGAAGCGATGGGGAGGTGGATGCGAGCCCTTGCGAGCAGACGGAGGGGTTCTTGACGCGGCGACATCGCCTGCGCGTCACCTCATCGGATCGCTGCGATCCTCTCGACCCCTCCACCCCTTCGGGGTCCCCCTCCCCATCGCCAAGCGGCGACGGGGAGGAGACGGCTAGGTGTCGTTTCCAAGAAGGTTGTTCACCCGTTGCCACGGGGTTGAGCCTTTGATGCCGGAGTGGGGTCGGCTGAGGTTGTAGTCGTCGGTCCAGGG
>NCEB01000023.1 GCA_002280475.1 Brevundimonas subvibrioides
TAGCGCAGGCCGATCAGGGCCGAGTCGCGATAGCCCATGACGGCGTCGCCATAGGTCTTGCCGACCAGGTCCTGAAGCTCGGTGGTGTAGATCTCGCAGCCGTCGAAATCGAGCAGCTCGGAATAGACGGCGCTGAGGCCGGCCTGGCGGCTGGACTGGACCACGATGCGCGAGATCAGGTCGTCGGCCAGCACCAGCTGCACCTCGTCGCCGCCGACGATGTGGGCCACTTCGGCGTTGCGCGAATCCCGCAGTTCGGCCGCGATCCGGTAGCGCGCCTCGCGCCGCTTCGGGTCGTTGGTCAGGGCCAGCACGGTCTTGATGACCTGGCTGTCGGGGTCGTCGGTCCCTTCTGGCGAGACCACGATGATGGAGCGGCAGGTCTGGGGATTGACCAGGGACAGGTCGAACAGGTCGGTCGGATCGCCCGAGCGGCAGATGACCTGAGTGTTCTTGAGGTCGCCCACCTTGTCGGCGATTTCGTCTTCCATCTCGACCTTGTCGCGATTGGCCATGATGACGATGCGCGGCTTCCTGCGGCTCTCGTTGGCCACGACCAGTTCCGAGACGATGTCGAAGATCGACGGTGACCAGTTCAGGATGACCGTGTGGTCGGTCTCCAGGACGCGCGACCGCCCCTTCCTCAGCGCCTCCAGCGCCGAATCCAGCCCCGCCGAGATGATCGAGATCAGGGCCGAGAAGACCAGAATGCCCATCAGGGTGACGAACAGGGTCAGCAGTCGGAACGGCCAGCCGGCGTCGCCGCCCATGGTCCCGGCGTCCATCGTCCGCATCAGCGACTGCCAGGCGGCCTCGAAGAAGTTGAACCCGCCGTCCGGTCCCAGCCGTGTCAGGGCCAGGACCGAGGCCGCGAGCAGGATGACGAAGACGGTCACCAGGCTGAGCCAGCCGACCAGGGCGATCGGCCCGGCGGCCATCGACTTGTCAAACTCGTAGCGCAGCTTCTCGCCCAGGCCGACGTCGCCCAGCTGCTGTTCCTTGAGAGTGTTCGGCTTGGCCGCGGCGGTGCTCTTGACGCCGCTGCGCGCGGCGTTGGCACGGGTGAGTGAGCCCATGGTGTGGCGTCGATCCTGGATAAGCCCGCCGGCCCCCCTGACCGACGATCAACCGTCCCGCGATGCTTCGCGCACGGACGGTGAACGCTGTCGTGATTAGTGATCTTCGTCCGCCTTGGGAAGCTGACCAAACCCGACTAGAACGGCGGCCTCCTCCCCTACAACCTCCGAGAGCCGCCATGCGCTATCTGCACACCATGGTCCGCGTCAAAGACCTGGACGCCTCGCTGCATTTCTGGACCGACCTGCTGGGTCTCCAGGAGGTGCGCCGCATGGAGAACGAGAAGGGGCGCTACACTCTGGTGTTCCTGGCCGCGCCCAAGGACCTGGACCGTTCGGCGGCCGAGCGGTCGCCCGAGGTCGAGCTGACCTTCAATTGGGACCCCGAGGAGTACACGGGCGGCCGAAACTTCGGCCACCTGGCCTATCGCGTAAACGACATCTACGCCGCCTGCCGACGGCTGCAGGACGGGGGCGTGGTCATCAACCGGCCGCCGCGCGACGGCAACATGGCCTTCGTCCGCTCGCCCGACGGCATTTCGATCGAGCTCTTGCAGGAGGGCCCGGCCCTGGAGCCCGCCGAGCCCTGGGTCTCCATGCCGAACGTCGGCACCTGGTGATGCGGCGACTGCTCGCGGCCGGACTGGCTCTCGGTCTCTCGGCCTGCGCCTCGACGTCCGAAACCAACCCGGGGCGGACGGCCACGGAACAGCTGTTGATGGCGCGCGCGGCCGATCTGGCCGTCGAGGACCTGCGACTGCCGATCCCCGATACCGCCCGCGTCTATGTCGAGAGCCGCTATCTGCAGGGCGAGGGCGCAGCCTATGCCGCCTCGGCGGTTCGTAGTGCCCTGTCGCGAGCCGGCCACGCCCTCGCCGACGACCGGCACAATGCGGACGCGGTGTTCGAACTGCGGGCCGGGGCCCTGTCGCTGGAACAGATGCGCCGTGTGGTGGGCCTGCCGCCCCTGGCTCTGCCGATCAACGAGAACCTGAACGTCGTCTCTATCCCGGAGCTCAGCCTCTACAGCCGCCGCGACCGGGTCGGCGTCGCCGAGTTCTCGGGCTTCGTCTACGACGCCCGCACGGGCGCGCCGCTCGGGGCGGTCTCGCCCATGATCGGCGAGTACCGCATCCGCAGCCACAAGGTGCTGATGATGGTGACCTGGGGCCAACAGTCGGCACGCCCCGGCGAGCGCGATCCGGGCGACAGCTGGCGCGAGTTCTGAGGCGCGGTCAGCGACCGTAGGCGACGCGGTGCAGTGTCCATCCCGCCGCCGCCCCGGGCACGGCCAGTGACGCGGCCAGCGCCCAGGGCTCCCAGGAAGCCATTGGCTCACCGACCGCCGCGATGGAGGCGGCCCCCGCCAGGACGCACAGGCCCGTGCCCGCCAGCACGGCGTCGCGCCTCGTTGTCCGTCCCATCCGGACCAGCAACAACCAGACTGGTGTGCCGATGACAGCGAGGCCCACCAGAAAAACGACGAAGGCATAGAGGAAGGCCACGGGCGTGATCCACAGACCGGCCAGGATCTGGTCGGTCATGCCGTTGATCGCCTGGACAATCACGCCCGCGACCGCGAACCCTGCCGCCACCAGGGCGGCACCCACGGCCGCCGCCGCCGGGTAGGCCAGCAGCACCGAACCCCATCCGCGCGTCTTCATCGATCGTCCCCCCGACGGACTCGTCCGGTGGAGACGACGCACATTCATGCCCACGGTCAAGCTCACGAAATCTGATCGGTGGGGCGCGTGACGCGCCTCGTCGCGCCGCCTATGTTCGCAGCCATGTCCGACACTGCCGCGCCCGAAGCCTCCGATCGTCCCCTGACCCAGGACGGCCCGCCCGTCCGGCTGTGGCTGATCGACGCCTCGGCCTACATTTTTCGCGCCTACCACGCCTTGCCGCCGCTGACGCGCAAGTCCGACGGCCTGCCGGTGGGCGCGGTCCAGGGCTACTGCAACATGTTGTGGAAGCTGTTGAAGGACATGAAGGGGGCGGACGGGCCGACCCATCTGGCGGCGATCTTCGACCATTCTGAAAAGACCTTCCGAAACGACCTCTACGACCAGTACAAGGCCAACCGCTCGGCCCCGCCTGAAGATCTGATCCCGCAGTTTCCGCTGGTGCGCGACGCGACCCGCGCCTTCGGTGTCCACTGCGTCGAACTGCCCGGCTATGAGGCCGACGATCTGATCGCCACCTATGCCTGCAAAGCGCGCGATGCCGGCGGCGAATGCGTGATCGTCTCGTCCGACAAGGATCTGATGCAGCTGATCGGGCCGTCGGTCGTCATGTGGGACCCGATGAAGGACCGTCGCCTGGCCGAAGAGGCGGTGATGGAGAAGTTCGGCGTCACCCCGGACAAGATGGTCGACCTCCAGGCCCTGATCGGCGACAGCGTCGACAATGTCCCGGGCGCCCCCGGCATCGGCCCCAAGACCGCCGCCCAGCTGCTGGACGAATACGGCGACCTCGACACGCTTCTGGATCGCGCCGGCGAGATCAAACAGCCCAAGCGGCGCGAGACCCTGATCAATTTCCGGGACCAGATCCTGCTCAGCCGCGAACTGGTCCGCCTGACCTGCGACGCCCCCGCGCCCGAGCCGATCGACGACTTCGTGGTGCGCGACCCCGATCCGGCGACCCTGTCGGCCTTCCTGGAGCAGATGGAGTTCCGGGGTCTTCAGCGCCGGGTCGGCGACGGCAAGCTGGAAGGCCACGACGGCTCCGCCTTCAAGCCGTCGCGTCCGGCCGCCCCCCTGTCCGCCCCCGTCATCTCGCCCCGCCATGCGCCCCAGGCTGTGTCCGACACGGTCGAGAAACAGGTCTTCGATCACGACGCCTATGGCTGCATCCAGACGCTGGAAGACCTGGACGCCTTCCTCGCCCGGGCGACGGAGGCCGGCGTCGTCGGCTTCGACACCGAGACGGACGCCCTGTCGGCGACCCACGCGGGCCTGTGCGGGGTGTCGCTGGCGATCGGCCCCAACGACGCCTGCTACGTCCCCCTGACCCACGAGCATCCGACAGTCGAGGGCGCGGGCGGGCTGGATTTCGGCGGCGAAGGCGACGCGCGCGAACCCCTGACGCAGCTGGACAAGCCGACCGTGCTGGCTCGGCTCAAGGTCCTGCTGGAAGACCCGGCCGTGCTGAAGGTCGTCCAGAACGGAAAGTACGACCTCGCCGTCATGGCCCGGCGGGGCATCCGCGTCGCCCCGATCGACGACACCATGCTGATCTCCTACGTCCAGGAGGGGGGCTTGCACGGCCACGGCATGGACGAACTCAGCCGCCTGCACCTCGGCCACGACCCCATCCCGTTCAAACAGGTGGCCGGGACCGGCAAGGCCCAGAAGTCGTTCAAGCACGTCGAGCTGAAGCCGGCGACCTGCTACGCCGCCGAGGACGCGGACGTCACGCTCAGGCTGTGGCGCATCCTCAAGCCCCGGCTGGCCCGTGAGGGTCTGGCCACGGTCTATGAGACGCTGGAGCGGGGCATGCCGCCGGTGCTGGCGGACATGGAACTGGCCGGTATCCGCGTCGATCCGGACCGCTTGCGCCGCCTCTCGTCGGAGTTCGGCCTGCGCATGGCCGAGCTGGAAACCAAGGCCCATGAGATGGCGGGGCGGCCGTTCAACGTCGGGAGCCCCAAACAGATCGGCGACATCCTGTTCGGCGAGCTGAACCTGCCCGGCGGCAAGAAGACGGCGTCAGGCCAGTGGGAGACGGGGGCGGCGACGCTCGACGGCCTGGCCGAGACCCATGAGCTGCCCCGCGTCCTTCTGGAATGGCGCCAGCTGTCCAAGTTGAAGGGCACCTATACCGACGCCCTGGTGGCGGCGATGGATGCGTCCACCGACCGGGTCCACACCTCCTATCAGCTGGCGGCGGCCACCACCGGGCGTCTGGCGTCATCCGACCCCAATCTGCAGAACATCCCGATCCGAACGGAGACGGGCCGCCAGATCCGCCAGGCCTTCATCGCCAAGGACGGCCACGTCCTGATCAGCGCCGACTACAGCCAGATCGAACTACGCCTCTTGGCCCACATCGGCGACATCCCCGAGCTGAAGCGCGCCTTCAAGGCCGGTATCGACATCCACACCGCTACGGCGTCCGAAATGTTCGGCGTCCCCGTCGATCAGATGGACCCCGAGACGCGCCGCCGGGCCAAGGCCATCAACTTTGGCATCGTCTACGGCATCTCCGCCTTCGGCCTGGCGGCCCAGCTGGGCATCGATCAGGGCGAGGCCGGGGCCTACATCAAGACCTATTTCGAACGCTTCCCGGGCATCCGCGCCTATATGGACGCCACCCGCGCCGAGGTCCGCGAACGGGGCTTCGTCTCCACCGTCTTCGGCCGCAAGATCCACATCCCGGCGATCCATTCTAAGTCGGGTGCCGAGCGCCAGTTCGGCGAACGAGCGGCCATCAACGCCCCGATCCAAGGCGCCGCCGCCGACATCATCCGCCGCGCCATGATCCGCATGCCGGGCGCGCTCGCCGACGCGGGCCTGTCGACGACCATGCTGCTCCAGGTCCACGACGAACTGGTCTTCGAAGCCCCCGAGGCCGAGGCCGAACGCGCCATCCCCCTGATCCGCCGGGTCATGGAGGGCGCGGCCGAACCGGCCGTGGCCTTGTCAGTGCCGCTGGTGGTGGACGCCCGCGCGGCGAAGAACTGGGACGAAGCGCACTGACCGATCAGGTCGCGTTCGTCGCCAGCCAGGCGATGTAGCCGGCATAGGCGAGGAGCAGCGCGAGCCCTTCCCAGCGGACGATCTTCAATCCGGTGCGGACGAATATGACGAGCAGCGCCGTCGCGCCCAGCATGACCCACAGATCCAGGCGCGCGATCTCGGGGGGCACCCTGAGCGGGGACACCATGGCCGTGATTCCGAGGATGGCGAGCACATTGTAGATGTTCGATCCGATCACATTGCCCAGCGCCACGTCCGCCTGACGGCGCGCCGCTGCCACGACCGAGGTGACCAGTTCGGGCAGGGAGGTTCCAACCGCGACCACGGTCAGCCCGATGACCGTGTCAGATACACCGAGGTCGCGCGCGATGACGACGGCCCCATCGACAAGAAGCCGGGCCCCGCCGATTGTGAGGGCGATGCCAACGACCGCCAGGGCCAGCCCAGCCCATAGACCGCCTCCCGAGTCGGGCGCGGCGTCGGAGATGTGCTCGTACTTGGCGCGTTCGGCGTCCTGAACCGAACGCTCGCCCAGATAGGCGACGACCAGATAGGCAACCAGCATCGCCACCATGGCCACCCCCCAGACCAGATCGACCCGTCCCGCGAGCACGGCCGCAGCGCAGACCGCGCTGGCGATGACGAGCATCCAGCCGTCGCGCCGGAAGGCGGCCCGGTCGACGACGATCGGCGCGATCAAGGCGGTCACGCCCAGGATCAGCAGGATGTTGGCCGTATTGGATCCGACGACATTGCCGACGGCGATGCCCGGCGATCCTGCCATGGCAGCGGTCAGGCTGGTCACCAGTTCAGGGGTCGAGGTTCCGAAGCCGACCAGGGTCAGGCCGATCAGCAAGGGCGAGACGCCCAGGGATTTCGCGGCCGTCGAGGCCCCGCGCACCAGGGTGTCGCCCCCGAGGGTCAGCAACACCAGACCGCCGGCCAGCATCAAATAGGTCGTCAGGGTCCCGTCCATGCCGCGGCGCTTGCCATGATGGGCCACCGCCTGCAATCGCCTCGAGCCGATCCGTGACAGGCCGTCGCAGCCAGGCCCGCCCCGCCGCGTTTTCAGGCGGCCAACCCCGCCGCCTTCATCAAGGTTTTCAACGGCGCGATCTGTTCCGGCGAAGCGGTCAGGGCGGCGCGGGCTTCCGGCGCGCGGAACAGCTTGATCGCCTCGGCCTTGGCGCGGTCCGCGGCCGGTCCGAACGGGGCCGTCTCTCCGGCGGCGAGGCGCAGCAGGGCCGCCAGCTTCTGGGCCGGCGGGGCGGGCGCGCGAGCCAGCTGCGCGGTCAGCCTGGCCTCGGCCTCGACCACCCCACCGACATGGCCGATGGCTCCGCCGATCTGCTCGGTGTCGTGTTCCGACAGGGCGGCGGCCCGGACCGAGCGGTGCAGGACGGCCAGGGCCTGCAGCTTTTTCGCCGCCGACATCGGGGCCGTCCGCATCTCCTGCTCGAACCTCAGGGAGGTGACGCAGGCCGCCAGCCAGCGCGCGGCCGATCGCTTGTTGGCGGTGCCCGTCACGTTCTCGCACAGCCGGGTCAGTTGCTCGGCTTCGCACAGCACGGTCTCGCAAGGGTCGACGAAGGACTGCACGAAGTCGGCGGTCACAAGGCTCTTGGAGCGTTCGGTGAAGGCGTTCTGCACCTCTTCCAATGTCAGTAAACGCCCGGCCGTGGCCGTCAGCGACATGGCCAGGGTCCGCAGGATGTCGATTTCGCCGGGCGCATCGGTGGGCCGCAGGCGACGCGGCCCCATCAGTTCGCGCAGCACCATTCGCGCCAGGGCCGCGGACAGGATGGGATATTCCCCGGCCTCGATCCGCACGCCCAGCCGTGCCGCCGGTCCATCGACGGCGGGCATCAGCAGCGCCATCCGGGGGTCCATCCGGATCAGGGCCTCGATCTCGCGCGGGGCGACCATGCGGACCACGGCCGCCAGGCTGCCGCCCTGGTCCAACGCGGGCCCAAGCACCTCGGACAGGCTGGTCCGCGCCGCCATCATCTCACAGAGGATCTGCTCGATCGCGACCATGACCAACGCCCGGGGCGGGCCGTCCATCGGCGCTCGGTCCGCCAGATCCATCAGCCGGTCCAGACGGGCGCGCGCGCCCTTCAGCCCTTTCAGGGCTCCGGCGATCACGCCGCCGATGACGAACGATCGGTCCGCCGACCCCGCCAGACGATGGGCCACGTCCGCCAGAGACCGGTTGGCCAGGTCAGGAAACAGGCTCTTGCGACCCGCCACCACCACCCGTTCCATCGCCGCTTCGGTCAGCTTTTGATAGTGGCGGATCAGCTCATGGGCCGCCTGGCCGGTGGCCTGGCTCTCGGGGATGGCGACCTTCTGGATGGCGTGCTGGACCTCGACGCCCGACGCTTCCAGCCGCTCGACCAGGTCCGGCCGATGCAGCAGTTCGAACACCGTCACCCCGTTCCGCATCAGCCAGTCTTCCAGCACCCGGCCGATCAACTCGCGCGCGTGGGGGGCATAGATGTCCTGCGGCGCCATGCAGTTCGGCCGGTCGTCGGCCTCTGCCACCCGCTTCTTGGGGGCCTCGGGCGCGCCGCGCGTCAGGACGGTGACGCTGTTGAACTCCATGGTGTCGGGGTCCATCGTCTCCTTGGTGACCCGCACGGCGACGGCGTGCTTGTCCCGCAGGATATCCTCTGCGGTCTCGATCGCCTGCTGGCGGTTCTCCGTCGCCTGCAGCAGGCTCCACGGCGCGGGGGCCGTTTTCCTGACGTAGATCTCGTAGTGGACGGGTCCGGCCATGGTCTGGGTTCGCCTGATTGGCCTGCCAGAATGACGCACAGGCTTTAAGGTCCGGTTTCCCAAACCAAATCTGGCCACCCGGCGACTGTGGCCGTAAAGTCACCGCGATCGCGAGCGAACGGTTACGCTTGCCGCGCGTTGATGCGCCCCGGGTCGCGTTTTCCCGGGTCGACGACAAGGAGACCGACTTGGCCAACATCACCCTGGTGGACGACGACGAGAACATCGTCGCATCCGTGTCCCTGGCGCTTGAAAGCCATGGCCACAAGGTGGTCGCCTATCATGACGGGGCCACGGGGCTGGAGGCGCTGGAATCCTCGCCGCCGGACCTCGCCATCCTCGACGTCAAGATGCCCCGCATGGACGGCATGGAGGTTCTGCGCCGCCTGCGCCAGACCAGCCAGATCCCGGTCATCATGCTGACGTCCAAGGACGAGGAGATCGACGAGATCCTGGGCTTCAACCTCGGGGCCGACGACTACATCCACAAGCCGTTCAGCCAGCGTCTGCTGATCGAGCGGGTCAAGGCCCTGCTGCGCCGCTCCGGCGGCGACGGCGGCGAGCCCGAACCCTCGGCCGAGACGTCCGGCAAGGCGATCCGTCGCGGCAAGCTGGTCATGGACCCGGCCCGCCACGAAAGCACCTGGGACGGCAAGGCGGTCAAGCTGACGGTCACCGAGTTCCTGCTGCTTCAGGCCCTGGCCCAGCGCCCGGGCTTCGTGAAGAGCCGCGACAACCTGATGGACGCCGCCTACGACGACCAGGTCTATGTCGACGACCGCACCATCGACAGCCACGTCAAGCGCATGCGCAAGAAGTTCCGGGTCGTCGATCCCGAATTCGACGCGATCGAGACCCTGTATGGCGTCGGCTACCGATACCGCGAGAGCTGAGCCTTCGGATCCGTCCGACGATCGGGGGCTGACCCGGCACCGCCTCCGGTTCGCCGGATCGCGGCTCGGCGGGCTGATCCTGGCGCTCAATCTGCTCAGCCTGCTGATCCTGTTCGGCGGGGCGCTGGCGTTGAACGAATGGAACCGGGGGCTGGTCCAGGCGCGCCAGGAAAGCCTGCGTGTCCAGGCGGAGCTCCTTTCCAACGTGCTGGGTCAGCTGGGCATCACGCGTGGAGAGCCGACGCCGACGCTGGACCCGATCGCCGCCAGTCAGTGGCTGAGGGACAACTTCATCCCCAGCGGCCAGCGGGCCCGCCTCTATGACGCCGACGGCCTCCTGGTTTCCGACAGCTTCGCCGTCACCGACGCCATTCCCGGCAATGCCCTGCCCCCCGCCAACCCGGCCGGCTCGCCGATCGTCGAAACCGATGACCCCGCCAAGGTGCGCGAGACCCTGGACCAGGCCAGCGCCGCCCTGGGGGCCGAGATCGAGGCCGCCCTGCTGGGTGAGGCCCAGGCCACCGTGCGACGCTCGGAAAACGGCGACCGGGTGGTCTCGGTCTCGCTTCCAGTCCGTCATGTGCAGCAGGTGCTGGGCGTTCTCACTCTGGAGGCCGGAGATGTCGACCAGATCCTGGGGGCCCAGCGCCGGGCCCTTGTGCCCTTCGCGGTGGTCGCGCTGGCCGTGAACCTCCTGGCCTCGCTGCTTCTGCACCTGTTCGTCGCGCGGCCGGTGATGCGGCTGTCGGCGGCGGCGGATCAGGTCAAGCTGCAGCGTGCCCGGGCCATCTCCCTGCCCGATCTGGAAGGCCGTCGCGACGAGATCGGCGACCTGGCCCGATCGTTGGAATCCATGACCGAGACCCTGTCGGCCCGGATGGACGCCATCGAGCGGTTCGCCGCCGATGTGGCCCATGAGATCAAGAACCCGCTGACCTCGATCCGCTCGGCGCTGGAGACCCTCGAACTGGTCAAGGACCCGGCCCAGCGCGAGACCCTGACCCGGGTGTTGCAACAGGACGTGCGCCGCCTCGACCGGCTGATAACAGACATCTCGAACGCCTCGCGCCTGGACGCCGAACTGTCCCGCGACCGGCCCCGCCCGGTCGATCTAGCCGCCTTGCTGGGCGACATCGTCACCGTTTACGACACCACCTCCAAGCCCGGAGAGGCCCCGGTGCGGCTGAGCGTCGCCATCGAGGCGCCCGCGCGGGTCATGGGCCGCGACGGTCCCTTGGGTCAGGTCTTCCGGAACCTGATCGACAACGCCCGCTCATTCAGCCCGCCGGGAAGCGACGTCCGCCTGGCGGTGCGCCGGGACGAGACTGATCCCGACCTGACCCTGCGGGTCCTCGTCGAGGACGACGGACCGGGCATTCCGGACGAGAACCTGGAGACGGTGTTCCAGCGGTTCTATACCTCGCGCCCGCGCGGCACGGCCTTCGGGGCCAATTCCGGGCTGGGCCTGTCCATCGTCCGCCAGATCGTCGAGGCCCACGGGGGTCGCGTGACCGCCGCCAACCGGACCGACGCCTCGGGTGCCGTCATCGGGGCCCGGTTCGAGGTCGCCCTGCCGGTCGTCGGTCGCCGGGGATGAACCCGCCGCCGGTTCATGCCACGGCCGTCGCCCTCCGGTGCGCCGACGGTTGGCGGGGCGCGCTTCTGCGCGGCCCCTCGGGCGCGGGCAAGAGCGACCTGGCGCTGAGGCTGATGGCCGGCGGCTGGCGCCTGGTTGGCGACGACTATGTGCATGTCTTCACCTCGGGCGGCCATCCGTACGCCGCTCCAGCCGACCGGATCGCCGGCCGGATCGAGGCGAGGGGCCTTGGCATCCTGCGGGACCGGCATCTCCCGCTCGCGCGGGTGCGGTTGGTCGTCGACTGCGTTCAGGAGGCCGTAGAGCGGCTGCCAGGCCCTGCGATCGTAACTCTGGCCGGGGCGATCGTTCCGGCCCTGAAGCTGGACATCCGCGCGGCGTCGTCGGTCGCCCTGCTCGCCCATGCGATGCGCCGTCTTTAATCCCCCGCCGCTTTCCTCTATCTAGGCCCGCTTGCGTGTCGGCCCCGGGGGGCGTCGATACCGCCAACGCGGGATGCTTCGCCCTTGAAGACGCCTTCATGATCGGCCTCGTGATCGTCACCCACGGCGGCCTCGCCTCCGAGTTCCTGTCGGCCATGGAACATGTGGTGGGGCCCCAACGCGGGGTCGCGGCCATCTGCATCGGGCCCGATGACGACATGGAGCGCCGCCGCCGCGACATCGTCGATGCCGCCGCCGCCGTCAACGACGGGGACGGGGTCATTCTGCTGACCGACATGTTTGGCGGCACGCCATCGAACCTGGCCATCTCGGTCATGGAACAGACCCATGCCGAAGTCATCGCAGGACTGAACCTGCCCATGCTCATCAAGCTGGCCAGCGTGCGTGGGCGCGAAACGCTCGAAACCTGCGTCGCCCACGCCCAGGAGGCGGGCCGCAAATACATCTCCGTGGCCTCCTGGGTCCTGGCGGGCGAGAAATAGACTTGGCCACGACCGTTCCGACCGTCCGCGCCACCGCCGCCATCTGCAATACCCGGGGCCTGCACGCCCGGGCCTCGGCAAAGTTCGTCAAGCTGGCGTCCAGTTTCGAGGCCGAGATTCGCGTCACGCGCGACGGCGTGACGGTCGATGCCCGCTCCATCATGGGCCTGCTCATGCTGGGGGCCGGCAACGGCTGCAGCATCGAAATCGAGGCCGAGGGCACGGACGCCACCCCGGCCATCGAGGCCCTGTCGGATCTGGTCGCGCGCAAGTTCGACGAAGACGCCTGACTGATCTTCTCGCGCCTCAGAGCCGCGTTCGCAGGGACCACAGTTCGGGAAAGCACCGGCGTTCAAGCGTCGACGACAGATATCCGACCCCGTCCGTCCCCCCGGTGCCGCGCCGACGGCCGATGATCCGCTCGACCGTGACCACATGCTTGTGCCGCCAGGTCACCAGGGCGTCGTCCAGATCGACCAGCTTCTCCGCCAGCTGATACAGCGGCCACCAGCGGTCCGTGTCGCGATAGACCTCCAGCCACGCGTTCTCGACCTCGGGCGAGGGGGCGTAAGGGCGCGAGACGTCGCGCGTCAGGACGGCGTCCGGGACCGGCAGTCCCGCCGCCGCCAGCTGCGCCAGGGCGTCGTCGTACAGGCTGGGCGACGCCAGGGCGTCGGACAGGGCCGCATGGGCCTCGGGCCGGTCGGTCTGAAAGGCCAGGAACTTGGCGTCCTTCAGTCCAAGCATGGTCTCCAGCCGCCGGAACTGGTCACTCTGGAACCCGGAGCTGGACCCAAGCACGCCCCGGAACCGCAGATAGTCGGCTGGCGTCATGGTGGCCAGGATGTCCCAGCTCTGCGTCATCACGGCCTGGATGCGGCTGACCCGCGCCAGGCTCTTGTAGGCGGGGACCAGGTCGCCCGTCCGCACCAACGCTTGCGCCAGGGCGACCTCGTGCAGGATCTGCTTCAGCCACAGCTCCTTGGCCTGGTGGATGATGACGAACAGCATCTCGTCATGCTGGTCGCTGATCGGCGACTGCGCCGACAGCAGCCGGTCCAGATCCAGATAGCGGGCATAGGTCATGTCGGCGGGAGCGGTGGGATCGGCCATGGGTCTCTATCGGCCGCCCGTCCCGTGACCTCAAGCCATGGCGCGTCGCCCTATCCGACCAGGACCGGCGGCCGCTCCCCGTCGTCGCAGGTCACGCCGTGAACGCGCACGTCTGCCTGCCCCAGCTTCAGACCCGCCAGATCGAGGATCGGCTGGATCGCCCCGTCCAGCACCGGCCCCAGGGGCGCCAGCAGCGTCCCCAAAGCGGAGACGAGCCCGCCCAATCCCAGTCCCAGTCCGAGCGCCTGAACCTGCACATCCAGGTCGCCGAACAGACTGCCGATCAGTCCCGATCCCAGTCCGCTGGCCGTGACGGTGCGTGGGCTTTGGTCGGCGATCTCGGCTGCGCTGAAGCGGGTATCCCTGAACGCCGGATCGGCCACCTCGACCTCGCCGCTCGCGATCAGGCGGACGAGGCCGGCGACGTTCAGGACCGTGGCGGGCGTCGGCGTCAGGTCCCGGGTGAAATCGTCGAGCTGCGTCTCCGGCACCTGACCCAGGGCCACGGTCGCCAGGCCCGGCCGGACCCCCAGCGTCACCGTGTTCGGCCCGCAGGTGATGGCCTCCAGCCGCGCCTCTGACGCGGCCAGTTCGATAAGCACAGGCAACTCGACCTGCGCCAGACCCGCCAGCTTCTGGCTGGTCCGCGCCCGCACATACAGCCGGGCCTGGGCCGTTCGGATGACCGGCTGGCCGTCTCCGGTCACCGTCAGCCACGGCGAGCGGTTGGGGCGCTCGCCGATGGCCAGGTCGACGACCAGACTGGCCAGGCCGGGCTGGACCCCCAGGTTCAGTTTCACCTGACGATCCCCGCCCGTCTCCAGCATGGCCATGGCCAGGTCCAGCACCGAGACCGAGGCATCCAGCCCCTGGGCCAGGCCCGACCGCGCGTCCGCCTCCAGCCCGAACACGTCACCCAGTCGCACGGTGACGTCAGCCGCCGGATCGATCAGTTTCGCCAGGGCGCTGTCGCCCTGATCGCCCGCCAGCGCCTGCACCACACCCAGGGCGCGGCCCACCTCGATCTCGCGATCGAGCAACTGATCGTACCGCCCCGCCTCGACATCCAGTTCGGTCGCCAGGGCGTCGAAGAACCCGAGCAGAGTGACCTCGGCGTCGGCCAGGCTCTCATAGTCCATGATGCTGAGACCGACCGTGCTGCCGGTCAGGCTGGACAGCAGCTGGTTGGCCAGCCCGCCCTCCAGCCGGGCCAGTCGCGATCCGATCGAGAACATGGCACGCGGTGGCTCGGCCGGTATGGCGGCGACCGCCGTCTTCGTCAGCACCAGATCGGGTCGCCCCAGGATCCACCGCCCGAAATACAGGGGTGCCGACCGGGTCAGGGTCACGCGCGCCGCGTTCGCGGGGGTGTCCCCGGGCCCGAACCGCTCGCGCGCCGCCAGCGTCGTGTCGGGGGTGTAGCGGCCTGTCACCACCTCGGTCGCCGCGTCGTCCAGATTGGCGCGAGCGGTGGCGGTCGCCGCTCGCTCCGCCTGGTCCAGGTTCGCCGCCGCCGCCAGGGCCGCCAGGTCCGCCGCGCCCTGCAGCGCCCGACCCGCCAGCGCCAGTCCGGCCAGATCCACGACGACAGCGGCCAGGGCGCACATCAGGGTTCCCGCCGCCGCCGCCATGGTGGCGACCCCGCCGGCCTCGTCGTGCGCGAAGCGGCGTCCGGGCATCAGAATCCGCCCATCCGGACCACGGCCGATCTCTCGATCCGTTCCGGCGGGGCAGGGATCAGCGCCGCCAGGGCCATGATCGGGTGGTCGGCGGTGTCGAGCGCGACCTCGACCCGGATCGCGTCGCCCCCGGCATTCACCTCGACCTCCAGCCGGTCGGCGTCGAAACCATAGGTGTCGCGAGCCTCCTGCGTGACGAAGGCCTCGGCCAGGGCGCGGCGTTCGATCGGATCGATCCCCGCCACGGCGGCCCGCGCCGCCTCGGTCGCCAGCGACTGCACGCCCTGCGCGAGCCAGAACCAGCCGCCGTACAGCGCCATCCCCATCAGCATCAGGATCAGCAGCGGCCCGACCAGCGCGAACTCGACCGCCACCGAACCGGCGCGGTCCCGTCGAGTTGGCCAAGCGGTGCGTTTAATCTTCATAAGATGAAAGTGGACTTGATCCATCTCAAAAAGATTAATACGTCTCGGTGGACGAGTCGCTCTGCGCCGGGTCCGACGCGGACGAAGTCGGCGATGAGGGGGTGCGTGACGTCCTGTCTGGACGCAGACCATTCACCCGGACGCTGATGGAGCGGTCGGGCTCGTCCGCTCCTGAGGCCGCTCGGCGGGACCTCCGGTGTCCAGACATCTTCTCGACGACAGCGTTACGGCCAGACTCCGACGGTCGTCGCCGGGGTCAGCCGGAGCCTGAAACAACGGCCCAAATCGATGCAGTCAAAAAAACCCGAATTACGCGTCTGCAACAGGTTAATTCGTTGTAAGCTTGTCTTCGATCTATTGACCCATCGCTTCAACAGGCAGAGCCTGTTCTCGTAGATGTCGTCTGTCATCTAACGGCGTCATTCTCCTTGTTCAGGCCCGAGATCGAACTCCGATGCCGCCTCGTCCGGTTGACCTGATCGACGCACGGCTGTTGCATGAGTTGCAGAGGAACAACCGGGCGAGCGTCGGGCATTTGTGCGAAACCGTCGGCCTCACGCTGGCGACCTGTCAAAGGCGACTGAAGAAGCTGCGCGAGAGCGGCCTGATTCAAGGGGAGGTCGCCCTCGTCGATCCCCGTGTAACCGCCCGACCCCTCACCGTCGTGATCGAACTCGCGCTGGACCAGATTGGTGGGGAGCGGCGTATCGCTTTTGAGCGCAAGCTCGCGGTCCAGGCAGAGTTCTCTATGGTCTGGGCTGTTTCAGGCGAGGCCGATTTCGTCTGTATCGGCCATTTCCGCGACATCGAGCACTATCGGGACTTCATGTTGCGTGAGCTGATTGGAAGCGAGCTGGTGAGGCGCCAAACGACATTCGTGGGAATCGAGCGTCTGCGTTTCGAGCTCGCTTTGGAGTTCGCCGTGGCTCCGTGATCGCCGGTCTCTAGACCCTGATCGGCATCAGCGGAATCGCTTCGCGATTCCGCTGATGCCGGGACTCAGGGTCCAGGATCAGACTCTAGGTGCCCGTCGCCCAGATCTGCGGGAGGACGGCCGTCCCGTTCCTCTTGGCCGCGATCGGTCTGGCCGAGCGGATGAGATCATCCAGTCGAAGCGCCAGTCCGTGACCGGCATCGGTCAGGAACAGATGTCGCGAAATGGCTTCGCGGCCGTTCGCCGCCATGAGAAGCCATCCCCGGCCCGGGGGCAGGACCCCCGCGTCTCCCGGCGAGAGCAGGGCGCGTGATGCCCGCGAAGCGGTCGCCGTCGTCGTGACCATGAGGCCCGAGAGCTCCTTGATACGGACGCCCGGGTTCTCGGCCACATAGAGAAAGGCCAGCATCTCGGACACGGTGATGTCCGGCGCAATTCGGCGCAGCAGCACCAGGCCGGCGAGTAGAGTGTTGCGCCGACGGCCGACATCCTCAGTCATCGACGTAGGGTCGCACGACCAACTCCGGCGCAGGCACGCGGGGAACGTTCCTGGGCTTTCGCTGCCGGAAGCCCAGCTCGGCCGCAGGGAAGACGCGTCGCAACAGGTCGTACTCGCTGGCCATGCGCGCCTTCAGCTGCTCTGCGGTGACATAGTCCTCGGCTTCGAGATCGATCGTGATCGTCGCTCGTAACCGGATCGGAGGGCACGCGGCGGCGCTTCGGAGCTTGTGGGACGCCGATGCGTCGAGGGAGTCTGTCATGTTGGGAAGTCGCCCTTTTTCGAGTGTGAAGGATGCCTCAGGCCAACAAACGCTGAAACAAAAATTGGCACCCGATTTTGAACAGGATCGATCATTTTCGACCCTCCCATCGCGATTTTCTCTCAAAATCATCATCTTGTTACATACAGTTTAGGATCAGGACCAGACAGTGTCTAAAGAGGGGCGGTTTTCTATCACGCTCGTAATATAAACAACGAATCCACCAAATGGACGAAGATTGTTCGTATGATCTTTTTGAACCGAACTGAAGTGGACTATTGTCCTGGTCCATTGGGCCGAATGCGTTGCAAATGTGCAAGTCATCTCGTGTTTCTGTGAAACATGTTTCATTTGAAACATGTTTGTAGCTTCCGGTAACTGGTGACATCGGCTGTCTTTAGACGCAGCTCGCGCGACGGGAAACATTGGTATGGCCTACGATGTCGCTGCCTCGCCTGCTGACGCTGGCGTGCCCACGATCCTTGTCGTCGGCGGCGATGACGTAGAGCGCAGGCGCTTTTCTGATGTGTTCGGCGGGAATGGTTTTCTGACGATCCAGGTCGATGGGCCGGAGGCCGCCGACGCGGTCATGGGCCAACAGGCCGTCGATCTTGTGGTGCTGGACGAGCGCAGCTTCGGCGCGCGCGCCTACAGCTTCTGCCGCAGCTCCGCAGTCTCTGGCCGGGCCCCCGTGATCCTCCTGTCCGGAACGTCCGATACGATCAGCCAGATTGTCGCGCTCGAAGTCGGCGCGGACGAGGTGATCGCCGCCGATGTGGATTGCCGGCTTCTGCTGGCCCGGGCCAGGGCGATGCTTCGCCGCTCGCGCGTCCAAGGCCCCGCTCCAAGGCCCCGGGGAGAGGGACGCTGGTCGCTCGACCCGCAAACGCACATCGCAACGGGACCCGACGGGG
This sequence comes from Brevundimonas subvibrioides, assembly GCA_002280475.1. GTDB lineage: Bacteria > Pseudomonadota > Alphaproteobacteria > Caulobacterales > Caulobacteraceae > Brevundimonas > Brevundimonas aurifodinae. The sequence continues at coordinate 17,799 of NCEB01000023.1, forward strand.
GTCAGGTCGAGCTTGCGCGGCATCAGGCCCGCTTGATGCAGTTCTTTCTCGATCGACCAGGGACCGTGGTCACCACCACGCTCATCGCCAACGAGGACGCCGCGTTCCGCATGGAGCCCACGGCGTTTCGAACGGCCATATCGAGACTTCGCCGACGGCTGGCACAGATCGACGGTGCCGAGTTCGTTCGCATCGTCCGCGGAAGCGGCTACGTCCACCTCGCTGCGCCACTGCGCGGCGCGGCTGCGAACTAGTCACCCTTCAGCAACATTGACACTGGCCGGCCGCATGAGGACTTACTTCGGCAGGAGGCTATAGCAGGCGCGGCCTCCGGCGGAGGAGTGTCGATTGGCTCGTCGGGTACGCCAGGAAGAAGCCGACGATACGTTCTGGGTCGAGGCGTATGTACCCCTCTCGTTGGGTCTCGCGGCGCGCCGACAGGACATCGTGGACAGGCTTCTCGCGTTTGGCCCCCTGTCGGTGAAGGAGTTGGCCGACCAGCTCGGTGCCCGGCCTTCGGCGCTCTATCATCATATCCGGCTGCTCCTGACAGCCGGCCTCGCTATCGAGGCTGGAACGCGGGTCGTTAATCGAAAACGGGTCCAGCTCTTCGCTGCGCCGGCGCGTGTGGTCCGCCTCAGGATCCAGCCCGGAGATCCATCCAATCGCTCGGCGGTTCAGGCCTTCGTGCGCGTTCTCGGCCGACAGATCGAGCGAGATTTCCGTCTTGGACTCGAGGCGGGCCCGGCCCGGACGGAAGGCCCTCAGCGCACATTGGGACTCAGGCGGGTGTGCGGCAGTCCCGACGCGGCCACCCTGGCCCGGATCAACCGGAAGCTCGACGAAATCGACGCTCTTCTCGTTGACAGCCGGGGACGACCTGAAGCGGGGGTGATCTTTTCGTGGACTCTCGCGCCCCTCGTCGGTGGGTCCGACCCCTCAGGCGACGAACAGGAGCGGCAGGCGGAGTGAGGGCCGGCGCGGCTGGCTTGTCGCACGCGAGGACCGGGAGCCGACCGCCCCTGGCTTGATCGCCCGCCGTCTCATGCTCCGAAACGACGGCGAGCTCGCGCTCCTCTCCCTGGCGCACCGACAGCACGGCCTCCGCACGGATGTCTCCTCCGGCGCGTCCGAGCATCGCGACTTGTGTAACGGTGAGGATGCGATCCCACAAATAACGCTACAATCGAGAGGCATTATACCGCAGTAAAATAACCCATCTCTCAAATAGCCATAATATAAACTAGAGTTAAGCTGAGTAATCAATCGCGATTGTGTATGCATCCGAGGCTGGGTGGCGTTTGCCGCCGACAGCGCCATCAACAGCGTCGTTCCGCGACGCCATGCTGAGGATCAAAGCAATGCGAACGCTCGTTCTCGCTTCCATCGCCCTGATGGCATCGGTCTCCGTGACCCATGCTCAGGACTACCGCATCCGTTTTGGAGATCTCGATCTGTCGACGGCGGAGGGGGTGGCCAGTTTCGACGCGCGCCTGCTACGCCAGGCGCGCGGGGCCTGCACGGTCACAGGCTCGCGACTGCCGAACTCCCGCTGTCTCAGAGCCTTCCACGAAGAAGCTCTGGCTCTTCTGTCAGAGCGCCAGCGCCAGGACTACGCCCGCGTTCGTGGCGAGACCGTCTCGGCCCGAACGGTGACGCCGCCTCGCTCCCAATAGCGCGATCTCGACTATCCTGGGCGCGGCTTTGGCGGGTCTCTCCGCAAATTCGCCCGATCCTTGAAGAGGGCGCTTCTCGCCGGGAAGCGTCCTTTTTCATTGTCCGGGGCCACGGCAGAGGCCGCGCGGCCCTCAAACCATCCCTGGTGCCGGCGTGTTCGCTCGCGCCGCCCGCCTGCGGGCGAGTCGGCGGATGACCGACAACGGGCCTGGCGAGCACGGCCGAGAAAGCAAACGCCGCCCCGGTCCTCAAGGACCGGGGCGGCGCCCGCGTATCAGAGGCGATAAAGCTCTAGAAGCGAGCGTTCAGCCCGACGAAGTAGCGACGACCAAAGAGATCATAGGCGTCGGCCGTGGTGCGGCCGAGATGCCGCGCCGGCTCTTCGTCGAAGGCGTTGACCACGCCGGCCCGAAGGGTCAGGTCGTCACGCACCAGATATCGCACGGTGAAGTCGTGCTGGCTGAACGCCCCCGTCTCGCGGAAATCCGGATCGTAGATGTCCGCGTTGTTCACGAAGTTCCGGGTGCTCAGGATTTCCTGGCTCGACTGCCAGTCCCAGTCCCAGCTGAGCGTGACCCGGGGGTTTGGCGACCAGGCCAGGGTCGACAGGTAACGGACCCGCGACAGGTTCTGGAGGAAGTTGTTCAGGACATACTTGCCTTCGTTCGCGTCGAACTGCGTCGGGTCGTCGATGTTGACGAAGTCGTGCTGTTCCAGCGTCCAGCTGCCCCGCAGATTCCAGTCCAGCCGCCCCAGGTCGCGTCCGAGGACGTTGTCGAGGTCGTGCCGGTAGCGGGCGGAGAAGTCGACACCCTCGGCTGTCAGCTTGGCGTAGTTCAGGGAACTCTGGACAAAGCCGTTGATCAAGAAGGTGGTCGGGTCGCGGAAGATGGTCGCGCAGGCGTTGGAGTTCAGGGCCGTGCCCACGACGCACTGATCGACGGCCTGCTGGGCGTTCACGGTCGCGATCGCGTCGTCTATCTGGATGTTGTAGTGGTCGAGCACCAGCGAGAAGTTCGGAAAGAAGCTCGGGGTCCAGACCACCGAGAAGGTCGATGACTCCGATGTCTCCGCCGCCAGGAACGGGTTGCCCCCGTTGTTGCCCGAAATCCCCCCTGTCCCGTAGACCGGGGTGAAGGAGTTGGGGGCCGTGGCGTTGGCCGGGTTGAAGTTCAGATTGAGTCCGGCGGCCGTGGCCAGGGCCGTGCAGTTCGCGATGCGGTTCGCCTGAACCGTGCTGTCCGCCGTGTTCTGGATGACCGTGATGGAGCAGGGGTCCGTGAAGTTCACGAATGTCTCGCCACCCGGATCGAACAGCTCGCCCAGGTCTGGAACCCGGATCGAGGTGTTCTGGGTCGCGCGGAACAGGAAGTCGTCGACCGGCCGCCAGGAGGCCTGGACCGAATAGGTGTCCTGCAGCCCGATCGTGGAATAGTCGGACGTGCGGTACGATCCGCTGATCTCGGCGGACCGCCCGAGCCACCAGTCCCTGAACAGGGGCAGGCGCAGCTCGACGAAGGCTTCACGGGTCTCATAAGAGACCGGATCGAAGTCCGGGCTGCCGTTGAGGAACAGCAGGCGGCCATTGGTGTCCCGGTCGCGACCGACCCCGCTGGTCGATTCCTTGCGGCTTTCGACACCGATCGCGAAGCCGATGGGGCCGGCGCCCCAGAAGTCCCACAGTTCGCCCGAGGCGAAGGCCAGGAAGTCCTGTTGGCGGTTCTGGTCGCTGACCGTCACGCTGGTGTTGAGATAGGCGAGTGCTTCCTCGGAGATCCCACCCTCGCCGAAGATCCGGATGGGCACGCACTGGCTCGTGGTTTCGCCGCCATAGGAGTAGACGCCTGCTGCGGGCGCGGCGGGCGTGCCCTGGGCCTCGAGCAGCTGCACCCGGCAGACGATCTCGCCAGGTGTGCCGTTGACGATCCCGGCGACATCGACCACGGCGTCGGCCGCCGCCTGGACGCGGAGGTTGTCGGTCCCGACCTCGGTGTTGGTGTTGTTCATCTCGCCGTAGGTGTAGCCGACCTCCCATGTCAGATTACGGATGAAGCCGACGTCACCCGCGTCACCGCGGAAGCCGAAGACGTAACGCTGCAGGTCGCGGTTGTTCAGCTGAGAACGGCTGGTGGGATAGAGTTTGTGCTGGGCGCGCGGGTCCGCCACCGTGCCGGTCGCGACGCCGGCCGAATTGTAGATCGTCCTCACATTGTTCTGGATCGCCGTGCGGACGTTGGCGGGAAGATAGGCGTTGTCCAGGCCGATCACGAAGGCGTTCGACGCCGTCACCGGCCCCATCTGGCCCGGCGGCACCGCGCGGATGTTGAAGTCGAAGAAGGTGCGCTGGCTGGCGTCGAAGGTTTCCTCTTCCGCGTACTTGGCCTCGCCGAACATCTCGACGCGGTCGGACAGGGCCCAGGTGAAGCCCGTCTGGAAACGATAGGCCTCGGATTCAGGCAGTCGGCTCGCGCCGGCCTGGTCGGTGTTGGACTCCTGGCCATTGCCGCCGTTCGACTGGGTCCGGCTGAACCCCGTTCCCTGGCGGATGTCACCGAACACCAGCGGCACCGTCTGGCCTGAACCGTTGTAGACGTAGCTGTTGCCGAGGTTGTTGGCCGGCGCGATGGAGAAACAGCCTGCGGCGAAGGCGGTCGCCGAACAGGTGCCGAACGGAATGTCCGGGTCGCCCGCCGGGCTGGGCTGCACGCCTGTCGCCAGAATGGTGATGCCTCCGAACGGCGTGCCCCGGATGAAGGTCCGCAGATTGTTGACGAGCACTTGGTCGCGAACGCCGTCGTACGGAGCCGAGCTCGGGTCGGCGTCGACGCCCAGCAGCCCCCACCCTTCGCGGAGCCAGTCGAGGTCGCGATCCAGCGTCTCATCGTTCCGCTGATACTCTCCCGTGGCGTAGACGTTCAGGGTGTCGTCGAAGAAGTTACCGCCCCAGAGGACCGACAGACGCTGGCTGGCCTGCCCATCCTGGTTGACCTGGGCGTAGGACGCGTCGACCTCGAGCCCCTCGAAATCATCCTTGAGGACGAAGTTGACGACGCCGGAGACGGCGTCGGCCCCATAGACCGAAGCCGCGCCGCCCGTGATGATCTCCACCGACTCGACCAGCAGCCGCGGGATGGTGTCGATGTCGACGGCGAGGGAGTTGGGCAGGGAGCCGACATGACGTCGGCCATCGACCAGCGTCAGAGTACGGGCGGCACCGAGTCCCCGAAGGTTAAGGAGGGACAGGCCCCCGTCATTGAGCCCGGTCCCTGTCGTATCTTCAGGCACCGTGGAGAACGTCAGGGCCGGCACGTCGGCCAGGTAGTCCACGACGTTCGCCTCGCCGGAGTTGTCGAGCTCTTCCCGTGTCAGCTGGATGAGAGGCGTCGGCGCGTTGGTGGCGCTGCGACGGATGCGTGAGCCGGTGACGACGATGTCGTCGACAACCGCGTCTTCCGCTTCCTGAGGCGGCTCCTGGGCCTTCGCGGGCGCGGCGATCGCGACTGTCGCGATCGACAGCCCGGTGATGATGGTGGTCGCGAGTAGCCGAGTGCGGGTCAAGGGTCGGGTCATGCGTGCGTAGTCCTGTCGATGCGAGCCGGCCGGCCTGCCCGCGGAACTCCGGCGTGCAGACAGCACCGGACCCTCCCAGGCGAAAGCCGACCCTCCCCGACGTCGAAAAAGTCAACGTCGTTCCGACGAAAACGCTACTCATACAATCGACACCAAGCCAGCTTAGTGAAAGGTTTTGTATATTTCAATACAGACTTCGTCGCAGTTTTGACACAACATATGAAATTACATAGGTGCAAATTGAGATTATATACACATTTTAGACTGAAGCGTAACATTTGTGACTGCGGAGCGTCCGACTTGTGCGCGCGGCCAGGCCAGAACCTGGCAGGCGAGGTCGGAGCGCCTCGCCGGATCGCGCCGACCCCAGGACAACGCCCAGTTCCAAGACGGCGATGCTCAGCGGCTTGAACGGATGGCACAGGGACCGGGCGACACGGCGAAAACGGCTCTGTCTGCTCGTCGCCGCGTTCGCAAACGTTTGCGAAATTGTTTGCCGCGTGTAGGCTGACCTCAGCGAAGAAACCAAAGAGGCCTCGATGACGAGCCCAGCCGGCGCCAGCGCGCGCACCATCCGGTGGCTGACCTATGCCATGTTTCTGATGTTCGCGATGACGACCGACTCGGTCGGCGTGATCATCCCGCGGCTGATCGAGGATTATGACCTGGGCCTGACCGCCGCCGGGGCTTTCCATTACGCGACCATGGCCGGCATCGCCCTGGCGGGCCTCGGGCTCGGATTTCTCGCCGATCGGCTTGGGCGCAAGACGGCGCTGCTTCTCGGATTGGGCAGCTTCGGGGCCGCGTCGCTGGGGTTCCTGGCGGGCGACGCCTTCATGGCGTTCGTCGTTCTTCTGTTCGTCTCGGGTCTGGCCATCGGCGTCTTCAAGACGGCCGCCATCGCCCTGATCGGCGACATCTCTGCCACCACGCGCGAGCACACCACCACCATGAACTTGGTCGAGGGCTTCTTCGGCGTGGGGGCCATCATCGGCCCCGCGATCGTCACCCTTCTGCTGGCCGAGGGCCTGTCGTGGAAGGGTGTCTATGTGCTGGCCGGCGCGATGAGCCTGGTGCTGGTCCTCGGCGCGACGCTGGTCCGCTACCCCCAGCCCACGCGCCTCGAGACGCCGCCGCGGATGAGCGCGGCCCTGGGCCTCATGCGCGACCCCTACGTCATGGGCTTCAGCACCGCGGCCATGCTCTACGTCGGCGTCGAGACCGCCATCTACGTCTGGATGCCAACCTTCCTGCAGGGCTACGACGGATCATGGACCCTGCTGGCCGCCTATGCCCTGTCGGCCTTCTTCGTGTTGCGGGCGGCGGGGCGGTTCCTGGGAGCCTGGCTCCTGTCCCGGCTTCGCTGGACGTGGGTTCTCGCGGTCTGCACCGTCCTGATCCTTGTGTGCTTCCTCGGAGCGCTCATCGGCGGACGGGACGCCGCAGTGTGGCTCCTGCCGGCTTCGGGCCTGTTCATGTCCGTGATCTATCCGACGGTGAACTCCAAGGGCGTCAGCGCCTATCCCCGCAGCGAGCATGGGGCCGTGGCCGGGGTGATCCTGTTCTTCACCGCCGTCAGCGCGGTAGTCGCCCCCCTCGCCATGGGGGCGGTCAGCGATCTGTTCGGCGGTCCGCTGTACGGCTTTATTCTGGCCACGGTCCTGGCGGCGCTTCTGGCCGTAGGCGCCGTGCTGAACGCCCTGTTCGACCCGGCTGGACCCCGTCTCGCCGCCGCCGAGATCGCGCCGATCACCGACACCGGGGGAGCTCCGCTCGACGGTCCGGCGTGATCGGCCCTTGTCAGGCGACGTTCGACGCGTAAGCAGTCGCCTCATGACCACGACATCACGGAGCGGGAGCGCGGCCACGGACGCGGGCGGATCACGTCCTGGCGGAATCCGGGAGCTCGCGCGGGTGGCGGGGGTGTCGATCACGACCGTGTCGCGCGCCCTGGCCGACCACCCCGGCATCGCGCTGAAGACCCGCGAGCGGATTCAACAGCTGGCGCGCGAGACCGGCTACCGGGCCAATCCGCTCGCGAGCAGCCTCAGGTCGAAGAAGAGCCGGACGGTCTCGGTGGTCATCGCGCTCGATCACGACACCCGCCAGCACGTCTCGGATCCGTTCTTCATCAGCATGGTGGGGGGTGTCACCGACGCCTTGTTCGAACGAGGTTACGAGCTCTTGCTGTCGCGGGCGGATCGGCGGGCTCCGGACTGGCCGCTGGACATGCTCTCGACGGGCCGTTCGGACGGACTGATCCTGATCGGCCAGAGTTACAATCACGAGACCCTCAACCGCGCCGCCGAAGCCGGGGCGCCCATGGTCGTCTGGGGGGCGGCCCTGCCGGACAGCCACTATCCAACGGTCGGATCCGACAACGAGGGCGGCGGCTATCTGGCCACGCGCCATCTGATCGCCTCGGGGCGTCGCCGGCTCGCCTTCCTCGGCGACCCCGACCTGCCGGAGGTGGCGGCGCGGAGAGCCGGATTTCAGCGGGCCCTGGGGGAAGCCGGGCTCGATCCGGCGGCGGCGCGCTATGCGGCCGTCCATTTCGAGCCCCTTCAGGCGCGGGATGAGGTCGCGGCCCTGCTGGCCGGTGGTCTGAACGCCGACGGCATTGTCGCCTCGTCCGACGTCATGGCGATGAGCGCCATCGCCGCCCTCAGCGACGCCGGGCGACGGGTGTCCGAGGATGTGGCGGTGACCGGCTTCGACGATGTGCCTTCGGCGGCCTACACGACCCCCAGCCTGACCACCGTCCGCCAGGACGTCGCGGCCGGCGCTGAGCGCCTGGTCGACCTGCTGATGCGACAGCTCGGCGGAGAAGCGGTGACGTCGGTAGAACTTCCCACGCATCTCGTGGTGCGCCGATCCGCGCCGTGACGCTTTCTCGCAAACGATTGTTGCAAACGTTTGCGAGCCGTGTCTAGTCTCCCTTCGAGAGCCCGCGAGAGGCTCCGCTCAACAGGGAATGAAACCATGCCTCGGACGGTATCCGTGAGCGCGCTCGCGCTCCTCGCCTCGCTGGCGACCACCCACGCCCAAGCCCAGACCGCGCCGGCACCGGTCCCCACTCAGGATCAGCAGGCCACCGCGCTCGACGAGATCGTCGTCACCGGCGTGGCCGGCTCCAGCACCACCCTGCGGTCCTCCGTCTCGGTGACCACGCTGAATACCGAGGCGGTCGAGGACCTCGCCGTGCGATCCACAGCGGAAATCTTCCGCACCATTCCAGGCATCCGTTCGGAGTCCTCGGGCGGAGAGGGCAACGCCAACATCGCGGTGCGCGGCATCCCGATCTCGACCGGCGGGGCCAAGTTCCTGCAGATCCAGGAGGACGGCCTGCCGGTCCTGGAGTTCGGCGACATCGCCTTCGGCAACGCCGACATCTTCACTCGCTACGACGCGACCATCGCCCGGGTCCAGGCGGTGCGCGGCGGCTCGGCCTCGACGCTCGCTTCCAACTCGCCGGGCGGCATCATCAACCTGATCACCGAGACCGGCCGCGCCCAGGGCGGCAGCCTGGCCCTGACGCGGGGGCTGGATTTCGACACCACCCGCGGCGACTTCCAGGTCGGCGGCCCGATCGGCGAAGGACTCTACGGCAGCATCGGCGGCTTCTACCGCACCGGCGAGGGGGCCCGTGACGCAGGCTATACCGCCGAGGAAGGTGGGCAGATCCGTGCGTCGATCACCCGGGAGTTCGAGACCGGCTATGTTCGGCTCACCGGAAAATATCTGAACGACAAGGCCATCGGCTACCTGCCTTCCCCCATCCGGGTCACGGGCACCAACGGTGACCCCGACTGGGGACCGCTGCCGGGCTATGACGCGTCCGATCAGACCCTTCACTCGGCCCTGTTCCGGCGCGCGGTGGGGCTGGACGGCAGCAACGGGCCCCGGGTCTCGGAACTTGAGGACGGCATGAACCCCGAAGTGCTGCAGGGTGGGCTGGAGGCCCGCTTCGACCTCGGGAGCGGCTGGGCCCTGGAGAACCGCTTCCGCATCGCCGACGCCAGCGGCGGTTTCGTCTCGCCCTTCACCGCCGGGGTGGCGAGCGGCGCGGCGACCGCGACCCAGATCGGCGGTGCAGGAGCCACCGCGCGTTACGCCAATGGGCCCAACGCGGGACAGTCGTTCCCGGCCGACGCCAACGGCAACGGGCTGGTCGCGCAGGTCGTTCTGTTCGACGTCGACATCAACGACTTCGGCAACATGGCCAATGACCTGCGACTGACCCGGGACTTCGACGTGGGTGGCGGGATCCTTTCAGCCACCTTCGGCTACTACCGCGCCAGCCAGTCGATCGACATGGACTGGCTGTGGAACGCCTATCTGCTGGAAGTGAGGGGCGACAACGCCGCCCTGATCGACGTCTTCAACGCGGGCGGCGTGCCCCAGACCCAGCTCGGTCAGGTAGCCTTTGGCGCCTCGTTCTTCGGCAACTGCTGTCGCCGCTCCTACGACGTCGATTATGACATCGACGCGCCTTATGCCGCGTTGAACTGGGAGGCGGGGAACCTGATCCTGGACGCCAGTCTTCGCTACGACAGCGGCTCGGCCTCCGGCAGCTACGCCGACGGCATCGTCACCACCCGCGACATTTCTGGCGACGGCGTCATCCAGGCTCCGGAGCGTCAGGTCTCGGTCATCGACTTCGCCAACATCCGCCCGGTCGATTACGAATGGGACTATGTCTCCTGGTCGATTGGGGCCAACTACCGGATCAACGACGACGTCGCGGTGTTCGGACGCGCCAGCCGGGGTGGTCGGGCTAACGCCGACCGCCTCCTGTTCAGCCCCTCGATCACTCCCTCCGGCGACATCCTGGACGACGATGCCGCCGTGGACATGGTCGAGCAGTATGAGCTCGGCGTCCGCTACCGAGGCCCGGTCCAGCTCTTCGCGACGGCCTTCTTCGCCACCACCGAAGAGACCAACTTCGAGGCCACCAGCCAGACCTTCACCGACGCCGAATACGAGGCGCGCGGCATCGAGATCGAGGCTTTCTGGAACCATGGCGACTTCGACTTCACCGGCGGCCTGACCTGGACCGACGCCGAGATCGTCAGGGACGCGCTCAATCCCGCGAACGTCGGCAACACGCCGCGCCGCCAGGCGGACTGGGTCTATCAGGCCACGGGCGCCTACAGCTTCGGACCCCTGCGGATCGGCGCCAACCTGATCGGCACGACCGACAGCTTCGCCGGATTCAACAACGGCCTCGTCCTGCCGGGCTATGTGATCGTCAATCCCTTCGTCAGCTACGACCTGACCGACGACCTCAGCGTGGCCCTGAATGTGAACAACGTCTTCGACGAGTTCGCCGTCACCGAAAGCGAGGAGGGCTCGATCATCGATAACGCGACCAATGTCGTCCGTGCCCGAACCCTCAACGGCCGCACGGCGACGGTGGCGCTGCGCTACCGCTTCTGAAGACTCGACCCCCGACTGCTCCCGACGTCCCCAGGCGTCGGGATCTTCTTTTCTCCATCATTCGGACAACGCCTTGATCCAGCCCGTCGGCTCCGCGATGTCGGACGATCATTCCTTCGTCGGCGGTGCGCCCGCGCTCGCGCTGGCCCGCCAGCGACTGCGCGGCGACCTCGCTTCGCTCTATGGCGCGGCGCGCGCCGGCGCGCTTGCGGAGGCATTGATCCGGATCGCAGGCGCAGCGGCGTCCGCCCGGCCCGCGCCTCTGCGGGCGCTCGACCAGTCGCGGGCGGCGGATCCTGCCTGGTTCCTCAGCCAGCGCCAGCTTGGATACTGCGCCTACGTCGATCGCTTCTGCGGAACGCTCGCGAATCTACCGGGGCGGGCCGACTGGCTGGCGGACCTGGGGGTCACCTATCTGCACCTGTTGCCGCTGCTGAAGATGCGCGCGGGCGACAACGACGGCGGTTTCGCGGTCTCCGACTTCGGCGCGGTCGATCCCCGGTTCGGCGGCCCGGGCGATCTGGCACGGGCCGCCGACAGCCTGAGGGCGCGCGGGATCAGTCTGTGCCTCGATCTCGTTCTCAACCATGTGGCGGACGACCATCCGTGGGCGCAGGCGGCGCGAGCCGGTGACGCGCACCATCGCGGCTTCTTCCATGTGCTGCCCGACGACGAGGCCGTCACCCGGGCCGAACGGACGCTCGCCGAAGTCTTCCCTGCCAGCGCTCCGGGCAATTTCACCTGGTCGCCGGATCTCGGAGGCTGGGTGTGGACGACCTTCTATCCCTTCCAGTGGGATCTCAACTGGTCCAACCCGGATGTGCTTGTCGCCGTCGCCGAGGCCCTGCTCGATCTGGCCAACCAGGGCGTGGAATCCTTCCGGCTCGATTCCGTGCCCTATCTGTGGAAGCGGATCGGCACGGCCTGCAAGGACCTGCCCGAGACCCACGCCGTGCTCGGCGTCCTCAGGACCGTCGCTGACCTGGCCTGCCCCGGGGTCCTGCTGAAGGCCGAGGCCGTCACGGCGACACGCCACATGAGCCGCTATCTGGGATCCGAAGCCAGGCCCGAAGCGCATTTGGCCTATCACAACAGCCTCATGGTGGCGCTCTGGACCTCGCTGGCCGAGGAGACCGCCGAGGCCGTGACCGACGTGATCGCCAGGACCCCAGCCGCGCCCGAGGCGACCACCTGGGCGCTCTACGCCCGCTGTCATGACGACATCGGCTGGCATCTTCTGATCACGGACGATGGCCCGGCCGCGCGGCCCCGCGCCGAAGCCCTGAGCGCCTTCTACGGCGGCGGGGACAGCGACTTCGCCCGCGGCGTGACCTTCCAGGCCGGCAGCGGCGCGCTCGCCACCTGTGGCATGTCCGCGTCCCTTGCGGGGCTAGAGGCCGCAGAGATTTCTGGCGACGCCGGCGCGCTTGCTGCCGCGATCGCCCGCATCCGCCTGATCCATGCGCTCGTTCTTCTGCTTCCGGGACTGCCCATCCTCTACATGGGCGACGAGATCGGGCTGCTGAACGATCCCGACTGGCGAAGCCGGGATCGCTTCGCCGAGGACGAACGGGGTCTCAACCGCCCCTTCATGGACTGGAGCCGGGCCGCGACCCCGGTCGGAGACCGGGTTCTGGCGACGTTGCGAAGCCTCGTGTCGCTCCGGCGAGAGAACGAGGCCTTCCGGGCGGACGCCGGCTGTGAGATCGTTCCGTCCGGGGACGCCCGCGTCCTGCGGGTGCGGCGGGGAAC
>NCEB01000024.1 GCA_002280475.1 Brevundimonas subvibrioides
TGTTCATCCGAGAGGCTCCGCAGAGGGTTGGTTGGCTTCGCAACCCCAGCTTCTCAGCACCCCCTCGGGTGAACAACCTTCATAGCTTCGACACCTAGGTCGGCTCCGCAAACTCCTTGTTGTGCAGCCAAGCTGCCTGCCTCACCGGTCGGCGAGTGCGCGTCCATTCTTCAAGCATTTCCGGAGCTATCGCGTGCAACCGGGCTAGCATTTCCGGCGTCGAGGTATCAGCCGCCAATTCCAGTCGGTGGCCATTGGGATCAAAGAAATAGATCGATTGGAACAGCTCGTGGTTGGTCGGGCCGACCACGTCGACGCCCCTAGCTTCCAGTCGCAATTTCGTCTCGTTCAAGATCTCAAGGTCAGCGACCTTGAAAGCAATGTGCTGCACCCAATCGGGGGTGTTGGGATCACGTCCCATCGGGGGCGACTCGGGGATTTCGAAGAAGGCCAGTACGTTTCCGCAGCCGGCATCAAGGAACACATGCATGTAGGGATTGACGTCCTTGGTCGAAGGGACGCGGTCTTCGGAAATCGCAAGCAGGAAGTCCATTCCGAGGGTATCGCGATAAAACTCGACCGTCTGCCTTGTGTCGCGGCATCGATAGGCGACGTGGTGGATTCGTTCGACAAGCACAGGAAGATCCTTTCTCATCACGCCGGGATCAAATGACGCCGCGACGTTCCTGGTCCTTTTCGAGCATGCGGAAGAGCGCCCCGAAATTCCCTTCGCCAAAGCCGTCATTGTCGACCCTCTGGATGATCTCGACGAAGATCGGACCGATCAGATTCCTTGTGAAGATCTGTAGCAGGTAGCCGTCATCATCCCCGTCAACCAGCACCTGATGCGCCCGGATCCTGGCATGGTCTTCCTGCACTCCCTGCACGCGGGTGAAGACGTCGGCGTAGTAGTCCGGGTCGATATCCAGGGTCTCGATCGAACTGCCAGTGAGCGCGTCCAGTGAGGCGAGGATGTCGTCAGTCAGAAAGGCCAGGTGCTGGACCCCCGGACCCCGGTATTCCTCAAGGAACTCGCTGATCTGGTCCTTGCTGGACTTGGGTTCGTTGACATCTCGCCCACCGGAACGTTGTTGGTGAGATGGTCGATCCGCTCGAATCCCTTGGCGTCACGGATTGCTGGGCTCCCGAGGGCGACAAAATCGATGTCGTAGATTGGGGCCGTGCGTCCCAGGCTCTCAACGAAGTAGATCAGACTGTCGCCGATCCCGTAGATCGCCGGGTAGGGCAGATCCGGAATACCCGCCGGTACTGGCCGGGCGCCACGCCGGACAGCCTCCGTTAGCGCCTGTTGGGCGTCGTCAACGCGCCAGCCCATGGAACAGATCGAGGGGCCGTGGGCCTGTGCGAACGCCGCGGAAAACCCCTGGCGCTCGCCGTTGAGCAGGAAATGGATGTCGTTCTGGCGGAAATAGGTGATGTCCTTGGTTGGGTGTCGCCGGAGCTTCGAGAACCCGAATTCAAGGAAGAGCGTCTCGAGGGCATCCACGGCCGGCCCGCAGAATTCCGTAAACTCGATTCCACGCATGCCCAGAGGATTATGTTCGTCCACGGCCTGGCCCTCTTCATGATCCGAGGCGACGCAATTCACCCGGTCGCAAAGCGGATTAGATGGGTTTGAATGTCAAATATATCGATTATATTTGCGATTCTTGATCACCATTTTTGATGATTTACGCATGACCCCCGACATCGACGCGTTGAGAGCGCTGGACGCTATCGTAACGTGCGGCGGCTTTGCCGGTGCCGCGCGGCGGCTCAACCGGGTCCAATCTGCTATCAGCTACCAGGTTCGCAAACTGGAAGATCAGCTCGGGCTCATGCTGCTGGACCGAGGCGGATACCGTGTTCAACTGACTCCGGCGGGCGAAATCATGCTGATCGAAGCGCGCAAGGTGATCGCCCAGGCCGAGCACATGGAGGCGCTCGCACGCCGGTTCGCGACAGGATGGGAACCACGACTGACTGTCATCGTGGACGGCATTCTGCCGCTGGAACCGACGCTCGCGGCGCTTAAGCTGCTCGCTGAGGAGCGGGTCCCGACCCGCGTTCAGGTCAAGGTCGAGTTCCTGGGCGGCGTTCAGTTCCGTTTCGACAAGGACGAGGCGGACCTGATGCTAGTGAAGGACTATCTGGCCCGTCCGGATCTGCACGCCCAGCCCCTGCCGGACGTCACCTGCATCCTGTGCGCGTCAGCTGACCATCCCCTTGCGGCGGCAGTGTCCGTCGACCTGACTGACCTTCAGGAGCACGTCGAGCTGTCGGTTCAGGACTCCAGTGACCAGGGAAATGACCGTCATATGTTTGGCGGTGAGCGGGTGTTCTATCTCTCGGGGTTTGTCGCCAAGAAACAGGCATTGCTGATGGGCTTGGGATTCGGCTGGATGCCCAAGTACCTGGTGGAAGAAGACCTCCGGTGCGGGCGCTTGCGTGAGTTGCCATTCGTGGGCGGCCGACGATATCGCTTTACCCCGCAGCTAGTCCGGCGCGCGAACCGTCCCCTCGGCCTCGCCGGTGCGCGCCTGGCTGAACTGCTGCGCGACAAACCCTAGCTGCGACGGCCTAAGCGCTGTCCCGGCAGTCTGGATCAAACGTTGATCCGCGAGCACCCGTCGTGGCGTTCAAGGCGCTCGACCCGCGGATCATTATCGATCATAATCAATCGCAATATATCACGACCCATGAGGGGCGGAGCGGCATCGCATGCGAACTATTGACCGACGTTCACTCATTCTCGCCGCCGCCGCGGGTGCGGCTTCAATGGTCGCGGGTTCAGGCCGCACACAGGGGGCGCAGGTGGATCCCGCCATTGGATTTGCCCCGGACAATGCCTTTCTCGTGCAGGCAAATCGATTGCTCGCCCGCGTTCCCGCCATAGACATACACGCCCATCCCGGACGCACGTTTGGACTTGGCGCCGTCGGGCTTTCACCACCGGTGGCCGCAATGGTGGCCGGCGGTCCCTTCGAAGCCCGGACTATGGAGGACATGCGGGCCGGCGGGCTCACCGGCGGGAGCTTTTCCGCCGTCGCGGACTTACAGCTTCTGGACGCTCGGGGAACCGCCCTGGTGGCGACCCGACCCTTTGGACCCGGAGAAGCCCAGGCCAGCTACGAGCGGCAGATCGCCAATCTCAAGACCAACATCGCGGCCAACGGCGGCGACATCGTGCTTGCGCCGTCCGACTTCGCCAGGCTGAAACGTCAGGGAAAGATCGCGGCCCTGCTGACCGTCGAAGGCGGCGACTTCCTGGTCGGCGATGTGTCACGGGTCGGGGGGGCGTTCAACGACGGTGTGCGGTCGATCACCCTCGTCCACTACCGCCCGAATGAACTGGGCGATATCCAGACCGCTCCCGCAGTGAATGGCAACCTGACCGGCTTCGGTCGCGAGGTCGTCGCCGAAATGGGGCGTCTAGGGATGGTCATCGACATCGCCCATGCCACCGAGGCGGTTGTCGCCGGCGTTCTGGCGACCACGGACCGCCCGGTCATGTGTTCCCATACCCACGTTCTTGGACATGGCGTGGAGAACGCCCGGTTCATCACCGAGGGGCTGGCGCGCGACATCGCCGCCCACGGCGGCGTCATCGGGGCCTGGCCGGCCGGGATCGGCGCAAGCACCCTAAACGACTTCGTCGACCGGATCTTCCAGCTGAGCGAGGTGGTCGGCCCCAGGCATGTGTCCCTGGGAACCGATATGGACGCCAACTACCGACCGATCATGACCAGCTACCGCCAGCTGCCGCTGGTCGTGTCGGAACTGCTGCGCCGGGGCTATGGCGTGGACAACACCACGGCCTTCCTCGGTGGCAACTTCCTGCGAGTCTTCAAGACCGTCTGGGCCAAGCGCGAGGATGCTCCATTTATCAGTTGGCCCGACCTCTGGCCCGGCTAGACCATTTTTGCTACAGGACGGATCGACCTGAATCCAAAAAATGGTCCAGAATTACGCTGGAGCGAAATCTGAGCCTTGGCGGACTGCGTCCACCAAGACCGATTTCGCTCTAGGGCCGGTAGCCGCCACAACGATAGATCGCCTCGATGGCCGCCAGGTTGTCGACGATATCGTCGCCCTCGGTCGGCAGGGGTGTTCCATTTGCCATAGCGACCTCGACCGCGGCCAGTTGATGGAAGTAGCTGGTGGTCATGACAGACGTCTCATGTCGCCACTCACCGTCCGTGCGCCAGCGCAGTTCGTGGCCGGTCTGGGGCGTGATTGGGTTGCGAACGAACAGCTCGCCCCGGTCTCCGATCAGACGCAGCGTCGTCGTTCGGCCCCGATCATGCGGGACCATCGAACAGCCAAGGGTTCCTCGGGTCCCGCTCGCGAAGAGCAATTCGGTATCGACACTCTGGTCGACGCCGGTCGGGGCCAGTTCGATCTTCGACGAGCATACCGTGAACGGTCCGCAGATCGTGCGCAGCCAGTGGACCGGATAGCATCCCAGATCCATCAATGCTCCGCCCCCCATCTCTGGATCCCACCGGATTTCTCCGGGCCGGAAGGGGACAGGCACATCGATCGCCGCCTTGGCCTCGCCGATCACCCCCAGTTCGCCCGATGCCACGATCTCGAGGATGCGCGCGAAGAGCGGATGATAGCGATAATGGAAGCCTTCGATCAGGCGGCGTCTCGATAGGATCGCCGAATCGACCATTCGTCGCGCCTGAATCGCGTTCAGCGCCGACGGCTTTTCGAGCAACACATGTTTTCCGGCGGCTAGGGCAGAGACCGTCCACCGCTCGTGGAGCGGAACCGGAAGGGCATTGTAGACTAGGTCCACATCATCGCGCGCCAACAGAGCGGTGTAAGAGGATTCCGCGTGTGGAATTTCATATTGGGCAGCATAGGCTTTCGCGCGATCGAAGTCGCGCGCGGCCACGGCCACGACCTCGACGCCCGGCAGGTCGAGACAGGGCTCCAGGACCGCAAGGGGCGCGATCCTGGAGGCTCCGAGCAGGCCGATTCTCAACATCTGGACGATGATCTTCCCGGCCTGCCGACAACAGTCCGGACTCAGAAGCGAACGCTGACGCTGGCCCCCCAGGTCCGGGGCGGCCTGGCCGTGACGACCGCGCCGAAGGCCTGAAGGCCGACGCGAGGGCCCGCTCCAAGGGCGCCCTGCACCCATTGCAGGTGTTGGGCGGCGCTCGGAACAAAAGTGCCGACCAGCGCCGAATCCTCTTCGAGCGCATTGTTTACGTAGATCCGCACTGAGGTGTTTCCGAAGTCCAGACCGGTGCGGAGATTGAGGATATTCGACGCGCCGGTAAAGGCGTCGGCGGTCTGCACCGAACTCTGGTCCGACTGATAGCTGAAGTCGGCCCGGCTGAACCACTCGACCCCGTCAGCAACGGGATAGGTATACTGGGCTGAAATATTGCTCTGCCATTCGGAGACATATTGCAGCCGGCGCCCGTTGAGCACGGGGTCCATACCCAGCAAGGCCAAGGTGCCGAAGGTGTAGTCATCATAGTGAGAGTCGGTATAGGCGACCCCGGCGCTGAGCTCGAGGCCGTCCATCGGCATGGCGCGCATTTCCAGCTCAACGCCCTTGACGGTCGACTTGCCGGCATTGACATTTAGCGTGGCGAAGGTGGCGCCCAGGGCCCGGACGATCTGGTCGGACCAGTCGATCTGATAGGCCGCCAGGTTCAGCACCAGACGTCCGTCGTACCAGGAGGTCTTGGCGCCGACCTCATAGTTCCAGGCCGACTCCGGATTATAGGTCCGCTCGGAGGGCAGAATCGCACCGGCCACGGTGACGACGTTGAAGCCGCCGACCTTCTCGCCCTTGGACGCGCTGGCGTAGATCATCGCGTCCGGGGTGAGCTGATAGTCGACCGTGAACCTCGGCAGGACACTCTCGAAATCGCGTTCGTTGACGTAGGTGCCGGTAACCAGGCCAGTGAGCTGGCTTGCGTCGCGCGAGACTACGCGCTTGGTTTCAGTGGACCAGCGTGTTTCGGCCGAGACCGACAGGCGGTCGGTGAGACTGAGGCGAGCCTGGCCATAAACCGCGTAGCTTTCCGTTTCCTCGTGCAGGTCATTGATCAAACCGCCCAGCAACTGCCGGCGGACGCCGCCCGGGAGTGCGAGATTAGAAGCATAGGTCAGCGCCGCGCCGCGCCAGAAGTCCTCAAGATGGGTATCGCTTTCTGACCTATAGAAATAGGCGCCCGCGAGCCACTGGAACCGGCTCTCGCCCGTCGAGACTAAGCGCAGCTCCTGACTCACCTCGTTGAGGTCGCTGATCGTGTTCGCAAAGCGTGCATCGACCGCCGAATAGTCATTGTCGACTGCAAAATCCAAATGCACGTCGTTGTAGCCGGTGATCGAGGTCAGGGAGACAGCACCCAGGTCCCAGTCTGCAGTCAACGACGTGGCGGTGACGGTGCGATCGTTGTGCCCCGGTGTGACGGCGAAAGACGTTGGCGCAGCCAGCTCGCCGCGATAGATCTGGTTCGTCGCCGGAAAGCCGAGGCGAAAATAGAGCTGGTCCTCGACGATCGGACCGCTCACCGAGCCGCGTAGCCCGATGCTGTTGGCCTCGCCGTAGCTCGCCTCAATCCGGCCCTCAGGACTATTCGAAGGCGCGCGGGTAATGATGTTTACCGCGCCGCCGAACGTGTTCCGACCGTAGAGCGCGCTCTGGGGACCCTTCACGATTTCAACCCGCGCGACGTCGTCGCCGAGCGAGGCATCCATGATGGCTCTGGACGACTGATAGACCCCATCGACGAAGAAGCCGACGTTCGGCTCGCCGATCGTGGTCGACTGGCCGCGAATGACCGGTGTCGCCGCCGATCCGCCGAACAGGGGGGCGAAGGTAAAACCGGGCGTCAGACGGGAGATGTCCTCAATGTCGACGAGGCCCGCCGCTTCGATCGTTCTTTCCGTAAACGCCGAGATCGAGAGCGGCACCTCCTGGAGGCTTTCTTCGCGCTTGCGAGCCGTGACGACAATGTCGTCAATGGTGGTAGCGTCTTGAACAGCTACTTCTGGCTGCGCCGGAGCGGTCTGGGCGAATGCCTGGGCAGATGGCATGGCGAAAAAACCGGCGAGCGCGGTCGCCCCGTAGAGACGCAAGGCCAAGCGTCGTTGAGATCCCGTCATGTGGCGTCTCCTCCCCTTTTATCGGGAGAGCTCGATCCGGCTATCCCATTGTTGAAACTGACCGCGTAAGCTCTAATTCGCTCATAATCAATCATTATGAATCGCATTCAGTCGAGACTTGCGCTATTCGGCCAATTCGAGGCGCCGGAGCCACAGTTGGCGGTAATCGGTCAGGTCCGACGCCAAGGGTCGGACCGCGAGCAGGGCCTTGGACGGCGCGGCGCCCGGCCTGAGCAGTAGAAACGTGCCGAACGACACGTCGCCGTCGGCAGCGCTCACGAATACGCGAGCGCCGCGCCTCAATGTCGCCAAGGCGCGTACGAAAGACGGAGCGTTGGCGAATCGCCCCTCGACCAGAAGCGTGTCCCGGGCTCCGATCCGGTCGAGCATGTGGTCGATCACCAGCGCGGCATAGAGACCGATGGCGGCGGCGGCCTGGCAAGGATTCGCGGGACGGTCGATCCATCGCCCGATCCGGTCCGGAAACGGTCCCGTTCCGCGCACCATCGTTGGCAGGATCATGGCGCCGGACGCCAGACAGTCGGTGACCGCGTCAATGATCGACTCCTGCTCGACGCCGTCGTCCAGCCGGATCTGAAGACCTTCGCAAAGGATTTCGATCTCGCGCCCCCCCATGAACAGCGCGGTCGGCACGGGCGCGCCGGTGGGGTCGATGCTGATCAGGCATCCCGGATTCGGGGCGCGGTACAGGGCCGTCAGATCCGCTCCGATCCCGGGCGACCGCATGGCGACGAACCATGTTCCTGTTGAGATCACCGTCGCCTCCGTGCCCGCGATTTCCGGACGCGTGCGCGCCGCATGAAGGGCAGCGTTGGAATCGTGGACGCCGACGTGAACCTTCACATCGCAGGGCAAGCCTGTCCGAGCGACCCACTCGGGAAGCAGAGTTCCCAGGACATCGGACGCGTGTCTCAGTGGCGCCAGGCGCGCGGCCCATCCGCGGCGCACAGCGAGGGGAGAAGGCCGCCCGGTCCGGGGCGACCAGAGATCGGTGTGCGATCCGAGACTGGAGACCTCGCTGGCCGCGACGCCACAGAGCCGCCAGGACCAGTACTGCGCCCAAGGGAGGATGGTTGCGTCGCCTGTGAGCAACTCCGGATACAACCATTCCAGGTGGGCGAGTTGCATTCCCAGATTGAGCCCAAGCCCCATCGGCGGCGACCCGTTCCAGGAGAAGCGATCACGGTCGTTGAGATAGGCGTCTCGGACAACTTCGGGAGGCTCGCACTCATAGTCCATCGGTGGCAACGCCAGCCTCCCATCGCGGAGGATTGCCGCCGCCGCGCCGTGAGCGACGGGAATGATCGATCCGACCGGCCCCGCTGCGGCGAAATCAGCCAAGACCTCAGCCAGCCAAGTCTCGATGCCGTTCACATCCAGTGCGGTGTAGCTGCCAGCGTCCACTTTCCGAGTGGCCCGCGTCTCGCGTCGGATGCAGTCCCCAGTCGAAGTCCAGAGGGTCGCCTTCGACGTCGTCTTGCCGAAATCCAGCACCATTGTCAGCGAACGGGGCATCAAGGTCTCCGGATAAGGACGCGATCAGGGGGTGGCTGCTGCCTGCTGGACAGAGCGGCCCACTGCTGTAAGGTCGATCATCTTCAGTCACTATACGTCAAGATCGATCTTTCATTCTCGACCCCAAGGCCAATACCCTGACCGGCTTCCCTCTCTCCCAGGATCAGATCGAGCAGCATAACGCGGCTCGACGCAACGCTCTCGAGGATGACTACGCCTCGCTGGATCGCGCCCTAACGCGTCGCGGCCTGGACCTCAACGCTGTCAAGCGCAAGGTTCGGGCCTTCTCGATCGCGACCCCCAGCTGGGCGACGGGTCGAGGCGGGACCCGTTTCGCCAAGTTCGCCATCCCGGGCGAACCGACCAACATCCATGAGAAGCTGGCGGACTGCGCCGTCGTCCAGCAGCTCGGCCGGTCGACCCCGCGCGTCTCGCTGCACTTCCCCTGGGATCAGGCAGACGACTATTTCGGCCTGAGGGAAGAGGGCGCGGCCCTCGGACTCGGCTTCGACGCCGTGAATTCGAACACGTTTCAGGACCAGCCGGGCCAGGAACACAGCTACCGCAGCGGAAGCCTCAGCGCGACGGATGTGAGTGTGCGGGAGCAGGCGGTTACTCACAACATAGATTGCATCGAGATCGGCAAGGCTCTTGGGTCAGAAGCTCTGACCGTCTGGGTCGGCGATGGTTCGAACTTTCCTGGCCAGCAGGACTTTACGCGGTCGTTCGACCGCTATCTCGACTCCACGGCCTCCATCTACGCCGCTCTGCCCGACTCCTGGAGAATGCTGCTTGAACACAAGATGTTCGAGCCAGCCTTCTATTCGACGGTGATCTCGGACTGGGGATCATCCCTGATGGCGGCCCAGGAACTTGGGCCGAAGGCCCAGTGTCTCGTCGACCTCGGACACCACGCGCCCAACGTCAACATCGAGCAGATTGTCGCCCGCCTCCACCGCGTCGGAAAGCTAGGAGGATTCCACTTCAACGACAGCAAG
Source organism: Brevundimonas subvibrioides (assembly GCA_002280475.1). Lineage (GTDB taxonomy): Bacteria > Pseudomonadota > Alphaproteobacteria > Caulobacterales > Caulobacteraceae > Brevundimonas > Brevundimonas aurifodinae. The sequence goes on from NCEB01000024.1 coordinate 9,672, forward strand.
TATGGCGACGACGATCTCGACAGCGGCTCGATCAATCCGCACCAGCTGTTCCTGATTTTCAACGAACTGGCCGAAGCGCAGGAACGTTCTCCCGAGACGTTTAACCCGGCCTACATGATTGACCAGTCGCACAACGTCACCGATCCGATCGAAAGCCTTCTCTCCTCCGCCGAAGCCATCGTTTCGGCCTTCGCCAAGGCAGCACTGATCGACCGAGAGGCGCTGCACGCGGCCCAGGAAGCCAACGATCCGATGCTCGCGTTCCAGGCCTTGCGCGCTGCGTATCGTGTCGATGTCTCGCCGCTGGTCGCGATGGTTCGGCTTGAGGCGGGGGGCGCAATAGACTGGCTGTCCGCCTATCGCCAGAGCGCTTGGCGGGAACGAAAGGCCCGGGAGCGCAAGCCTGTCTCCCTGGGCGCGGGCATTGTCTGACGACGGCCTATTGTCGCTCCTTGTCAAGCTGGCGCCGGAAATGTTCGGCATCCCAGCCGAGCAGGTCGGCAACATCTCTGTCCGATAGTGCCTGAACGACTGCATTCACGGGGATCCGCCGGGCGATCGCCATCAGGGCGTTGATCATGCCATCAGCGCCGGCTGTACGGTCACGACGCCCGTAGACTCCCCGTCCAGCCGCCAGGACCAGCACCGGAGGCTGCCCGAAGACCCCCTCCATTTTCTCGGCGGCCATTGAGAGGTCTTCTCGGGCGGACGCGCCGCAAATCGCGCCTCCCAGAAACACAGCCTGATCAGGAACGAGGGCCGCCCTGGTCAGGAGGTCGAACAGGAAGGAATCGGCGACGACGCCGCCGTGCATCGGCAATGCTTCATAAGTCGCTGTCTCATGGTCGCGAACGTGGGCTGGGCTAGGCGCAGGCAGGTCGCGTTCAGGGAACTGGAGTCGGCGTTCCACCTCCCGGAGCAACGCCGCCGCCGCGTCCGGACTGTCCGCGCCCACCACCAACCCATGGTTCCTGAGCAGGATGGCGTCCGGAACCGTGTCCGCAGCGAGGATGCGGCCGATGGCCTGCGCCAATGGGGGGCCGGGGCGCACATAGTCGACCACCGCTCCGGTCAAATCAGGCCTCAGGGCCTTGTGAAATCGGTCCCCGCCATCAGCCAACACGGAGGTTGTGACGCTGTTGAGAGCATGGGCGTGCAACACGGCGGCCTGAGGCATCAGGGCGTGCAGCGTTGTTTCGATGGAAGGCCGGAGGTGATGCGCCTGACTGGACGACAGGATGGCCGAGTCCAGATTGTCGGCGCCCCCTTGCGCCCACAGGCGTCCGACCGCGGAAAGGGAGAGAGGAACGAACACCGGGCGGAGCAGAGCGTCAGCCATCCAACAGCCCGACGCCTTGACCCAGAGGCAGTCGGCGACCTTCAGCGAGCTGTTGCCGCCAGCGCCTTGGACAAGCGACGGATCCGCGCCGATTTCAGCGGTGATGCGGACAAGGTCCGCTGGCGGCTCGCCAGCGTTCATGCTGGCGCGTGCTCCACAATGAACATGGCGAAAAGGTCCAGCGTTCCTGCGTCAAACGAAACCCGACCCGGCTCGGGCTCCTCAAAGGGTATAGCCTCAAGGTCAGGTGCGCGCTTGATCGCGAGGACGCGCCGTCCTTTGGGCAGGCCGGCCCTCACCCTTGATGTGGCAACAGGGATCGTCGGCGCCTCGAGTTGGTAGTTCAGCAGGCAGACGGTCATCCGGTTCGCCTCGGGCTGATCAAACGCGCTGGCCCAGACGCAGGGATGAGCATCGACGTCCAGACGCGCCGGACGCGGCGCCAGCGCGCGGATTAGCGAGAGAAGCAGTTGGTCGTGCTCGGGCGTCTCGCCGGCCTCGATGTCCAGCGCCGAGTAAATCACCTGGCCATCGCCATGGCGGTTCCGAACCACCAGCGGCTCATCGGTGTCGCTCCACGGTGGTGACGAATGGATGCTGGCCCACCGGGTGTCGCCGACGGCGCCAGGTTCAGGATATCCATACGGTGTGGTCAGGGTGACCAGGACCTCGCCGGCGCCGGCCGCCACGACCGTCGCGCCCGTTCCCCCTTCGATACGCCAGTGCGCCAGCGGCCGCTCCGGCAGGGGCCAACCCCTGGCTCTGGCATAGACGAGGCGCCCGCCCGCCTCGCCACGGTGGTGGCAGCCGAAAAGGCCGGCCAGCGCGAAGTCCTGCCCACGCGAACCATCATCCAGCGCCAGCGAGGTCTCGCGGCTCGCGTAGAGCCGGCCGCCTCGCGCCACATAGCTGCGAAAGGCCTCCACCTCGTCTCGGCTCATGCGGGTCACATTGGGCAGCACAAGCACCGGCCAGCGATCAAGCTCACCCAGATTAGCGCGGGAGACCACGCCAAATGCCACATGGGCCTGCTGTAGGATCCGGCAGGTGCCGGTCAGGGCCTTGAAATGGGGATAGTCCGGCAGGCTCGCGCCGGGAGAGGCGGTGATTGTTCGGCCGTTCTCGGCAAAACTCATCTTCGAGCGATCACTGCAATAGACGCCCACATCCTCTACGGGCGCGCCGCCGAGGTAAGGGGCGAACGCCAGGGCTGCGTCAAAAGCGACGCGAACCCGCGCGATGGCTTCGGGCTCGATGCGACCATCCGGATCAATGGCCACAATCGCCAGAAAGGCCGCGCCGGAGGCCGTGGCGGCCAGCGCCTTGGTCGTCAGCTCGGCCTGCGGTCGCAGCCGGGTATGTTCAGTGAGGCCAGCCGCGACCGTCGTCATGAACTCGGCCGGGCGAGACGGCGTCAGGTTCAGCATCAGACGGGAGATCAACAGTTGCTCGGCCCGCCCGCCGTAGAAGTCACCGCCGAGGAAGTCGTGGCCGGCCACGCTGTCGAAACTGACACCGCGGGTCCAGTTGGACAGACCCAGGGCAAAGTTGTGGTAAACCTCGGCGTCCGGCCGGCCGGCCCTCGCGCGATCGCGAAGGGCGGTCGTGAACTCCGCCAGCCAACGCTCGCGGGCAGCCTGAAACCGGACCCAGCCAGGTTCCAGCCAGTCGATGGTGTCCGGAATGGCCTCACCGGTCTCGCACAGGAACCTGGATCGGCACGAGTCGCAGACGCAGACGCCGTTCCACCAGACCATGTCGAAGAAGAAAGCATCGACCGGATAGGCGGCGATCTCGTCGATCTGGGCGTCCACGAACGCCCGATAGTCCGGGTTGTTGAGGCATACGATACCGTAGCGTGCCCGCGGCAGCTGGCCGATCGTCGCTGGCGACGCGGGCTTGAGGCGCCAGTCGGGATGATCGAGCCAAGCCTGGTTGTTGAAGTTGACGCTGTAGTAGGCGCAGACCGGAAGGCCGGCCCGGTTCAACCCCGCCAGCGCCTCGCCGGCCAGGTCTCGCGAGCGCGCGCGGCGGTGCACCTTGCCGCTACGGGATGGCCAGTAGCAGAGCCCGAGGTGGCTCTGGAAATACAGCATGGCTCCATCCGCGCCGGTCTCCACAACGGCCTGCACATAGACCTGCGGGTCATAGGCCGAGAGGAAACGGTCGTCCCAGTCGGGAATGTGCATGTCGAGCAGGAGACGACGATGACTGTCGCGATAGCGTCGCCGTTGCGTGGCCGCGTCCGTCATAATCGGTGCCCACCGACCTCGGGTGCCGCTGGATCCGCTTCGGGCCCAAAATAGCGGAGGATCACCAGAGGCTCGGTGGGCGAGGTGTTCTCGTAGACAACTCCAGCCAAGGCGGCGCAGTCGCTGACGAACAGTTCGTCCTGGGTCATCTCATGAAACCCGATCATGATCGGAGAGCGGATAGGCAGGCTGTTGGCCGTCCCCTCCCCCTGCACGACGATCAGGCTTGTGGCGCCAGGATCGATGATTCGGCAGCGACGGCCTGGATCAACAGTCAGTTCCCTGGCGGTAAACCACTGACGTCCCTTGACCCGCCCGTAGACGACCCAGCGGTCGCCGTATCCCTCGGCCAGGGTATCCGCCACCAGAACGGGTTCCAGATAGTGGTTGGCCTTGAAATCTGGATCGACGTTGGCGTCCCAGTCGAGCTGTTCGAGCAGATGGTCGAGGTTGCGGGCCTTGTCGCGCGGAACGTCCTTGACCAGCAGGTCCCACTCCACGGACCGGCCATCAATCAGGTTCTGGTAGATGCCAAATACATCCGATCCCCATTGGGGTTCGTAGGTGCACAACGACCCCGGGGCGTGAAGGATGCCCGGCCCCACCAGCCACCCGGTGCCTGGCTTGAGCCGGTAGGCGGCGGAATGGTCAAGCACGCCGTTGTCGCCGACCTCCCAGCGTTCCAGCGCGGCCCGAATGTCGGACTTTCGGGTGCCGGGGCTCAGGCCGAAAAAGGTGTGCGGAAACGCATTGACCGTATGGTTATGCTGGGGCGGAAAGTAATAGCCCTCGGGCTTGCCCTCCTGACCCACCAGCGCCGCGTGCTCGGCATCCTGGTGCATGTGAAGGGGGATCGCGCCCATGTTGTCGAAGAACTTCGAATAGACCGGCCAACGGCCATAAGCGTCCCAAAGGCGGGGGCCGATCAGATCCGGCCCGCGCGCGGCAACCGCGTCGCGCAAGGTGAAGCGACGGCCACCGTCAACGACATAACTGAGGCCTTCATCCTCAACCCGACCCTCGTTGGTTGCTTCCGTGGTTGATCCGAACCAGCGCTCGTCGATGCCGCCGCGAGACAGGCCGAAGGCATAGATGTCTCGCGGGTCGAGCTTGAGCCGCAGACCCGGATGCAGAAAGGACCTTGGCACCCAACAGGGCGCGAGGCGCAGGAGTCCATTGCCTCGTTCGAGGGCGGCATCGACGGCTTCGCTGACATCCCCCGCCAGGGTCTCGAGATGGCGGATGTCGGACGCGCCCGCGATCACCGGGGCGCCGACTTCCAGCCCTTGCGGGCCATGCAGTCGATCTCGACCTGGCCGCCATAGGCCAGCGCGCTCGCGCCAAAAGCACTGCGGGCCGGCAGGGGACCGGCCTGGAAATAGGTCACATAGACGGCGTTGAACTCACCCCATTTCGACATGTCTGACAGGGCGACGGTGCACCGAAAGACGTCGTCGAAGCTCATGCCGTTGGCCGCGAGGATCGCGTCGATGTTATCCATCGCCTGCCTCGCCTCCGCGGGCATGCCGCCTGGCGTCAGATGATTTTCTCCCGGCTTCACGCCGATCTGGCCTGAGGTGTAGAGCACGTTGTCAACAAGGACTGCCGGTGAGAAGGGAAGCTCCGGCGGCGCGGGATCGGCCACGGCGGCATCGGCGGCGACGAACAGGACGGCCGCCAACAGAGCGGTCATGGCCCACTGGCGGACCTGTGGCGTGCGATTGGAAACGGTCATGCGCTGGCTTCCTTCAATGATATTGGCTTGCTGACGACAGGCCCCCTCGGGTCGCGTCGGGTGATGGCGGCCAGGGCCCACCCGGCGGCGTCGATGGCATCGCGTGCGACCTGACTGGCGCGGCTGTACTGAGTAAAACCATGCAGAACGCCCGGATATTCCTTGAACTCCACCGGCACGCCGACCTCAACCAGGCGGGCAGCCAGGGAGCGACTGTCGTCCCGCAATGCATCCACGCCGGCGGCCATCACGAAGGCCGGAGGCAGCTCCGACAGGTCTGCCAGCAGGGGCGCGACAAGAGGGTGACGCCTCTTCTCCTCGTCGCCGGCATAGATTTGGAAGAAGTTCTCCATAGCGGGAGCGAACAGGTCCGGTCGCGCGAACTTCCGATACGAGGCGGTGGTCTGGTCGACGCCAAACACGCCATACAGGAGCACCATCAGACAGGGGGCCGGCCCGCCTTCGTCGCGCAGCCGAAGTGTCGCCGCCACGGCCAGATTGGCACCTGCTGAGGCACCCCCGACGGCGATCCGGTCTGCGGTTCCGCCGATGGTTCCGGCATTGGCGGCGAGCCAGCGAAATGCCGCCACGACATCATCGACGGGTTCCGGGAACGGGTGTTCCGGCGCGAGGCGATAGTCCAGCGAGACGATCCGCGCGCCGCTCGCCAGGGCCAGAAGGCGGATCGCGCGATCCTCCAGCTCCAGGTCGCCGATCACCCATCCGCCACCGTGCATGTACAGGAGGAGCGGCGCAGGGTTCTGGCCGTCGGTCGGATCATAGAGACGGGCAGGCAGGTCGCCGCCCGGCGCCGGGATAGTCAGGTCCCGCACCGACTTGAGGGGTGGCGGATCCTCATTGAAATCCGCGAACAGGCTCGAGGCTCTCGCGCGCATCTGGTCAACTGGCACGCTCTCGAACGCCGGAGCATTGGCCATGCGGAGCCGCATGCGCTCGAGGATCGGCAGCATATCCGGATCAATGTAGAATGGCGTTTCGGTGGTCATCACGGTCTCCGGAGGAGGGGCGACGGGGTTTGGCCGCGAAAGGGTCGTCATGACGGCTCGGTCGCTGGGCGCCGGAAGGCTAGCAAATGAGTTTCGCCACCAGGCAGAAACTTCGGACTGTCGGTTCGCCAGCCGGGCGGCTGCGCCACCTTGGCGGTCATTCCAGGTGGGAGGGACAGTTCCGCCGAAAAGCCGGCGTCGGTCCGCTTCAGCGCGACGTCGATATCGCCGGCAACCGTGGCGCATCGGCCTTCCGCGAAGTCAAGGTCGCCGAGCCATGGCGTAAAGGCGCATGATGCAAACCCAGGCTCGGCCGGCGTGATCCCGAGGACGTAGGCAGAGAGCTGAAACGTCGGCGTACAGGAGAAACCATGCGCTAGACTGCCCTCGGGCTCAAAGCTTTCCCAGAGCGTGGTTGACCCCAGATCCAGCATTGGGGCGTAGCGTTGCCGCATGGCGTGGAGCGCGAGATCAAACCGCCCTGCCTTGGCCAGGGCTCGGAACACGAAGTGGCTGTAGAAGGTGTTCGCGGCGACAACCTGGGTTCGCAGATCCAGCGGTTCTGCGTCCATCACGAATGGCGGCGCCTTGGTGAGGCGAACACGACCAGGGTCCGTGACATAGGCGACGATATCGCCGTAGCGATCCGGTGGCGCGCCGCCCCAGAGGATCATGGCGGCGTTCGAATGCTGGGACACTCGATCGCCGCGCCCACCTGACCCTGGGTCGATGGAGTCGACGTAGACCCTGCGCTCAGGGTCCCAGTGCGCCGCAAGCGCCAAGCGGATGCGGTCGGCGTTTCCGCGGAGTTGCCGGCTCTTCTGTGACCAGCCCAGCGCATCTGCGAGGTGGGCGGCCGCGTCGAGGGCCCCTGCCAGCTGCGCATTGAGGACGGTCGCGTATCCATCGCGGCCGACGGCGGCCCAGTCCTGAAAATGCCAGAACGGCAGGTCGGCGATCCGGCCATCATCGCCCTGCAGGCCCTCGAACCAGGACAGCCCCTTCAGGATCGATGGGAAGATGGCGTCAATAGTCTCCAGGTCGCCGGAGTAGTTCAGGTGATCAGCGGCATTGAAAATCCACTGCAACGTGAAGTCCGGGATCAACCAGCCGAACCGGCGGTGATCGCCCGGTGCGAAAGGCTGCGTCAGCCCGTCGGGCCGCTGGCTATCGGCAGCGTCCCGCAGGAACTTCGCGTTCAGGGGAATGACCGATGGGCCGAATCCGGCTTGGGCGGCCAGATGCTCGACGGTCGCGTCGCCGAGCCACTGACGCTGCTCGCGCGCCGGCCCGTCGATCCAGCCGTCATGCATACAGACCGCCAGAGTCTCCCGGCCAATCGACCAAAGACGGTCCAGAAATGAATCGGATGACTGAAACTCGCCGCGCCGTTCCGCCGGATAGCCGGTTGTCGTGACGCCCAGACGGACGATCTCCAGGCCCTGCGACGCATCGCGAACCGTCAGCTGCATCCAGCGGACGGCGTCCCACTCAAAGGCCTCGAACACCTGACGGCCGGGACGGGCCACATAGCGACTGACGTGAGCGTCGAGCCCCAGAACCGGTCGGACCTCGATCCGGGCGTCTGGCGCGGGACCGCCGGGATCGAACTCGCCGGGAAGTGATTCGCTCACGGCGAGTTCGATGATCTCACCGCCCCGCGCGACCAGTTCAATGTAGGGACGGCCGGTCAGTATGCGGCCAAAGTCAAAAAGACTCGCGACATCCTGTCCGGGCATGGTCCGCACGGTCGCGCCCCCTGAGGCCGGAGCGATGAGGGAACTCAAGTCTGCCGTCGCGCCGTTTGCCAACGACTGAAAGGGCTCCTCATAGATCCTGCGCTCGATCGGCAGATCAGGGCGCGGTGCAATCCCTCGTGTCCAGACCAGAGCCTTCGCCAGGGCGTCGGTCTCCCGAAGCACAGGCAGCCGGTTCTCTGCCAACACCGGGAACGGTTTGGTGACGACCCCGCCAAACCGGGCTTCAGGCCCGCCGCCTCCGGCGATGAGAACCCTCACCTCGTCCCAGGCGCTGTCGTCAAATCCAGGTTCGGTCCATCCAGACGGAAGACCATTGCCGTCAAGGGACTCAATGAAGCCCAGCCCCCGGTTCACCAGCGGCGTTTCCTGATCCCAGGCCGAGCTCTCGGTGCACCGCCAGGCCTCATCCGTTTCAATGGCATGCACCAGGTCGCCGCACTGAATCTGACCCTGAACCCAGAGAGCCCCGTCCCCGAAAGTCGGTTGCCAGTGGCCCCGAACCATCTCGTAGGCCGATGTGTCCAGCCCATAAGTATGGACGAGCAGGGCGATCGTGTTCCGACCTTCGCGAAGCTGACCTGCCAGATCGTATCGGTCCGCCATCTGACGGTGCGGACTGCAGCGGACGGGTCCACGCCCGACCCTGACACCATTGACGAACAGCTGGTGCTTGCCATCGGTGGTCACCAGGGTATCCGCAACGGTCGGCGGGCCGGAAAGATCGAATTCACGCCGAAACAGAAACCAGCGGTTCAGACCGTCAGAACGCAGAGGCGCATCGCGGATGGCCGCGAAATACCCGTCGGGATCGAGAGGCTGCTTTTTCGACCAGATGAACGGCGCTGACACCCTTTGCATACGATATTTCGCCCCTCCCGAGGCGGAGTGCCGAACAGGAATTCGGTATGCCCGCGCGGTGCACCCGGGCCATGGGTCGTGTTGCCACGAACGATTGGTTATGCGTAGTTATGCGCGATTTTGACGCTTCGTCTAATGGAAACTGAGGGCCGCCCGGAGCAGCCCCGCGGGGGAAGAATGGACCTGACCGAGCCCGATGCCTCCATAGTCCCCGCCCCACTGCCCTTTCGGATCAAGTTCGGGTGGGCTGTCGGCGAACTGGCTATCGCCGGCTACATCGGCCTGACGATGGCGTTCATGCTCTACTTCTGCACTGAGGCGCTCAAAATTCCCCCCGCCATCGCCGGGATCGCCCTGTTGCTGCCGCGCCTGATCGACGCGTTTTTCGATCCCGTCATGGGCGCCGTTTCAGACCGTACGCGCTCCTCCTACGGTCGCAGACGCATCTATCTGCTCGTAGGCTCGATCCTGCTTGGGGTCAGCTTCGGGGCCATCTTCTTCGTGCCGCCCGACCTTCCGCTCGGACCGCGGGTCGCGCTGGTGATGACGATCTTCCTGCTCTCCAATCTGTCAGTGAGCATCTTCGAGGTCCCCTATTCGGCCATGCTGGCCGAAATGACCGCCGACTATGGCGAGCGCACGGTCCTGACCGGATACAAGATGATGGCGGCCAGGATCGGCATCATCCTGACGGCCCTTGTCGGCCCCCTGATCTTCCGGTCGACTCCGGACCTGAACGATGGTTTCCGCCTGCTTGGCGTCATCGCTGGCGTATTCATGGCCCTGACCGGCCTGTGGTCGTTTTTCGCCACTCGTCACGCGCCCAGACTCGTCCACTCGGCCCAGCGCTTCAGCGTCCGCGATGAGGTCTCGGCCGTGTTGATGAACCGCCCATTCCGAACCCTCTGGACCACCTTTCTGATGCAGAATCTGGCCATCGGCGCGGCCGCCACAGCCCTGATCTACTTCCTCGTCTACAATCTGCGGCTCGACCCGAAGGCGGCGGGACCGTTCCTGGCCGCTGGCGGGTTCGCCGCAACGCTCGCCACGCCGGTCTGGTGGTTCGTCGCCAAACGCTTCGGCAAACGGCCGACCTATTTCCTCAGTCTTGGCCTGGCGGCGGTAATGACCATCCCGGCGATGCTGATACAGGCGCCTATGGTCGGACTGTTGCTGGTCGTGCTGCTGGTCAGCGGCGCGGTGGACGCCTCAAACCAGCTGATGCCGAACGCCATGATCCCTGACACCGTCGAGGTCGATCAGGCCCGCAGCGGAGTCCGGCGCGAGGGAGCGCTGTTCGGCGCATGGGGATTCTGCCGCAAACTCGGCATGACGGCCGGCGCTTTTCTGGTCAGCCTGGCGCTGGCGGCTTTCGGGTTCGTCCAGGGCGCCGGACCCGACGCCCAATCGTCCGAAGCGCTATTTGGCATCCGGGCGATCTACACTGGCGTGCCCCTCGGCCTTTGGCTGGTCGCGATCGCCTTCCTGACGCGCTATGATCTGACCGAAGCCAAGTTCAACGCCCTGAAAGCGAAGATCCTCGAAAGGCCGAACACTTTCGAGTCATGAGTCGCGACCGATGCGATCGCGGAAGAGCACGGCATCATTGAGCTGATCGAGACGCGTGGCGCCGACCAGCGCCATAGCCACGCGCATTTCGTCAGCGATCAGCGTCAGCATCTGGGCGACACCGGCCTCGCCCCGCGCGCCAAGCGCAAAGGCCCAGGCGCGCCCCAACAGGACGCCCTTCGCGCCCAATGCCATCAGCTTGATGACATCCAGCCCTGATCGTACGCCGCCGTCCGCCAGGATGGTCAGCTGGTCACCCACGGCCTGAACGATATCGGGCAGTGCGCGGACCGGAGACGGTGCGCCATCAAGCTGCCGTCCTCCATGGTTTGAGACGACCAGCCCTTCCGCTCCCATCGCCGCGACGGCCCTGGCGTCGTCCTCATCCAGCACGCCCTTGATCACCAGGGGCCCAGCCCACTGGGACCGGACCCAGTCGAGGTCCTTCCATGTGACGCCTGGATCGAAATTGTCGCGCATCCAGGCGAAGAAGTCCTCAAGCCCGGTACCGCGACCCAACAGGGGCGCCACATTTCCCAATCCGTGGGGACGGCCAAGCAGCCCGACATCCAGCGCCCAGGCCGGCCGCATTGCGGCCTGCCAAAATCGTCGCAGGTCGCCCGACAATCCGGGCGCACCGGCCAGCCCGGACCGCCGGTCGCGATAACGCGTGCCCGGCACCGGCATGTCGACGGTGAAGACCAGGGCGGAACAGCCTGCCTCCGTAGCCTGAGCCAGCAGATCGCGCATGAAGCCGCGATCCCGCATCATGTAAAGCTGAAACCAGAAGGGCTGGCTCGCCCCGGCTCGGACCTCGGCTAGGGAGCAGGCGGAGACGGTTGAGAGGCAAAACGGAACGCCGGCGGCGGTGGCCGCCCGCAGGGCCTGAACCTCGCCCCGACGTGCGGCGAGCCCGGCAAGCCCGACGGGACCGAGGACCACCGGCATGTCGAGCCGTGCGCCGAACAAAGACGTCGATAAGTCGGCCGTTGAGACGTCCCGCAGCACCTTTTGGCGCAGCGACAGGCCGGCGAGATCGGTAATGTTTCGACCCAGAGTGACCTCACGAAAGGAGCCGCCGTCGATGTATTCGAACAGAAATCTCGGAAGGCGTCGGCGAGCAAGGCCGCGAAAATCATCAACGGAGATCACAGTCATGGGTCGGGTGCTCGCTAGTTACGCCTTGTAGGCCGTACGCATTAGGCCGTGGCTCGTTGCGACGCCCGACGCCCGACGCCCGACGCCCCTGTAAATGGCGATCAAATTTGATCGCTTTCTATCGAAGATGATTGAATATGGCCAGTGATCTTGATAGTGTCGAGCCATGAACTCATTGATCGACAAGGCGGCTGGTCAAAGCGCCCTGCACTTCCAGGCTCCTGAGTCTCGCTGGTCAGACGATCACGCCCACGGGCTCTCACCCGCCGCGCTCTTGCTCTACCGCTCCAACCTCCTGGGATCCGATCTGACTGTCACCAACTTCGGCGGCGGCAACACTTCGGCCAAACTGGTCGAGATCGATCCCTTGGGAGCCGCCGAAGTTTCCGTCCTCTGGGTGAAGGGTTCGGGTGGCGACATCGGATCGATGACGCTGGACGGCTTCTCGACTCTCTATCTCGACAAGGTTCTTGGGCTCGAGCGGGTGTATCGTGGGCTTGAGCATGAAGACGAAATGGTCGGCTACCTGCCCCATTGCACGTTCAATTTGAACAGCCGTGCTGCCTCCATCGACACACCGCTCCATGCCTACCTGCCTTATCCCCACATCGACCATGTCCATCCGGACGCCATCATCGCCCTGGCTGCCTCGAAGGACGGGGAGAGCGCGACGAAGGAAATTTACGGCGATGATGTCGCATGGATGGGATGGCAACGTCCGGGGTTCGATCTTGGCCTTCGCCTAAGGGATCTCGTGGCCGAGAAGCCGTCGCTGAAGGGCGTCATGTTGGCTGGCCATGGCGTGATCTGCTGGGGTGCCGACTCCCGCACGTGCTACGAGAATACCATTGATCTGATCGGCCGGGCCGCAGGATATTTGAACATCAAGCTTGGCAACAGCCCCGCGTTTGGCGGCGTCCGCATCAATTCCCTGGCACCATTGACCCGGGCCGCCACAGCCGCCTCGCTGATGCCGCGCCTGAGGGCCCTGATGTGTAAGAACCGGCCGATGGTCGGAGATTTCAGCGATGACCCGGCGACCCTCGAGTTCGTGTGCAGCCGCGATTTCCTTCGTCTGGCCGCGGTCGGCACCTCCTGCCCCGACCATTTCCTTCGTACCAAGATCGCCCCTCTCACCTTGGACTCGAAGCGGCTTGAGGACGAGGTCTACCTTTCCGAAGCCATTGAGGCCTACCGGGAGGACTATAGAGCCTATTACCTGCGAAACGCGGGTCCACTCGATCCGCCGATGCGCGACGCCAATCCCGTGGTCATCCTGATCCCGGGGGTCGGTCGCATCACGTTCGCAAGCGACAAGAGCACGGCCCGCCTAGCCGGGGAGTTCTACGCCAACGCGATCAATGTCATGCGCGGCGCGGAGGTCGTCGGAGGGTATTCAGGCCTCCCGGAAGCGGAGGCCTTCGCCATAGAGTACTGGGCCTTGGAGGAGGCGAAACTCCAGCGCTTGCCCAAGCCCGAGGGTCTGGCGGGTCGCATCGCCCTGATCACGGGAGCTGCCGGCGGTATCGGCGCCGCCGTTGCGTCTCGCCTGCTGGGCGACGGCGCATGCGTCATGCTGACCGATTTTGACCCTGCCACCCTTGAGACCGCTCGCGCCGACCTTGCCGGCCGGTTCGGGCAGGATCGCGTCCGAGCGACCCTCTGCGACGTCACCCGCGAGGCACAGATCGAGTCGGCATTCCAGGCCGTCGCCCGTGAATTTGGCGGCCTCGACATTCTTGTCGCCAATGCCGGGCTCGCCACTTCGGCACCCATTGAAGAAACCACCCTCGAGGTCTGGCGGAGGAACTATGACGTTTTGGTCGACGGCTACTTCCTCGCCAGCCGCGCGGCATTCCCGCTCATGAGACGCCAGGGCGGCGGGGCGATCGTCTTCGTCGGTTCCAAGAACGGCTTGGCCGCAACCCCGAACGCTTCGGCCTATGCCTCGGCCAAAGCCGCGACCCTGCACCTTGCGAGGTGTCTGGCCCTGGAAGGCGCCAATGGCGGCATCCGAGTCAACGTGGTCAATCCGGACGCGGTCCTTCGGGGCTCCAAGATCTGGAACGGGGATTGGCGTAAGCAGCGCGCTGGTGCCTACGGCATCGACCCAGGCAACGAGCTTGAGGAATTCTACCGGAATCGGTCGATGCTTCGGCGAAACGTCTACCCAGAGGATGTCGCCGAAGCGGTTGCGTTCCTGATCTCTGATGCCGCCTCCAAATCCACCGGGAACATAATCAACGTCGATGCCGGGAACGCCCAGGCGTTCACGCGTTAGCGAAGGGCCAGGCTTGACAGTTTCAGCAGGGTGTTTCCGCGGGATGTTGAGCGAAGTTGATTGCACGGCTTTCAGAACCGCCTCACAACCGGAGGCGTCGAATTGACAGGGGGCGGCCTATGCACGCGTCGGAACGCGAGCAACAGATCCTGCAGCTCTTGCGCGAAAAGGGCTTCATCGGCTTTCAGGAACTTGATCGTCAGATCGATGCTTCCGCGGCGACCTTGCGTCGCGACCTGGATCGGCTGGCGGGCGACGGTCGGATCGAGCGCGTACGTGGTGGCGCGAAATTCGTCGACGGATCAGCCAGGCTGGACGCTGTCGGAAATGGTCGCCTGACGGGCGTTCCTTTCCACGAAAATATCGGCCGCAACCGCGCCGCCAAGCAGGCCATCGGCCGCGAAGCCGCCAAGCTCTGTCAGCCGGGCGAAGCGGTCATCATTGATGGTGGCTCCACGACATTGCAGATGTGTTCTCACCTTGGCGACCTCGGCCTCCAGGTCCTGACCAACTCGCTTCACATCGTGAGCGCTCTGCTGCCGCAGCCGAATACGCAGATATCGATCCCCGGAGGCGCGCTCTTTCGGGAGCAGAATATCATTCTAAGCTCATTCGAGGAGGATGGCACCGACCGCTATCACGCCCAAAAGATGTTCCTCGGCGCGGCGTCGGTCGGACGTCACGGCGTGATGCAAGCCGATGTCCTGCTCATCCAGGCTGAACGCCGCCTTCTCGACCGCGCCGATGAACTGATCCTGCTGGTGGACTCCACAAAGTTCTCCGCATCAGCCGCCCATGTTCTCTGCGCCCTCGAGGACGTGTCTATTGTCCTGACCGACAGTGGTGTGACCGACGCCGTCGCCAGGGATGTTGAACGGGCGGGGCCAAAGCTGATCGTCGCCCAGTCAACTTAGTGGCTCTGTCGGTGCTGACAGGGTAACCTCGCCAAGTCGAAAGCCGCCCTACCCTGCTGAAATCAGGCAACGGCGAGCACCCATGCGGTCGCCGCGTCTGCGGCAACGCCGAAGTGTGGGTCTGCTGATCAGATGGTGATCCGCTCCCATTCTCTGGAGCACTCGAAGCTAGAGTTTTCCGGCCCGAGTCAGAGTGACGGGCTGGTTGTGATCCGCCCCCATTCTCTGGATCACCCGGAGCTGGAGTTTCCCGGCCCGAGTCAGGGTGACAGGCTGGCTGTGTCACCCGGATTCATCAACGTGATCGGCGTCTTGTTGCCAATGGCCCCATGGGGCCGATCCTCGTTGTAGTATCTGCGCCAAGCCTCCACTGTTGGCTGCGCCGCCCTTCGGGTCGGTCGCATCCGCAAGCGTCAGGAACCAGTGGGCGTTCAGACACTCGGCCCGGAAGCGGCCGTTGAAGGCCTCGATGAAGGCATTGTCGGTTGGCTTGCCGGGCCGGCTGAAGTCCAGGGTGACGCCGTGGGCATAAGCCCACAGGTCCAGGTTCCGGGAGACGAACTCGGTCCCTTGATCGACTCGAATAGCCTTCGGATAGCCCAGCCGGCCGCAAGCACGGTCCAGGGCCTCGACCACGTTTTCCGACCGGTAGGTGAACCGTGGATCAATCACCGGCGAGAAGCGGCTGAAGGTGTCGACGACCGTCAGAACTCTGATCTTTCGACCCGTCGCCAACTGGTCGTGCACAAAGTCCATTGCCCAAGTTTCGATCCGCCAGCCCTCGCGCTGCAGCAGCACGTGCACCCGGCGATAGCCGTAGCGCACTCGCGTCTCGCAGATCGCCTTTATGCGGGCTTCGAGGCCGGCCTGGTCGGGGCGGCGGGAGCGGTAGTGATAGCTCGACGTGTCCATCTCCAGAACCCGGCATGCCCGCCGGATCGACACGCCCCAGTCACACCGACACCCGTCCACCAGCTCGCGCTTGCGACCAGGCCTCAGAGCTTTCGGCGGATCACGTCCTGAAGCATCTCCCGGTCCAGCGACAGGTCCGCCACCAACTTCCTCAGCCGCCCGTTCTCGTCCTCAAGCTGCTTCAGCCGCTTCATCTCCGTCGGCAGCAGGCCGTCGTACTTCTTCTTCTTCCAATTAAAGTACGTCGCCTGACTGATCCCGGCCCGCCGGCAGAACTCCGCCACCGGCACACCGTCCGCGCCTGCTTCAAAATGAACGCCTTCTGGGCGTCCGAAAACCCGGGTCGCCAGGAGCCGCCGGTGCAAGAGCGGCCAGACGGGCGTAGTGGTCGGCCAGGACCGCGAAGGCCTGTTTGCGGCGTCCGGTCTCTGTGACCAGCCCCTTGCGGTTCCAGCCTTTCTGAAAGACCGGATGCTGGCGGCGTGGCGACCGGAAGTCCTTGAGTATCCAGGGCGACAGGCCACGTAGAAACGGGATTGACTCAGCCATGGCCAGCGTCTGGCGATAGTATTCGGCCTGGAACTCCTCGGAAAACTTGCGCAACCGCATCGGATCGCGGAAACCTGCCGAAGCATCCGCGCCGAATTCCGAAAAAATCAGAGGCTTGGCGAAGTCTGAACGCCAACGCATGGCGGGGAGCGCGTCCAGGGGATCGTCCGAATACCAGCCGTTGTAGGTGTTGACGGCCATCACATCGAGTTCGGCAACCAGCGGATCGCTGATCCGGATCTCCGTCACGCCGTTGCGTCGGTCGCGTTCGGTGAGCAGGGCGGCAGTCACGAGCCGACTGTCGTCCAGAGCCCGCACGTCGCGGGCAAGGGTCGTCAGAAAGGCGTTGCGGGCATCGCCGACGGGGGTCTCGTTGCCGACGCTCCAGAGGATGATCGACGCCCGGTTGCGATCTCTCCGGATGTTGTCCGCCAGCATCGCCCGCGCCGTCGCCAAGGTCCCGGCGTTGGCGAAATCGACGCGCCAGTAGACGGGGACCTCGCTCCAGACCAGAAGGCCGAGTTCATCGGCTATCCGGGTCATGATTTCCGAATGGGGATAGTGGGCCAATCTGACGAAGTTGCAGTTCAGGCCCGTCTTGGCCTCGCTCAGCAGGGCCCGCGCCGCTTCGGGCGTAATGATGCGGGCGGGATCGGGGCCGAACTCCTCCTCGTGCAGACAGATGCCGCGCAGGAAGACCGGGTGACCGTTCAACAGAATGTCCTCGCCGCTCACGGCGATGGTCCGAAAGCCGACGCGGTCGCTCAACCGGTCGCCGTCGGCCTCGAAGTCGACGTCATGCAGGGTCGGCGCCTCCGGAGACCATAGCGCCAGGCCGCGCGGCGCCGGGCCCGATCCGGTCCATTCGCCGTTCTGGTCAGTCCGCCCCTCCAGCGTCATGCCGGGCCCGCCGATACGAACACGGACGGTCCGCCCGGCGCGATCAGGGCCATTCAGGACGATGGTCGCGACGATCCTGCCGTTGGGTGCGAGCCGCACCCAGGCGTCGTCGATGAAGGTGGCGGGCGTGTCGATCAGGGCGATGTCGCGCGTGACGCCGCCATAGGTCTCCCAGTCGGTGACGGGCGGCGGAACACTCGCGGGCGAGCGAACCGAGTCCACGCCCAGCGTCACACTGTTCAAGCCGTCCCGGAGCAGGGCGGTGACGTCGAAAGCGAACGGCGTGTGGCCGCCCTCGTGGTCGCCCACGTGAACGCCGTTGAGATAGACGGCAGTGCGGTAGTCGGCGGCCCCGATGCGGAGATGCGCGCGGCGCGAACCGGCGCGGCGCGCCTCGAAGTCGCGCCGGTACCACATCAGGCCCTGGTAGTGGCGCAGCTGGGGGTCGTGCCCCATCCAGGCCCCCGGCAGGTCCGCCGTCGGGGATTGGGCCATGTCGTATTCATAGAGGGCCGAAGGGTCGTCCCGCATCTCGGTCTCGACGTCGACATCGTCATACCGGCGGTGCCCCTTGCCCGCCGCGGCCCCGTGAAAACCCTCGGCGCCGTCGCGATAGGGGTCGATCGAATAGCGCCAGGCCCCGGACAAACCGACACCGGGACGCGCGGCCGCGTTGACCAGGATCACCGATGCCGCAGCGCCGCGCGACGCCGCGGCATCGGGAGCCGGTTGGGCGGTCGCCAGCGACGGCGGCAGGCTAGCGGACGCCAGGCCCAGGGCGATGCATCCGCGCCGGGTGGGATTGAAGGTCACGACCCGCCTCTCCCTGACTGCCCGGCCCACGCCGCCTCATCCGGAAAGGAAAGACCTGCCCGCATCATGTCGGACGCGCGGGCGGGATCGCATAGTCAGAGACATCGCCGCTCTGCGAGCGCCAGACATAAGTCGCGGCCGACTTCGGCGGCAGGTCGGCGGCCGTTTGCCATCGACCGTCCTGAATGCGGAAAGAGACGGGCGCCGAGTCCTCGTTTAGGACAATCAGAACGCGCTCGCCGTCCGGATTGCGAAACGCGACGCCCCGCAGGCCGTCCGGCAGGGTCAAGCCGACCCTTTCCGCTCCGGGCAGCACGAAGCGACTGGCGTGGCCGAAGGCATAGTACTCTTGGTTCCGCCGCACTGCCCCGGTGCGACTGTCGATCGTCACCACGCCGCGACAGTCACCGCAACCGCCGGCGTGCGGTCCGTGAGTTTCGTCAAGGGCCAGGTTCCACATCAGCACGCCACGCGCCCACCCGTTGGTCGATCCGATGATGAGATTCTTCATCATCCAGGAAAAGCTGTCGGAGAAGTCGGATGCCCACTCGCCGCCGGAGCATTCGGTAAAGAAGACCGCCACGTCAGGATGGGCTTCATGAACCCGGATTTGGGCGGCGACGTCGCCAGCGTAGCAGTGCCAGGCCACGCCGGCCACGAACGCCCGCGCATCGGGATCTGAAAGGACCGTCAGCGGTTGCTCCGGCTGATCCCAGTTGTGGTCCCAATCCAGGATCTTCGTTTCAATCCCCTCGGCCCGGAGAAGCGGACCGAGGTCGTCGCCGATGAACATCGCGCGCCCGTCCGGACCCCAACGCATGCCGGGATAGCTGTCCGGTTCGAAATCGGGCTCGTTCTGGATGCTGAGGTAGTCCGTCGGTACGCCGTGGGCCGCCGCCGCCAGGATGTAGCGCCGCAGATAGTCGGCGTAGGTCGCATAGAACTCCAGCTTCAGCTCGCCCTGGATCATCGAGCCGGTGGTCTTCATCCAGCCCGGCGCGCTCCAGGGCGTGGCCATGATTGCGAGATCGGGGTTCACGGCCAGGGCCTGCCGGACGGTCGGGAATACGAACTCCTCCATCCTGCGGGTCGAGAAGCTCCGCAGGCTCGGATCGGCAACGTCCGCCAGACTGTAATGATCCAGCGAGAAGTCCGAGGCTCCAATGGTGACGCGGGCGAAGCTGAAGCCGAGGGCCTCGTTGTCCCGTCCGAACAACTCTCGCATGAGGGCGTCGCGCTGGGTCGCCGACATCCTGGTCTGGATCAGCCAGGCGGAAGCATCCGTGATCGCCGCGCCGAAGCCGACCATGCGCTGAAAACGTTGCGTCACGTCCACGGCGATGACCGGACGGTCTGGAGACCCCTCCGTCGTGAACGGCAACGGGGTCTGTTCGCCCAACATCTGACTGCGGTCGCCGGAGGTGACCCACGCCCGGGCCGCGAACTCTTGCGGGCCTCTGGCCGTGGCGCAGGCCGAAACAGCCAGCATCACAAGCGGCGCAGCCAGAGCGGCCAGTCGCCTCATCCTCATGATGTTTCGAAGATTTTCAAGCAACTCTCTCACGCCTTTCGCTTGATGAGGTCGATCGTCTTTCCTGCCCGCGGCTCTATCGGCGATCACCCACCCTTCAATGGAAGCGCTTCCAATAGGCTAGGGCGAGCGCGCCTTGTCAAGCGGTCGCCGTAGCGCGCTTCGGCGCCGGGCGTCCGGTGGACTCGCGTTGGACGACCGCATGAGACAGGGTCTGGAATCGCCAGCCTCCGGCTGATCCATTCAACCGTTCAACCAGCGCAACAACGGCGTCATGGGCCATGTCCTTCAGAGGCTGATGGACCGTCGTCAACGGCGGCCAGACGATCGCCGACACCGGCGTATCATCGAAGCCAGTGATCGACAGGTCGCCAGGCACGTCTAAACCCCGCCCATGAGAGATCGACAGAGCGCCGGCGGCCATGTCGTCATTCGCGCAGATCAAGGCCGTCGGAGGCGACGGGCCGTCCAGAAGTCGCGCGGTCAGGATTCCGCCGGATCGAAAGGTGAAATCGCCCTGCAAAATTTCGACGCCGTCTGGTTTCAGGCCCCCTTCCAGAAGCGCGCGACTGAGGCCGTCTCGCCGTCGAGCGGCTGAAAGGTGCCCCTCTATCCCGCTCATGAAGGCGAAACGCCGATGACCCAGGCTCAACAGATGGCGAGCGATGTCGTAGCCGCCGGCCTCGTCGTCGATGCCGACGCCATCCGCGACGTCCCGTCCCGAGCCGCCCGGCGAGATCGTCACCACATGGCTCCCTAGCCGTCGAACGTCTTCGATGAGGGTCACATCGTCTGCGAAGGGCGGCGTGAGGATTATGCCCTGACATTTGTGCGAGGCGATCAGATCGAGAACCAGCCGTCGACGATCCGGACTTTGCTGCGCCACATGGCGTGTCAGCAGCTGATAGCCCAGGGCCAGACAGCCGCGAAGGGCGCCGAGTTCCAGGGCCGAGGTGTAAAAGGAGTTCGGTTCCGTATCCAGGTCCGACGCGAAGACAAGCGCCAGCATGCGGCTACCGCCCCCCGCCAGGGAGCGCGCCTGGGGATTCACCCGAAAATTCAACGCCTCCACCGCCTTGAGGACGCGCTGACGAACCTCGTCGCGGACGTTGGGACCTCCGTTCAAAACACGAGACACGGTCGTGCGCGCAACACCGGCAAGGCCGGCTACATCGTCGATCGTAGGCTTCTTCAGCGTCACGGTGCAGATCACTCCGACAAGGGTCGCGCGAGACGATGGCCGTGCGCGCCGCTTGTTTCAATAGATCGACGCCGCCGCTCTGTTGACGTCATATGCCGCCATGATCGACTCCGTCGCCGAAGACCCCATGACGACGCGACGCTCCCCCGGCTTTGTTCTGGGCTACGGGGCCGCGCAGGCCGGCACCTTCATCTGCTTCATTCCGCTGCTGACCCTGCTGCTTCCTGAAAAGGCCGAACAGATTGGCGGCGCCGACAAGGCCCTGCTTCTGGGCCAGGCCGCCATGCTCGGAGGCCTGACCGCCGCTGGGGCCAATCTGCTGTTCGGTGCCCTCAGCGATGGCACGAAAAGCCGCCTGGGCCGGCGGCGTCCGTGGATTCTGGTGGGGTTTGCCGCGGCGGCGCTCGCGCTCGCCTTGATCGGCTTGGCGCGCGACCCGTTCCAACTTGCTATCGGGGTGGTGGCGTTCCAGCTTGCGGTCAACGCCTTGTATGCGCCGCTGATGGCGTTGGTGCCGGACATGGTGCCGGACAACCAGAAAGGGCTGGTCTGCGCCTGGACGGGGGTCGCCCTGCCGATCGCCAACCTGTTCACGGCGCTGGTGGTCAGCCGGCTTTCCGGCTCCGCCACCGCCCAGTTCGCCGTCGTGATCGCGGCGGCGGCGGTTCTGGTGTTGCCCTTCGCTCTCACCTTGAGGGAACCATGCGTTCTGCACCGGGTCCCGGAGCCGTTTCGCCTCTCGTTCGTCGCCCTGAAGAATCATACGTTCAGACTGGCGTTCAGCGCGCGCCTGCTGCTCGAAAGCGCGGTGGCGATCAACACCCTCTACCTGTTCTTCTTTCTGCAGGCGCAGCCGGCGAGGTCGGCGCCGGAGGGCTGGTCCGTCGCTCAGGTGTTCGGCGCGTTGCTGATTGCCTCAACCCTGGCGGCCGCAGCAAGCGGCTTCGTGGGCGGTATCCTCTCCGATCGCCTGCGGCGCAGGCGCGCCTTCGTGTTCGCGGGCGGCGCGGGCATGGCGGTTGCGCTGGCGCTCTTCGTAAGCTGGCCGACGTGGCCTGGACCCCTGATCGCCCAACTGCTGTTCGGAGTTGGCCATGGCCTGCACGCAACGGCGGTCGCGGCCATGACCGCACAGATTCTGCCTGATCCGCAAAAGTCCGGCCGGGATCTCGGCGTCATGAATATGGCCGTCGCCCTGCCCCAGGGTCTGGCGCCGGCCTGCGCCGTCGCGCTCCTGAGCGTCGGCTTTTCCCTGTCGTCGGTCTTCGCCGCGGCCAGCGGCGCCGCCGTTCTCGCATCCGCGATCCTGATGTTGATGCGCCGGGTTCCTTAGCCGGGCCGGTTCAAGGCCGTCGGCAACCGGGCGAGTGTTCCAGCGGCCCTGGGCTCCCCGGGCAGGGAGCGTCCTGGTGCGTGCGGGCCGTCGGGGCAGGATCAAACACCAGGTCCGCGAACACGGGAAAATGGTCGGACGGGTACCGGCCGTCCCGGTGGGTCGTGACAGTGCGGACGCCTTGGGGGCGAAAACCGCGCACCAGTATCCAGTCGATCCGACGATCGGCCGTGCCGGTGAAATTGTGGAACGTGCCGTCGGGGCCACTGGTCGTTCGCGCCGCGAGACGGGCATCGGTGAGTTCCCCGGAGAACAGCGCGTGAACCGGACCATCCGGCGTCACGTTGAAATCGCCAAGCAACACCACTGGCTCATTCGCCGGGAGTTGGGCGATCCAAGCCGCGATGAGCCGGGCCGCGCTCAGCCGCGCCTCCCCATCTTCCGCCCGGTAGGGAAAATGGGTATTCAACACATGGAATCGCCGGCCGGCCACCTTGTCCTCAAACAGTCCCCAGCTCACATGCCGCGGGAACAGATTTCCCCAAGTGATACTGCCCGCGACTTCGGGGGTCTCCGAAAGCCAGAAATCGCCGGAATCGAGGAGATGGAGTCGGTCGCGCCGGTAGAAGATTCCCACATGTTCATCACCATGACCGCCGCGCCGGTCGATGCCGAACCAGGCGTAGTCGGGAAGATGTTCGATCACATGGTCGGCCTGGCGCTGGTACAACTCCTGCATGCCGATGATGTCGGGTTGCGCGTCCGCGATGGTCTCTATGAATACGGCCTGTCGCCTTTCCCATGCATTGTCGCCGTCCTGGGGGACGGGCAGGCGCACATTGAAGGTCATCACGCGCAGGGCCGTGTCCCCGGTCTGCGCAACAGCGGGCGACGCGCCCAGCAGGCAGAGCGTCACCGCCAACCCGCGCAAGATGGCGACAATGGTCTTGCGCTCATCCATCTCGTTCCGCATCCCGACCGCTATCTCCCTAGTACCGACTACAGGAGTCCGCGCGGAGACGAAACCGTCAGCGGCCATGCAAGCGGCGGGGCTCCCCGCCTGCCCACCGCCGGCCCTCGTTCATTGTGAAGGCCCGGGGGTCTTGCCGCTCATCTTCAGCTCCGGCGGGAGGCAGGTCAGAACCGCACGCGCGCTCCCAGGAAAAACTCCGGCCCCAGCGCGTCATAAGTCGAGGGGTAGGTGTTCGCCTGCTGCTGTGAGCTGCCAAGGGTCGGGGGATCATTGTCAAGGACGTTGTTGACGCCCCCGTACAGCGAGACGCCGGCGCGCTCCAGGTCCAGGCTAAACGCAATGTCGATATAGTGCTGCGCGGAGACCCTCGGCACGTTTGGTCGCCCGCCAAGTCCAGGCGGACGCCGGAGCCTTCCTCGCGCCCTTGCTATGCCCTCAGTGCGGCTAAGCGCCCGTCAGGAACTGCGGCGCTCACGCCCCGCCCGCCTTCCTGAAGTCGAACAACGGAATGCCCAGCTTCCTGGCCTTGTCGGCCAGGCTGTCGGAGATCCCCGAGCCCGGGAACACCACGACCCCGATCGGCAGCACGTCGAGTAGCTGGTCGTTTCGCTTGAACGGCGCCGCCTTGGCGTAACGGGTCCAGTCAGGCTTGAAGGCCATTTGCGTGACCTTGCGATTGTCGGCCCAACAGGCGGCGATGCGTTCGGCGCCCTTCGGCGATCCACCATGCAGCAGCACCATGTCGGGGTGTTTGGCGTGGACCCGGTCGAGCGCAGCCCAGATGGCCTGATGGTCGTTGCAGTCCATGCCGCCGGTGAAGGCGACCTTGGCCCCGGCTGGAACCATCACCTCGGTCTCTGCGCGTCTACGGGCGGACAGGAAGTCGCGGCTGTCGATCATCGCCGAGGTCAGGGCCTTGCGGTTGACCATCGAACCGACGCGAGGACGCCAAGGTGAGCGAAGGTGGACCTCGTACTGTTCGGCGGCGCGGTCACGCATGAACTCCAAGACATTGCGGCGTTCGATCAGGGTCAGACCCTCGTTCAGCAGCGTCTCCAGTTCGACGGATTTTACCTCTGAGCCGTCCTGCTCGCGTTGGCTGCGCTTCTGAGCCTGCTCATTGTCGTCAAGTTCGCGCTCGATCCGGTCCGCGGCGCGGTGAAAGAGATTGACCGTTCCCCAGAGCAGATCGTCCAGATCGGGTTCCAGCCTGGTGTCCTGTAACGTCGAGGCCAGGGCGTCGAAGATATCGACGACGGCGCCCCGGACCTGGGGTTCCTCGGGCAGGGGGCGGCGGTCGGGTTCATCCTGGAAGGGGCGGTGTCCATAGAGTTGGAGTTCGTCCAGCAGTGAGGATGTCGCGGACTGTGCATGGAAGGGTTCGAAGTCAGGATCGGTTGTCATGGCGTCTGGTCTCCGTTTCGCGGCCGCGCCCATCGCGACCTTCGCAGGCGACGAAGACCGGAGGCGGACCGGACCGGCACCGCGGGCGCAGCCCAGCGGCCGCAGCACAGCGAAGGACAGCGCCGGCGGGCCATTTTGGATCGCGATGCAAAGGCGGGGTCTCGACCCGCCGGCGGAAAATGGCCCGCCAAGCCGTTGCCTGACCGGGCCGCCTCCGGTCCGATCGCCCTCTCAGAAGGCCGTGGGCGGGCATCCGAACCGGAAGGCGCTTATGCCGCTTGCGATCCGGGTCGAAGCCGGGTCAGCACAGACCGCCGTTCGATGCTGGATGCCAGAACCGCGCGACATCGTCGGGCGCCAGTTGAACCCGCAGCCTGTTCGTGACGGCCTGTCGTCCCAGTTGCCGCAGGTCGTCGTTGAAGTCGCCCATCGACGGTTCCAGCGAAAGCACCTCGATCCCGACGATCGTCGCTCGCTCGGTCAAGGACCGCATCGCCCGGTCACCGGCTGGATCATCGTCGCGGGCGACATAGAGGCGACGAAGGGTCGTCGGCAGGATGAGGGCGGCCAGATGGCTGGCCGATAGGGCTGCGACCATCGGCATGTCGATCAGAACCTGGCGGAGCGACAGCATCGTCTCTATGCCCTCGCCCGCGACCATCACATCGCAGGCGCGACCGAACCGGACGCCGTGACCCAGGAGATGACCCATGGCTCGCCTCGGCGTCGAGACCGGGGCCTTGTCTTGACCCGACA
The DNA here is from genome assembly GCA_002280475.1 of Brevundimonas subvibrioides. GTDB lineage: Bacteria > Pseudomonadota > Alphaproteobacteria > Caulobacterales > Caulobacteraceae > Brevundimonas > Brevundimonas aurifodinae. The sequence goes on from NCEB01000024.1 coordinate 34,917, forward strand.
GATCGAGCCACGTCCGGTGCGCGCCTGTGACGGCGCAGTCGAGATCGGTGACGGCGGCGATCAACGCCGGCCAGGCGTCTCTGGCCCTATCGCAGGCATCGTCGTCATCGCCGCGATACCAGCAGCGCGGATGGAAGCGGAGGGCGTCGCAGTTTCGTAAATCCGTGATTCCGCGTTGTCGCAGATACGTCTGTGCGACTGTGCCCGTGATCGGCTTTGCGATTTTGAGCAGCCGACGTGCGGCTTCGGGCGAACCGGTCAGCGCAGACGGCTCGCGTCGGTTGGGCTCGGAGGGTTCCGGTTTCGGCAGTGACAGGAACAGGCGGGCCTCGTCGAGGGTCTCGCGCAGCGTGGTCAGGCATTTGTTGGCCGCGATCAGGTCGAGCAGATCGCCGTGGTCGCCGGTCGCAGCATCGGTCCATTTGCCGGCTGCGCCTTTGCTGGCGTCCACGCCATGAAGCCGGACATAGAGGCTGCGGCCCGGCGTATTGCCGGTGTCGCCGACCAGCCAGTAGCGACCTTCGCGACGGCCCTTGGAGAGATAGTGACGGCACACCGCCTCGGCCTGATCGGCGAGACGGCGGGCCAGGTCCGATGCGGGTTCGGGCATCTCATGGTCCGTGAAACAAGAATGGGCCCGCCATCGCTGGCGGACCCAAGGGAGGATCGGTCGGTCATCCCATCGCGGGGGACAGGGAGTGGGCCGCGACATCGGGATCATCGGCCTGCGGGGCGATGGTCGCCACGACCGTTTCGCCGTCGTTTCCCGCCGACTGCGCGGGTGTTGTCACCGCGAAGGGATCGACGTCGCGATGGATCGGCTGCGCGCGACCCATCCAGGGCTCCGGCCGGATCGACCGCACCCAGTCCGCGAAGCTGGGAATGAACCCGAGATCCTCGCGCACATGCTGTTCGCCGATCATGCGGACGGGCACGACCCGACCCGTCGAGATTGTGAGGACGGGTCCGAAAAACCGCTCCAGCATGAAGATGCCTTCGGCGTGGTGGCGCAAGGCGCGGTGTCGGAAATCCGCGACGATCAGTTTCGACGGCTCGTCGAACCACTGGTGGAGCGCCAGATAGTCCTCCGGAGCGCCGCCCCATTTGTGGACCGACGACAAGGCGTGATGATAGCAATGTCCCATGATCGCCTCCTACCAGTCGAAGCAGGCGTATTCGGAGGTGGTCATGCGCTCGTTATAGTCGAGGCTGATCGTCCGTTCCGCGACGTCGAAGGTGAAGTCGCCATAGGCGCCGTCGTTGTTCTCCCAACCAGACGCCACCGTTTGAAGCAGCCGATAAGCGAGGTGCTCGACCGCGCCTCGCACCGAGACCTCGCTCACCGAGATGCCGGAGCCGTCCCATGCCGGTTCCGACAGGGTCATGCTCAACGCGGGGATGGGGGCGACGTCATGACCGCTGCTGGCGTCGATGGATTCGATCTGGCCGGAATCGCCATAGCCGTCGAAAGCGACGACGACCTTGGTGATGCCCGCCGAAACCAGGGCATCGAACAAGGCGGTTTTGTTGGCGGGCAGGCACTCGGCCTCAAGGCGTTCGCGTTCGCGCGATTTGGCGAGGAAATCCGGGAAGCCCGCGTCCACGGCAGGCGTCATTGCTGGATCGCTCATGGCGAATTCTCCAAAACTGATGGTGGGAAGTCGCCCGGGGCAGCAAAAGCCGCCCCGGGCGTTCGCGATCACTCGGCGGCGATGGCCGCGGCGAAGTCCGGCTCGGGATCGGGCTCGTCCTCGGTCGAGGCGAGTTCGTCGGTCTCGAACGTCGGTTCAGCTTGGGTCTCGGCGGTCTCGGCCGGTGGTTCCGCCAAGGTCTCCACGCCCTGGGTTCGCAGCGGCTCTGGCAACCAGCCGGAACCGGCCAGCAGCTCCTGGGCCTTCTCGGCCATCTCGGTCTTCTTGAGATGGTCGATCAGCTGGGCGGCGCGATCGCCCCTCGCCTCCCGCACGGCATTCAGAATGCGCGCCTTGGTCACCCGCCCGAGATAGGTCTCGACCGTGGGGGTCCAGCCGGCCGCCACCATGTCCAGATCGACCGCGCGCGCCAGGCGATCCGCGTGCGTGAGCGCGCGGGGACGGCGGTTGTAGACCTCATAGACGGCGTTGACCGACAACGAGACGCAATGGGCCAGCAGCGCGCTCTGGCTGTCCCCGTCGAACTCCGCCAGCGCGTCCCACAGGTCCGCCGGTTCCTTCGGAAGGGCCGCGATCCAGGCTTGATGGCGATCCTCCATCGCGTGGGCCAGGGCCGTGTCGTTCAGCCCCGGCGCCTGGGCGGCGAAGCCCGCGCTCTTCAGATCAAGCTCAAGGCAGGTATCGATGGCGTAACGATAGAAGACTTTCAGGGACAGGGCATGTAGCACCGCGTGGAAGGCGACGCCCGGATCCTGACCGACGGCATGACGCAGGGCGAGCGTCCGGTGTGCCGTCAGTTCGGCCATCAACCGTTCGGGGATGGGTTTGAGGCCATCGTCCTCTTCCGGCTCAAGCGTGTCGTCGGGACTGAGCGCCACACCGTCATCGTGCTCCGTTCGAGCCGCCACCGATCCTGCGGACGTCGGATGGGTCTCATCCTCATCCTCCGCCTCGGGCTCGATCGGCTGTTCGTCCTCGGGCCGGACATAGCCGCGATCGATGCGGAGGTCGCCTGACCCGTCGATGCTGACGAACGCCCCGGCCCGCCCAACCTCGTCTTCCTCGAAGACGACCGGTCGACCATCAAGGGCGGCGATGGCGGTCTCGATCTCGCTGAGACGCTGATCGACGTCCTCCGGGAAGGTCTCATCGACGGCATAGGTCGCCTCGATGGCGTCGAACTCGGCCTGGAGCGCGTCACGGCTCGCCTGTTCCTCCTGGCTCAACTGGGGCTGATCACCCCGAAGCTGGCGCAGGCCATAGGTATGGCCATAGGCGAAGTCCGGTGCGACCTCGATCCATTTCCAGCCCTCGGCCCGAATGGCTTCGGCCTGGCGTTCAAGCCGTTCGGCGACCAGTCGGTCGAGCAGGCCAACGTCCTGGAGCCAGCCGCCATCGTCGCCCTGGAACAGGTCGCGCAGGATCGTCCCGCCCGCCCCTTCATAGACGTCGAGACCGACGAACTGGGCGCGCTTGTCCGACGCCCGTGCCGCGCCCTCGGTCAGCATCCGACGGATGGCATGCGGCTCCTTGGAATAGGACTGGGCCAGCCGCTCGAACACCTGTTCCTGGCGTTCGTGATCGGCGTTGACGGTGAAGGCCATCAACTGGTCCAGCGTCATGCCGTCGTCGGCATAGACCTCCAGGAGCCGGGGCGAGACCGAGGCCAGACGCAGCCGCTGCTTGACCACGGCGACGGGGACGAAGAAGGCGGCGGCGATCTCCTCCTCGGACTGGCCTTTCTCGCGCAGGGTCAGGAAGGCCCGGAACTGGTCGAGCGGATGCAGAGGCGCGCGCTGGACGTTCTCGGCCAGGCTGTCCTCCTCGGCGATCCCGCCCTCGCGAACCACACAGGGCACAGGCGCGGTTTTGGACAGGCGCTTCTGCCTGACCAGTAGTTCCAGCGCCCGGTAGCGGCGGCCGCCGGCCGGGATCTCGAACATCCCGGTCGGGGCGCCATCGACGTCGCACACCGCCCTGACCGTGATGCTCTGCAACAGGGTGCGATGGGCGATGTCCTGGGCCAGTTCCTCAATCGAGACGCCGGCCTTGATCTTGCGGACGTTGGACTGGGACAGGATCAGCTTGTTGAACGGAATGTCCCGCGACGAGGACAGGACGATTTTCTGCACATTGGTCTTGGTATCGGGGGTCATGGTCAGTCTCCATGACGGGCGGCCGGGAGACTCTCTCTCGACCCTCACCCGTCACGAAGCGCCAGCGGCCCTCTTCCTCTCGGCGGTGACCTCGGACCCGGACAGCCGGAAAGGCACAAAGCCGTATCGGCGGCTCACACCGCTTCAGGCTCGTCCGCGGCCGCCGCGACGGCGTCGGGCCGAAAGGCGAGAAGGAAGTCCGCCGCCCTGGAGGCGCCGCCGGCGGCTCGAACCACGGCACGGTTGTCCTCGCGCAGGAGGTCGAGCCAAGCCCCGATGTAGTCGGCATGGCGGACCGTCGGGGTGACGCCGAGCGTGATGCAGGTGAAGGCGGCGGTCATCTCGGCGACCAGCTCCTCGCGGGCATAGGCCTTGGACCCGAACCCGCCGGACAGGTCTCTCGCCAGTCTGTGCCGAGCGCCCGACCAGTGCCCCAGTTCATGCAGCACCGTGCGGTGCCAGTCGATCGGCTCGAAATAGGCTTCCGGTCGCGGAACCTGGACGTAGTCCGGACCCGGCGCGTAAAAGGCCATGTCGCCGCCGATGCGAAGGTCTGCGCCGCTACGGCGGATCAGGGTCTCGACCTCGGGCAGGATCAATCCGTCCGGGATCGGCGGAGGAGTGACGGCGATATCCTCCGGCAGGCCGTCGCACTGGGCGGCGTTGAACACCGTGAAGCGTTTCAGGAAGGAGATGGCCTGGGCCGCTTCACCGGTATCATGCGAACGTCGGCGCTCATCGTCGGGGATGAAGAGATCGGCATAGACGACCGTCGTGCCGCGCTCGCCCTTGCGCACGGCGCCGCCGACAGAGAGGGCCTGACGGAAGGTGAGCCAGGTCTGGCCGGGAAAACCATTCTGAACGACCGCGCCCCACAGGATCAGCACATTGATGCCGGAGTAGACGCGTCCGGTGGCGGCGTTCCTAGGCATCGCCGGCGGCGCGGACACGCCGCACGACCCCCAGGGCTGGACCCAGGGCAGTCTCCCGGCCTCGAGTTCGCCGATGATCTTGCAGGTGATTTCCTCGTAGAGGCCGGCGCGGTCGGTTCGAACGCCAGGACGAGAACGGGAAGTGGGCATCGCGGGTCTCCGCGACAGGCTGGCCGGGAGCCTCTCTCTCGACCCTGAAACCCGTCACGGCCAAACCGGCCAAACTCTCACTCTCAGGGGGCGTTGCGGGGTCTCCCCGCTGAAGAGCGTGCGCCGGCGGCCATGGCGGCGGCCAGGGGGAAGGCTTCCCCCCCAACATCCAGTTTGTGTCAGCCAACCAATTTGACAGGACGCTTTCGAGCACCCGCAAAGGATGACCGACGGGCCACCGGCGACGGCGTATCCAGAACTTCGCCAAGCTGATGCAGGTGCAAGGCAGGACGGTCAGGCAGTTTCACGACCAGTTCCAGCTTGCCGCCGACCGCCTCGACATAGCTGCGCAGGGTGGACAGATACATGTCCGCCTGTTTCTCGATCTTCGACACGGACGGCTGTTTGATATGCAGCGTGGTGGCGATCTCGGCCTGAGCCTTTCCCGCGATCTGGCGCAATTCGCGCAGGCTCTCGACCTCCTGCTTCAATTCCTGATAGCGCGCCTCGATCTCCGCTTGTTCTTCCAAGGGGAGTTCAGCGATGATTTCGTTCAGGCTCCGGGCCATTTCACTTTTCCTTCTTTCCGGATTTCAAGCTTTCCACATGCTCGGAAAACCTGAAATCCGCTTTGGCGATTAGCTGCCTATAGAAACGTTTCTGGCTACCGCCTGACTTGTCGCCGGCCACCAGCACAATTGCCCGCCTCTCAGGGTCGAAGGCAAAGGCTGCACGCCATTCACCATCGGCTGCTTCGAAGCGTAGCTCTTTCATATTGGCGTGCTTCGAACCCTTGAGCGTATCGACATGTGGTCGACCGAGCTGCGGGCCGAGATCGGCTAGCAGCTTGGCGGCGGCGACCAGTGCGACCCGGACCTCACGCTCGAAGGCCAGAATCTCGTCCTCAAAGGCCGAATGCAATCTGATTTCCCAAGTCATATAGCCTCCAAGCTATGTAAAGTCAACGGGAAGGATGCGCGGCGCGGCGGGCGAGGTAGTCGTCACACGGCGGCAACTTTCCGCCCACGCATCGAGGTCATCGACCGCATAGCGGACCCATTTCCCGAACTTGTGGAAGATGGGGCCGCCCCCCAGGGAGCGGTAGCATTCGAGGGTGTGGGCCTCCAAAGCGAGGTAACGGGCTGCCGCTTCTGTATCGACGAAGCGGATCGCTCCCGCATCTTCGACGAACTGGGCGCGACGCAGGATGTCGGGCGTCGGCCATCGCCGCTGTTGCTTTGCCGCCTCACGCATTGGTCGCCTCCTGCGTCGCTGCGCGCTTGGTGCCGGGAGGGACGGCCCGGTTGTCGCCGCCGCGATGACGGAAGGGCCGATAGTTCCCAAGCTTGGTGCGGGACGGGTATTTCTCGTCTTCGAGGCCAGGCGGCGGAGCGTCGGTGGCGGCGGATGCGCTGTCGGCAGGTTCGGGGGCGATGCTGGGCGGCGCGACGACCGGCTCTGGGAGCGGCGCGGGAGCGGAAGGCTGTGTCCCTCCGATCAGGTTTTGCCGCCGCTGCGCCACGGTCTCGGCGGCCGCCCGTATCGGATCGTCCTCGGTATGGACGTAGCGCATGAACATCGTGACGGTCTTGTGAGCGGTCAGCGCCATGCCGACCTTCACCGGCACCCCAGAATTAGCGATGTCGGTGGCAGAACGGTGGCGGATACCGTGCGTGCCGATGTGCGGCACGCCGGCCCGCTCAAGGACGCGCTTCCAGCCCAGATAATAGGTGTGCTTCGACATCGGCAGGTTCGGGTCGAAGATCGAAGGGCAGACGAAGGGCGAGACTTCGAACCGCGGCGCGGTCTCGAACAATCGGACTGCCTCGGCGCTCATCGGCTTGGACATCCCGCCGGTCTTGCTGTCGGGCCATTCGATACGGCGGTTGTCCAGATCGACCCATGCCCATTCGAGTTGCAGGATCTCCGACATGCGCGCGGCGAACTCGAACTGGAGCCGGACGGCGAGGAGGATGAAGGGATGCTCCAGACCTTCGGTCTCGGCTTTATCGAGATAGGCGTAGAGCCGCTTCAACTCGGCATCGGTTATCAGCCGGGTCTTTCCACGTTCCGGAAATTTCGGGATATGACGGCAGGGGTTTGAACCATCGGTGCGCATGCCCCAGACCTCCGCCATGTTGAACATCTTGCGGACAGCGGCGAGGACGCGGTTGGCGTTCGTCGGCGTCTTCGACATTTTCTTCATCAGGTTCGCGATGTCGGCGCGCGTGACGTCGGGCGCCTTCATCTGGCCGAGATGGGGGACGATGTAGAGCTTGCCGTAGCCTCGGTTGGATTTGACGGTCGATGGCTTGTTTCGGCTCTCGGAGTAGTCCTCCATAAAGCGGTCGAATAACTCCTTGACCGTCGGCGCCTGGCGAGCGGCGCTTCGCTCGGCGCTGGGGTCATTGCCCTTGCGCACATCGGCAAGCCAGTCCTGGGCAATGGATCGAGCCTGTTCGACGGTGATCTCGCCGAAGCGGCCGATCGCGGGCTTCCGCCGCTGGCCGTTGGCCGCGACGTAGGCCACCATGAAAATTTTGCGACCGGTCGGCGTGACCTTTAGCAGGAAGCCCGGTATCATCGTGTCGCGAAGTTCGTAGGGTTCCTTGCCGGCCGTAGCAGCGTCGGCAGCGGTCTTTGTGAGCTTGATTTTGGGCATTCCTAACCTCCGTTGAGGTCGGTTTCAGGTGCAGCATAGGTGCAGCCAGAAAGCCAACCGTAGCGTATATCCGGTCAGGTATGGATGATTGGATGGGCAGAAAACGCTAGTTCTTACAATCGGTTATCGTACAATCGGATACCGCCGGATAAAGTTAGGATAGGGCATAACCGGCCTCTCAAAATCCGGTTCCGCAAGGAGTGTCGGTTCGAGTCCGACCGGGGGCACCACGCACGGCGTTCGGCGACGACCGGAACGCAAGCGCCATCAAGACATTGGAAAGGGGCAACCCAGGTCCAATGTCATGCTGTCACTCATCTTCTCTGCCGCCCTCGCCTCGTCTCCCGCCATCGGGCTGATCATGCCGCCGACGCTCGCTCCGGAACCGACGCCGGTCGCCTCGGCTCCCTTGCTTCAGGGCGTGGCCGTGACCCTGGAATGCGCCGCCACGCCGCAGGGTCGGGTCGAGGGTTGTTTCGTCCTGGCCGAAACCCATCCCGGCATGGGGTTCGGAGAGGCCGCGATCGCTCTGATGGATGAGGCCGAGGTCGATCCGGTGCCGGAAGCCTTTCAGTTCGCCCGGACGATCCAGTTCACGCCCTGACTCCCCGCGCCGGTCTTCGCAGTTGCAATATGTGACGGCCGAACGGTTGCGCGACGTGCGGACCGGGCTCATTTGGCCTGAATGACCTCCCCCGACGCCGCATCTTCTCCCGCCGTCAGGGGGCCGGGGTTTCCCGAGTTCGTCTGCCTGATCGCCTCGATGATGGCGATCAACGCCCTGTCGATCGACATCATGCTGCCGGCCCTGCCCCAGATCGGCGAGGCCCTGGGGGTCGCGAACGAGAACAGCCGTCAGTGGGTCATCACCGCCTATCTGCTGGGCTTCGGCGCGCTGCAGATCGTCTATGGCCCGCTGGCGGATCGCTATGGGCGCAAGCCGCTGATCCTGGCGGGGCTGGGCATCTTCGTCGTGTTCAGCGCCATCGCCATGCTGGCCCCCAGCTTCGAGACCCTGATCCTGGCCCGCGTCGGTCAGGGCATGGGGACGGCGGCGACCCGCGTGCTGGCCGTCTCCATCGTCAGAGACCGATATTCGGGCCGCCCCATGGCGCGGGTGATGTCGTTGAGCTTCCTCGTCTTCCTGGGCGTCCCGATCATCGCGCCGACGGTGGGCCAGGGCATCCTGGCGCTGGCCCCATGGGAGGCGATCTTCGGTCTGCTGGCCGTCGCCGGGGCCGCCCTGATCGTCTGGATCTTCATCCGCCTGCCCGAGACGCTTCATCCCGAGAACCGCCAGCCGGTCGAGGCCGGACGGATCGCGCGGGCGTTCGGCGAGGCCCTGACCAACCGGCTGTCCATCGGCTACACCCTGGCCATGACGGCGATCACCGGGGCCCTGTTCGCCTTCATCAACTCCTCGCAGCAGATCTTCTACGACGTGTTCGAAGCCCCAGAGCTTTTCGGGGGTGTGTTTGCGGTGATCGCATCAGGGATCGCGGTCGCGGCCATCACCAATGCCAGGCTGGTCGAACGGCTGGGCTCGCGGATGATCGGTCATACTGCTCTATTGGGCTTCATCGGCTTCGCTGCCCTCCACGCAGCGGTCGCGCTGTCGGGCCACGAGACGATCTGGACCTTTGCCGTCCTCCAAGGTTTGACGATGTTCTGCTTCGGCTTTCTGGTGGGCAATTTCGGCGCGATGGCCATGGAGCCGATGGGCCATATCGCCGGGACCGCCTCCTCGGCCCAGGGCTTCATCTCGACCGTCTTCGGGTCGCTGACCGGCCTGTTCATCGGTCAGCAGTTCGATGGCACGGTGGCCCCCATGGCCATCGGCATCACCGTCTGCGGGCTGATCGCCCTGGGGTTCGTCCTGCTGGCCGAGCGAGGACGGCTGTTCGTCGCCCGCGCCTCGCGACCGGCGACCGCGACCCCCTGATCCAGCCGTACTTTCCGGGTTCGTCGGCGCCTGACGGCGATCAGGGACGTTCGGCGACCATCATGAAGTTGACGTCCGCGTCGGTGCTCTCCGACCAGCGATCCGAAAGCGGATCATAGGCCAGGCCGAAGGGTCCGTGGATGGCCAGCGGCTCCTCGGACAGCATGCGGCGGATCTCGTCGGGCTTGATGAACTGGTTCCAATCGTGGGTGCCGGCGGGCACCCAGCGCAGGATGTATTCGGCCGCGACCTTGCCGAGCGCCAGCGACTTCAGCGTCCGGTTCAGGGTGGCCACGATCATCAGTCCGCCCGGCGCGACCAGCCGCGAGCAGGCGCGGATGAAGGCCTCAGGATCGGCGACATGCTCGATGATCTCGAGCACGAGGACGACGTCGAACGGGCCCGCGCCCTCGGCCTCCATCTGTTCGACCGTCGCCGCGCGGTAGGCGATGTCCAATCCCATCTGTTCGGCGTGGGCCCGGGCGGTGCCGATGTTCTCGGACGAGGCGTCGACGGCGGTGACGGCGAACCCCATCCGCCGCATCGGCTCGGCGACCAGACCCCCGCCGCAGCCGATGTCGATCAGGCTCAAGCCGTCGAACGGGCAGAGGACGCGCGGATCGCGGCCGAAGCGGGCGGCGGCCCGGTCGCGGATGAAGGAGAGCCGGGCCGGGTTGAACTTGTGCAGCGGCGCGAAGGGCCCGCGCGCATCCCACCATTCCGCCGCCTGGGCCGAGAAGCGGGCGACATCGGCGGGGTCGATCGAGGGGCCTTCAGCGGATGACATCGACAGCGATCCTCGAAGCGATCTCCGACCAGCCACGGTCGGTCGTCAGGGCGGGCAAACCCTCTCTCTCCGCCAGGGCCAGACACGCCCGGTCACCAAGAGAAAGTCCTTGTTTTCGGGTTGTGTCTCGAAGTTGTCCAGCTCTGCACGCAAGGTCGAGATCGAAGTCGACGACCTGGAATGGCAGGCTGGTGGCGATGGTCGTGGCGAGGCTTGGCGATGCGCCTTTGTCGACGAGCTTTGCCAAGACTTCGCTCAGGTTCACAGAGCAGACCAATGCGTTCTCGACCAAGGGCTCGACGCGATCCGCGCCCCGTTCCTCCTGCAACAGCGCAAGAATGGCCGAGGCGTCGAGAACGGCTTCAGCCACGCCGAGCTTCCTCACGTCGTTCCCGAACGAGTTCGTCCGCCATGCTGGACCCCTGCGTCACCAGATTGGCCACAAGTTCGCGCGCGCGACGCAACGATGCCCGCCCGCTTAGCAAACGAACTTGTTCACCGTCGACGTGGCCGAGAACCACGCCCCCCGGTGGCACACCGAGATGTCGCAGGATATCCGCGGGCACAACGACCGAGCCGTCCCGCAAAACTTCCATCCTGACAAGCGACGCAGAGCCGACCTCAGCCCGGGTGGCAGGAGCCTCGCTACTTGCCGACTCTTTCTGCCGGTCCGCCTCCAGCACATTGCGGACGTGCTGATATCTGCGCTGCACCACACGAGCGATCTCCGCTCGCGGGAACCCCGCCGAGTTCAAGGCGCGGATCTTGTCCGAGATCGTGGGATGGCCGGCGGCAATCTGGTGCGGATCCATTTTGACCTCCTTGGTTTGTTGATAGTTACTTAGTCTTTAATAGGTTGTCAATGGAGGTTGTCTTGCCTTGGGGGACTGGCTAGAAGCACCGCGAACAATGGGGATGCCAGTCATGGCGACGACGGCCACTCGGCTGGTCATGAAGTTCGGCGGTACCTCCATGGGCGATCTGGAGCGCATCCGCCGCGCCGCCCGCATCGTGGCGGCCGAGGTCCGCGCCGGCCATGGCGTGGCCGTCGTCGTCTCGGCCATGGCGGGCAAGACCAATGAGCTGGTGGCGTGGACGGACGGGGCCGGACCGCCCGGCGCGGGCATCCTCCTGACCGACGACGAATACGACGTGGTCGTGGCCTCGGGCGAGCAGGTGACGGCGGGACTGCTGGCCCTGACGCTCCGGAACATGGGCTTTCGCGCCCGGTCGATGATGGGCTGGCAGGTGCCGATCCTGACCGACGACGCCCACGGCAAGGCCCGCATCGAGGCCATCCCCGGCGACGCCCTGGCCACTGCGGTGGACGGCGGCGAGATCGTGGTCGTTCCGGGCTTCCAGGGCGTGACCCGGGACGGACGGATCACCACCCTGGGGCGGGGGGGCTCGGACACGTCGGCGGTGGCGGTCGCGGCGGCCCTGGGCTGCGCGTGCGACATCTACACCGACGTGGACGGGGTCTATACGACCGATCCGCGCATCGAGAGCCGGGCGCGGCGGCTGGAGAAGGTCTCCTACGAGGAGATGCTGGAGATGGCGTCTCTGGGGGCCAAGGTGCTGCAGACCCGCTCGGTCGAACTGGCCATGGGCATGCGCGTGCCCGTGCGCGTCCTGTCCAGCTTCGTCGAGCCCGACGAGCATGGAAATCTTCCGCCGAAGTCCGGCACCCTGATCTGCGACGAGGAGGAAATCGTGGAAAAACGCATCGTGTCCGGCGTCACCATGAGCCGCGACGAGGCCCGCATCACCCTGCTGGGACTGTCGGATCGCACGGACGCTCCCGCCGACGTCTTCACCCGCCTGGCCGAGGCCGGGGTCAACGTCGACATGATCGTCCAGTCCCAGGCCCGCACCGAGGGCGCGGTCAACCTGACCTTCACCACGGGCCGCCGCGACGCCCAGCGCGCCGCCGAGCTGATGCGGAGCGCGCAGGACCAGATCGGTTTCGCCGACATCCGCGTCGACGAGGACGTGGCCAAGGTTTCGGTCGTCGGCGTCGGCATGCGCAGCCACGCCGGCGTCGCCCAGACCATGTTCCGGGCTCTGGCCGACAAGGGCGTCAAGTTCCAGGCGATCTCGACCTCGGAGATCAAGATCAGCGTCCTGATCGACGCCGCCTATGCCGAACTGGCCGTACGGGCGTTGCATTCGGCATACGGGCTGGAAGCGGTATAGGATTGGCCGCACCTCGCCCTATCTTGGACGTGGGCAGGGAGACCGGATGGCCGTAGCGGGCGGAGCGATGACGAGGGGGCCGCGCGTCCTCCTGCGCCAGATCCGCGAGGCCATGGCAGACGGCGGTCCGGCCCAGGGTCGCCTCGACGTGGTCGTGCGCACCATCGCCCAGTCGATGGTGGCCGAGGTCTGCTCCATCTATCTGCGGCGGGCGTCGGGCGAGCTGGAGCTGTTCGCCACCCAGGGCCTGAACCCCGAGGCCGTCCACGCCACCCGGCTGAAGCCCGGCGAGGGTCTGGTCGGCGAGGTGGCGCGGCTGGCTCAGCCGATCAGCCTGTCGGACGCGCCGAGCCATCCCAGCTTCGCCTATCGCCCCGAGACCGGCGAGGATCCGTACCATGCCTTCCTGGGCGCGCCCCTGTTGCGCGGCGGCCGGGCCATCGGGGTGCTGGTGGTCCAGAACCGCGCCGAGCGTCGTTATGACGAAGACGAGGTCGAGGACATCCAGACCATCGCCATGGTCCTGGCCGAGACCGTGGCCAGCGGCGAACTCCTGGCCCAGGAGGAACTGCGCGACGTCGAGGTCGCCCCGCACCGGCCCGAACGCATCAAGGGCCAGAGGTTCGCGGAAGGGCTGGCGTACGGACACGTCGTTCTGCACGAGGCCCCCCTGCCGCCCGAACGACTGTTGGCCGAGAACCAGCAGGTCGAGGAGATCCGGCTGCGCGAGGGGCTGAACACCCTGAAGGCCTCGATCGACGCCCTGCTGGACGGCGGCCAGGGCAAGCTGGCGGGCCAGTCGTTCGAGGTGCTCGAGACCTATCGCATGTTCGCCGACGACCGGGGCTGGAACCGGTCCCTGGAAGAGGCGGTGCGCGGCGGCCTGACGGCCGAGGCGGCGGTCGACCGGGTCCGGAACGAGCACCGCGCCCGCTTCGCCCAGGCGCGCGATCCCTACATCAAGGAACGACTTCACGATTTCGAGGATCTGGCGAACCGGCTGCTGCGGGTTCTGGGCGGCGAGACGCCGGGCCAGCGTCAGTTGCCCGACGACGCCATCCTGGTGGCCCGGAACCTGGGTCCGGCGGACCTGCTGGAATATCCGCGCGACTGCATCCGCGGCCTTCTGATGGAAGAGGGCTCGGCGGCCAGCCATGCCGCCATCGTCGCCCGTGCGCTGCAGATCCCCTGCGTCGGCCGCCTGCAGGGCGTGCGCGACCGGTTGAGCGAAGGGGATCTGGTCATCGTCGACGGCGAGACGGGCGAGGCGCACCTGCGGCCCCGTCCGGATATGCTGGAGTCCGTGCGGTCGCGCATGGCCGTCCGCAGCCAGCGCCAGGCCGAGTTCGCCAAGCTGAAGGACACGCCCGCGGTCACCGTGGACGGCACGCGGATCACCCTGCTGACCAACGCCGGACTGGCGGTCGATCTGGAGAACCTGGACGCCACCGGGGCCGAGGGCATCGGCCTGTTCCGCACCGAGTTCCAGTTCATGGTGTCCGAGGAACTGCCCCGGCTGAACACCCAGACGGCGCTCTACAAACTGGTTCTCGACGCGGCGGGCGACCGGCCGGTGACCTTCCGCACGCTCGACATCGGCGGCGACAAGGTGCTGCCCTACATGGAGACGACGGAGCGCGAGGAGAACCCGGCCCTGGGCCGTCGCGCCATCCGCCTGGGCCTGGACAGGCCCTCGCTGCTGCGGCTCCAGCTGCGCGCCCTGCTGGCGGCGGGCGCGGGGCGCGAGCTGCGCGTCATGTTCCCCATGATCGCCACCGTCGACGAATTCCGGGCGGCGCGAGAACTGGTCGACGTCGAATGCGAATGGGCCCGGCGGCGGGGGCGCCCCCTGCCGGCGCTGCTGCGGGTCGGGGCGATGATCGAATGCCCGTCCCTGCTGTGGCATCTGGACGCGCTGCTGCCCCTGACCGACTTCGTCTCGGTGGGGTCCAACGACCTGTTTCAGTACATGTACGCGGCCGACCGGACGAACCCGCTGGTGTCGGACCGGTACGATCCGCTGTCGCCCCCGGCGCTGCGGGCGCTGCAGTCCATCCAGAAGGCCTGCGCCGAAACCGGGACGCCCGTCTCGGTCTGCGGCGAGCTGGCAGGACGGCCGCTGGAGGCCTTTGCCCTGATCTGTCTGGGCTTTACCCGGCTGTCGGCCCCGGCCGGGGGCGTCGGGCCGGTCAAGCGGATGATCCTGTCGACCGACCTGACGACGGCCCGGCGTGGGATGGACAAGCTGCTGGGCTCCTCTGCGGGATCGGTGCGCAATGAGATCGAGAGCCTGGCCCGGAAACTGAACGTCGGTCTGTGAACCGTTCCACTTCGGGACGGCGATCAAGCTTAACAAGACGTTGAACCAGCGGCTGAAATGGGTTATCCACAAGACGATCTAAGTATCCCCGCGGGGGCGGGCGGGTTTCGTCACAGCGCTATGCTAGGCGGGACCGCGTGGGGTTCGGCGATGGGGACTGTCAGCCCCACGCAGAGTTTGGGGCAAGGCGTCATGGCGCTGGATACGGGGAATGTCCCCGACGAGTTTCGGTCTCATCCGGATTGGAAGGACCCCGTGCCTTCGATCACAGACGCGGCGACTCTGGGCGACGGCCTGAAACGGACCCGCGAGCTGGCGGGGCGGTCTCTGGCCGAGCTGGCCGCCGACACCCGGGTGCATGAACGCTATCTGCGCGCGCTCGAGGAGAACAACCATTCGGCCCTGCCGTCGCGCGTCTTCGCCATCGGCTATGTGCGTGCCTATGCCGCCGCGCTGGGCCTCGACGAGCAGCTGGCGGTCGAACGCTACAAGCGCGAGACGCCCGACGGCGTCGTCCCGCTGCAGCCGCCGGTCGGCATCGCCTTCGAGGAGGTGCGCCGCTATTCGCCCCGGATCGTGGGGGCGATCGTTCTGATCGCAGTCTCGATCATCGGCTGGAACGTGTTCCAGCGCGTCAGCCTGATGCGCGCGCCGCAACCGTCCGACATCGCCGAAGTGCCCGAGAGCTGGAGCCTGGGCGCCGTGATCGGACAGGAACCCGTCAGCGTCGGCGCCCCCCTGCCCGCCCCGCCGGACCAGACCACGCCGGCGCTTTACATCACGCCGGGGCTCGAGGCCCAGCTGACCGGCATCGATCCGGCCGACACCGAGGCCCTGGCCGCCGCGGCTGCCGCGAACGACACGCCGGTGCAGGCCGCCTTCAATCCGCGCGGCGCCATCTATGGGGCCAACGCCACGGCGTCGCAGGTCGTGCTCCAGGCCAAGAAGGCCGCCGCCCTGGTCGTGCGCATGGCCGACGGCCGGGTGCTGTTCGCCCGCCAGCTGGCCGCCGGAGAGGCCTGGCGCGCGCCGCCGGGCGTGGCCGCCACCATCGACGTGTCCGACCCGACGGCCTTCGACGTCTATCTGAACGGCGAACACGGCGGGGCCCTACCGGCCGTGCTGACGCCTCTGGCCCAGTTGAACAGCCGCGCCGCGACCCTGGCCCGCCAGACCGCCGCCCGGGCCGAGGCCGTCGCCGCCCAGGCCGCCGCCGCGCGGGCGTCCGCCGCGGCCCAGGCCAGCGTCGTCCAGACGACCGACGCGGCCCAGACCGCCCTGACCACGGCCGTCGCGCCGCGCTGACCGACTGACCCCCGTCATGGTCATGTCGCCGCCGCTCGCCTATATTGCGGTCCCATGAGCCACGACGCCTCCGCACTCGGTCACATCCGCCCCTGGCGACACATCGAACGGCGAAAGAGCCGCCAGATCATGGTGGGCCCGGTCGCGGTCGGAGGCGGCGCGCCGATCAGCGTCCAGTCGATGACCAACACCCCGACGACCGATGCGGCCGCCACGATCGACCAGATCCGCCAGCTGGAAGAGGCCGGGGCCGACATCGTCCGGGTGTCCTGCCCCGACGAGGAGTCGACGGCGGCGTTCCGGACCATCGCACGGGAGGCCCGGGTGCCGCTCGTGGCCGACATTCACTTTCACTACAAACGCGGCATCGAGGCCGCTCAGGCTGGCGCGGCCTGTCTGCGGATCAACCCCGGCAACATCGGCAGCCCGGACCGGGTGCGAGAGGTCATTCAGGCGGCCAAGGATCACGGCTGCTCGATGCGGATCGGCGTCAACGCCGGCAGCCTGGAAAAGGAGCTGCTGGAGAAATACGGCGAGCCCTGTCCGGAGGCCATGGTCGAGAGCGCGCTGAGCCACGCCCGCATCCTGCAGGACCACGATTTCCACGAGTTCAAGATCTCGGTGAAGGCGTCCGACCCCTTCCTGACGGTCGCCGCCTATCAGCAGCTGGCCGAGGCCATCGACTGCCCGCTGCATCTGGGCGTGACCGAGGCGGGGCCCTTGCGGACCGGCACGATCAAGTCGGCCATCGGCATGGGCTCCATGTTATGGGCCGGGATCGGCGACACCATCCGGGTGTCGCTCGCCGCCGATCCGGTCGAGGAGATCAAGGTCGGGTTCGACATCCTGAAGTCGCTGGGCCTGCGTCACCGGGGGGTGAACATCATCGCCTGCCCGTCGTGCGCCCGTCAGGGGTTCAACGTCATCGAGACCGTTGGCGTTCTGGAGGAACGGCTGGCCCACATCTCGACGCCCATGAGCCTGTCGATCATCGGCTGCGTCGTGAACGGGCCGGGCGAGGCCCTGTACACCGACGTCGGCTTCACCGGCGGCGGGGCGGGATCGGGCATGGTCTATCTGAACGGCAAGATCGCCCACAAACTGGCCAATGCCGAGATGGTCGAGACGATCGTGTCGATGGTCGAGGACAAGGCCGCCGAACTGGACGCCGCCCGCGCCGCCCAGACCGCGGCGCTGCAAGCCGCCGAATAGGCTGACGACATGAAGCTCTACATCGCCCCGCCGTCGCCGTTCGCGCGCAAGTGCAGGATCGTGGTCCGCGAGAAGGGGCTGGCGGACCGGGTCGAGGACGTCGTCGTCAATCCCTATGAGAGCCCCGAGGCGCTGCTGGCGGTCAAACCGATCGCCCAGGTGCCCGCGCTGCTGACCGACGAGGACGAGGCGATTCTGGACAGCCCGGCGATCTGCGAGTGGCTGGACCGGCACGGCTCGGGGCACGTTCTGCTGCCGGTCGATGGGCCTGAGCGGTGGCGGATCAAGCGGGTCGAGGGTCTGGCCTCGGCGGTGCTGGAGATGGGCGTGAAGCTGGTGCTGGAGAAGCGCCGGCCCGAGAGCGAGCGGTCGCCGTCGTGGATGGCGCGCTGGACCGAGAACATGGGGCGCGCGCTCGACGCCCTGGAGGCCGCCGATGTCGCCGCCGAGCCGCTGGACATGGGCGTCATCACCGCTGGATGCGCCGTGACCTGGCTGGATTTCCGCCATCCCGACTATGACTGGAAGACGGGCAGGCCGAGGCTGGTGGCGCTCCAGACCGCGCTGGAGCAGCGGCAGAGCTTCCGCGAGACGGTTCCGGCCTGAGGTCATCCCAGTTCGGCCAGCACCTTGAGCACGCCCGCGCCATAGCGATCGATCTTGGACTGGCCGACGCCAGCGATGTCGGCCAGGGCGGGCAATGATCCGGGCTCTCGCTGGGCGATCTCCAGCAGGGTCTTGTCCTGGAAGATGACATAGGGCGGGACGTGCTGTTCGGCGGCGCGGTCGCGACGCCAGGCGCGGAGCGCCTCGAACCGGGCGCGGACGTCGGCGTCCAGGGCCTCCACAGCCGCGTTCCGGTCATTGCGCGTCCGGGTTCGCGGATTGCCCGAGCGGCTGGAGGCGTCGAAGCCCGGCGGGGTGCGACGGACCTCGACCCGGGTCTCGCCGCGATAGACGGCGCGGATGCGTTCGGGGTCGCCCAGCATGACCAGGGGCTTGCCCTCGTTGGGGTCCTCGACCAGCAGGCCCTCGAACATCAGGTGGTCCAGCACGTCGCGCCAGCCGGTGGGAGCGATGTCCTTGCCGATGCCCCAGGTGGAGAGGCCGGTTTCCCAGGGCTGGGCATCCTTCGTCTTGCCCGTGAGGTGATCGACGATGCGGCCGCGTCCGTACCGGCCGCCCAGCCGCTGGACGGCCGCCAGGGCCTTCTGGGCCGCCACGGTGGCATCGTGCAGGGCGGGCGGGTCCTGGCAGATGTCGCAGACGCCGCAGACGTCGGCGTCGGTCTCTCCGAAGTATCGGCGGACGGCCTGGGCCCGGCAGGTCGCCCCGTCCAGCATGGCGAACAGCTGGCGGGCCTTTCGCGTCTGGACCGCCTTGACCGCCTCGTCCATGGGGCGGCCTTCGAGACGACGCAGCGTCCAGGCGATGTCGGAGGGGCCATACAGGGTGATGCCGTCGGCGGGCTCGCCGTCGCGGCCGGCGCGGCCGATCTCCTGCCAGTAGGCCTCCAGACTGCCCGGCGGGTCGGCGTGGATGACAAAGCGGACGTCGGCCTTGTCGACCCCCATGCCGAAGGCGATGGTGGCGACCATCACCGCCCCGTCCTCGGCCAGGAATCGCTCCAGCCGCCGGTCGCGCTCGGGCCCGGCCATGCCGGCGTGATAGGCGATGGCGTTGGTGCCGGCCGATTTCAGCGCGTCGGCCACGCGCTCGCAGCCGTCGCGGCTGCCGCAATAGACCACGCCGGACTGGCCTTTCCGTGCACGGACGAGCTCGATGACGTGGGCATCGGTCTTGGCGCGAGAGGCGCTTTCCTTCCTGACCGCAGACAGCTGCAGGTTCGGGCGCGCGAAGCTATCGACGAAGACGGCGGCCCCGTCCAGATGCAGGGAGGCGAGGATGTCGTCACGGGTGCGGGCGTCGGCCGTGGCGGTGACGGCGATCCGGGGCACGCCGGGGAACAGCTGACCCAGCCGGCCCAGGGTGCGGTAGTCAGGGCGGAAGTCGTGGCCCCACTGGGAGACGCAGTGGGCCTCGTCGATGGCGATGAGGGCGAGCGGCAGGTCGGCGAGGCGGTCCAGCAGGGCCCCGGACTGCAGGCCCTCGGGCGAGACGTAGAGCAGGTCCAGATCGCCGGAGCGGGCGGCGCGCAGCACGCCGGAGCGTTCGTCCAGCGACAGGCCGGAATCGAGGCGGGCCGCGCGGACGCCCTGCTGTTTCAACGCCTCGACCTGATCGGTCATCAGGGCGATCAAGGGCGAGATGACGAGGCCCAGACCCGGCCGGATCAGGGCGGGGATCTGGTAGCAGACGCTCTTGCCGCCGCCGGTCGGCAGCACGGCCAGGACGTCGCGCCCGGCCAGGACCTCGGCCACGACCGAGGCCTGAAGCCCCCGGAAATCGGCATGGCCCCAGACCCGCTCCAGAGTGTCGCGGGCGGCCGAGATCGGGTCGTGAATCATGCGTCAGGACATACGGGAAACCGGGGGGATTGGCAGGGGGTTTTGGAGGTCGGGCTCGATGTCTCCTCCCTATTCGCCGCTTGGCGAATGGGGAGGTGGTGCGGCGGCCATGCGTCATCGCTCTTCCGCTGCGAACGGGTGGGAAGGGCGGGCGGAGCGTCCCGGCGGTCGCCGGGATGACAATGAAATACCGTTTCGCGAACGCCTCGACGCTCCGCGCGATTGGTCTTAACGGAAGCGGACGGCCCCGCGTCGTTCGGACGCGACTGACCGGGGACCAACGGCTCTGTTAGAGCCTTGCCGCTACTGACGCCTCCGGCGGGAGGGTCGGCGTGCTTGCGAGAGCCGATCCCCTGAACATCATGGGTCTTCTGCCCATGATCTTGTTGGTGAAGCTACCGCCCGGAACGCGGTCCCGGGCTGCTTGAGCCCGTCGCCGTGAACCGTCAGATCGCCTCACGCCACCCCCCGGCCCCTGACGCCGGATGACCGCTCTTCACGGCCTCCAGTCGTCGGGATCGGGAAGGCCCCCGCTCCAACCGCTTCCGCCGCGACAAGCTCGCAAGGCCTTGCGCCCTTCCCAGGCGACGGAACCGAGGGGGAGGGTAGCACGCGCGTCAATGCG
>NCEB01000001.1 GCA_002280475.1 Brevundimonas subvibrioides
GATCTGCAGCTTCGTCAAAGGACCGGTTTCCGCCGAAGTGGTCTCGCTCAAGGCCGACGACATGCTGGCCGAGGGCCGCAAACTCGCCGCCATCGCCCCGAACATCGCCGTAAAGGTTCCCCTCACCTGGGACGGCCTCCGGGCGTGCAAGGTGCTCACGTCCGAGGGCTTCATGGTCAACGTCACCCTCTGCTTCTCGGCCAACCAGGCGCTGCTGGCGGCGAAAGCCGGGGCGACCTTCATCTCGCCCTTCATCGGGCGGCTGGACGACATCAACCTCGACGGCCTCGACCTGATCGGCGACATCCGCACGATCTATGACAACTACGACTTCAAGACCCAGATCCTCGCCGCCTCGATCCGCAGCGCCAACCACGTCAAGGACTGCGCGATGATCGGCGCCGACGTCATCACCGCCCCCCCGGCCGTCATCAAGGCGCTGGCAAGCCACGTGCTGACCGACAAGGGCCTTGAGCAGTTCCTGAAGGACTGGGCGAAAACCGGGCAGAAGATCCTGTAGGAAACCCCGCCCCGGGCCTGACCCGGGGCCTCCGCCTTCCCGATGCGCCGCCGCCGCGCATCCACCCCGCAGGTCCGGGCCTGCCCGTCCTTCATTCTCCCCGCAGGTCGGGCTTCAGCCCGACTTCGCATCAGACTACGCCACCCCCCTCACCGCATCCGCCTCCAGCGCCAGGGTGACCTTCTTCTTGTGCGGCCCGGCCTGCTTCTTCTCCAGGGCTTCCTTGCCGATGAAGTCGTGGTCGAACTTGACGAAGGGGCCGTAGCCCAGATCCCACGGCGTCAGATAGTAGTCCTCGATGTTGTCCGAGTAGAAGCTGCCGCCCAGCGAGGCCTTTCCCTCGTAGCTGTTGGCCGGCAGCCACTCGCGATAGGGGCGCATGGCCTCGCCGGTATAGACCGCCGGCAGGGGCGACGGGATCCAGCCCGACTCCAGCGTGTTGGACGAATAGGTCCGCCCGCCGACCAGCTTCAGGCCGAAGTCGGCACCGGCGGCGACCAGGGCGGCGTGGACCTCGTCGCGCTCTTCCCACGGACCGAACAGCTCGAAGCCCGGCTGGCCCGCCATGCCGTGGCGCAGCGCCCGGACCTGACGACCGCCGATGGTCAGGGTCGTCATGTGGAAGAACTTCAGGTCCGGCGGGGTCTGGCCCAGCGCCTTCTCCATCAGCTTCATCGCGTTGGGGCCCTGGATCTGGTAGCGATAACCGCGACGGTTCTGGGGGTCCGGGCGGACGGCGGTGCGCTCGTCGCGCGTGACCTGCACGTCCCAACCGCCGGTGGCGGCGTGGAACTCCACCCATTCGATGGTCGGAGCGCGACCCACCAGGTTGAAGGTGTTCTCGGCCAGATAGAACAGGATCACGTCGCCGATGACGTGGCCGTCATGGCTGACCGGCACGAACTGTTTGGCGCGGTCGGGCACGAAGCCCTTGAAGCTGTTGATGCCCAGGCTGTTCAGCATGACGAAGGCATCGGGCCCTTCGACCCGCAGATCGACCATGTGGTAGCTCTGGTTGAACAGGACGCAGGTCTGCTGCCAGGCGATCTGCTCGTCGCGCCAGTTGCTGTATTCGCCGGGAACGCCCGGATAGGCGTTGGGACCCGCCTGCTGGTTGCGCAGGAAATGCGGGATGTTGTCGACGCCGTTCAAGACGTCTTGCAGGCTCTTGGCGGTCATGGGGTCTCCTCCTGGGTGTTTTCTTGTCATGCGACTTGTTGAACGTCTGACCGCGACGGGGCGTCCATCGCCAGCCAGTCGGCGATGGCGGCGACGAAGGCTTCGGGCGCTTCGGCGGGCAGCATGTGGCCGCTACCCTCGATGATCTTCAGGAACGCCTCGGGAATGGCGGCGGCGATGGCACGATGCTGCACCGGCGGGCTCCACTGGTCCTCGGAGCCGACGAGAACGAGCGTCGGACAGGGGATGCGAGGCAACAGGCTCTCGACCTCGGGCCGATGCAGAAGGGCCGCGATCTGGGTCGCATAGGTCTCTACGCCCGCCTGGACGCACATGGCCCGGAGCGGTGTCAAAAGGGCCTCGTCGGGCCGGCGCGACGGCGCGACCATGGGTGGGAGCCAGCGATCGACCAGGGCCTCCGGGCCCTCGGCGAGGCCGATGTCCAGCAGAGCATGACGACTGTTGGCCTCGCCCGGGCGGAGCATGTGGACGCCGGTGCTGACCAGGGCCAGCCGCTCGACCCGTTCAGGTGCCCGGCGGACGATTTCCAGCGCGACACGCGCGCCCATGGAGTGGCCGAGGAGAGAGAAACGGGCCGGCGCGGTCTCCAGGACCCGGTCAGCCATGTCGGACAAGGTGGAGGCGTCGCCATAGCCCATCGGCGCGACGATCGGGCGATCCAGCGAGAGCAGCGCGCGCGGCCAGACGCGGGCGTCACAGAGCAAACCCGGCAAGAGAAGCAGTGGCGCGGCACGCGATTCCGACATGTCCCCTCTCGACTTCACATATCCGAAGCCTTCATCTATACGAATAGAAACAGGCCCGCTAGAGGCTGTCGATCGATCGCCGACCGGGCGGTCGCTGGGAGACGGACATGCTGGACGTCACACGATCAGATTCACAGCCCGGCCGCGACGCGCGCATCGGCTCGCTGCTGCAGGGCCATTCGCTGGAAATGACGGCCAAGGACGTGGTGGCCCTGGAAGAGGCCGCCGGCGTCATTCCGCAGGGGACCCGGATCGCCATCGCCTTTCTGCCGGGCGAAACCTTCGAGGCCCGATTGCACGCCGCCGTCCGCGTCCGTTCCCTCGGCTTCGATCCCGCCCCGCATATCTCGGCGCGTCGCATCGCCTCGGAAAGCGAGCTGCGGGGCTTTCTGGAAAACCTCTCGACCCAGGCGTCGATCCAGCGACTGTTCGTCGTCGCCGGCGATCCGCCGGTGCCCGAGGGACCTTATGAAGATGCCCTGTCGCTGATCCGTTCGGGCATGCTCAATGATCTGGGCCTGGAAAGCGTCGGCGTCTCCGGCTACCCCGAGGGGCACCCCGACATCGGCGAGCCCGCCCTGTGGGGCGCGATGTTCGACAAGCGCGACGCCCTGGCCGAGCTGGGCATATCCATGACCATCCTGACGCAGTTCGGCTTCGACGCCGAACCGATCGTCCACTGGGTGGAGCGGGTCCGGAGCCACGGCATCGACGCCCTGATCCGCATCGGCGTTCCCGGACCCGCGGGCATCAAGACGCTGCTGCGGTTCGCGGCGCGCTGCGGCGTGGGGGCCTCGGCAAAGGTGATGAGCAAATACGGGCTATCCCTGACCCAGCTGATGGGCACGGCGGGTCCAGATCGCCTGATCGAGGACCTGGCGGACCGGATCGATCCTGCCCGTCACGGCCCCCTCAGCCTGCACTTCTATCCCTTCGGGGGCATCGCCAGGACCGCCGAATGGGTCAGCGACTTCGCCGCCAAGAAGGCCGCCTGAGCCCAGAGGAAAGCCAGACCGAATGTCCGAAATCTGCGTTCTGACCCTGTCGTGCGACGACCGGCCCGGCCTGGTGGCGGGTGTCGCCGGCTTCCTGTTCGAGCATGGGGCCAACATCCTGGAGGCGGGTCAGTTCAACGACCGCGATTCCGGCCTGTTCTTCATGCGCGTGCTGTTCGAGCTGGACGGCGGCCCGGCCGGCGTCGATACGCTGCGTGACGCCTTCATCCCCATGGCCAACGAGAGCAGCATGCGGTGGAGCCTGAGAAACACCGCCGAGCGTCGCCGCGTCCTCATGCTGGTGTCCAAGTTCGACCACTGCCTGGGCGACCTGCTCTATCGCAACCGCACCGGTGAGCTACCGATGGAGGTGGTCGGCATCGTCTCGAACCATCCGCGCGATGTGCTGAAGATCTCGCTGATCGGGGACGTGCCGTTCCACCATCTGCCCGTCACCAAGGAGACAAAGTCGGAGCAGGAGGCGGCCATCAAGCGAATCGTCGAGGAGACGGGCGCCGAACTGGTCGTCCTCGCCCGGTATATGCAGGTGCTGTCCGACGACCTGGCGAGTTATCTGTCCGGCCGCTGCATCAACATCCACCACAGCTTCCTGCCCGGGTTCAAGGGCGCGAAACCCTATCATCAGGCCCATGCGCGCGGCGTGAAGTCGATCGGGGCCACGGCCCACTACGTCACCGCCGACCTGGATGAGGGACCGATCATCGCCCAGGACGTGGAGGCCGTCACCCATGCCGACCGACCGGACGATCTGGTGAGGAAGGGCCGCGATATCGAGCGGCGCGTGCTGGCCAGGGCGGTGGCCTTTCACCTGCAGGACCGGGTGCTGCTGAACGGGTCCAAGACCGTGGTCTTCAGCGACTGATGGTCGGTGCCGCGCCCATCCTGGACGGGCGCGCTGTGGCGGCCGACCTGACCGCCCGGGTCGCGGCCGATGTCGCCGATCTGTCAGCCCACGGCGTCACTCCGGGACTGGCGGTGGTGCTGGTGGGCGAGGATCCGGCCAGCCAGGTCTATGTCCGTCGAAAGGTGACCGAGACCCGCCGCGTCGGCATGCGCTCGATCGAGCATCGCCTGCCACGGGAGACCACGCAGGAGGCCCTGCTGACCCTGGTCGCCGCGCTGAACGCGGATCCGCAGGTCCACGGCATTCTGGTTCAACTGCCCCTGCCCGCGCACATCGACGCGGCGGCCGTTCTGGATGCCATCGACCCGACCAAGGACGTCGACGGCTTTCATCCGGTCAATGTCGGACGACTGTCGATCGGCGGCGGCCTGATTCCCTGTACGCCGCTGGGATGCATGATGCTGCTTGACCAGGTCATCGACGACTTCCGGGGCCTGAACGCCGTGGTGATCGGCAAGTCCAACATCGTCGGCAAGCCGGTCGCCCTGCTGCTGCTGGACCGCGAATGCACCGTCACGGTGACCCATATCCTGACCAGGGGCCTGCCGGAGATCGCGGCGCGCGCCGACATTCTGGTGGTCGCGGCGGGCCGTCCGGGCTTGGTGCGCGGCAGCTGGATCAAGCCCGGTGCCGTGGTTATCGACGTCGGCATCAACCGCGTCACGGCGGCGGACGGACGGTCTCGCCTGGTCGGAGACGTCGCGGCCGAGGAGGCGGGCCACGCCGCCTGGCTGACCCCTGTGCCGGGCGGCGTCGGGCCCATGACCATCGCCTGCCTGCTGTCCAACACCGCCGCCGCCGCGCGTGCAGGTCTGCGAGGCGAGGCGGCATGACGCGGACATTCGTTCTGCTATGGATCAGTCAAGCGACCCGTCAGTGGTCGCCAAGGGAGTATTCTCGATGGTGACGGACCCCCGCGCCCTGGTCGACCAGGCGCGCATGTCGCGGTTCCAGTGGACCGTGGTTCTGCTGATGGTCGGGCTGAACGCCCTCGACGGCTTCGACGTGCTGTCGATCAGCTATGCCTCGCCCGGCATCGTTGCGGACTGGGGCATCGACCGCGCGGCGCTGGGCATCGTCCTGTCGATGGAACTGGTCGGCATGGCGTTCGGATCGCTGCTGCTGGGCAATGTCGCCGACGCCATCGGGCGCAGGAAGACCATCCTGGGGTGCCTGCTGGTCATGTCCGGAGGCATGTTCGCCGCCTCGACCGCCACCGACATCACCACCCTGTGCGTCTACCGGGTCATCACCGGCCTGGGGATCGGCGGCATGCTGGCCTCGATCAACGCCGCCGTCGCCGAGGCCGCCAACGCCAAGCGTCGTGCGCTGTGCGTCGTGCTGATGTCCGCCGGCCTCCCGATCGGATCGGTGATCGGCGGCCTGATCTCGGGCGAACTGCTCAAGATCTACGATTGGCCAGCCGTCTTCATCCTGGGCGGCGTGGCCACCGCGGCCTTCATTCCTTTGGTGCTGTGGCTGGCCCCCGAATCGATCGCCTTCGAGATGCACAAGCGCGGACCGGGGGCGCTGGAGCGGATCAACAAGACCCTGAAGCGGATGGGCCACGCCGCCATCGAGGCCCTGCCCGACGTGCCCGCGATCAAGCCCAAGGCCGGACTGCCGCTGCTGTTCTCGAAGCAGTTCGCCGCGCTCGCCGTGCTGCTGGCGCTGTCCTACTTCATGCACATCATCACCTTCTACTACATCATCAAATGGATCCCGAAGATCGTGGTGGACATGGGCTTCGCGCCCCCGCTCGCGGCCGGGGTGCTGGTGTGGGCCAGCATTGGCGGCGCGATCGGCGCCCTGACGCTGGGGCTCTTGACGCTGAAGGCGCGGGTCACCGCCCTGACCATCGTGGCCATGCTGGCCTCGACCGTCGCCGTCATCGGCTTTGGCCAGGGCTGGGAGACGCTGAACCAGATCTCGATCGCGGCGGCGGTGGCGGGCTTCTTCACCAACGCGCCGATCGTCGGCCTGTATGCCATCGTGGCCCAGTCCTTCCCGACCCAGCTGCGCGCCACGGCGACGGGCTTCATCATCGGCCTGGGGCGCGGCGGGGCGGCGCTGGCTCCGATGATCGCCGGCTTCCTGTTCCAGGCCGGTTGGACCCTGCCGACGGTTTCGGTGATCCTGGGCATGGGAGCGACGATCGCGGCCCTGACCCTGTTCCTGGCACGCGGACAGATCGCCCGGAACGCCCCGGCCTGACCGCTCGTAGGCGTCGAAACGGAGCCTTCAGACGGCCTTGTTCGGTGCCGGGTCGGCGGCGTGGGCGCGCAGGAACTCGTCCGCCGCCGCCTCGATGTGCGCCTTCAGTTGGGCGGGCGGGATGGGCGGCAGTCCGAACGATGCCCTCAGATGGGCCTCGCCCTTGACCCCGCCCAGGTAGCGCCAGGCCGCCCCGTCGGCGTCGCGGACGTGCAGTCGGCCTCTGGCGGTCTCGACCCGCAGCCACTCGGCGAAGCGGTTCTTCAGCGTCAGCACCGCGGTCTCGTAGAACAGCTCCGCCATGCGCGGCGCGCGCGCGGTCTCGGCCACCAGGACGCGGTTCATCTGCATGGCCTTCTCTCCGGTGACCAGGTCGAGGAAGCGCGTGGCCAATAGGATCAGGGTCTCGCGGACCGGCTGATCTTCTGCCGGAAAGAAGCTGTCGGGTGACACGGCCCGCTCGCACTCCTGACGCAACACGGCGGCAAACAGCGCATCCTTGTCGGCGTAGCGGGCATAGATCGTCGCCTTGGACACCCCCGCCTTTTGGGCCACGGCGTCCACGCTGACGGCCTCGTAGCCGTGCTCCATGAACAGGTCGCCCGCCGCCAGCAGGATGGCCTCGTCCTTGGCCGTGTCGCGCGGGCGGCCTCGGCGGATCGCGGGTTCGGCGAGCGTCATCGCACCGTCACTTGACATACTGAACCGATCAGTATTGTTATTCACACAGTATCCCAGCTTACCCCGACGCGCCAGTCCCGGCGCAACCCCCAACCACGGATCACAGGATTCCGAGGATGAGATCTGTCGCGCTGAAGATGCTGCTGGGTGACAGCGCCAAATATCTGGCGCTGGTGTTCGGCGTGGCCTTCGCCACCCTGCTGATGAGCCAGCAGGTCTCGATCTTCATCGGGTTGATGACCCGCACCGCCAATCAGGTGCTGGACATCCGCGAGGCCGACATCTGGGTCATGGACACCCGGGTCCGCTATGTCGACGAGGTCGAGCCGATGCCGGACGCCGCGCTGGGTCGGGTCCGCTCGGTCGAGGGCGTGGAATGGGCCGCGCCCCTCTACAAGGGCCTGGCGATCTTTCGGACCCAGGACGGGCTGATCAACCAGGTCAGCCTGGTGGGCATCGATGACGAGACCCTGGTCGGGGCGCCGCGCGAGTGGCTGGCGGGCGACCTGGAGGCCTTGCGCCGTCCCGGCGGCATCGTGTTTGACAAGGAAGGGGCCAGCCTGATCTGGCCCGACGCCGATCCCCTGACCAAGGTCGGGACCGAAGCCGAGATCAACGACCGGCGCGTGGTCGTGACCGGCATCGCCGATGCGTCGCCGCCCTTCATCACCTTCCCGATCGCCTATGTCCGCTACTCCGAGGCCATGGCGCTGACCCCGCCCCAGCGGAACAAGCTGTCCTTCGTCCTGGTGCGCGCCAAAGACGGCCAGGACGCCAAGGCGCTGGCTGAACGCATCTCGGCCCAGACCGGATTGCAGGCCCTGACCTGGGACAGCTTCGCCTGGCGCAGCGTCCAGTACTATTTGACCCGCACGGGCATCCCGGTGAACTTCGGCATCACGGTGATGCTGGGCTTCGTGGTCGGGGCGGCGGTGACGGCCCAGACCTTCTACCTGTTCGTGATCGAGAACCTGCGCCAGTTCGGGGCGCTGAAGGCCATCGGCGCGACCAATGGCCAGATCACCGGCATGGTGCTGCTGCAGGCCGCCGTGGTCGGACTGATGGGCTATGGGCTCGGCATGGGCGGGGCGGCCCTGTTCTTCACCCTGGTGCGCGGCGGGGCGGCGCTGGAGGACTTTTACCTGCCCTGGCAGGTGCTGGTCGGGACCGGCGTGGTGGTCTTCCTGATCATCCTGATCTCGGTGCTGGGCAGCCTGACCAAGGTGTTCCGCGTCGATCCCGCCATCGTCTTCAGGGGCTGATCGCCATGAGCGCCGTGATCGCCCGCGAGATCGACATGGCCTTCGGCTCGAACGGCCTGAAGACCCAGGTCCTGTTCGACGTGGACCTGGAGGTCGCGTCCGGAGAGCTGACCATGCTGGTCGGGCCCTCCGGCTGCGGCAAGACCACCCTACTGTCGATCCTGTCGGGCACGCTGAAGCCCACCGGCGGCGAGGTCGAGGTGATGGGCAATGTCATCACCCGCATGAAGGATTCCGAAAAGGTCATCCTGCGTCGCCGCCGGATCGGCTTCATCTTCCAGCAGTACAACCTGCTGCCCGCCCTGACGGCCGCCGAGAACGCGGCCATGGCTCTGGTCGCCGACGGCATGCCGCTGAAGGTCGCCGCCGAGAAGGCCCGTGTGGTGCTCGAGACACTGGGCATGGGACCGCACGCCGACAAGCTGCCGCGCCAGTTGTCGGGCGGCCAGCAGCAGCGCGTCGCCATCGCCCGCGCCATCGTCCACGAGCCGGACCTGGTCGTTTGCGACGAGCCCACGGCGGCGCTGGACGCCGAGACCGGCCGGCAGGTCATGGAACTGCTGAAGGACGCCGCCGGGGGACCCGGCCGGGCCGTCCTGGTCGTGACCCACGACAACCGCATCTACCGCTACGCCGACCGGATCGTCGCCATGGAAGACGGACGGATCGTCGGAGACAGCCGCCTAGGAACACTCCCGGAGGGACTTCATGCCCACTAGCCGCCGCCAGCAGATTCAGCGCCTGATCCTGCCCGCCGTCGCCGGCGGATGCCTGATCTTCGCCATCAGCGCCGTGATCCGGCCCGAGCGCACCCGCGCCGATCCGCCCGCCACGCCGCCGACCGCCGCCTATGCCTCGACCGTCGCGGGCATCGGGACGATCGAGCCCCAGTCCGAACTGATCGCCGTCGCCGCCGAGGTGCCGGGCGTGATCCGCAGCGTCCTGGTCCAGCCCGGCGACCGGGTCGCGCAGGGCCAGCCCCTGTTCCGCCTCGACTCCCGCGCCGCCCAGGCCGCCGTCGCCACGGCTCAGGCGGACGCCGCCTCCGCCCAGGCCGCCGCGCGTCAGGCCGAGGTGGCCCTGGCCGACGAGCGTCAGCGGCTCTCGCTGTTCGAGGCGGTCGATGATCCGAGGGCCCTGTCCGGCGACGAACTCGAGCGCCGCCGCTTCGCCGTCCGTCGTGCCGAGGCCGCCCTGGCTCAGGCCCGGGCCAGCGCTGCCGCCGCCCGCGCTCAGGCCCAGGCCCGACGCGTCGATCTGGACCGGTTGACGGTCGCCGCGCCCATTGCCGGGCGCATCTTCCGCGTCGATGTCCGGCCCGGCGAATACGCCCCGGCCGGTCCGGCCTCCCAGCCCCTGATCGCCATGGGCGAGGACGCCCGGCTGCATGTCCGGGCCGAGTTCGACGAGGCCGATGCGGGTCGCCTGACCCGCTCGGGCCGAGCCTACGGGACCCTGCGCGGTCAGGCCGAGCGGCGCATCCCGTTGACGCTGGTCCGCATCGAGCCACAGGTGGTCGAGAAGCGCGCCCTG
The DNA here is from genome assembly GCA_002280475.1 of Brevundimonas subvibrioides. GTDB lineage: Bacteria > Pseudomonadota > Alphaproteobacteria > Caulobacterales > Caulobacteraceae > Brevundimonas > Brevundimonas aurifodinae. Next base: position 10,077 of record NCEB01000001.1, read on the forward strand.
TCCGGCGGGTCCGAGCGCGTGGACACGCGCGTCGTGGAAGTGATCTTTGCCTTCGACCCAGCCGCCGCCCCTGCCTATCTGGGCCAGCGCATGGATGTCTTCGTCGAGGCCGCGCCCTCGGCGACGCAGGCGGGGACCCGTCCGGCGGAGCCCGCGCGATGATCCGCCAGGCCCTGCTCATTACGACGGCGAGCGTCCTCCTGTCGGCCTGCGCGAGCGACGCCGTGCCGACCCCATCCTCCTTCGCTGCCCCGGCCGCGTGGGACGTCGCCGCCCTGCCCGCCGCCGTTCCCGCTACCGATCGCTGGTGGACCGCCATCGGTGACCCGGTGCTCGACGACATCGTGGAACAGGCCGGCGAGGCCTCCGACGTCCGCATCGCCGAGGGCCGTCTGTTCGAGGCGCGGGCGCGTCTTGGTTCCGCCCGCGCGGCGCTTCGGCCCGAGATCGGCGGACAGGGCACCGCCGAGCGCCAATCGACCGACGATCTGGACCAGGAGACGTTCCAGGCCCTGGTCGCCTTCAGCCTGAACCCCGACCTGAACGGCGCGATCCGCACCCGCGTCGAGGCCGAACGCCTGCGCGTCGAGGCCGCGGCCGCCCGCGCCGAGGCCGCCCGCCTGGTCGCCCGGTCGACCGCCGTCCAGCTCTACGCCGCCTATCGCGAGGCCGAGGCGACCGCCGTCGCCGGCGATGAGGCCGTCGCGGCCCTGGAAGGGTCGCTATCTCTCGCCGGTACGCGGGAACGGGCGGGCCTGACCTCGGGGCTGGACGCGGCGTCGGCTCGCGCCGCCCTCGCCTCAGCCCGTGCTCGGCCCATCGCGGCGCGCCAGGCGGCCGACGAGGCCCGGCTGGGTCTGGAGGCCCTGCTCGGCCTCAACCCTGGCAACCTGACTCCGGCCCTGACCCACTCCACCGCCATCGCGCTGGAGACCCCACCCGTGCGGGCCTTGTCCGCCCCCGCCGCCGTCCTGGCCCGCCGTCCGGACCTCCGAGCCGCCGAACTGGAGCTCTGGGCCGCCGGGGCCGACGCGAGGGCTGCCCGACGCGACTTCTGGCCGACGCTTTCGCTTGGCGCCGCTCTGGGCGGTCAGGAGATCGATCCGGAGACGCCCTTCACCGCCTCGGGTTTCCTCAGCCAGATCGCAGGTGGCCTGACCGCGCCGCTGTTCAGTTTCGGCCGCCTGGAGAGCGCTCGCGACGCCGCTGACGCCCGCCGGACCCAGGCCGAGCTCGCCTTTCGCCAGGCCGCTGTCGATGCCCTGTCTGAAGTCGAGACTGCGCTCGTCGCCCTCGCCGCCGCCGAAGCCCGCGCCGTGACTCTGGCCGAGGCTGTGGCCGCCGCCGAGGATCAGGCGCGGCTGGCGAACCAGCGCTACCGGGGCGGCGTCTCGCCCTTTCTCGACGTGCTGACCGCCCAACGCGCCGCCGCCGACGCCCGCGCCGAGGAGGCCGCCGCGCGCGGTCAGGCTCTGACCGCTTACGCCCGTCTTAACGCGGCGGTCGGACTGGGCGGCATGCCGGGCTGACAGCGGAACCGTTCATGGCTAGAAGCGCGCCTCATGAGCGCGCCCCAAAAGACCTCCGCCGAACTCGCCGTCGAATGGGGACTGGCCCCCAATGAGTATCAGGTGATCCTGGACCGGCTGGGACGCGAGCCAAATGCCGTCGAACTGGGTGTCTTCTCGGTGATGTGGTCCGAGCACTGCTCGTACAAGTCCTCGAAAATCCACCTCGGCAAGTTCCCGACCAAGGGCCCGCGCGTCATCTGCGGGCCGGGCGAGAACGCCGGCGTCATCGACATCGACGACGGCGACGCCTGCATCTTCAAGATGGAGTCGCACAACCATCCCTCCTTCATCGAGCCCTATCAGGGCGCGGCGACCGGCGTGGGCGGCATCATGCGCGATGTCTTCACCATGGGCGCGCGACCCGTGGCCCTGCTGAACGCCCTGCGGTTCGGCGACATCGGGCACGAGAAGACCAAGCGCCTGGTCAAGGGCGTGGTCAGCGGCATCGGCGGCTACGGCAACTGCGTCGGCGTGCCGACCGTGGCGGGCGAGACCAATTTCCACCGGGGCTACAATGGCAACATCCTGGTCAACGCCATGTGCGTGGGCCTGGCCCGGGCCGACAGCATCTTCTATTCGGCCGCGCCCGGCGCGGGCATGTCGGTGGTCTATTTCGGCTCCAAGACCGGACGCGACGGCATCCACGGCGCGACGATGTCCTCGGCCGAGTTCGACGACGAATCGGACGCCAAACGCCCCACCGTCCAGGTCGGCGACCCCTTCGCCGAGAAGCTGCTGATCGAGGCGACGCTGGAGTTGATGGCGTCCGGTGCCGTGGCCGCGATTCAGGGGCATCGAGCTGAACATGGACGCCGTGCCCCAGCGCGAAGAGGGCATGACCGCCTATGAAATGATGCTGTCGGAAAGCCAGGAGCGGATGCTGGCGGTGCTGAAGCCCGGGCGCGAGGACGACGGCCACCGCATCTTCAAGAAGTGGGGCCTGGACGCCGCCGTCATCGGCATGACCACCGACACGGGCCGGCTGGTGCTGAACCATCATGGCGAGGTCGTATGCGATGTCCCGCTGGCCCCCCTGTTCGACGATGCGCCCCTCTATGACCGGCCCTGGCTCCAGCCCGACCTGCACGCGCGGATCGCGCCCGCCGACGTGCCAGCGCCCGAGGTCTGGGAGGACGCGGTGCTGAAGGTGCTGACCTGCCCCGACATGGCGTCCAAGCGCTGGATCTGGGAGCAGTACGACCGCCACGTCATGGCCGACACGTTGCAGGACTCGGCCACCGGAGCCGACGCGGGCGTGGTGCGCGTGCATGGAACCGACAAGGGTCTGGCCGTCACCTCGGACTGCACACCCCGCTATGTCCAGAACGACCCCTATGAAGGCGGCAAACAGGCGGTGGCCGAGGCCTGGCGCAACCTGACGGCCGTCGGCGCTCGCCCCATCGCCATCACCGACAACCTGAACTTCGGCAACCCCCAGCGGCCCGAGATCATGGGCCAGATCGTCCGCGCCATCGACGGCATGGCCGAGGCCTGTCGCGCGCTGGACTTCCCGGTCGTGAGCGGGAATGTATCGCTCTACAACGAGACCAACGGCGTCGCCATTCCGCCGACCCCGACCGTCGGCGGCGTCGGCCTGCTGCCCAATTACGACGTGGTCGCGGGCTTTTCGACCATGGCCGAGGGCGACACCCTGGTGCTGATCGGCGAGACGGTCGGAGAGCTCGGCGCCTCGATCTATCTGCGCGAGGTGCTGGGCCGCGAGGACGGCGCGCCGCCGCCGGTCGATTTGGCGCTGGAGCGCCGGACGGGCGATTTCGTGCGCGGCGAGATCGAGGCCGGTCGGCTGACCTGTGTCCACGACCTGTCCGACGGCGGTCTTGTCGGAGCGGCTGCCGACATGGCGCTGGCATCCGATACCGGCGTCGTGCTGGAGGCGACCAGCGCCGCCCACGCCCACATCCTGCTGTTCGGAGAGGATCAGGCCCGCTATCTGGTCGCCGTCTCCAACCCGCAAGAGGTCCTCGCCGGTGCCCGCGAGGCCGGCCTGCACGCCTCGGTCGTGGGTCACGCGCGGGGTGACGCCTTCGCCTCGACCGACCTGTTCAGCATTCCGCTGAAGCATCTGCGCGAGATGCACGAGGCCTGGATGCCCCGATGGATCGAGGCATGAGGACGACCGCAAGCGCGGCGCTGCTCCTGTCGGTCCTCGCGCTCGCAGGCTGCGAGGGCGGGGGCGATCCCGTCGACCAGGCCCGGCAAGAGGCCCTGACAGCCAACCGGGCGGCGGCCCATCCGATCGATCCGGCCATGCTCGCCGATGCCGAAGCGCCGCCGGCGGCATCGGCGCGGTCGGTGGGCGATCAGGCGTTCGTCGTCGCGATGATCGACCAGCATCGCGAAACGATCGTCGCCGCAGAGGCAGCGCTCTCTCAATCCTCGGACCCCGAGATCCAGCGCCTGGCGCGCTCCATCATCGACGCCCGGTCGCGCGAGATCACCGAGCTCCAGACATGGAAACCGGCCGCCCGCTGACGCGGACGGCCGGCGGTCCGAACCGACAAGACGATCAGTTCTGCTCGGTGATGTAGAGGGTCGAAGGACCCGCCTGGCCGACGGCGCCCACCCAGATGTCGTAGGAGCCGCTTTGCGGCGTTCCCCAACGCAGGACGGGATTGAGACCTTCGGAATCATCGACGCAGTACCAGCGCCCATCCGGAGCGTTGATCACCAGGCTGGTGTCGGTATCCGCATCGACCGCGAAGGTCAGCGGCCACGAACCGGCGCGATAGGTGAACTCATAGTCCGGTGCCTCGGCGATCATGCCGACGCAGGACCCGCCGATCGACCGGGAAGCGTCGACGCCACCGCCCGAGTAGATGCTGACGGTGATCGGGTCAGGCGAGAAGCCCGCGTTGTGGCGCGAGCCGCCCGAACTGGCGTTCAGACTCGGGTCCTGAGCCGCGGCGGTTGACGCCGCCGCGACCAGGGCCAAAGCGCAGACGAGTGATAGAGCGCGCATGCGGCGTCTCCTGTCTGTGGTGGTAGGACGCCCTAGAGCGGGCTCTCGGAGATCAGCAGGGTGCCGCCCGTGGGCTCGCCCACAGCGCCGACCCAGACGTCGTACTGGCCGCTGGGGGCCGAGCCCCAGGTCAGGACAGGGTTCAGGCCGTTGGAGTCATCGTTGCAGTAATACCGGCCATCGGGACCGTTGATGATCAGGCTGGTGTCGCCGCCCGAGACATGGCTGAACGACAGCGCGCCGCCCTGGCTGCGGAAGTTGACGACCACGTCCGGGCTGCCGGCGATGGAGCCGACGCACGAACCGCCCAGATCGGACGCGTCGTTCGGACCTCCCGAGTAGATGTCGACCTCGACGGGGTCCGGCAGGAAGCCCGCCGACAGGTTGATGGTCTGCTGGGCCGAGGCCGAGGACGCGCACAGGGCGAGGGCGACAGCCCCGGCCGTAAGAAACAGAGATTTCATGGTTTTTTCTCCAAAGCGCAGCCCCCGCTGCGTGATCGCACAATGCTCTCCGAAAGCTTTGCCTTACAACCCTCTTGTTTCTGACGACGCCAATCCGGGCAAAAAAGGGGGCGTCGCGCGACGCCCTGCATCCCAGACGTCGCGACCCGGCTCGGTCGCCGAAGACAAGGGGAACAGGAACTGTCACATGCACCCGCTAAGCGAAGGCGGAGCAGTCCCAGGAGCGTTCATGTCCCCGATTCTGTCGCGTCGTTCCCTGCTGGTGGGGGTCGGTCTCGGCTCGATGTTGAGCGGCGTCTCCAGCCGCGCCTCGCTGGCCCAGGCCGTGTTCGAGGACAATCCCTTCCAGCTGGGCGTGGCGGCGGGCGACCCCCTGCCCGACGGCTTCGTCATCTGGACGCGGCTGGCGCCTCGCCCGCTGGAGCCCGATCACGGCATGCCGTCGCAGCCGATGGCGGTGACCTGGGAGGTCGCGGCCGATCCGAGCTTCGGCACCGTGATCCAGACCGGAGAGGTCATCGCCCGCCCCGAGCTGGGCCATGCCGTCCACGTCGAGGTCGGCGGGCTGGAACCGGGACGGCCCTACTTCTACCGCTTTATAGCCGGGCGCGAGCGTTCGGGCGTCGGACGGGCCAAGACCATGCCGGTCACGGGTGCCGCGCTCGACCGGGTCCGTTTCGGCGTCCTGGGCTGCCAGGCCTATGAGAGCGGCTACTACACCGCCCACAGGAAGATCGCGGCCGAGGAGCTCGACTTCATCTACTGCTATGGCGACTATATCTACGAGGGGCGTGGCAACCGAATTTACGGCTCAACGACGCCGAATGAAAACCTGCGCGTCCATGTCGGCGGCGAGGTCTACACCGTCACTGACTACCGGCAACGCTATGCCCAGTACAAGATGGACACCGACCTGCAGGCGTCGCACGCCTCGGCGGCCTGGTTCACCACCTGGGACGACCACGAGATCGACAACAACTGGGTCTCGGACATCGATCAGGACGGCACCGATCCGGCCGTCTTCGCCCTGCGCCAGGCGGCGGCGATGCAGGCCTACTATGAGCACATGCCGCTGCGACGCTCTTCGTTCCCGCGTGGGGCCTCGATGCAGCTGTATCGCCGGGCGGTCTATGGCGACCTTTTGGACCTCAACCTGCTGGACACCCGCCAGTTTCGGACGGACCAGCCCTGCGGCGACCGGTTCAACGCGGGCTGCGACGGCATCAACGACCGCATGGCCCAGGTTCTGGGCGAGGCGCAGGAAGCCTGGCTGCTGACCAATCTGGATCGGTCCGAGGCGACCTGGAAGGCTCTGGCCCAGCAGATCATGGTCATGGATCTGGATCGAAACCTCGGCGAGGATTACGGCGTCAATCCCGACAGCTGGGCGGGTTACCGCGTTCCGCGCGAACGCCTGTTGCGCCACATCCGCGACCGCCGGATCGCGAACACCGTCGTCCTGACCGGCGACGAGCATCAGAACTATGCCGGCGAGCTCTACCTCGACGGCCGCAATCCCGAAGGGTCGCCGATCGCCACCGAGTTCGTGTCCACCTCGATCAGCTCGGGCGGCGACGGACAGGACCAGCGCGCGGATCAGGAAGCTTTCCTGGCCGCCAACCCCCAGCTGAAGTTCCGCAACAGCCAGCGCGGCTATGTGCTCTGCGACGTCACGCCCGAGCGGTGGCAGACCGAGTTCAAGGTGCTGGACCAGGTCCAGAACCGGAACGGCGTGCTGACGACACGCCAGACAATGGTGGTAGAAGCGGGGAGTGCGCGGCTGGTCGCCGCCTGAGGCCGAAATAGGCGCAAGCCGCGTATCGATGTATCCTCCGCGCCGAAGGAGTCCGGCATGCAGTTGGAAGTCGAACGCGAGGATGATGGTCGCTGGATCGCCGAGGCACCGACCCTGCCCGGCGTCATGGCCTATGGCCAGAGCCGGGAAGAAGCCGTCGCGAAGGTCGAAGCCCTGGTCTTGCGAGTGCTTGCCGATCGCCTCGACAACGGCGAACGCGCTCCGGAGGTCGATCGGCTCTTCGCCGCGTGAGCGTCTGGCCTTCGGTCAAGGCCCGAAGACTGCTCGCAGCCCTCGAACGCATCGGCTGGACTGAGAAGCGGCGAGCAGGATCGCACCGCGTGCTTGAGCGCGCGGGTTGGGACGATGTCGTGTTCGCCTTTCACGACGCCGATGAAGTCGGACCTCGGATGCTGGCACGCATATGCCAAACATACGGGGCTGACCCCAGACGACCTTTAGGCCGCGACCGGAATACTCTGACTCAGCCGCCCACCCACCCGGATCGGCTCGATGCGCGTCGCCAGCCCCGTCTTGTCGTCGGTCTCGACGTAAACGCCGCACACGGTCGCCGGGCCCGATGCGGGAGAATAGCGCCCGCCGCTGATCCGCGTCGTGAACCGCCTCAGCGGCTCCTCCTTTTCGTTGCCGATCACGCTGTCATAGTCGCAGCAGCCGCCCGCGTCGGTCTGATAGGCGGTGCCACCGGGCAGGATCTGGGCGTCGGCGGTCGGAACGTGGGTGTGGGTGCCGATCACCAGCGACGCGCGGGCGTCGCAGAAATGACCCATGGCCATCTTCTCCGAGGTCGCCTCGGCGTGCATGTCGACGATCACGGCGTCGGCCACCACACCCAGCGGCGCGGCGTTCAGCTCGCGGTCCACCGCGCTGAAGGGATCGTCGTTCGGGTCCATATGAATGCGGCCCAGGACGTTCATGACCAGCACGGTCTTGCCGGAAGGCGTCTCGAACAGGTTCGCTCCGGCACCCGGCGCATCCATCAGGCGCGGATAGTTCGCGGGGCGGATCAGTCGCGGTTCACGCACGATATAGGTCAGGGCCTCGCGCTGGTCCCAGGAGTGGTTGCCCAGCGTCAGACAGTCGGCCCCGGCCATGAACAGTTCCTTGGCCGTGTTCTCGGTGATGCCGAAGCCGCCGGCGGCGTTCTCGGCATTGACCACGACGAAATCCAGCTTCAGGTCGCGCTTCAGACCCGGCAGGTGGTCGGTCAAGCCGTCGCGGCCGGACTTGCCGATCACGTCGCCGAAGAATGCCAGTCTCATGCGGGGTCCGCCTTTCGGGCGGGGGTATAGCCGACCTCGGTCAGAACGCCATGCAGCGGAATGTCATGGGGCTCTGTCGTCAGGCGATCGACCCTCTGGTCGGAGAAGGCGAAGCCGATGCGGGTCGCCCGCGGCCGGGCGGCGAAGGTCCGGTCATAATAGCCGCCCCCCTGCCCCAGCCGCGCGCCGAAGTCGTCGAACGCCAGCAGCGGCGTGATGATCAGATCCGGATCGATGTCCTCGGCCAGCGGCAGGGGCGCGGGACAGCCCGCCGCGTCCATCTCCAGCGGATCGTCCGGCGACCAGAGACGGAAGATCATCGGCGCGTCCCGCTGCAGCACCACCGGCAGGCACAGGACGGCCCCCGACGCGGCCAGGGCCCGGGCGAGCGGTTCGGGATCGAGCTCGGAGCCCATGGCGCGATAAACGGCGACGACATCCCCGTGGGGGAGATCATCGGCATGGAGGGAAGCGCGCTCGCCGGCCTCGGGCTCGATCTCGGCAAGACGCCGGCGCAACGCGCGAGCTTCCGCACGCAGGGCAGCCTTGTTCGGGAAAACCATGCAGCCACCGCGCTCAAGCAGCGAGCCGCCGCGCGGCGAGCGGTAGCGCACCAGGAGGAAAGGGTGGCGGCGCCATGAGAGCCGTGAAGGACGGTTTAAATCCTCTCGAGCCTGGGTAGCCAGGTGGGCTCCGCATACCCGACCCCACGAGGCCGGACAGGGGCAGATCCCTTCGAGTGAATTAAGGCCGCGAGGATATGTTGCCTTCGACGTGAGCCACAGCAGGACCCGCCGTCGGACAAGATAGGCGTCGCCGGACCCGGCGGCAATGGCGAGCTACAGACCTTGCGCGATCTTCTCGATCCGGGCCGCGACGGCGTTCAGCGCCTCGGCCACCCCGGCATCCGACGGCGGAGCGGCCTGCCCCGGTGGCGTCACGCCGGCGGCCAGACGCGCCTCGTGCAGTTCGTCAGCAAGGACGAGAGCCCCCATCAGGAACAGCCGCAAATCACCGACATGACCCACGTCGGCCGCGACCTGGCGCACATTGGCGTCGAACTGCTTGGCCAGGATGCGAACGCGTTCCTCCTGACCGTCGGCGCAACCCACCGCATAGGGGCGACCGTTGATCTCGACCGTGACGGTGGCCATCACGCGGCCTCGTCGGCTTCGGCTTCGGACAGGACCTCGCGCACCGCCTCGGCGGCGCGGGCCAGGGCCTCGGAGGCGTCGCGACCGGCGGCTTCCAGCTCGGCGATGCGGCGCTCGTCCTCGATTCGCGCGGACGGCGGCGGGGGCAGGGCGAACAGGTCGTCGTCCGCCACCACAGGCGCCAGCTTCAGCTCGTGGATCTTGCGTTCGAGCGTGCTGAGCGCCCGGTCGAGCCGGTCGCGGGCGGCGGTTGTGGCGTCGGCCATCGGTCGCTTCCTCCAGATTTCGTATAGAACCCGCCACGGCCGCGCGGTAAAGCGGCGCCGCCCCCCTTTTTCCGCCTCCCGACGAAAGTTTCGCCCGTGGCCGACGCCAAGACCGCTCCCGACAAAGCCTCCCTCAAGCAGATGGCCGACGCCATCCGGGTCCTGTCGATGGACGGCGTGGAGAAGGCCAACAGCGGTCACCCCGGCATGCCGATGGGCATGGCGGACGTGGCGACGGTGCTGTTCTCCCGGTTCCTGAAGTTCGACGCGTCCCGCCCCGACTGGGCCGACCGCGACCGCTTCATCCTGTCGGCGGGCCACGGCTCGATGCTGGTCTACGCCCTGCTGCACCTGACCGGCTACAAGGCCGCGACGAAGGAGCAGCTGTCCAGCTTCCGCCAGTGGGGCTCCAAGACCGCAGGCCACCCCGAGTACGGCCACATGCCGGGGGTGGAGACGACCACCGGGCCCTTGGGCCAGGGCCTGGCCAATGCCGTGGGGTTCGCGATGGCCGAGCGGCATCTGGCGGCGCGGTTCGGCGAGGATCTGGTCGATCACCGCACCTGGGTCATCGCCGGCGACGGCTGCCTGATGGAGGGCGTCAGCCAGGAGGCCATCGCTCTGGCCGGTCGCTATCGGCTGAACAAGCTCACGGTGCTGTGGGATGACAATGCCATCACCATCGACGGGGCGGTCAGCCTGTCGGACGCCACGGATCAGAAGGCCCGCTTCAAGGCCGCCGGCTGGGCGGTCAAGGCTGTCGATGGCCACGATGTGAAGGCCGTCAAATCCGCGCTGCAGTGGGCGACCCGTCAGGACAGGCCGACCCTGATCGCCTGCAAGACCAGGATCGGTCGCGGCGCAGCAACCATGGAAGGCAGCCACAAGACCCACGGCGCAGCCTTGGGCGCCGCCGAGATCGCAGCCACCCGCCTGGGCCTGTCCTGGACCCACGAGCCGTTTGAACTGCCCGAGGCCGTCGAGAAGGCGTGGAAGAAGGTCGGCAAGCGCGGCGGCAAGGACCGCAAAGCCTGGGAGGCGCGGCTGGCGGCCTCGTCCCAGGCAACCGATTTCACCCGCGCCATGGCCGGCGACCTGCCCGAGCGTGCCTTCGACGGCCTGAACGCGGGCATCGCACAGCTGCTGGTCGACAAGCCCGCTCAGGCAACCCGCCAGGCCTCTGGCGCGGCGCTGGAGGCTGTGTTCGGTGCCGTGCCCGAGATGATCGGCGGCTCGGCCGATCTGACGGGATCGAACAACACCCTGGTCAAGGGCACGCCGATCTTCGACGCCCCGACCTACGAAGGACGCTACGTCAACTGGGGCATCCGCGAGCACGGCATGGCGGCGGCCATGAACGGCATGGCGCTGCACGGCGGGGTCATCCCCTACGGCGGCACCTTCATGGTGTTCTCGGACTACAGCCGCCCGTCGATCCGTCTGGCGGCCCTGATGGGCATCCGTGTCATCCACGTCCTGACGCATGACTCCATCGGCCTGGGCGAAGACGGCCCGACGCACCAGCCGGTCGAGCATCTGGCGGCGCTCCGCGCCATCCCGAACCTGATGGTCTTCCGCCCCGCCGACACGGTCGAGGCCTTCGAGTGCTGGCAGCTGGCGCTGGAAGCCAAGACCACGCCCTCGGCGCTCGCCCTGTCGCGCCAGAAGACGGCGGCGGTCCGTACCACCGCCTCGGATGAGAACCTGTCCGCGCGCGGTGCCTATGAGCTGAAGGCCGCGTCTGGCGAGGCCAAGGCCAGCCTGTTCGCCACCGGCACCGAAGTGCCGATCGCGCTCAAGGCCGCCGAGGCGCTGGAGGCCGAGGGCACGCCCACCCGCGTCGTCTCGGTCCCCTGCTTCGAGCTGTTCGAGACACAAGACGCTGCCTATCAGGCCTCGGTTCTGGGTCGCGGCACGGTTCGCGTCGCCGTCGAGGCCGCGATCCAGCAGGGCTGGGAGCGCTTCATCGGCGAGGACGGGGCCTTTGTCGGCATGACCGGCTTCGGCGCCTCGGCCCCCGCGGACGTCCTCTATCGCGAGTTCGGCATCACCGCCGAGGCCGTGGTCGCGGCGGTCAAGGCGCGGCTCTGAGGATGCGGTTCGCGGCCCTTCTGCTGTCCGTCGCCGCCCTGTTTGGGGCCGTCCCGGCCTTGGCTCAGACACCAACGCCGACGCCTATTGTCATCGGCCAGTCCTACGTCCTGCCGTCTGAGGTCATGGGCCAACCGCGCGAGATCAACGTGTGGCTACCGCCCGGCCACAGCGAGGACGGCCGCCGCTATCCGGTGCTCTATGTGCTGGACGGCGGTCAGGCCCAGGACTTCCACCACATCAGCGGCCTGGGCCAGCTGGGCACAGTCAACGGATCGACGCGCGACGTGATCGTGGTGGGTGTCGCCTCGGTGGATCGCCGGAACGAGCTGGCTCTGCGCTCATCCAATCCGGAGATCGTCGCCACCTATCCGACGCAGGGAGACTCGGCCCGCTTCCGCCGCTTCCTGGCCGACGAGGTCATCCCCTTCGTGGAGGCGACCTTTCCGACCGACGACACCACCGTGCTGATGGGTGAATCGCTGGCGGGCCTGTTCGTGGTCGAGACCGCGCTCAAGACCCCTGCCCTGTTCGACACCTATGTGGCGATCAGCCCCAGCCTGTGGTGGGATGACGGGGCGCTGGCCGGCGAGGCGTCGGCTCTGCTGGCGGCGCATCCGCCGGGCCCACGCACCCTGTTGCTGAGCATCGCCGACGAGGGCGGAGAGATGCAGACGGCCATGGACGCCTTGGTCGACGCGCTTCGGTCCTCCGCGCCGGCGGACCTGACCTGGGCCTACGACCCGCGCCCGACCGAGAGCCACGCGACCATCTATCACGGCGCGGCGCTGGATGCCTTCCGCCGGGTCTTCCCCGCGCCGACGCAACCCTGATCCGAGGGCCGTCGTCACGTCTCGTCTCTGGCGCCCTCTCGTTCCAAGAGGCATGGTCCAGACCTCATCGGGAGATCGAGATGACCAATTCACCTAGGCTTTTCGCGGGTGCGGCGGCCGCACTTCTGCTCGGTGCCTGTTCCCAGGCGGATGGTGGGACTGGAGCCGCCGAACCGGCCAGTGCCGTGTCCACTCGCGCCGTGATCCTCGAGGCACGGCCGGGTCTCGGCACCGACGTCGAGGCCCTGCCTCGCCTCGCGGGGGACACGCCGGAAATCGCGCGGATCAATGCCGAGTTGGACCGCCTGGACGCCGCGGCCGTCCAGAGCGCGGCCGACTGCGTCGAGATGGCTGGCGAGGGCCCCGGCGGCGGGTGGAGCCGCTCGATCACCCAGCCGATGACCGGCCCAGGCTTCGTCACGCTGCGCGAGCATCTGGATGTCTATTGCGGCGGGGCCTACCCCTCAACCTCGCAGACCGCCGTGACCTATGACCTGGCCAAGGGGCAGAGGATAGACTGGCCCGCCGCCCTGCCGGGCCTGAACCTGGTCCTGGGCATGTTCGAGGACATGCCGGCCGACTATGTGCCCCTTGTGCGTTCGGCCGCTCTGGGTGCTTGGTTCAGCCGCAGAATGCTGGCCAATCCCGACGCGGAATGGGTCGAGCAGTGCCGCTCCTTCTTCGATGCGGAAGCGATGGCCGAACAGGGGTTCAACATCTGGGCCGACGCCGAGAACGGCGGCGTCAGCGTCCAGCCGGAGCTGCCCCATGTGGCCCAGGCCTGCGCCGAGCGCGCGACGCTGACACCCGTCGAGTTGCAAAGCTTCAGCGCCGATGCGGGCCTGATCGCCGCGATTGAAGCCGCCAAGACGGCAGGCAACTGGGCACCCAAGGAAGACGCCGCTGAGCAGGGGCCCTCGGCATGAGGCTCGGCACGCCCCTGTCGCCAACCGCTATCCGTGTCATGCTTCTGGGCGGCGGGGAGCTGGGCAAGGAAGTCGTCATCGAGCTCCAGCGGCTCGGCGTCGAGACCATCGTCGTAGACCGCTACGCCGACGCCCCGGCCATGCAGGTCGCGCACCGCAGCCATGTCGTGACGATGACCGACGCCGCCGCGCTCCGCGCCGTCATCGCTGATGAACGCCCGCATCTGATTGTGCCTGAAATCGAGGCCATAGCCACCGAAGTGCTGGCCGAAGTCGAGGCCGCCGGCACGACCGTCATCCCTACGGCGCGGGCGACGCAGTTGACGATGAACCGCGAGGGCATCCGTCGCCTGGCGGCCGAGGACCTGGGCCTGACGACGAGCCCCTATGCCTTTGCGGGGTCCGCCGCCGAACTGATGGAAGCAGCGCACCGGATCGGCCTGCCGGTGTTCATCAAGCCGGTGATGTCGTCCTCGGGCAAGGGGCAGTCGATGATCGACGCGCTCGAGGACGCCGGGAACGCCTGGGCCTACGCCCAGTCCGCCGGCCGGGTCGAGACGGCGCGGGTCATCGTCGAGGGCCGCATCGACTTCGATTTCGAGATCACCCTGCTGACCGTCCGATCCCTGTGCGACGGTCAGGTCGTCACGGATTTCTGCGCCCCCATCGGCCACCGCCAGGTGAAGGGCGACTATGTCGAGAGCTGGCAGCCCCAGGCCATGAGCCCCGCCGCCCTGGCCTCGGCTCAGGATATCGGGCGCAAGGTCACGGACGCCTTGGGCGGCCTCGGCGTCTTCGGGGTGGAGCTGTTCGTGAAAGGCGACCAGGTCTGGTTCTCAGAGGTCTCGCCCCGGCCCCACGATACCGGCCTCGTCACCCTGACCACCCAGACGATGAGCGAGTTCGCGCTACATGCCCGCGCCATCCTGGGCCTGCCGATCGACGTGAGCCAGCGCGACGTGGGAGCCAGCGCGGTGATCTATGGCGGCATGGATGCGGTGGGCATCGGCTACGAGGGCGTGGCAGAGGCGCTCCTGGTTCCGACCGCCGACCTGCGCCTGTTCGGCAAGCCCGAGTCCTTCGAGCGTCGTCGCATGGGCGTGGCCCTGGCCCTCGGCGACACCGTCAACCAAGCCCGCGAGCGCGCGCGCGATGCCGCAGGGCGCGTCCGTCCCGTCTCGGCCTAGAGGCCCTCCGCCAAGGTAGACGTCGGCGTCGCCGACGCCGAGACCCGTTCCAGCTCCTGGCGGGCCAGGGCTTCGATCGCGGCGTCCAACATCGGATCTCGGCCGGAGCGGCGATCCTCGACGGTACGGGTGACGATGATGTCGGGCTGGACGCCCCGCTTCTCCAGCCGGACCCCGCCCGAAGTGATGTAGTCCGCGCGGCTGAGCGTCAGTCGCCCCCCATCGGGCAGCGCTGTGTCCTGAGAGATCAGCACCGATCCCGCGGTATGCTCGCCCACGACCAGAGCGCGCCCGGCCTCCTGGAGCGCGGCGGGCGTCAGTTCGGCGGCGCTGCGGCTGGACCCGTCGACCAGCAGGGCCACGTCGTGGGGAATAGGCCCTTCCAGTCCGCCACAGCCCGGCATGATCGTCAGGGTGACCGGGCGACCGCCGCGCGCGATCCGCGTCGCCCAGGGCTGGCTCGCCGGAAGGAAGCATGACAAGGCCGCGTCCGCTTCCAACAGCAACCCGCCGGGATTGCCGCGCAGATCAAGGATCACATCCGTTTCGGCGGGGATCTCCGCCAGGCGATCACCCAGCCAGCGGCCCAGCCCGGCCTCGAAGCTCTCGACCCGCAAGACGACCGCACCGGGCCGCGAGACGTCGGCGCTGAAGGCCGGAATGGGGTCCATGACGCGGGGGACCAAAGTGATCTCGCGGCGCTCGCCGGCCGGGTCGCGGAAGAGCAGCAGAGTGGGCTTGCCGTCCTCGACATCGAAGTCGACGCCCCAAGCCTGGCCATCGACGCTCTCCAGCACCCAGCCGATCTCGATCCCGACCTCCTCGGCCGGCGAGCCGGGACGAACATCCTCGATCCGCCAGGTATCGACGTTTTCGCGTCCCAGGGTGACGCCCATAACCGCCCGACGGCTGCGCGCCGCATCCTGCCGCCGGGCCTGGGCGGGGGACACCGCCCCAGCATGGTCGTCGTCCAGCAGGTCCAGCATCTGGCTAATGGCGCGATACAGCATCCGGTCGTCGATCGCCGCCAGGGCCTGCGGACGATAGATGTCGCGCGCCTCGCGCCAGTTCACGCCGTGAAGATCCGGGTCGTAATATCGCCGCCGCACGGTGTCCCAGACGGCGTCGAACACCCGGGCGTTCATCCGCGCCCGTTCGCGATCCGGCGTCGCCACCGCCTCCGACGTTCCTCGCGCCTGGACAGACGCCGGAACAAGAACGGGTGTTGTGCCGAAAGCGACCGCGATCGCCACCAGTCCGGGCGCGAGACGTCGAAGGATCGATCGGCGGACGGAGAAAATCATCGCCGACAGCCTAGAACGACGCGGGGCGGCCTCTCAAGTCATGAAACCGAGGCCCGCGTGTCGCACGGCGGCTTCACTCGGCGGATACCGGGGCAGTGGACGGCCGCTCGCCCTCTTCCAGGGCCCCGTCGCTGTCCGCGTCCATGCGCTGGAACGCCTCGCGCAGCGGCGCCAGGAACTCCTCCTCGGACACCCGGCCGTCGCCGTCCCGGTCCATGTCGCCGGGCCCATCGGGACCACCAAAGCGGCGGATCTCGACCCGACGCTCGCCCGGGCCGTGCCAGGACATCTCCTCGCCACCGTCGCCGCCCGGTCCGCGTCGGATCACCACGACCTCACGGTCGCCGCCCCTTTCCGGCCCACCGTGGAACACCATCAGATCGCCGGGAACACCGTGCCGTCGGTGCTGGCCCGGTCCACCAGGGCCACGAATGGTGAAGGTCATCGGGCCCCCTGGGCCGTCTTCCGCATGGCCCGCGTCGCGCTCATCGGGCGATAGCCGTCCGTCGTCGTTGGTATCGAGCCGATCGAAGGCGGCGCTCAGCGGAGCGGTGAACTCCTCACGGCTGACGAAGCCGTCCTCGTCGGCGTCCATCCGGGCGGGCCCATCGGGGCCACCGAGGGTCACGACCCGAACCTCGCTGCGGCGCTCGCCGAGAGCATCGGCAAGGCCGTCCCTGAGCGCCGTCCCGTCCTGAGGGAGTGGCGCGGTCAGCAGGGCGGCCAGGGTGGCGAGCGCGATCGTGGACATGAAGCCTCCTCGTGGAAATCCGAGCGGTTGTTCCACCATAAGGACCTTTCACCCGTGTTTCAGACCACAGCCCGATTGTTTCAGCTCTGAAATGACGCCGCCGGCTTGTCCGGGGCATAAGGCAACGATGAGTGAGACTCTCGCCCGCATCCTGGTCGTCGACGACGACCCCGGCATCCGCGAGGTGCTGTGCGACTACCTGGGTCAGCACGGCTATCTGACGACGGGCGCGGCCTCGGCGATCGAGATGGACACCGCTCTGGCGGGCCACCCGGTCGACCTGATCGTGCTGGACCTGATGATGCCGGGCGAAGACGGCCTGTCGGTCGTGCGCCGCCTGTCGGGCACGCCTCCGGTCGTCATGCTGTCGGCCATGGGCGAGGACACCGACCGGATCATCGGGCTGGAACTCGGGGCCGACGACTATCTGGCCAAGCCCTGCAATCCCAGGGAACTGCTGGCCCGGGTCCGCGCCATCCTGCGTCGCCCTCGCGAGGACGAGACCGCGGCGGGCGCGACCCTGTCGTTCGATGGATGGCGGCTGGATCTGGTGCGGCGCGAGCTGCTGCGGCCGGACGGCGAGGTGGTCATTCTGTCGGCGGGCGAGTTCGGCCTGCTGCGCGCCTTCGTCGAACGACCCGGCCGGGTTCTGACGCGCGACCAGCTTCTGGAGGCCGCGCGCGGTGCCGAGGCCGACGTCTTCGACCGCGCGATGGATGTCCAGATCAGCCGGCTGAGAAAGAAGCTCGACGACGGATCGGGCAAGGACCTGATCGTGACGATCCGGGGCGAAGGCTATCGCTTCGACGCCCGCGTGAAGAAGACGGTGGTCCGCTGATGCGCGCGCCCGGCTCGATGTCCGTCCTGGTCCAGGTGGCCCTGCTGGCAGCCTTCGCCGTGATCGCGTCGCAGGTGGTGGCCTTCGTGGTCGTCCTGACCGCCCCGCCGCCGCGCCCCACGGGCTTCAGCGTCGCCGCCGCCGCCGAGGCCCTGGCCGGACGCCCGGCCGAAACCGCCGATGGCCGCGCCCTGCGACGCACCCTGTCCATCGACCCGCCGACCGACGCGCCGACGACCGGGCCGGTCGAGCGGGTCATGGCCATGGGGCTGGCCCAGCGCCTGAACCTGCCGCCAGAGGCGGTCAGGGTACGCCTCGCCCCCGACGCTCCGTCCCGTGAACTGATGATGACACGACGCGGCCCCGCGCCCCTGATCGTACGCCCGCGATCCCCTCAGGACCCGACCGTTGAACGGACCGAGAGCTTCGTCTTCACCCAGCGCGCGGAAGACGGCTCCGTGCCGCGAGAGGCTCTGGTCGCCGGTCTGAACGAGGCCCTCGCCCGCCATTCCCCGCCGACCGGGCCGGGGGATTCGGTCCAGGTCATCACCACGGGCGACCGCCAGACGCGCTTCACCGTCACGGCCGACCGGCTGACCTTCGCGCCGTTTTCTGCTTCCGCCCGCCTACCGGACGGACGCTGGGCCACGGTCGAGCCGCCGCGCGGCTGGATCGATCCGTGGCAGGCCCGCCTGCTGATGGCGCTCGGCATCACCGCCCTGCTACTGGCCCCCGTCGTCTGGCTGATGGCCCGCCGCCTGACCCGTCCGATCCGCGTCTTCGCCGAGGCGGCCGAGCGTCTGGGGGCCGATCCCGACGCCGAGCCCCTGCGCCCCTCCGGCCCGTCCGAGGTGCGCACGGCCATCGCCGCCTTCAACGACATGCAGGACGCGATCCGCCAGCACATGCGCCAGCGCACCCAGACCATCGCCGCCATCGCCCACGATCTCAGGACACCGCTGACCCGCCTGCGCTTTCGCGCCGAACAGGCGCCGGACGCCCTGCGCGATCGCATGGCCGCCGATGTCGAGGAAATGGACGCCCTGATCGCCCAGGCCATGGCCTTCGTCCGGGGCGAGCAGCAGGTCGAGCGGCGCGAGCCGCTGGACCTCGCCGTCCTGGCCGCCGACTGCGCGGCGGGCTTCGCCGAGACGGGCGCGGATGTGACGTTCGAGGGCGCGGACCCCCTGTCGGTCCTGGGCGATCCGGCGGCCCTGCGCCGGGCCCTGGCCAATCTGATCGACAATGCGGTGACGTTCGCCGGTTCGGCGCGCGTTGCCGCGAAACGCGAAGGGGACACCGCCGTGATCCGCGTTTCCGATAACGGCCCCGGCCTGCCGCCTTCCGAGCTCGAGACCGCCTTCGAGCCCTTCTACCGAGGCGAACGCTCGCGCAGTCGCCAGACCGGCGGCGCAGGGCTCGGACTGGCCGTGGCCCGTCAGGCGGCGCGTGCGGCGGGCGGCGATGTGGTCCTGTCGAACCGTCCGGGCGGCGGGCTGGAAGCGCGGCTGACGGTGCCCATGGCCAGCGGAGCCGTTACACGGTCTTTCGCCTTGTGATCGCCCCCGGGGTTGATCGTCGCGCCCGCCGGTTCCATTGAAGCGCCCAACCCGGCCTCAAGCAGCGCGACCCGCGGTAGGCCAAGGGAAACGAGAACACCGCTTCAGGAGACACCGCCCTATGACCGTCCGCGTCGCCATCAACGGCTTTGGCCGTATCGGCCGCCTCGTGCTCCGCTCGATCGTCGAGCACGGCCGCCGCGACATCGAGGTTGTGGCCATCAACGACCTGGGGCCGGTGTCCACCAACGCCCACCTGCTGAAATACGACAGCGTCCACGGCCGCTTCCCGGGCACGATCGAGCATGGCGACGACTGGATCGACGTGGGCCTGGGCAAGATCAAGGTCACGGCCGAGCGTGATCCGGCCAACCTCCCGCACAAGGAGTTGAACGTCGACATCGCGTTTGAATGCACGGGCCTCTTCACCGCCCGCGACAAGGCCGAGGCGCACCTGAAGGCCGGGGCGAAGCGCGTCCTGATCTCGGCCCCCGGCGACAACGCCGACAAGACCATCGTCTACAAGGTCAACCACGACACCCTGACCGCCGACGACATCATCGTCTCGAACGGCAGCTGCACCACCAACGCCCTGGCCCCCGTCGCCAAGGTGCTGCACGACCTGTTCGGCATCGAGCGCGGCTATATGACCACGATCCATTCCTATACCGGCGACCAGCCGACGCTGGATACGATGCACAAGGATCTGTACCGGGGCCGCGCCGCCGCCCTGTCGATGATCCCGACCTCGACCGGTGCCGCCAAGGCCCTGGGCCTGGTCCTGCCCGCCTTGAAGGGCAAGCTGGACGGCTCGTCGATCCGCGTCCCGACGCCGAACGTCTCGGTCGTCGACCTGAAGGTCGTCGCTGGCCGCGAGGTCACGGTCGAGGAGATCAACGCCGCGCTGCAGGCCGCCGCAGACGGCCCGATGAAGGGCGTCCTGGCCACCACCGACGAGGCCCTGGTCTCCACCGACCTGAACCACATCGCCGCCTCGTCCACCGCCGCCCTGCCGCAAACCCAGGTGGTCGACGGCAAGCTGGCCCGCGTGCTCAGCTGGTACGACAACGAATGGGGCTTCGCCACGCGAATGGCGGACACGGCGCTGGTGATGGCGAAGTTGATGTAGGAGCTTGATCCCTCTCCCACAGGGAGAGGGCTTGAGCGCCCAAGAGCGAAGCGATCGGTTTGCGCGAAAGGGTGAGGGGTTTCCCTGTAACCGGCTCTCACCGCAACCCCTCACCCTTTCGGTTTGCGGATCGCTATCGCTCTCCGAACCTCAAGCCCTCTCCCTGTGGGAGAGGGAGCCGGAGATGCAGATGACCTTCCGCACCCTCGACGACGCCACCAGCCTCGGCGGCAAGACCGCCCTCGTCCGCGTGGACTTCAATGTCCCGATGGAGGACGGCCGGGTCACCGACGACACCCGCCTGCGCGTCGCCCTGCCGACCATCCAGCGCCTCCGCGACGCGGGGGCCAAGGTCGCCCTCCTCGCCCATTTCGACCGACCCAAGGGCAAGGTCGTGCCGTCCATGAGCCTTGAGCCCGTTGTCGACGACCTGGAACGCCTGCTCGGTGCCCCCGTTCGTTTCGCCTCGGACTGCGTGGGTGACGAGGCCAGGGCCGCCATCGCCGACCTCGACGCCGGCGGCGTGATCCTGCTGGAGAACGTCCGCTTCCACGCGGGCGAGGAAGCCAACGACCCCGCCTTCGCCCGGCAGCTCGCCGACCTCGGCGACCTCTACGTCAACGACGCCTTCTCGGCCGCCCACCGCGCCCATGCCTCGACGGAAGGGATCGCCCGCCTGCTCCCCGCCTATGCCGGCGAATCCATGCGACGCGAGCTCGACGCGCTCGACGCCGCCCTCGGCAACCCGAAGAAGCCCGTCATCGGCATCGTCGGCGGGGCCAAGGTCTCGACCAAGCTGGACCTGCTGAAGAACCTGGTCGGCAAGCTGGATCGCCTCGCCATCGGCGGCGGCATGGCCAACACCTTCCTGTTCGCCCAGGGCATCGACATCGGCGGGTCGCTGGCCGAACGCGACATGGCCGACACCGCCCGTGAGATCCTGATCGAAGCCGAGGCGCGCGGTTGCCAGATCCTGCTCCCCGTCGACTTCGTCGTCGCCACCGAGGTCAAGCCGGGCGCGGCGTCTCGCCCCGTGATCGCCGGGGCCGCCCTCTCCGCGGACGACAAGATTCTGGACGCCGGTCCCGCCACCGTGGCCCGCCTCCTCGACGCCCTGACCGCCTCCAAGACCCTGATCTGGAACGGCCCGCTCGGTGTGTTCGAGGTCCCGCCCTTCGACGCCGCCACGGTCACCGTGGCCCACCATGCGGCGGCGCTGTCCAAGGCCGGCGTCCTGATCGCCGTCGGCGGTGGCGGCGACACGGTCTCCGCCCTGAACCACGCCGGCGTCGTCGACGACATGACCTTCGTCTCCACCGCCGGGGGTGCTTTCCTCGAGTGGATGGAGGGCAAGCCGTTGCCGGGGGTCGAGGCGCTACGGCAGTGAGCGAGGCGTTCGATCCACGGCCAATCACCAAAGCCGCCAAGAACGAACGCCGAAAACTGCTGGCGACGACCATCAATACCGTCGGGCTCACCGTTTTCGCCGTGGGTTTTATCACGCCGATGTTGGCGGGCGGACTGACGCGATCTTCGGCCCTGACTTTAGGAGCATCATTCGCTATATTGGCGATGAGCCATCTGATTGCCCGGCGGCTCTTGCGCGGTTTGGAGGACTGATATGTCCATTGATCCAATCTGGATTTTCTTCGGTGGATCGATCGTCGCGGTCGCCTTCCTTTGGGGCACCCACGAGCTGGACGAACGCAAATGGGCTCGTGATGAGAAACGTCGTCAGGAGTGGGACAGGACCCACCCGGCCGAGTAGCGCGCTCATTCGCCTGTAACACGGCGTGACTTGAGGCCGCCCGGACGCTAAACCGGGACAAAACAAGACGACCTCAGGAGCCTACCCCATGGCGCGCATCACGCTGCGACAGCTTCTCGACCATGCGGCCGAGTACGACTACGGCCTGCCGGCCTACAACATCAACAATATGGAACAGGGCTTGGCCATCATGGAGGCGGCCGAAGCCGTCAATGCGCCGGTCATCATCCAGGCCTCCAGGGGCGCGCGCTCCTATGCCAACGACGTCATCCTGGCCAAGCTGATCGACGGCCTGGCCGAGCTCTATCCCCACATCCCGGTCTGCATGCACCAGGACCACGGCAACGGCCCCGCGACCTGCGCCACCGCCATCCAGTACGGCTTCACCTCGGTGATGATGGACGGTTCGCTGATGGAGGACGGCAAGACGCCCGCCGACTACGACTACAACGTCGACGTCACTCGCCGCGTAGTCGAGATGGCGCACAGCTGCGGCGTCTCGGTCGAAGGCGAACTCGGGGTTCTCGGATCGCTCGAGACCGGCATGGGCGAGGCCGAAGACGGCCACGGCTTCGAGGGCAAGCTGGATCACGCCCAGCTGCTGACCGATCCGGACCAGGCCGTCGACTTCGTCAGCCGCACCAAGGTGGACGCCCTGGCCATCGCCATGGGCACCAGCCACGGCGCCTACAAATTCACGCGCAAGCCCGACGGCGAGGTCCTGGCCATGCATGTGATCGAGGAGATCCACCGCCGCCTGCCCGACACCCATCTGGTCATGCACGGCAGCTCATCGGTTCCGCAGGATCTGCAGGACATCATCAACCAGTACGGCGGCGAGATGCCCCAGACCTGGGGCGTGCCGGTCGAGGAGATCCAGCGCGGCATCAAGCACGGCGTGCGCAAGATCAACATCGACACCGACAACCGCATGGCCATGACCGGCGCGATCCGGAAGGTGCTGGCCGAAAAGCCCGGCGAGTTCGATCCGCGCGCCTATCTGAAGCCCGCCAAGGAGGCGATGCGAAAGCTCTGCGCCGAGCGCTTCCAGCAGTTCGGCTGCGAGGGCCAGGCCTCCAGGATCCGCCCCATGTCGACCGCCCAGATGGCCAAGCGCTACGCCACCGGCGATCTCGACCCCGTCTACGGCCGTCGCGAGAGCGCCGCTGCCTGAGGTCGACCCGGCCTTCATTGATCCGGCCCCAGTCCTCGGCGACGAGGATGAGGGCGAGCCGATCGAGGTCGTGCTCGACGCGCCTTCGGGCCGGCTGGACAAGGCCCTGTCCGCCGCCCTGCCGGCCCTGTCGCGCGCGCGCCTCCAGGCCCTGATCGCGGGCGGGGCCGTCAGCCGGGACGGCGAAACCCTCACTGGCGGCTCGGCCAGAGCCCTGCCCGGCACCTATCTGATCCTGGTCCCGCCGGTGGCCCCCGCCGACCCGCAGCCCGAGGCGATCCCCCTGACCGTCCTCTATGAGGACGCCGACCTGATCGTCATCGACAAGCCCGCCGGCATGGCCGCCCATCCGGCACCGGGGTCCGAAAACGGCACGTTGGTCAACGCCCTCCTGCACCACTGCGGCGCGTCGCTGTCGGGCATCGGCGGCGTCGCCCGCCCCGGAATCGTCCACCGGCTCGACAAGGACACCTCCGGCGTCATGGTCGCCGCCAAGTCCGACCGCGCCCACGCGGGCCTGTCGGCCCTGTTCGCCGCCCACGACATCGAGCGCAGCTACATCGCCCTGACCCGCGGCGCGCCCTCGCCGGAGCGCGGCCGGATCGAGACCCGGATCGGCCGCTCATCCTCGGATCGAAAGAAGATGGCGGTGCTGAAGTCTGGCGGACGCGACGCCATCACCGATTACGTCGTCCAGACCCGTTTCGCCGTCCCGGCCAAGGCGGGAGCCGCCGCCCCCCTCGCCGCCCGCGTCGCCTGCACCCTCCAGACCGGCCGCACGCACCAGATCCGCGTCCACCTGGCCTCAAAGGGCGCGCCGATCCTGGGCGACACGGTCTATGGCTCCGGCAGCCCGGCCACCGCCGTCCGCGCCGCCATCGCCGAGGCCGGCCTGAACCGCCAGGCCCTCCACGCCGCCGTCCTCGGCTTTGTCCACCCTGTCTCGGGAGAAGCCCTGCGCTTCGAGACCCCACCGCCCCCAGACATGACCCGGCTAGAAGCCTTGCTCAACGCACTCTGACACACCAACTGTTGCTGAACGGAAGGGAGACCGTCATGACCATCGACGCCGCCATCACCGACAACGCCGAGGCGCACCGCTACGAACTGCCCATCGAAGGCCAGGTCGCGGTCGTAACCTACAACCTCTCGCCGCCGAACCTCATGATCACAGAGACCCTGGTGCCCCAGGCGCTGGAGGGACGCGGCATCGCCAGCCGACTGGCGCGCCACGTCATCGCCGACGCCCGCGCCCGTAGCCTTATGATCCTGCCCGTCTGCCCCTTCTTCGCCGCCTTCTTCCAGAAACATCCCGATCAGGCCGACGTCGTCCACCCGACCTATCGCATCAGTCTGGGCCTGCCGGACAGTGCGTCTTGATTAAGGACTGACTATCTGCTATCAACCGCGTCGTTCGGCGCAGTGGCGCCGGGGTCACGGTCACGCTTTGGTGTGACGATCGGCCTCTAAAAACCGGGGCAACCCGTCGCCACATGATCCGCTTGAGGGGTGAGGACCCGGTGCACATTCGGTGGCCGGCGCCGCAGAGCCCGCTCGTTATCGGTCGGAGGGACCACGTCTATGGCTACCAATGCTTCTCTCGCGGTGATGTCGCCTGAACAGGGGCTGTCGCGATACCTCACGGAAATCCGCAAGTTTCCGATGCTCACCAAGGACGAGGAGTTCATGCTCGCCAAGCGATGGACCGAGCATCAGGACGCCGAGAGCGCCCACCGTCTGGTGACCTCACATCTCCGCCTCGTGGCCAAGATCGCCATGGGCTATCGCGGCTACGGCCTTCCGATCGGCGAAGTGATCTCCGAGGGCAATGTCGGCCTGATGCAGGCCGTCAAGAAATTCGACCCCGACAAGGGCTTCCGCCTGGCGACCTACGCAATGTGGTGGATTCGCGCCTCGATCCAGGAATACATCCTGCGCAGCTGGTCGCTCGTGAAGATGGGCACCACCGCCGCTCAGAAGAAGCTGTTCTTCAACCTGCGCAAGGCCAAGAGCCAGATCTCGGCGTTCGAGGAAGGCGACCTGCGACCCGAACACCTCGCCGCCATCGCCACCAAGCTGGGCGTGTCCGAGGAAGAGGTCACCAATATGAACCGCCGTCTCGGCGGCGACGCCTCGCTGAACGCGCCCCTGCGCGTCGATGGCGAGAGCGAGTGGCAGGACTGGCTCAGTGACGACAACGCTGTCTCTCAGGAAACGGCGCTGGCCGATTCCGAGGAGAAATCGATCCGCATGAGCCTGCTGGAAGAGGCCATGGGCGAGTTGACCGAGCGCGAGAAGCACATCCTGACCGAACGCCGCCTCAAGGACGACCCCGTCACCCTTGAGGAACTCGCCGGCCAGTACGGCGTCAGCCGCGAGCGTGTTCGCCAGATCGAGGTCCGCGCGTTCGAGAAGCTTCAGAAAGCCATGCGCGCCGCCGCCGAAGAGCGGAATCTCGTCGACGCTTAGGTGGCCTCTCCCTCCCCCTCGGGGGCATGGGGTCGCTGGTATACGAGCGACCCCATACAGGCGCACAGCGCCGGGTGGGGCGGTAAGGCGATGTACGCTCGACACGAGTTCGGTTCACCAGGCCGCCCCCACCCGGTCTTCGCTTCGCTTCGACCGCCCTCCCCGATCGGGGAGGGAAAATTTCCGCCTAACCCGCCCGCATCAGCTCGGTCTCGGGCGGCGCCAGCGCCAGCAGCGCGTTGATCGGGGCGGCCAGCGTCGCCTTGGTCGGCGCGCCCTGGGCCAGGCACGCTTCCAGCCCGGCGGCGGCCACCGCCAGCCGGGTGTCGCCTGTCCTGACCGCCAGCGCCTTCAAGGTCTCGGCCTGCTGTTTGGACGCCCGCACGGCCTGCATCGGATCGCTGTCGAACTGAGCCAGAGACGCCGCAAGGATCCTTAGCGCCTGATCCTTGACCGCCACGGCGGCCTCGCCGGCGGTTTTCGGCTTGTCCGCCTTGCGCTTCTGCGGTCCCGCGTATTCGCCGGAGTTGAAGCGTCGCCGATCAGGGCCGACGTAGCCGACCGCCTCTATCCAGTCGCGCGGCTTCAGCGCCACGTTCTCGACCCGCTTGAACAGGTCACCGGCCGTGAAGGGCTTTCTCAGGAATTCGTGGATGCCGGAATCGCGCGCGCCCTTGATCGAGGACGCCGTGGCCTCGGACGTCACCATGATGATCGGGGCCCGTCGACAGGCGAGGGTCGATCGGCGGATCCGACGCGCCAGTTGCTCGCCGTCCAGACGCGTGCCGGTCCGTTCGGTGAAGATCAGCCCCGGCTCCATCTCGCGCGCATGGTCCAGAACCCGGTTCTCGTCCGCCTCGGTCACCACCTCGCGCGCGCCCAGGCTCTTCATGATGTCGACCAGCAAGCGCGCCGACGCCGCATTGGGATCGGCGATCAGCACCCGACGCACCACCGGCTCGATGCGGTTCAGGGTCTTGGCGTCGGCTGTGAACACGCAGGGCTCCGGAGACTGACGATCCGGCTTAGATCAACCCGGTTAAGACCACGTTGAGCGTGAACGCGCGCCTATCCCTGGAAAGGATCCCGCATCAGGATCGTGTCGTCCCGCTCCGGGCTGGTAGACAGCATCGCGACCGGTGCCTGGATCAACTCCTCGATCCGCCGCACATATTTGATCGCATTGGCTGGCAGGTCCTTCCAGGTCCGTGCGCCTTGGGTGCTCTCCGACCATCCCTCGATCGTCTCATAGATTGGCTCGGCCGCCGCCTGCGCCTTCAGGCCGGCGGGCAGATAGTCGAACACCTCGCCGTCAATCCGGTACCCGGTGCAGATCATCAGCTCATCGAACCCGTCCAGAACATCCAGCTTGGTCAGGGCGATGCCGTGGATGCCGCTAATGGCGATGGATTGCCGCACCAGCACCGCGTCGAACCAGCCGCATCGCCGCGGCCGCCCCGTCACCGTGCCGAACTCGCGACCGCGCTCGGCGATCCGTTGGCCATCGGCGTCGAACAGCTCGGTCGGGAAGGGTCCCTCGCCGACCCGGGTCGTATAGGCCTTGACGATGCCCAGCACGAAACCGACCGCGCTCGGCCCCAGCCCCGACCCGGCCGCCGCCTGTCCCGCCACCGTGTTCGAAGACGTCACATAGGGGTAGGTCCCGTGGTCCACGTCCAGCAGCGACCCCTGCGCCCCCTCGAACAGGATGCGCCGCCCCTCGGCGCGGAACCCGTCCAGCATCCGCCAGACCGGCTGGCTGGCGAAGGGCAGGACCCGCGGCGCGATCTCCATCAGCTGGCACTTCAGCCCCGAGACATCGACCTCGTCCAGGCCGAGCCCCTTCCTCAACGCGTTGTGGTGGGCCAAGAGCCTCGCGATCTTGGCATCCAGCGCCTCCGGATCCGCCAGGTCCCCCACCCGGATCGCGCGCCGCCCGGCCTTGTCCTCATAGGCCGGCCCGATGCCCCGCCCGGTCGTGCCGATCTTGGTCACCCCGGCGGCGGCTTCGCGCGCCTGGTCCAGGTCCCGGTGCAGCGGCAGGATCAGGCAGGCGTTGTCCGCCAGCGTCAGCAGTTCCGGCGTGATCGCCACGCCCTGCCCTTCGATCCGCGCGATCTCGTCCAACAGCGCCCAGGGATCGACCACGACCCCGTTGCCGATCACCGACGGCTTGCCCTGGACCACGCCCGACGGCAGCAGGCTCAGCTTGTAGGTGACGTCGCCGACGACCAGTGTGTGGCCGGCGTTGTGCCCGCCCTGGAACCGCACGACCACGTCGGCCCGGTTCGACAGCCAGTCGACGATCTTGCCCTTGCCCTCGTCGCCCCACTGGGCTCCGACCACCGCCACGTTCGCCACTGCACAAGTCTCCGCTGGATGCGCGGAGGGCTATAGCGGGGGAATCGAGGGATGTCGTCCCAACCGGGACGGTTTTCCGGTCAGAGCTCGGCGACGGCCGTCCGAAACGCCCACTCCAGCCACGGCGTCGCCGCGACCACATCCTCGGTCTCCACCGTGCAGCCGCACCATAGCCGCAACCCCGCCGGCGCGTTCCGGTGGCTCTCGACGTCGAACGCCGCGCCCTCGGCTTCCAGCAGGGTCTTCATCCGCTTGACGAAGGCCTGCCGCCCCGCCTCGTCCAGCGCCGTCACCCTCCGATCTACGATCTTCAGGCACACCGAGGTCGTCGACCGTGTCGCCGGATCGACCGCCAGGGGCTCGATCCAGTCCGTCCGCTCGACCCAGTCGAACAGGGCCTGTGCGTTCGCATCCGTGCGCCGGATGAGCTCCTTCAGCCCGCCGATCGCTTGCGCCCACTCAAGGGCGTCGATCCAGTCCTCCAACGTCCACAGGCTGAAGGTGTTGATCATCGTCCCCGTCGCCAGCGCCCGGTCGAAGCCCTTTCCGTCGCGCAGCCGCAGCACCTTGGGCACCGCCCGCGGCGGCTCGTACGCGTCCAGCCGCGCCACCGCGCGGGGCCCCAGCGCCGCGATCCCGATCCCCGCCTCGCCGCCCAGCGCCTTCTGGAAGCTGAAGGTCACCACGTCGACCCGCTCATAGTCGATCGCCATGGCGAAGGCGGCGCTGGTCGCGTCGCAGATCACGATCCCCTCGCGATCCCGGCTGATAAACTCGGCGTTGGGCACCCGAACGCCCGCCGTGGTCCCGTTCCAGGGAAACACCAGGTCCTTGGCCGGATCGACCCGCGAAAGGTCCGGCAGCTCCCCCCACGGCGCTTCCAGCAGCTCCAGGTCCGGCAATTTCAGGTGATCCTTCGCGTCGATCGCCCACTGCTTGCCGAAGTTCTCGAACGCCATGACCTGCGTCGGCCGCGCGCCCAGCATGTTCCACATGGCCGCCTCGACCGCCCCGGTGTCGGACCCCGGCAGATACGCCAGCACCCAGTCCTCGGGCACCTCCAGCACCGCCTTGGTCAGCCTCAGGCCGTGAGCGAACCGCTCCACGACCTCCGGCGCGCGGATGCCGCGTCCCAGCAGATCGTGCGGAAGGCCTTGAGACGACCACCCCGGCCGCTTCGCCGTCGGTCCGGCGGAAAACCACGGCCGCTTCGGTTTGACTACTGGCCGCTCCATCAGTTCCGCCCCGGCTTGTAGGGTCGGGTGTTCCTCCAGTCCTCGGCGATTCGCTCCAGGATCGGATCGACCTTGTCCGGCAGGGTCACCAGGATCTTCGCCTTCAGGTCGCCGCGCGCCCCGCCCGCGAACGCCCCCTTGCCCTTCAACCTCAACACCTGGCCCGAGTTCGATCCCTTGGGCACCGTCACCGAGACCGTCCCGTCGGGCGTCGGACACTCGACCTTGCCGCCCAGCACCGCGTCCGGCACCGACACCGGCAGGTCCATCACCACGTCCGACCCATCGACCTTGAAGATCGGATGCGGCGCGACGCGGAGTTCGATCAAGGCATCGCCCGGCTCGGTTCGCCCCGCCATGCCTTGGCCACGCAGCCGGATGGTCTGACCGTTGGCCGCGCCCCGAGGGATGTTCACATCCAGAGTCCGCCCGTCGGAAAACTGGATGCGTCGGCTGGCCCCGCCGATGGAGTCCTCCAGGCTGATCTCCAGCGTGGCGCGGACATCCTGCCCCTTGCCGAAGGCCCTTTGCGGGCCTCTCTGCCCGAAATTGCCGAAGATGGAATCGAGATCCAGGTCCTCGAACGCCGCGCGTCCCCCGGGACCACCGGTGTGGGAAAAGCCGAACCCGCCGGGCCCGGCCCCCGGTCCGCCCTGACCCGAGAAGCCGCGATACTGCTCCTGGCCGTCGGCATCGATCTGACCGGCGTCATAGCGGGCACGCGTCTTGGGATCGCTCAGGATGTCGAAGGCGGCCGACACCGTCTTGAACCGCTCCTCGGCCGCCGCATTGCCCCGGTTCTTGTCAGGGTGCAGTTCCTTGGCCAGCTTTCGGAACGCGGCCTTGATTTCGGCGTCGCTCGCCCCCCGGGCCACGCCCAGTTCCTTGTAGGGATCGCCCGCCACGCCTTCGCCGCTCCATCCGCACTGTTCGCCCGACGCGTGTCCGGCTCCACTCCTTCGTCAGTTAAGCCATGCGTTCGCAGGCGCAATGCGTTTTTCAGGCCGCGAGCGGGATCGACGTCTCCGAACCCCACCCCCAGTCGGCCCCATACTGGGCGACGGCCAGCCTCGCCCCCGGTCCGAAACCGTCCGGAAAGTCCTCCGCCATCTGCGCCGTGGCATAGATCGCCGACGCCCCCTCGACCTCGATCACCCGCCGCTCGACCCCGCCATCCAGAACGCGCAAGCGGAACCTCAGGGGGTCGCTCATCGCGGGTTCCAGGTCCCAGCGGTCTCCTCCGATTAGCGCGCGCGGCGACCAGGCGATCGCCAGGCCCTCGCCCACGACCTGGGCGTCCAGTCCGCTCGGCGACCAGGGTCGGCCGTGTACCGCGTCGATTCGCACCGCCTGTTCCGCGAAGCCGACCCCGCCCGGAACGGTGCCCTTCGGACCGACCCGCGCGATCCTCGGCAGCCCTCGCTCGCCCGCGCCCAGTTCGAACCGCGTGACCGTCTCGTCCAGCACGACCATGCGCGCCCCGATGCCGGCACCCGCCTCGTTGGCTTTCTCGGTGCCTTGCTGACCCCGCAACAGTCCCGACAGCCGCCAGTCGCCCGAGGGCATAAGCGTCGCCGTCCGGAACGACACGATCTCCCAGCCCGCCCCGGTCTCGATCGCCAGCCGGTTCGCGCCCGACAGCACGGCGTCCGCCGAGGCAGAGACCGGCGCGCCGCCTTCCAGCTCAAGCGTCACCCGGTTGACCTCGTCCCACCGCCCGACCGGCCCGGCGCCCAGCGGCGCGCTCAGCCGCCCCACCGTCGCCGGCGTCGCGATCACGCCCCTCTCGGTCAGAACCTCGGCCGTCTCGCCCAGATGGATCGCCATCGGCCGCCACGGCTCGACCGCCACCGCGACCAGCGGCCTGGAATCCTCCTCGGCTCCCGGCAGCGGCGGCAGATCCAGCACGACCACATAGGGCGCGCCCGTTACGCCGTCTCCCGCCGACGGCGCGCCCGGCGTCGGTTCTTCGCCCGCCCGGATCGGCTCCTCGCGTACCAGTGACGCCTGGGGCTCTTCGTCCAGCGCCACCCGCTCGACCCGCCAGATCCCCGGCTCGCCCTCGACCTCAACCCGGTCGCCGACCTCGATCCGCAGCGCCTCCAGCGGACCCGGAATGACGGTCAGCCGGTCCTGATCCGTGCCTCCCACCGTCCGCCCCGCCAACGCCGTCGCCAGCGCGGGACCGCACACCGCCGGCAGATCCAGGTCCGCCCCGCCCCCGTCCGTCTCGACCGCCGACCGCACCACGACCGACCCGGTCTGATAGTCCCGGCCGTCCTCGATGAAGCGCACGCGCGCCGCCTGCGGCCGGGCTTCCAGCGATCGCTCGCGCCGGACGCCGTCGCCGGTCTCGCCGAGCGCCAGGTCATCGCTCGCCAGGGCCCCCGTCACCGGCTCCGCCCCGACCAGGGCCACCCGACCACCCCGCTCGGCCGCCGTCATGTCGAAGGCGGCAAGCAACGGCTCGACCGCGTCGCGCGTCCTCATCGGCCGGTCGATCACATAGCCGGCGACGGTCCCGTCCGGCGTTCCGACCACGAACTCGCCCTCGGCCAGTCCGCCTCGCCGCAGGATCGCCTCCAGCAGGAACCGCGCCTCGCCGCCCAACCGCCCGTTCAGCCAGTGCCCGGCGCGCCACGCCCCCGCGTCGGCCCACACCTCCGCCAGCCCCGGAAACGCCGGATAGGGCCGCGCATCCCAGCACCAGGCGTCCGCCGCCTCCAGCATCGACCCTTCATAGACCGCCGACACCGGATTGTTCTCCGGTTCCCCGAACCACCCCAGCACCGCCTCCAGTGCCCGCCTCTGCATGCGATCATCCCGCGCGCCGGTCGAGAACGGCGGCAGGAAGCTCTCGCTCGACTTGGGGTCCTGAAACAGGTTCGGCGCATTGCCGCCCCGGTCCACCGCCGCGCAGCCGAACTCCGTCAGCCGCACCGGCTTCATCTCCGGAACCCAGGCCGTCGATGCCACGCTCCGCACGCCCCCAGGCCGGTCATGGTGGGCGTTCTCCCACCACCCTTTCAGATCCTTGCCGCGGAACACCCAGTCCTCGCCATGGGCCGTGTCGCCGATCGGCGTCCGCTCCTGCGCCACGCGGTCCGCGTCGCTCGCATAGAACCAGTCGAACCCCTCGCCCCCGGCCACCTGGCTCGCCAGATAGTCCGTATCGTCCGGCCCCTCGAAGGCCGCCGCGTCGATGCCACCGTCCCCCGCCCGCCAGTCGCCCAGCGGCGGGTACCAGTCGATTCCAACGTAATCGATGGCCTCATCGGCCCACAGCGGATCGAGGTGGAAGATCACATCCCCCGACCCGTCCTCCGGCCGATGCCCGGCATACTCCGACCAGTCCGCTGCATAGCTGATCGAGACATCGGGCCCCACGACCGCCCGGCATTCCGCCGCCAGCGTCCGGTACTGCTCGACCGCCGGATAGCCACCACCGGCATCTCGCGTCCACGTCAGTCCGCGCATCTCCGACCCGATCAGCAGGCCGTCGCACCCCGTCTCCGCCGCCATCGCCGCATAGTGCAGCGCCAGCCGCCGCAGACCCCACCCGTCCGGTGCCGCGAACACCGCCGCCACCTCGGCCGTCGCGCCCACTCCATCCTCGCCCTTCACCCGTCCCCGCCAAGGATAGGCCGCCTGTCGTTCGCCGCCATAAGGGTCGGGCAGCTCATTGTCCGCCGGCACGTCCATGAACACGAAGGGATACAGCGTCACCGCCCACCCCCGCGCCTTCAGCGCCGCCACCGCCTGGCGCACGCTCTCATCCGACGGCGTCCCGCCATAGGCCGGCTTGCCCTCCACCTCCGAGATCAGATGCGCCTGCTCGCGCTCCAGCCCCGCCACCGACCAGATCAGCGGCTCGGTCGGCTTGTCGCGCCGCTCGACCCCCGGCCGGACCTCGCAGTGGCCGGCCCTCAGGTCCGTCCCGAACCAGCCGACGATCAGGCTGACCCGCTTGAGGTTCGGCAGCTGCGCCTCCAGCTGATCCAGCGACGCGATCAGGTCTGTCCGCCCGTCGCCCAGATGCATGTTCTCCGTCGCTGTCCGGGTCAGCCCCTCGCGGCGCAACACCGCTTCTGTCGCCAGCACGAACTCGCCGGCCCCGGGGATCAGGCAAACTCCTTCCAGCCGCTCCTCCAACCCGTCTCCCGCCGGCCGCCGGAACACCTCGAAACTCAGCTGCGGCACCCGGTCGCCATAGGGCCCCAGCGGCAGATCCTCGAACACGACATAGGCCGTCCCGCGATAGGCTGACGTCGCGCCTTCCACCGCCTCGATCAGAGGGTCTGGGCTCTGATCCTCGGTCCCGCGATATACCCTCATGGTCGCGCCGCTCAGGTCCATCGGCCGCCCGTCCGCCCAGACCCGCCCGATCCCGTCGATCGGTCCCTCGCACAGGGCCACGGCGAAACTCAGCGAATAGGCATAGTCGATCGTCCTTGGCCCACCCTTGCCACCCCCGGACTGGTTCCGCTTCTCCAGGAAGCGCGCGGCCCAGATCATCTGTCCGGTCACGCGCGCCCGCCCGAAGACGCAGGCCATCGGCGCGCCCTCCGCCGTCGACTGCAGCTTCAGCGTCTCCAGCCGGGGCCCCACCTGCCGCGCCGGCGACAGCGCCCCCACCACCGCCCGGTCGACCACGCCCCCCAGCGCCGCTCCGATCGCCCGACCGACCCCACCGCCGACGATTCCGCCGACGCCTCCCAGGATCACCTGCGCCATGTCGCCTCCTTCACGCTTTGTCGGCGTCAGCCGGCCACCCGAACACCGCCACCAGACGCCTGCGCCACCACGGTCCCATCCAGCTCTCGACCACCGCCCGCCCCCAGTAGGCGTGGATCATCCGCGGCTCGGTTCGACCGACCTCGCTCAGGATCGCGCAGTGCTTGACCGCCGCCCCTTCCGACATCCGGAACAACAGCACATCGCCCGGCCGCATCGCGGCCACCGGCCTCTCGACCAGCCGCCGCCGCGCGGCCGCCAGCAGCGTCTCCTCCCCACCGATCTCGGCCCAGTCGGCGGCATAGGGCGGCGGTATCTCCGGCTCCTCGCCGACCACCTCGCGCCAGACTCCGCGCACCAGACCCAGGCAGTCCGCCCCGACGCCCTTTTCGCTCGCCTGATGCCGATAGGGCGTCCCCAGCCATCCGCGCGCCACCTCGATCGGGCTCACCGCCGGCTCCCGCCGTCGTGCCGCCCGCCCGTCGCCGGATAGGCCGTCAGGAAGTCGTCCCCCGGCACCTCCGGAAAACCGCGAAAGTTCACCCCGTTGCCGAACTCCCCGACACAGGTCTCCCACCGCTTGTCGCAAGTCCGACCACCGGGCTCGACCCCGCACCGTGCGTCGCCCAGCACCGCGTCGCACAGCCGCCCATAGGTCCGCCCCACGACCCGATCCAGCGCCGCCAGCGGCCCGTCCAGGTCGGCGGTGAACCCCTCGCCCTCGCGCCGCACCCGGCCGAGCCGCCCGCTCCCCAGCCGCACCCGCAAGTCCGGCCGCCGCCAGTCCACCCGCCACGTCTCGACCGACGCCCCGTCCCAGGCCCCGGCCACGAGAGCCGCCTCGTTCACGCCGCCTGCGTCCAACGCCCCGCCGATCGCCAGGCTTCCCGCCGTCAGTCCCGTCGCCGTCTCGGCCGCGCCCTGCGTCCAGCCGGTCTCGGCCCGACAGACGACGCCGTCGATCGTCAGGGCGCGATCATGGTCGCTGAACCCCATCCGCGCCCCGTCCGCCCGCGTGGCGATCCAGACATGACACAGCGTCGCCGCCCCGCTCTCGATGCGGGTGGCCAGTTCGATAGGAATGTCGCGCATTCGTTTTTCTCCCTCCCCTTCATGGGGAGGGGCGGCGAAGCGCAGCGGAGCCCGGGTGGGGCCGTCCGTGCGAACTCGCTATCCATCCCCACCCGCGCTCGCCAAGGCTCGCGGTCCCTCCCCATGAAGGGGAGGGAGAGGCCTGTCGTCAGATTCTCACCTCGATCAGCGGCACCGCCGCCATCCGCCCGGCATCGAAGCTTTCCAGCGTCACCTCCAGCCGGTCCGCGTCGAACCGCACCGGCGTGTCGAACAGGAACCCGGCCGTCACCTCGGCCCCTTCGGCCGGCGCGGTCTCCAGCGTGACTTGCCCCGTCGTGGCATCGACCGCGAACGCGTCGACGGGCAGTTCGACCCCATCGATCGCCACCCGCACCGAGCCCTCCACGGGCTTGCTGATCGGTCGCTCGACATCGCCGTATCGCTTGATCAGTCCAAAGACCGTCCGCGTCCCTTCGCCCTGCTCCAGCACCTGGTCGCCCGACCCTGGCGTCCCCCCCGGCGCGCACGAGACGAAATCGGCGAAATCCCGGAACCGGAACCCATACAGCCGCCCCCGCCGCGCCTCGAAGAAGGCGGTCAGCTCGGCCATGTCGGCCAGCGATCTCAGGTTCGCCCCGATCAGGTATCGCCTGCGCCCCATGGCCCAGGGGGACGACCGCCGCTCGAACCCGGATCCCAGCGTCACCACCTCGGTCCGACGTTCCACCCCACCGGTCGATCCGAACGCCAGCCGGGCAGGCAGCCTCACTTCGTGAAAGCTCATCCCTGTCTCCTGATTAACTTGTTTGGCCCGCGTCGGTCGTCCAGTCTGCGACCCGAAACGCGGCCCCTCGGCCGCCGGTCAGGGGAGCCCGGTTCAATGCGCGGTCAGATTCTCAGCTTCGACGACGCCTCGGGCACCGGCCTGATCAGCGGCGACGACGGCATCCGCTACAGCTTCGTGCGCGAGGCGGTCTCACCGCCCGCCCAGGTCACCTCGGGCCTGCGCGTCGATTTCGTCCCCGTGGCGGGCGAGGCGACCAACATCATGCTGCTCGCCGCCGCGCCCGCGCCGTCCGGCCCTTCGCCGACGCCTGGCGTGCCGATCGACAGCTTCAACTTTCAGCACGTCCTGCTGTCGTTCAACGGCCGCATCCGGCGTCAGCATTTCTGGATCGGCTGGCTGATCTGCCTGGGCGCGGGCGTCGTCCTGGGCTGGATTCCTCTGCTCGGCACGCTGCTGTCGATCGCCCTGATCTGGCCGAACCTGGCCATCTCGGTGAAGCGTCTGCACGACATGGGGCACAGCGGCTGGCTCGTCGTCATTCCATGGATCGCCGGTATCGGTGGCGTGGTCGCGGCCTTCATGAGCGTGGGCGCGGCGGCCCTGATGAGCGGCGGAAACTGGGAATCCGAAGACCCGGCCGTCGTCTTCGGCATTCTCGGTCCCGTCCTGGGCATTCTCGGCATCGTCGCCCTGATCCAGCTGGGTTTCCTGCTCTGGATCGGCATCGCCGAGGGCCAGCGCGGCGACAACCGCTTCGGCCCCAGTCCCAAGGGCGAATAGACCCGTCATCAACCCGCGCTCAGCCCGGTTGACCAGTTCAAAGCCGCCGCGCCCCCAGCGCGGCGGCCCTCGCCAGGGCCTGGGCGATCTGCGCCTCCGACCGCAACAGCGCCGGCGCGCCGCCGTCCACGGTGACGTTCACCGTCACCCCGCCCCCGCCGCGCGGTTCGATCACCCCCGCCCCATCCGGTCGGAACACCTCCGGTCCCCGCTCGCCGACCAGATAGGCCCCGCCGCCCAGCACCGGCCCGCCGTCGGCCCTGGCCCCGCCGAAGCCCGCCGCGCCTGCCACCGCCTGGGCGATCGCCGCCCCCAGCCCGCTCGACCCGCCGACGCCCGCGCCAACCGCCGCGATCACCGCCCGCGCCAGTTCCCCCAGCGACACCTCCCCGTCCGCCGCCGCCCGCGCCAGCGACCGCGTCAGACTGGCCCCGGCGCGTCCGAACGCGTCCTCGATCGACGCCGCCGCCCGCTCCGCCGGCTCCCTCAGCGCCTCCAGCGCCGCCGCCGCCTCGGCCGCCCGCGCGGGCACGCCGTCCAGATCGTCAGAGCGAAAGTCGTCGGTCATACGTCACCTTTCTCCCTCCCCGGCACGGGGAGGGTGGTCGAAGCGCAGCGGAGACCGGGTGGGAGCGGCCGGTGCAGCCATGCTCGGCATTACCTATGCGAGGCCCTGCGGCCCCCACCCCGCTTCGCTGCGCTCAGCGACCCTCCCCCGAGGGAGAGGGAGAACACTCAATCCGGCCACGCCCTCATCATCTGATCCAGCTCGCCCCGCCCCAGGGGCGCGACCCGCGCCGACCCCGCCGTCAGCATCCGCCATTCCTTCAGCGACAACCGCCAGAAGGCCTCCGGCGCCACCCCCAGCGCCACCGCCGTCCGCAGCATCGCCCCCCATTGCGTCTCAGCCATCCAGGCTGGCCGCGAACCCGGCCGCCACAGCCTCGGCCGCCTCGCGCGGCGTCACCGCCGCCCGGTCCAGTTCGCCCGCGAACACCCCCTCGCCCCCGCCCCGCAGCAGGGCCGCCAGCACCACCATCAGGTCATTCGCCGACAGCGCCCGCATCCGCTCCGCCAGCGCCTCGACCCCCGGCAGGCCCAGCGCCGTCTCGATCTCCGCCAGCGCCCCCAGCGTCAGGCACAGCCTCCGATCCTGGCCCGCCAGCCACGCCACGGCCTCCCCCCGCGCGCCATTCTCCCCCCCTTGGGGGGAGAGGGCCATCTGGCCCGAGGGGGGCAAGTCCTCGCGCACGCCGGTCATATCGCCGCGAACCCGATCTCGCCCGCGCTGGCCAGGCTGATGGCGAAGGTCGCCTCGCCCTCATGATCGCCGGCGTATTCCAGCGCCGAGACCAGGAACGGCCCCTCCAGCGTGCCGAAGTCCGGCACCACCAGCCGCCAGGTCTTCGCCGTCTGGTCGAAGAAGGCTTCCCGGATCAGGGCGTCCGACGCCGCGTCGCGAAAGATCCCCTGCCCCGACACCGCCGCCGACTTCACCCCCGCTCCGCCCAGCAGCTCGCGCCACCGCCCGGCGCTGTCGGCGTCGGTCGCATCCACCGTCCGGGCGTTCAGGCTGATCGTCCGCGCCCTCAGGCCCGCCACGCTCACGAACGTCCCCGCCCCCTGCTCGATCTTGAGCAGGATGTCCTTCCCGCGCTGTGCGGTCATCCTTGTCTCCTCCCCGTGAAGCGCAGCGGAACGGGGGAGGGGGACCGCGAAGCGGTGGAGGGGGCCAGCCCCAGACACCGGCATTCGCATCCGCCCCCTCCACCATGCTGCGCATGGTCCCCCTCCCCCGCTGCGCGGGTGAGGATCAAATCTCCTCGGTGATCGCCCGCAGCCGCACCACACCCCACGTCCGCCGATGGTCCACCGATCGGAACACATCGACGAAGGTCGCCCGGACGCTCACCGTCCGGACTCCGTCGGCCTCCAGCGGCGCCTCGTGCACCGCCGCCCGCACGGCCGCGCAGATGGCCTTGGCCTCCTCCACACCGCCGAACAGCGAGGCGCATCTCAGGCTCAGCTGGTGCTCGACCCCGCAATCCGCCGCCGCCACCGGCCGGCTCTCGGATCGCCCGACCGTCAGATGCGGATAGACCGCCCCCTTCGGCGCCTGGTCCCAGATCCGCGCCGGATCGCCCAGCAGCGCCTTCAGCGTCGGATCGCCCTTCAGATGCGCGACCAGCGCCACATGCAGCGCGCTCTCATGATCCCTCATCGCGTCCGCTCCAGCTGCAGGTCGCACCGCCCCGGCCTGTCCGCCTCGACGTCGGCCTGAACGATGCGCCAGTCGGCCCCGCCCACGCGGATCACCCGTCCCTCGATCAGTCGGGGATCGGTCCGCGTCTCGGCGGTCGCCACCTCGACCACGCCCAGCCCACCGGCCTCCGATCGCTCCCGCCGCCGTCGCCCGTCCAGCCTCAGCCAGACCGACCCCAGCGACGCGTACGACACCGCCTGCCCGCCGAACGGCGTCTCGGCCTCGACGGGCTCGAACAGCTCGCCCAGCACCCTCACAGCCGCACCACCCGATACGGCGCGATCCAGGCCTCGATGGGCCGGATCGGCATCTCGCGCTCGCCCCGCTCATAGGCGCGCAGGGCCAGCATCAGGATCGCCAGTCGCAACGGCGCCGGCGACGTCGAGGTCAGGCTCAGCCCGACCTCGCCTTCCACCCGGCTTCGCGCGGCGTCGATCAGCGTCTGGATCAGCCCGTCCTCGGCGCCGTGCTCGACGCGCAGGAACAGCTTCGCCTCCGTGAGGCTCACGGGTGCGGTCATGGGTTTTCTCCGAAATTCATGATGCCCCTCTCCCCTTGCGGGAGAGGGAGGCCGCGCACGGCGGCGCAGCCGTCGTCCTGGCGCGGGCGGGTGAGGGGTGACACTCGGTCTGTCCTTTCGGACGCAAGACCCCTCACCCTTTCGCGCAAGACCGATCGCTTCGCTCTCGGGCGCTCAAGCCCTCTCCCTCAAGGGGAGAGGGAGCACGATCACGTCAGCTCGCCGCGAACTTCATCACCTTGATCGCGTCGAAGTTCTGCACCCCGCCACCGACCCGCTTGGTCGTGTAGAACAGCACATAGGGCTTGGCCGAATAGGGGTCTCTCAGCACCCGCACCCCCGCCCGATCCACGATCAGATACCCCCGCTGGAAGTCGCCGAAGGCGATCGCGTGGCTGTTCGCCGCGATGTCCGGCATGGTCTCGATCTCGGTCACCGGATAGCCCAGCAGGCTCGCCGTCTCCCCCGCCCGCGTCGCCGGCGACCAGATGTAGTTGCCGTCCGCGTCCTTGAACTTGCGCACCGCCGACACCGTCTTGCGGTTCATCACGAACCGCCCGTTGGGTCGATACTGGGCCTTGGGCGCATAGATCAGGTCGATCAGCTTGTCGGCCGGGCTGGACGCCGCGAAGGCCCCCGCCGCGCCCGACGCCACATAGCCGATGTCACCCCAGGCGTGGCTCGCGTCCGCCACGATCGAATAGCCCAGGAAGCCCTTCGGCTTATTTGTTCCGTCGCCGGTGACGAAGGCCTGGGTCTCCTGCGCGGCGAAGGCGTCCTCGACCTCGCTGGCCAGCCACTCGTCCAGGTCGACCAGGGCATCGTCCAGCAGCGCCTGCGTCGCCGCCGGATTGGCATACAGATCCGCTGCCGGGAACTCCAGCAGGGCCAGGGTGGCCGGATCCGTCTCCGGCCGCGCCGCCGTCTCGGCGACCCAGCCACTGGCGATACCCGCCGTCGACACCGGCTTCCTGAACACGCCCGAGGCCACGGTCCGCACGGTTGCGATCTCGCGCATCGGACTGGTCGCCATCAGCCGGCGCTCGATCGCCCGCTCCGTTTCCGGTGGCACGACATAGCCGCCCGAGGTCGGCGCCGAGCTCAGTCCCGCCTTGATCTCCAGCCCCACCTCGCGCCCGGTCCGCACATAACCGTCGAACGCGCTCTTCTCCTCCCCATGAAATGGGGAGGTGGATCGGCCGAAGGCCGAGACGGAGGGGCTGCCAGCCGCGGATTCGGTCCCAATCCCCGGACGCCGGCTCTCGCTCATCGCCCGGTCCAGCCGCGCCTGGGCCTGACCCACCGCCTGGTCGATCCGCGCCACCTTCTCCTCCAGCAGCGCGTCGGCCGAGGCCTTCTTCTCGATCTCGCTCAGCCGGGCGTCGTTGGCCCCTTTGAACGCCTCGAACGCCGCCATCATCTCGTGCAGCGCCGCCCGCGCCTCGGGCGAAGCCGAAGCCGTCTTGGTCTCTTTCATGGTGTTCCCTTGTTCTCCCTCTCCCGGCCGGGAGAGGGCTTGAGCGCCCGAGAGCGCAGCGATCGGACTTGCGCGAAAGGGTGAGGGACCCGGTCTTTCCCGCTTCCCCTCAGCCCCTCTTCGCGCCAGTCTCCCCGGGTTCACCGGGGGATCTCCGAAATGCGTCCATCGACCCTTGCCGTTCTCGCGGGCCTCGCCCTGGCGACCACCGCGCCGGCCCTGGCCCAGACGGCGCCCGCGCCGCCAGCCGTCGCCGCCGCGCCGAACCCCGCCTTCGCCGCTGACGTCGCCTCGTTGGACGCCATCGTCGCCGCTCTCTACGACGTCATCTCCGGCGATGCGGGCGAGGCGCGCGACTGGGACCGGATGCGCTACCTGTTCCATCCAGCCGCCCAGCTGATGCCGACGTCGACCAATCCCCAGGGCCTCGGTGTCCTGACCGCCATCACGCCCCAGGGGTATGTCGACCGCGCCGGTCCGACCTTGGTCCGCGACGGCTTCCACGAGCGCGAGATCGCCCGCCGCGTCGACCGCTTCGGCCGCATCGCCCATGTCTTCTCGACCTACGACGCGCGCCGCGCCGCGACCGACGCCCAACCCTTCCTCCGCGGCATCAACTCGATCCAGCTGTTCGACGACGGCGCCCGCTGGTGGATCGTCAGCGTCTACTGGCAGGCGGAATCCCCGACCGTGCCGCTGCCGCCCGAGTATCTACCCACGCCCTGATCCAGCTCGTCAGCTTCCGTCCGATTGACGCCTTCCCGGGCGCATGCTCCGCTGCCTCGAAACGGCAAAGCTTCCGAAAGGAGCCCCCATGTCCCTGATCCGCGCCACCGCCCTCGCGGCCGCCCTCCTGGCCTGCGCCGGCGCCACCAAAGCGGCCCAGCAGTGCGGGGCGACCACCCATTCGACGTTCGGAGAGACCCGCGCCTATTTCCAGAACAGCCTGGGGGCCTGCCGCCCCGACGGCTACTGCTCGGTCGTCCTGGCCTTGACGCCTCCCAACGACCCGCACGACTATGCGCAGACGCTGCGCATCGCCCGCCCGACGCCCGGCGCGCCCCATGAGGTCAGCCTGGTCTCCGTCGTCCCGTCCGCGACCGAGGATGGCCAGCCGATGTCCGTCTCCTTCGGCCGCCGTCCCATCGACCTGGTCGGCATGACCGAATTCCGGGACAACACGGTCAACGAGTTCCATGTCACGGATCGCGCCGCGATCGACGCCATCGTCTCGGGTGCGCGCCGCTCCAACGGCATGCGCTGGAGCTACCAGTCCGAGGCCGGCCCCGCTGACGCCTGGTTCGCGCTCGGCGGCGTCACCCGCGCCCTGAACTGGATCGACTGCATGGGCCGCCGCTAGACCGGCCGGAACCGCGCCCCCGGCAGCATCGGAAACGTCACCAGCGACACCTCCCACAGATCCACGCCCGACAACACCCGCAAGCGACCGTCTCGCCGCGCCTTCGCTGTCCTGAACCCGATCGACAGCCCGTCCAGCGCCCCGGCCCGGCTCAGCGCCTGGGCATAGCGCGCCTCGGCCGACCAGTCGGCGATCCGTCCCCGGACGAACAGGCCCCGCTCGTCCTCGATCACCTCGTCCCAGACCCCGACCACCGCGCGGCTCTCGTGCTGATGCAGCATCCGCACCCCGCGCGCGCCCGTCCGCCTCAGGCTGTCGGCGAAGGCCCCCTTGGCCACCACGTCCCCGTTCAGATCCGCCACGCCCCACAGCGAGGCATAGCCCTGGATCAAGAGCGCACCCTCGCTCTCCCTCCCCCTCGGGGGAGGGTGGTCGGAGTGAAACGGAGACCGGGTGGGGGCGGCCA
The DNA here is from genome assembly GCA_002280475.1 of Brevundimonas subvibrioides. Classification (GTDB taxonomy): domain Bacteria; phylum Pseudomonadota; class Alphaproteobacteria; order Caulobacterales; family Caulobacteraceae; genus Brevundimonas; species Brevundimonas aurifodinae. Next base: position 52,676 of record NCEB01000001.1, read on the forward strand.
GGCGATCCGCACTCTCGCCTGCCTTGGTTTGCCTTGCCGTCCCCACCCGGTCGCTTCGCGACCTGCCCTCCCCCGAGGGGGAGGGAGAACACGCCTCTCTGCCCCTCACCTGGCTTCCTCCAGCCGCGTCTCGATCCGCACCAGCGCCGCCCGCGTCGCCTCACCTTGCGCCTCCAGCCGGGCCAGCCGCTCGGCCACCAGCCTCTGTTCGCCGACCCGCGCCTCCAGCGTCCCGATCCGCGCCGCCGCGCCGCCGGCCCAGACCAGCCCCGCGATCGTCTGCATCGCCAGCGCCACGCCCAGCGCCGTCGCCAGCTTCTTCAGATCCCCGCTCATCCGCCCACTCCCGCCATGCGCCGCCGCTCCTCGTCGGTCAGGAAGCTCGCCGCGCTCAACCGCGCCCACAGGGCGTCCCGCTCGGGCTGCAGCGCCGGCACCGCGTCCAGGTCCGGCGTGATCTCCACTCCCTCGAACCGCCCGCCCAGCCATCCGCTCAGCGCCCCGGCGGTCTTGCGCACCAGGGGCACCACCGTCCCCCGCCAGAAGGCGGCATTGGCCTCGCGATAGTTCGCGTAGGTCGCGTCGCCGGGGATTCCCAGCAGCTGCGGCGGCACCCCGAAGGCCAGGGCGATCTCGCGCGCCGCCGCGTGTTTCCCGGCGATGAAGTCCATGTCGGCCGGGCTCATCGACATCGGCTTCCAGTCCAGCCCGCCTTCCAGCACCAGTGGCCGCCCGGCATTGCCCGCCCCCGAATGCGCGTCGGCCAGCTCGGCCTTCAGCGCGGCAAATTGCGCCTCGGTCAGGTGCTCGCCGTCGCGGCTGTCGAACACCAGGGCCCCGCTGGGCCGCGCCGCATTGTCCAGCAGCGCCTTGTTCCAGGCCCCCGACGCGTTGTGCACATCGATGGCCGAGGCCGCCGCCTCGATCGGCGAAAAGCCGTAATGATCGTCCGTCGGATGCCACAGCCTCAGATGCATCACCGGCATCCATCCGTCCGCCGCCCGCGCGATCCGCACCGATCGTCCGCCGACGGAATACTCATAGGCTTCGGGCCACCCGGCCTTGCCCGGAACCACCGTCACCCGGTCGGGCCGCAGGGTCCACAACTCCTCAGGGCCACCGGATCCGCTTGCGGATCCGGCATCGGAAAGTGCGTCTCCGACCGCCTCCGCATAGGCGTTCCCCGCCGTCTGCAGCGCGCCGTACAACCCTTCCAGCCACTCCGCGCCCGACTGTTCCGGGTTCGGCTTGCGCATCAGCCGCGCGACGGGATGGGCGTCGTCGCGGACCCCGTCGACGAACACCACAAGGGGCGTGGCCGCGCAGGCCTCGGCGATCATCCGCACGCAGCGATAGGCCACGGCGTTGCGGGCGAACCCTTCGCCCGCCAGGCTGGCATAGTCTCGCGGCGTCCACCGGGGCCGCCCCGCCCCGGTCAGGGCGATCAGCGGCCCGCTTCGGCTCTGCTTGGCTTCGGGCGCGGCCCTGCCGGGCCGCCAGGGAAACAGGGGCATGGGGTCTCCTTGACCGGGTTCCGGTCGAAACATCGTCTGGGTGGGGGCCTGAAGCCCCTCAGCGCATGGTCAGCCGCTTGAGGAAGCCGTTCAGCCACGGCCGGCCGGCGACCAGGTCGAACGTCGCGCCGGGCGTCACCGACCCACCGACCACGATGTTCGCGTCGCCATGGACCGCTTCCCAGGTGGTGGCGTTCGTCGGAACGACGACGCTGGCCATGTCCGCGCCTCGCGTGACAGGGCTCGCGCCGGTCGGGATGGGCGAGCCCGGGGTGGCCGACTGAAAGAAGTTTCCGCCCCAGACCTGAAGCTTGCGCCCGTTCTGGTTCGCGCCTGCGTTGCCATAGTAGATCGCGATCGCATCGCCGGCCCCAATGCCCAGGGTCCGGATGAAGGCCACCTCGAACCAGCCACCGGCCATCGGCGTCACGGTCCAGCCGTTCACCGTGCCGGACGGGTTCGTCGAGAGGTCGATCGACCGTTCGTTCAGGTTCTGGGCCGTCGTGTTGTTCCGGACCAGGAAGTTCCAGGGCTGGCTCTCGGCGGATTTCACGAACACCTTGCCGGATATCCCGCCCGTCACGCCGACTCCCGTCAGGGCCCTCACCAGCACGGTGGCCATGTTGGGCATGGTGATTTCGACGGCCGTGTTCGTCCCGTCCGGCGCGGGAAAGCCGCCGGCCCGCGTCCCCACCCCGGCCCAGACCGCGTTCGCGAAATCGTTGGAATGGGTGAACAGGTTGGTCGCCTCGGGCTCCAGCAACAGCCCCCGGTCGGTGATCCGGGGCATGTTGGCCGCCGCCGTCGCCAGGGTCCCGTCGGCGCGCGGCGCCAGACCGACCCCAGCCCGGCCGAAGCTCGCGCCGGGCAGATCGGTGAAGCTGGCCGCCACCAGACCCTGTCTCTGATACCGTCCCTCGGCGAAATCGATCAGCAGGGGCAAGGGGACCGCGCCGCGCAACGCCACCGTCGGCGTGCTCAGGTCCAGACCGATCATCAGTCGAACAGGGCCACGATGTGGGCGGCCGTCGTCCCCGTGGCCATCACCCGGCGCGTCTGCACGGCGACATAGCCGATCGGATGGTTCTTCAGCGTCACCGCCTCGCCGTCGAGCGAGGCGACCGGCACGATCCTCAGGTCGCCCGCCGCCCCGATGAACAGGGCCTTGGCCAGCGACGGCAGGTCGGCCCCGTCAGCCGGGGTCACCGCCTGCAAGCGCCGCGCGGGCGCGGACGGCGAGGCCGCAAAGGCGGCATAGGTGTCTATGGACATGGGTCTCTCCTCGTCTGTCGATATTCGGGCTCACAGCACCCTCAGGCGCGGCCCCGCGCCGCGGGCCAGCAGCAGATGCGTCACCGCCCACACCAGGGCGTCGGCCCGGTCCGGACTGCGGCGCGTGTCCTCGCCCCCCAGGGCCATCAGTTCTTCTTCCAGCGCCGGCATGGCCGCGCAGTGGATCACCCGCGCCTGCTCGTACAGGGCCGCCACCGGCTCGGCCCGCGCCCGCTTTCCGCGCGAGGCGTGAACCAGGCGGATCGGTGTCGCGCAGCCGGCCTGGACCAGGACGGTGCGAACCATCTCGCCGCCCTGGTTGGCCTCCGCCACGATCTCGGTCGCTCCGAACTCCCGGGCCGTGTCGACCGCGCGTCTCGCCCAGCCCAGGGGGCTCAGCCCCCGCGCCGATCGATCGGCCAGCACGAAGGCCCTGCCGTCCCGACGCCCGGCCGCCACGATCCCGCAGGCGTCGCCATGGGCGCTCGCGGGCGGATCGACCGCCACCACGATCCGCTCCAGCCAGGCCGGTCGCGCGCCCTTCGCCCGCGCCAGGTCCTCGGCCCGGAACAGCGCCCCGTCCGCCTCGACCACCAGCCCTTCCAGCTCCTGCGCCTCCAGCCGCGTGCCGCCATACAGACGCCGTACATGGCTCAGGAACCCGGGCGACAAGTTTTTGGCGTTCAACGCCGTGGCCCCCCGACTCGTCGCCAGGTCCGGCTCGGCCATCAGTCGCTTCAGCGCCGGGGTCGGCCGGGGCGTCGTCGTCACCACCAGCCGCGGCGCCGGGCCCAGCCTCAGGCCGAACCTCAGGTTCGAGATCACCCGGTCGGGCTCGCGCCAGGCGCAGAATTCGTCGGCCCAAGCCGCGTGGAACTGGGGCCCTCTCAGGCTGTCCGGGTCCTCGGCCGAGAACGCATAGGCCACGCTGCCGCTCTTCCAGATCAGCCGCTTTCGGCCCCCTTCCCAGCGGGGCCGCTCCCCCTCGGCGGCCACGCCTTTCAGCCCGGACGGCCCCTCGACCATCACCTCGCGCACGTCGTGCAGCGCCGGTCCGACCAGAGCCAGTGTCAGGTTGTCCGTCTTGCGCGCCAGCTCATGCAGCCAGAAGGCCCCGGCGAAGGTCTTGCCCGCGCCCCGTCCCCCAAGCATCAGCCAGGTGCGCCAGTCCGTCGTCGGCGGCTCCTGATGGTCCCCAAGGTTGGGGTTCCAGGCCTTCTCCTTCTGAAGCCCCTCCTGATCCAACGCCATCAGCCCGGCTTCGAAGCTCTCTCTTGGCCTCGAGAAGATCGTATCGCTCGCGCAGCTCGGCGCGCAGGGCTGCCACAACGGCTGGATCGTCATCTTGGCGTCTGCCCATGTCTTCCTCATTTTCCTGGTCGGCGCGCGTAGGGCGCGGTGGCCGGATCGCCTCCACCGCCACCACCGCCTTCGCCAGATTGGTGATCGCGCGCACATGCCGGTCGGCCGCCACCGCGTCGTCGTCGGCGATCGTCTCGTTCAACAGGCGCGCTTCGGCCGCTTCGATCAGACGCCGCTGGTTCGCCTTGCGCTGCAGGGCCCAGTCGTCGTCGCCCGCCGGGGGCCGCCCCGGTCTGTCCTGATATCCCGTCATGCCCAAACTATAGCGGACCGGCGTATGCGGGCGCGTTCAGGCCGTCTCGATCTTTTCAGGACCTGTTTTCAATAAGGAATTCGGCGCGTCTTCGGATGACTGACGAAAACAGCGAAGCCGCCGCAATGGTCCCTAGTGCATCGTCATCGGCACGGGGCCGGCTATGGCCCAGCGGGCCCGCTCGACCAGGTCGCGGGGCGAGAACGGCTTGGCCAGATATCCCGAACACCCCAGGCTCAGCGCCTGCCGCACGGTGTCGCCCTGGGTGTTGGCGCTGACCATGACGACCGGCGGCGCGGTCTTCATGCGTCTCATGGCGCCCAGCAGCTCCAGCCCGTTCATCCTCGGCATATGCACGTCCAGCAATACCAGCTGGAACCGTTGCCGGTTCAACAGGTCCAGCGCCGACTGGCCATTCGACACGGCCGAGACCTGATACCCCGCCTGGCTCAGGGCGATGTCCATCATCTCGCGCACGTTCTCGTCGTCCTCGACGATCATGACATGGGCGCTCACGCGGCCTTCTCCCCATCCCGGTCGCGCCGCGTGTCGTTGATCGCCATGGCCATCGCCTCGATCAGCGCGACGACCTGGATCGGCTTGCCGACATGGGCGTCCATGCCGGCCGCCCGGCAGGCCCCGATCTGTTCCGGCTGGACATTGGCCGTCAGCGCCAGGATCGGCACGCGCCCGACCGACCCGGGCAGGGCCCGGATGGCGCGCGTCGCGTCCATCCCGTCCATCACCGGCATGTGCACGTCCATCAGGACCAGGTCGAACGCCCCACCGGCGGCGGCCTGGACCGCCTCGGCCCCGTTCTCGACCGTGGTCAGATCAACCTCCCATCCCTGCAGGATGATCCGGACCAGTTCGCGGTTGGCGGGCGCGTCGTCGGCCATCAGCACCCGCAGCCCGGCCGGCAGGTCCATGCCCGCGCTGGTCTCGACCGCGCTGGCGACTTCCGCCACCGGCAAGGGCACCTCGAACCAGAAGGTCGAGCCCTCGCCCGGTCGGCTCGTGGCCCCGATGTCGCCGCCCATCATCTCGATCAGCCGCCGGCTGATGGCCAGCCCCAGCCCCGTCCCGCCATAGACTCGCGTGGTCGAGGCGTCGGCCTGGGTGAACCGCTCGAACAGGGCGTCGATCTTGTCGGCGGCGATGCCGATGCCGCTGTCGCTGACGGCGATCCTCATCCGGTCCTCGCGCCAGCCGATCGCGACCCGGACTTCGCCCGACATCGTGAATTTCGCCGCGTTCGACAGGAAGTTCAGCAGAACCTGCCGGAGCCGCCCCGCGTCGCCCATCAGGGTCGACGGCAGGGTCGGGTCCACCTCGACCACCAGCCCCACGCCCTTGGCGGCGCACTGGGCTTCCACGATGCCCGTCGCGCCCCGCGCCATCTCGGCGGGATCGAACGGCCGGGGGTCCAGACCGACCGCTTCGGCCTCCAGTTTGGAATAGTCCAGGATGTCGTTGATGACCCCCAGCAGAGCCTCGCTCGCCGTCCCGATCCGGTCGGCGTATCGCCGCTCGGCCTCCGGCAGGGCCTCGCTGTCCTGCAACAGGCCCGAGAAGCCGATCACGCTGGTCAGCGGCGTTCGCAACTCGTGGGACATGTTGGCCAGGAACTCGGACTTGGCTTTTGCCGCCTTCTCGGCCGCCTCCTTGGCCCCGATCAGTTCGTCTTCCAGCGCCTTGGTCTCGGTGATGTCGCGAATCACGTCCTGGAACTCGACACCGCGTCCCTGATCGTCCCGGATCAGTCTGGGGTGGGCCTCTAGCCAGACCATCTGGCCGTCCTTGCGGATCGCCCGGTAGGGAATTCGTGGCGAGGCCGCGTCGACCGACGCCCGTGCATAGGCGAGAAACGCCTTTCTCACCGGTTCCACATCGTCCGGATGCATAAAGGCGCTGAATGGTCGCCCGACCAACTCTTCGGCCTTGAACCCCATTGGCCCCTCGATAGCTGGGGACAGATAGCGGAACACCCCGTCCAGCCCATAGACGGCGATCACATCGGTCGAGTTGTCGGCCAGCAGACGATAGCGAGCCTCACTCGTGCGGATGACATCCTCGGCCCGCACCCGCTCGGTGACGTCCTGGAACACACCGTACAGGGCGACCGTGCGCCCATCCCGGCGTTCGGGTCGGCACTGGGACACGACGATCCGCTCCTCGCCGTCGGCCCGGATGAGACGCAGCCGAAACTCTCCGCCCTCGCCCGTCTCGATCGCGTTCGCGCACCAGTCGCGGACCGCCTGCCGGTCGTCGGGATGATAGAATTCGACGGCGTCGTCCAGGCTCGGGTCGAACGACCGCGAGTCGACCCCGTGGATGCGATAGACTTGGTCCGACCACCGCACCTGGCCCGTGATCGCGTCCAGCTTCCACGAGCCCAGCCCGGCCAGATCCTCGGCCAGCCTCAGCGTGTCTAGCAATTCCTGCCGCGCCTGTTCTGAGGCCTTGCGGGCAGTGATGTCGCGAACGCAGTCGTGGAACTCCACCAGTCGTCCCCGCTCGTCGCGGATCGCCCGCGGCGTGGCTTCCAGCCAGAGCGCACTGCCATCGGCCTTCAGGGCGCGGTATTCGTATCTTGGCGGTGCCGCCTCCGGACCGGCAGCGACATAGGCCGTCAGCGTCTCGCGGATGATGGCCAGATCCTCTTCCGGAATGATCCCGGTGCAATCCTTGCCCAGCATCTGCTCTGGTTCGCGGCCCAGGACATGCCGCACCGACGGCGAGACGTAGAGGAACTTCCCGGTCGGATCGAAGCGAGTCACGATATCGGTCGCCGTCTCGGCCAGCATGCGATAGCGGGCCTCGCTGGTCTCCAACGCGCTCTGGGCCCGGACCATCTCGGTGATGTCTTGGAACACGCCGAAGATCGCCACCGGCCGACCGTCCTCGTCCAGCTCGGCGCGCGCGTTCACGCGGGTGACCCGCTCGTCCGCGCCCCTCCACGCCCGCAGACGGGTGTCGTAGCCCTGGCCCGTCTCCAGCGTCCGCGCCATCAGTGCCCGCACGGCGGTCAGGTCGTCGGCGTGATACAAGCCGGCCAGGTCGTCCATCTTCGGTTCGATCGACTGCGGCTCAAGGCCGTGGATACGATAGACCTCATCCGACCATGTGATTTTCTCGGTCACGACGTCATAGCGCCAGTGGCCGACCCCGGCCATCGCCTCCGACATCTCCAGCATGGCCGTATGCTCGGCCTGTCTGCGCATAAGGCGGGCGTTGTCGATCTCCTGGCCCGCCAGCTGCGCCAGCAGCTTCAGGCTCTCCATCTGGCCGGCGGTGGGCACCTCGCGGGAGACCGTGTCGATGACGCAGACCGCGCCGTCCTGATGCCCGTCAGACGTCGTGATGACGGCACCGGCGTAGAACCTCACCCCCTCCTCGGCCACCAGCCTGTTTGCGACGAAGCGCGGGTCCAGCGTGGCGTTCGGCACCGTCAGGGTCGATCCCGCCGGCTGGCCGATCATGTGGCGGCAGAAGGACTCTTGGCGCGTCGTCTGGTCGGCACCGTAGCCGCGATTGGACCGGAACCACTGACGTTCGTCGTCTACCGCCGTGATCAGGGCGATAGGAGCCTGGAACAGGGACGCCGCCAGTTCCGTCAGCCGGTCGAACGCTTCGTTTCTAGCCACGCGATTCTCCCGGCAAGGCGAACAGCGTTAATCGGGCATGCCGAACAAATCGTTAGCGGTCCACCGGTGTCACACGCCCCGTTCCTCGACCCAGTCCGACGCCTCGAAGTCCAGCGCGTCCTCCGGCTCGGCCAGGGTCTCCTCCGACACCGTCAGTCCCCGGATCGAAACTCCCGCCGTGTGGACGGTCTCGGGGTCGCCCGACACCAGCGGATGCCAGTCCGCCAGCCCCCGCCCCTCGTCCAGCCGGCGATAGGCGCACGACAGCGGCATCCACTTCAGCGTCTCGATGTTCCAGGGCGTCAGCTGGATGCAATCAGGAACATGTTCGATGCGGTTCTCATAGTCGGTGCAGCGGCACAGCCCGCCGTCGAACAGCTTGCAGTGGACCTTGGTCGGCACGACCTCGCCGGTGTCCTCGTCCTCGAACCGGATCAGGCAGCACAGCCCGCACCCGTCGCACAGGCTCTCCCACTCCTCGCGGGTCATCTCCTCCAGACGCTTGGTCTGCCAGAACGCCATCAATCCTCCACCGCGCAGCGGGGGAGGGGGACCGCGCGAAGCGTGGTGGAGGGGGCGGAAGCGTGCGAGGTTTCAATCATGAGAGCGCCGGTCCTTACCCAGAAACGCGCACGAAGTCTCCGCCGCGCGATGACGCCGCCCGAGGCGGCCTTGTGGGCCTACCTTCGCCAGCGTGTGTCTGGCCGCCCGAACTTCCGCCGCCAACACCCAGTCGGTCCCTACATCCTCGACTTCTTCTGCGCCCCAGCCAAGCTGGCGATCGAGATCGACGGCCGAGTGCATGAAACCGCCGACAATCCCGAAAAGGACGCACGCCGAACCGCCTGGCTGAACGTCCAAGGCATCGAGGTCGTCCGCATCCCCGCTACCGAGGTTCTGCATGATGCGGCCGAGGCCGCCGAAGGTGTCCTGCAGATCGCCAGACTTCGCGTTGGCCTTGCTGATCCTCCCTTGTGAGCGCAGCGAAACGGGGGAGGGGGACCGCGCGAAGCGTGGTGGAGGGGGCGGACACATCGACTCTGCGTCCTATGGCGCAGATGCTGCTCATCCCCTAGATCACAACTGTCTCCGCCCCCTCCACCCCGTCGGCCAAGCGGCCTCCGCGGTCCCCCTCCCCCGCTGCGCGGTGGAGGATTTAGGTTGTTCATGGCTCCCCGCTCTTCCGCCCGCCCCCCTCTCGTCGCCCTCAAGGACGTCCGTCTCCAGGACGGTCAGCGTCCTCTGTTCGAGGGCGTCGACCTGGCGATCGAGCCGCGCACCCGGTCCTGCCTGGTGGGCCGCAACGGCGCGGGCAAGTCGACGCTGATGAAGCTGGTCATGGGCCTGATCGAGGCCGACAGCGGCGACCGCTCGGTCCAGGCCGGCACCCGCTTCGCCTATGTCCCGCAAGAGCCGCTGATCGTCGGCGAGACCCTGCTCGACTACGCCACCTCGGGCGGTGCCGAGCCCTGGATGGCCGAGGCCTGGCTGACCACCTTCGGCATGTCCCCCGAGAAATCCGCCAGGGGCCTCAGCGGCGGCGAGATCCGCCGCGCCGCCCTGGCCAAGGCTTTCGCCGAGGAGCCCGACCTGCTGCTGCTCGACGAGCCGACCAACCACATGGACATCCTGGCCATCGAGCTCCTGGAAAAGGAGATCATCGCCGCCAAGTGCGCCGCCCTGATCGTCTCCCACGACCGCGCCTTCCTGAACCGCGTGACCCAGTCCTGCCACTGGCTGGAACACCGCCGCGTCCGCACCCTGAACAAGGGCTTCGACGCCTTCGACGACTGGGCCGCCAAGGTCCAGGAAGAGGAGGCCGAGAGCCTTCGCCGCCTCAACAAGCGCATCGAGGCCGAGACCTACACCTTCTACCGCTCCATCACCGCCCAGCGGACCCGCAACGAAGGCCGCGCCCGCGCTCTGGAGGCCATGCGTCAGGATCGGGCGCTCCGGGTCAAGGACATCCCCCGCGAGATCCATCTCGGCGTCGATTCCGGCGTCACCTCTGGCAAGCTGGTCGCCGACCTGAAGGGCGTGTCCAAGAGCTTCTTCTCTCCGCCCCCTGGGCGGAGACAGGCCGCAGGGCGGCCAGAGGCGGGCGAGTCCTCACCGCATGGGCCCGCCTCTGGCGGCTCCGCCGCCGGTCTCCGCCCAGCGGGCGGAGAGCTGGAGCAGGGAGAGCGCGTCATCCTGAAGAACTTCACCACCCGCGTCATCCGCGGCGACCGGCTGGCCATCGTCGGCCCAAACGGCGCGGGCAAGACGACGCTCGTCAAGCTGCTGCTGGGCGAACTGGCCCCCGATGAGGGCACGATCAAGCTCGGCGCCAACCTGGAACCCGTCTACCTCGACCAGTCCCGCGAGGGCCTGAAGTCCGACATGACCCTGTGGGACGCCCTGACGCCCGGCGGCGGCGACTCCATCCTGGTGCGCGGCCACTCCAAGCACGTCGCCGCCTACGCCAAGGACTTCCTGTTCCAGGAGGGCCAGCTGCGCCAGCCGATCTCGACCCTGTCGGGCGGGGAGCGCAATCGCCTGCTGATCGCCCGCGCCCTGGCCAAGCCCGCCAACATGCTGGTGCTGGACGAACCCACCAACGACCTGGACATGGAGACGCTCGACAAGCTGGAGGAGCTGCTGGACGGCTACGACGGCACCTTGATCCTGGTCAGCCACGACCGCGACTTCGTCGACCGCCTGGCCACCTCCACCATCGGCATGAACGGGCGCGGCGACATCGTCGAGACCCCCGGCGGCTGGACCGATTTCATCCGCCAGAACCCGGGGTTTCTGTCGAGGGACGAGGGACGAGGGTCGAGGGTCGAAGGCAAGGCGGCCCCGGTTGCTGCCACTCCGACGCCCTCTCTCGACCCTCGTCCCTCGACCCCCGGCCCTCAAAAAAAGCTCTCCTTCAAGGACCAGCACCGCCTCAAGGAGCTGGACGCCCTCATCGCCGCCCTGCCCGCCGACATCGCCGTCCACGAGGCGCGCCTGGCGGACGTGAATTTCTACAGCCGCGACCCCTCCGGCTTCGACGCGACCATGAAGGCGCTGGACGCGGCACGCGCCAAACTGGACGCCGCCGAGGAGGAGTGGCTGGAACTCGAGGCGAAACGCGAGGCCCTGGTCTCCGGCTGAGCGGATTCTGTGGACAAGCCAAATCCCTGATTCGCCGCCGCGAATCCGATCCGTCCACTGATCTTCACAGGGTTGTCCACCGAGCCCCGGGCCATGTTGCACAGCGGGGCGAGATCGAGCGCTTGCCGTCTACCGGGTTTGGCGCGAACGTCAACAGGCCGAGGGACACGGCGGCGCGGAAATCCGGTGAGAGCCGGGACTTCAAGCGGGTCGGTCCGGCTCTCTGACCAAGGGTTCCAAGCCACTTCGGTGGACGCGGAAATCCCGGGCAGGGCCCAGGCCTCAAGCCTTTAGCGTTTCGGCGCGGGGCAGACAGGAACCAGGCCGGGATCGACGAACGACGGCGCGGCGCAAGCCACACCGGACCGGCGTCGGACAGGAGCCGCCAGGATACAGCCGACCATCTCCGGGGTTCGCCTCGCGGATGCCGAAGCCAGGGTCCTGAACCTCAACGGCCAAGTCCCAACCCGGACTTGGCGAGGGGACGCGAGTACCGGTTCGACCGGGCTTTCGTCCCCTCGCTCAATTTTGGAGTGGGCTATCGCTCGCGGCGCGGCCGCTCGCTGCTTGAGCCCGACCGAAGCGGGGCTACCGCTCGCGGCGCGGCCGCTCGCTGCTTGAGCCCGACCGAAGCGGGGCTACCGCTCGCGGCGCGGCCGCTCGCTGCTTGAGCCCGACCGCTCCCCTGTCGTACAGCTTGATCGTCGCTCCTATTGTGTGTATTTATACGCATGTGAACAGTCGCGACGTCATCAAGGCCTTGCACGCCGACGGATGGATCGAGGTTGCGCAGAGGGGTTCGCACAAGCAGTTCCGCCACCCGACCAAGACGGGGCGGGTCACCGTTCCCCATCCCAAACGCGACTTTCCGATCGCGACCCTGCGTTCAATCGAGCGTCAGGCCCAGATCAGCTTGAGGTAACTCGAATGGCCCAGTTCATCGCCCTGATCCACAAGGACGCCGACAGCGACTATGGCGTTCATTTCCCCGACCTGCCCGGGCTGGCAACGGCCGGTGCGACGCTGGACGAGGCGCGCGCTTTCGCTGAGGAGGCTCTCGCCCTTCATCTGGAAGGTCTGGCGGAAGACGGCGAACCTGTCCCGGAACCCAGCAGCCTGGAAACGGTGATGACCGACCCGGACAATCGCGACGGTGTCGCCATCCTCGTCCGCGCCGAGGTCCGTTCGCGCGCTGTAAGGGTCAACATCACCCTGCCCGAGGATGCCCTGCGCGACATCGATAGTTACGCGGAGGCACATGGTTATACTCGATCCGGCTTCCTGGCTCAGGCGGCAAAGAAGCTGATGCAGTCGGCCTGAGATCGCTTTTCCCGCGGGCCAAAGCGTCGCCTTCCCTTCCCCCTTCCCGACCCCTATCGTCCGGGCCATGCCGCCTCCCGCGACTCACAGCCTCGTCAGCCGCCGCCTTCTGCTGGTGGGCGGCGTTGCCGTCACCGCCATGGGTCTGGCGTCATGCTCGGGCTCCGAGGCCCCCGTCGATGACCAGGGCCGGGTCCGCATCCGGTTCGCCACCGACTGGCGCGCCCAGGCCGAGCACGGCGGCTTCTACCAGGCGCTGGCGTCCGGGGCCTATGAGCGGCGCGGGCTGAACGTCCAGATCATCCAGGGCGGACCCGGCGTGAACGTGCCCCAGTTGCTGGCGGCCGGCGCGGTGGAGCTCGGCATGGGCTCCAACAGCTTCATCCCCCTGAACCTCGTGGCCGAAGGCGCGCCGGTGAAGGCCGTCGCCGCCTTCTTCCAGAAGGACCCCCAGGTCCTGATCGCCCACCCCGACCCGGCGCTGGAGACCATCGCCGACCTAACCGGGCGCCCGTTCCTGCTGGCCGACGCCTCCATCACCGCCTTCTGGGTCTGGCTGAAGGCCAAATACGGCTTCACCGACGACCAGGTCCGCAAATACAACTTCAACCCCGCCCCCTTCATCGCCGACGAACGCGCGGTCCAGCAGGGCTATCTGACCTCAGAGCCCTATACGATCCAGAAGGAGGCCGGCTTCGAGCCCCGCGTCTTCCTGCTGGCCGACGAGGGCTATCCCTCCTACGCCACCATGGTCCTGGCGCCGGACGGCTTCGCCCGGGACAACGCCACGGCCCTGCGCTCCTTCATCGCCGCCTCGGCCGAGGGCTGGCGCGACTATATGCGGGGCGACCCGGCCGCCGCCGACGCCCTGATCCGCCAGGCCAACCCCGAGATGACGCAGGACGTGCTCGACCAGGCCCGCGCCAAGCTCAGCGAATACGGCATCGTCGACGGTGGAGACGCCGCCCTGTATGGTCTCGGGACCATGACCCTCGACCGCTGGCGCGCCTTCTTCGAGGTGACCAGCCAGTCCGGCGTCTATCCGCTGGACCTGCGCTGGCGCGACGCCTTCACCGACGCCTTCCTGCCCGGCCGTGGCTAGATTTTCCACTACCGGCTCTCCGCCCCCTGGGCGGAGACAGGCGGCGAAGCCGCCAGAGGCGGGCCCGTTCTCGCACCCCCATCCCTCATGAACCCCGACCCGGAAGCCCTCCACCGTGCCCGCACTCTGCGAAAGTCCATGTCGACGCCCGAGGCCGCGCTGTGGAACTGGCTCCGCGACAAACGCCTGAACGGGCTGAAGTTCCGCCGCCAGCACCCGCTCGGCCCCTACATCCTCGACTTCTATTGCGACGCCGCCCGCCTGGCCGTCGAGGTCGACGGCGGGACGCATCATGAAGAGGCGCAGGCGGCTCACGATGCTAGGCGCGATCGATGGCTGGCGGAGCAGGGTGTCCGAACGCTACGGGTTTCGGCCGGGTGGGTTCGTCGGGACTTGGCGGGGTTGCTGCAGCATATCGCGCAGGCCGCCGAGGCAGGACGGTGAGGCGATGACGGGCCCGCCTCTGGCCGCTGCGCGGCCTGTCTCCGCCCAAGGGGCGGAGAGCTGTATCTCGCGGCTGGATCAGGCCGTGGTCCGCTACGCCGACCGGCCCGCGCTCGGCCCCCTGACCCTTGCCGTCGCCCCCGGCGAGATCGTCGCCCTGGTCGGGGCGTCAGGCGCGGGCAAGTCCACGGCCCTGCGGCTGCTCGCGGGACTGGAGGCTCCCGCAGAGGGATCGGTCCAGCGCCCCGCCCAGCCGAACGCCACCGGCTTCGTGTTCCAGAGCCCGACCCTGATGCCCTGGGCCGACGCCCGGACCAACGTCGCCCTGCCGCTGGAGCTGTCCGGCGTCCCGGCCGCCGAGGCCCGCCACCGCGCCGATCTGGCCCTCGCCGCCGTGGGCCTGGGCGACCGGACCACCGCCCGCCCGCGCCAGCTGTCCGGCGGCATGGCCATGCGCGTGTCCCTCGCCCGGGCCCTGTCGATCCGTCCCGAGCTCCTGCTGCTGGACGAGCCGTTCGCGGCGCTGGACTCGATCACCCGACGCGGCCTGATCGAGGACCTGCACCGGCTGTGGGCCGAGCGTCCCCTGGCCATGGTCTTCGTGACCCACGACGTCGAGGAGGCCGCCTATCTGGCCGGCCGCGTGGTCGTGCTGTCCGCCGCCGACGGCCGCGCCGTCGCCGACGTGCCCATGCCCGGCCCTCTGCCCAGGCCCGAGGGCTGGCGGCGCGACCCCGCCTTCCGCGACGCCGTCGAGGCGGTGGCCAGTGGCCTGTCTCACGCCATGCCGGTCGCCGCATGAAGCGCCTGATCGACGCCCTGCCCGCCTTGCTGCTGACCGCCCTTCTCCTGGGCGGCTGGGAGGCCGCCTGCCGCCTGCTGGAGGTCCCCGTCTACTTCCTGCCCCCGCCCAGCGCCGTGGCCGTCGCCCTGGTCGAGAACGCGCCCGTGCTTGCGGGTTCGGCGCTCCAGACCTTCTGGATGGCCTTCCAGGCGCTGATGGTGGCGACCGTCCTGGGCGGCGGCCTGGCCATAGCCGTCTCGCTCAGCCGGCCGGCGGAACAGGCCGTGGCTCCTCTGGCTGTCGCGTTGCAGGTCACGCCGATCGTCGCTATCGCGCCCCTGGTGCTGATCTGGGCGGGGCTGGATCACGCCGACCGGGCGGTGATCGCGCTGGCCGCCGCCGTGGCCTTCTTCCCCGTCTTCTCCGGCGTCCTGACCGGGCTGAAATCGGCCGATCCGGATCTGGAACGGCTGTTCGACCTGCACAGCGCGACCCCGCTTCAGCGTCTGACCCGGCTGCGGCTGCCCTCGGCCCTGCCCTTCGCCCTGGAGGGGGTTCGCGTGGCCGCCGGACTGTCGGTGGTGGGGGCGGTGGTGGCCGAGTTCGTGTCCGGCTCGGGCGCCACCCAGGGCCTGGCCTGGCGCCTGCTGGAGGCCGGCAATCGCCTGCGCACAGCCGAGCTTCTGGCGGCCCTCGTCTGCCTCGCCATCCTGGGTCTGATGCTCAACGCCGCGACCACCGCGATCCAGCGGCGCGTGCTGGCGTCACGGGCCTGAGGCCTTAACCCGCGTTAGCCCCGGGTTAAGCCGCGCTCCGCTACGCTGAAAGCCAGTCCCTCACGGACCGGAGCTCCGCCTTGGCCGTCACGCCGACAGACCCCGCCCAGCGTCGACCGAGCCGGCGGACGCGGCTCGCGCTCGCGGCCGCCGCCGTGGGCCTGACGGTGGCGGGCACGGCTCAGGCCCAGCACGCCGCGCCGACCGGGCCGCGCTACCTGTCCTGGGCCAATCGCACGACCTCGACGACGCCCGCCGACATCGCCGCCGCCCGCGTGCGCCGGGACATCATTCCGCGCCGCGTCGCCCCGTCCCGGAGCCTGGCCCGCCCGGCGATGCAGCCGTTCAATCCGCCGATGCCGGTCACGGACGGCGGCCTGACCCCCGCCAGCGCCTGGATCGGACCGCGCGTCGCCCCAGCCTTCGCGCCCGGCGTGCCCGACCCCCTGTCCTACGCCACCACCGAAATGGCGGCCGCCCCGGTCCGCGCCCCACCGCCCGCACCCGTCACCCCGGTTCGCGCAGAGCCCGCGCCGCCCCCGCCGCCTGCATCTTCGATGGTCCAGCCGACCTACGCGTCGGCCCCGCCGCCCTCCTCGGCGGACGGCGACCCGATCGCTCCGCGTCGCGACGCGCCCATCTTCCGGCTCCAGTCCCAGCGCGCCGCCGCCGACGGCGCAGCGGTCCAGCCCCCGCGCGAGACCACCGAGGCCGCTCCAGTCCAGCTGAGCCCGGCCCCGACCATGGCCCCCGCCTCCGGCCAGCCCCAGGCCCGGTACTATTCGGTGCACCGCGCCGCCGGCCGCCAGCCCGATCCGACGGTGATCCCAGAGCCCGTCTTCTTCGACAGCGTGGCGCTGGATCTTGCCGCGCCTCCGGACATCCAGCAACCCACGCGCGATGCCCAGGGCCGACGCGCACCGGTCCCCAACGCCGATCCGAGCCTGCCATGAGCGACGTCGAGACGATGGAGCCGGTCGAGACCGGGTCGCGCCTGCCGGACCTGATCCTGCTGGCCCAGGAGCAGTCCTCCGAAAAGCGCCGCGCCCTTCTGCGCGAACTGACCGAACACTTCTTCGGGGCGGCCCACAGAAGCGCCGCCGAGGACGCGCTTTACGATTCCGTCCTGACCGACCTGACCGCCGAGATGGAGACCGCCGTCCGTGCCGAGCTGTCGGCGCGCTTCGCCCTGTCGCCCGACGCGCCGCGTGGCTTGATTCGCCGCCTGGCCAATGACGAGGTGGCCGTGGCCGAGGCGGTGCTGCGCGCCTCCACCGTCCTGACCGACGACGACCTGCTGGGCGTCGTCCGCTCCAAGGGCCAGGCTCATCTGAAGGCCGTGTCCGAACGAGCGACCGTGTCCGAGGCGGTGTCCGAGATCATCGTCCAGCGCGGCGACGACGACACCTTGGGCAGTCTGTTGCGAAACGACGGCGCCCGCCTCTCGCGCGCCGCCACCGAGACTGCCGTCGAACGCGCCAAGGCCAATCCGGCCTTGCACGCCGCGACGGTGGAACGCACGGCCCTGCCGCCCGACCTGCTGAACGAGATGTATTTCGTGGTCGAGGCCCGGTTGCGTCAGCGCATCCTGGAACAGAACGCCGCCATGGACCCGGTCCTGCTGGAAAGCGCCCTGGCCGCCGGGCGCGCCCGGGTCGCCACCGATGACGGCGCCCTGCCGGCCGACTACGCCGAGTGCCTGGCCTATGTCGAGGAACTGAAGGCCGCCAACCAGCTGAGCCCGACCATGCTGGCCCGCTTCCTGCGCTCGGGCAGCCGCACGTCCTTCCTGATCGCCCTGGCCCAGCTGGCCGACGTGGACTTCCACACCGCCAGCTCGATCGTCGAGAAGAAGGAGCTGGATGCGCTCGCCGTGGTCTGCAAGGCCGCCGACCTGGACCGCGCCCTGTTCCTGACCTTCGCCGTGGTCATCCTGAACGCCGAGGACAACGCCATGGGCAAGGCCCACAGCTACGCCAAGCTGTATGCTGAACTGCAGCGCGACGCGGCCATGCGCACGCTCAGGTTCTGGCGCCTGCGGCGAGGCGCGGAGGCGGCGTAAAGCTTCATCCTCCCCCGAGTAGCGAAGCGAAACGGGGGAGGGGGACCGCGAAGCGGTGGAGGGGGCGGCTCCAGACACGGTGTGCGCGCTCGCGCCCTCCACCATCCTTCGGATGGTCCCCCTCCCCCGCGATGCGTGGGAGGATGTCTCGCTAGTCTACTTCTTCGCGCGGACGGTCCGGGCCGGCTTACGGCCGCCCTGTCCCAGTCCCATCTGCTTGGCCAGTTCCGACCGGGCCTTGGCGTAGTTCGGGGCGACCATGGGGTAGTCCTTGGGCAGGCCCCACTTGGCGCGGTATTCTTCGGGGCTCATGTCGTATTTGGTGCGCAGGTGACGCTTCAGCGACTTGAACTTGCGGCCGTCTTCCAGACAGATCAGGAAATCCGGGCTGATCGACTTGCGGATCGGCACCGCGGGCTCTTTCGGCTCGGGCGTGGCTTCGACCGCGCCGGTCGAGACCTGGGACAGCGCCGCGTGGATATTGGCGATCAGGCCCGGCAGTTCGCCCGCCGCGACGCTGTTGTTGCCGACATAGGCCGAGATGATGTCGGCGGTCATTTCCAGCAGTTCGGAGCGATCTTCGATTCTTGCGGCGTCCACGGGTTTTTCCTTGCCTAGACTTGTCGCGCTGTGGCGATTGAGCTTTCGGCTGATAATGACGTTCGTTGCCGAACGCAATGCTTCGTCTTCAACAGTCTGCGGTGAATAGGCGCGCGCCTTTGCCTGACTATAGTCAAGGCGCGGGATCGCCAGATCAGCGGCCGAAGTTTTCCGCCAGGGCCATCATGGCCGCGCGTTCGGGTGCCGAGTATTGATCCAGCGCGTCTTCGTCACCGTCGCGGATCGCCTTCATCAGGGCCGGAGACATGGCCGACGACAGCGACCAGTTCCAGTAACGCAGAACCGTCTGGGCCCGATCGACCGCCAGCATCTCATAGGTGACCTGAACCCGGGCCCAGTCCGGATCCGGCCGACCATCAGGCGTGGTCTCGGGCCGGCGCACCGAGCGCCACAGATGCTCCAGGTCCAGCCTGGACATGCCCGTGGCCTTGCACAGGATGGCCAGGGGCTCCCCGCCCTTGTCGCCCATGATCTTTGCGCCGGTCAGCGGCTTGATGCCGGCCAGATAGGCGATCTCGGCGGCCAGTTCGGGGTTCAGGCCCGCCTTGGCGGCCTCCGCCACCGCATGTTCCAGACTGTCGTAGGGGCTCTTCTCGATGGCCGCGCGGTTCCTCTGGCGGCGCTCGATGAACTGCAGCGCCTTCCTGGCCACCGGGTCCTGCCAGTTCTCCTCGGCGGCCATGGCGAAGACGTCCTCGGACACCTCCTGCAGCACCTCACGGCTGACCGCGAACCTCTGCAGGATCGTCCGGCGCTCCTCGTCACCGCACCACCAGAACATCACATAGGCCCCGGAAGGCCGCAGCTCCGGCCGCTTCAGCAGATGCGGACACAGGTCCGGACTGGTCCGGCTGAGGCTGACGATCGCCTCGATGCCCGGCTGGGACAGCCGCGCCGTGGGGTTTCTCAGAACCGCCTCGATCACCGGCGACTCGTCGAAGGCGATCAGGCTCTCGGTGACCACCTCCGACAGGCCACGACGGCTGGCCATCAGAAAGCGGTGCTCGGTCCCCGTGTCGGCGGCACAGGCGCACAGGTCGGCGTCGGTCAGGGCCACGCATCCCTCGATCAGGATGCCCGCGATCGCCGGCTCGTCCCTCAGCAACATGCGCGCCAGGCTGTTGGGCAGTTCGGCCAGGGGCGTCAGACGCGTGGCGACACGCTTTCTCTCCTGGGGCGAGGCCAACCGTAGCATCTCGACCAGCAGGTCGCCCGTCACCGCGCGCTCGAAGGCGTTCACCCGGCTGGCCGGCAGCGACACGACATCGGCCAGCCGCTTCAGCAGCGCCTGGCGCGAGCGGAACACCGCGGTCGGGGCCTCTTGCGCCAAGGCCTCAGAGGATTGGACGGGGGCCGGATCGGACATGTCGATGGTCAGGCTAAGCCCGGCGGGTTAACCGGCGGTGACGGTCAAGGGACCGGTGGTGGCACCGGTGGGAGGCGTTCGTCAGAGCCCCTCGAACAGGGCCGTCGACAGATAGCGTTCGGCGAAGCTGGGGATGATGACCACCACCGTCTTGCCCGCGTTCTCGTCCAGCGCCGCCTGACGGAAGGCGGCGACCAGGGCGGCACCCGAGCTGATGCCCACCGGAATACCCTCGACCCGGGCGACCTTCCGGGCCATGTCGAAGCTGTCCTCGTTGGACACCTGTTCGACGCCGTCGATGACCGAGCGATCGACCACGGCGGGAATGAAGCCGGCGCCGATGCCCTGGATCTTGTGCGGGCCGGGCTCGCCGCCGGACAGGACGGGAGAGGCGGTCGGCTCGACCGCGATCATCTTCAGGCCCGGCTTCCTGGCCTTGAGCACCTGGCCGACGCCGGTGATGGTGCCCCCCGTGCCGACGCCGGAGACGACGATGTCGACGGCCCCGCCCGTGTCGTTCCAGATTTCCTCGGCGGTGGTGGCGCGGTGGATGGCGGGGTTGGCGGGGTTCTCGAACTGGCTGGGGCTGACCGCACCGGGCGTGCGCTCCAGCAGGTCGGCGGCCATGGCGATGGCCCCCTTCATGCCCTTCTCGGCCGGGGTCAGGACCAGTTCGGCGCCCAGCAGGGCCAGCATCTTCCTGCGCTCGATCGACATGCTCTCGGGCATGACCAGGATCAGGCGATAGCCCTTGGCCGCCGCGACGAAGGCCAGGGCGATGCCGGTGTTGCCGCTGGTGGGCTCGATCAGGACGCCGCCCGGCTGGATCCGGCCCTCGGCCTCCAGCGCCTCGATCATCGCGACGCCGATCCGGTCCTTGACCGAGGCGATCGGGTTGAAGAACTCCAGCTTGGCCAGGACCCGGGCCCTGGGCTGATACTCGGCCGACAGACGGGGCAGGCCGACCAGGGGCGTGTCGCCGATCGTGTCCAGGATCGAGCCATAGATCTTGCCCCGGCCGGAGGTGGAGCGAGAGGATCGGGCGTGAGCGTCGGACATCGGGGGCTCCGGCAGGGCGAGGGAATTCGCGTGCGAACAGTCTGAAAGGTCTGAAATCGTCGCCCGAGAACCCTTCCGGCCGGGGCGCAAAAAGGACATAGGGCGATAGCTGCGAGGTGCAACAGCGGCCGTGAACCAATAAAGCGTGGCCGCGTTTGGCACACGCGGCGACGGGCGCATAGCGCCGCAAGGGGGTCGTCACTGCTGGACCAGACTGCACACCGCGACCAACGAACGGACTTCCTCGGCGACACCGGCGAGATGGCCGAGCGGATTCGCACGCATGACTGGTCCGACACGCCTCTGGGTCCGATCGAGGGCTGGCCGCAGAGCCTGAAGACCGTCGTCGGCATGATGGTCGCGGCCCCGAATCCGATGGTCCTGCTGTGGGGTCAGGCCGGCACGCTGATCTACAACGACGGCTATGCCCGTTTCGCCGGCCGCCGGCACCCCGAGCTTCTCGGCATGGGGGCCCGCGAAGGCTGGCCCGAGATCGCCGACTTCAACGACACCAACATTCGTCGCGCCCTGGCGGGCGAGGCCTGGTCGCTGAAGGATCAGGAACTGACCCTGGACCGCCGCGGTTCGCCCGAGCCGACATGGCTGGACCTCGACTATGTCCCGGTCGGCGACGAAAGCGGACGGCCTGCGGGCCTGATCGTCTTCGTGACCGAAACCACCGATCGAGTTCAGGCAGAGCGCCGTGTCAGGGAAGAGGCCGAGCGCCAGCGCCAGATGCTGTAGCAGATGCCGGGCTTCGCCGCCATTCTGAGCGGGCCGAAACACCGCTTCGACTACGTCAACAATGCCTATCGCACCCTCGCCGGCGACCGGCCGTTGGTCGGGCTGACGGTGCGCGAGGCCCTGCCTGACGTCGAGGGACAAGGCTATTTCGAACTGCTGGACGAGGTTTATCGGACGGGCGAGCGTTTCGTCTCCCGCAGCCAGTCCGTCAGCCTGAACCGGGAGGACGGCGAACGGGTCGTCGATCTGCTCTACGAACCGATCCGCGACGCCTCGGGCCAGGTGACCGGCATCTTCGTCGGTGGCTATGACGTCACCGAGGCGCACGCCGCTCAGTCCGCCCTCTTCACGAGCGAGGCCCGGTATCGTCGGTTGTTCGACATCATCGACGAAGGCTTCTGCGTCATCGAATTCATCGATGGCCCGGACGGCCCGCTCAGCGACTATGTGCATGTCGAAGCCAACCCGGCCTTCAGGACAAACGCCGGAATCCCCGACATCGTCGGCAAGCGCCTGAGGGAGATCGTCGGCGACGAGGCGGACAGTTGGCTGGAACTCTACAGGGGTGTTCTGGAAAGCGGCCGCCCCACGCGCTTCCAGAAGGAGCTGAAACAGACCGGCCGCTGGCTGGAGCTCGCGGCCTTTCCGATCAACGAACCGGGTCGGCACCAGGTCGCGGTCCTGTTCAAGGACCTGACCGACAAGATGCGCAACGAGCGGGAGCTTCAGACCCTCAACGCCACCCTCGAGGAGCGGGTCGCCGAACGCACGGCCGACTTGATGCATGCCGAGGAGGCCCTGCGCCAGTCCCAGAAGATGGAGGCGATCGGACAGCTTACAGGGGGGATCGCCCACGATTTCAACAACCTGCTGGCGGGCATCTCGGGCAGTCTGGAGCTGATCGAAAAGCGCATGGCCGAGGGGCGGCTCGCGGGGATGGACCGCTACATCCAGGCCGCCCAGGGTGCCTCGCGCCGCGCCGCGACCCTGACGCAGCGCCTGCTGGCCTTCTCGCGGCGCCAGACGCTGGATCCCAAGCCGACCGACGTGAACCGCCTGGTGGCCGGGATGGAAGACCTGATCCGGCGCAGCGTGGGTCCGGACGTCCGGGTCGAGGTCGAGGCGGCCGCGGGTCTGTGGGCAACCCATATCGATCCGTCGCAGCTGGAGAACGCCCTGCTGAACCTGTGCATCAACAGTCGCGACGCCATGGCCCCGAACGGGGGGCGGCTGACCATCCGCACTTACAATGTGGCGCTCGACAGCAGCGAGGCGCGCTTGCGCGATCTGCCGCCCGGCGACTACGTCAAGCTGTCGGTCACCGACACCGGCGGCGGCATGACGCCCGAGATCGCGTCCAAGGCCTTCGACCCCTTCTTCACGACCAAGCCTATCGGCCAGGGCACTGGCCTTGGGCTGTCGATGATCCACGGCTTCATGCGGCAGTCCGGCGGTCAGGTGCGGATCGAGACGGAGCCGGGACAGGGCACGACCATCACCCTGGCCCTGCCCCGCTGGACCGGATCGGACGCCACCGAAGACGCCCCCGTCGCCGAGACCGTCGTCGAGGAACAGGGCCAGGGCGAGACCGTCCTGGTCATCGACGACGAGGAGACGGTGCGCATGCTGGTCGTCGAGGTGCTGGAGGACGCCGGCTATGTCGCGCTTCAGGCGGCCGACGGTCCGGCGGGGCTGGCCATCGTGAACTCCGACACGCGCATCGACCTGCTGATCTCGGACGTCGGCCTGCCCGGCGGCATGAACGGGCGACAGGTCGCCGACGCGGCACGGACGGCGCGGCCGGGGCTGAAGGTGCTGTTCATCACCGGCTATGCGGAAAACGCCGTGGTCGCGGGCGACACCCTGGAGCCCTGGATGGCGGTCATGACCAAGCCGTTCCAGGTCGCCGCCCTGGGAACGCGCATTCGCGAGATGATCGAGGGCTGACGGCGCGTCGGAACCTCTGCGGTGACTGGCGTGTTTCCCAGCCGACCGTTTCAAGCTTTGCCGAGAGACCTGCTCATGACCCGCCGCCTCGCCGTCCTCGCCGCCGCCCTGGTGGCCACCTCGGGCCTCGCGGCCTGCGCCTACAACGACACCCTGGGGCGCAACCAGCTGATCCTGGCCGATCCGGGGGCGCTGAACCAGCAGTCCGAGGCCGCCTGGCAGGAGTTGCTGCGCACCCAGAACCCGGCGCGGACGGGGGCCCAGGTCGATCGCATCCGCCGCGTCGGCGACCGCCTGGTCCAGGCGGCCGGGCTGTCGAACCGGGCCTGGGACTATGCGGTGTTCAACAGCCAGAGCCCCAACGCCTTCGTCCTGCCGTCGGGCAAGATCGGCGTGACGACCAGCCTTCTGGCGCTCGTCCAGAACGACGATCAGCTGGCCACGGTGATCGGTCACGAGATGGGTCACGTCGTCGCCCAGCACGCGGCCGAGCGCGCCTCGTCCACCGCCCTGACCAACCTGGGCCTGTCGGTGGCGCAGGGGGTGGCGGGGTCGCGGGGCCAGACGGTCGGATCGTTCGGCGGCATCGCCGCGCAGTATGGCCTGCTCCTGCCCCACTCGCGGCGCGACGAGCTGGAGGCCGACCGCCTGGGCGTGGACTATATGAACGCCGCCGGTTTCCGCCCCTCCCAGGCCGTCGCCCTGTGGCGGCTGATGGCCCAGCAGCGCCAGTCCGGCCAGCCCGAGTTCGCCTCGACCCATCCGTCGGACGCGACCCGGATCGCGCAGCTGGAGGCCTATATCGCCCAGCAGGGATGGTCGTGACCGCGGCGGACTTCACGCCTCGTTAACCACGGCGGCCCAAAGGTTAACGCCTCCCGATCCCCGAGGCCGTCGCCCCTTGCGCAACCTGATCGCCGCCGTCGAAGCCGTCGACCCGCTGGTCGTCACGGGCAAGGTCGCGGGCGTGTCGGGCCTGCTGATCGAGGCGCGGGGGGGCTTGAGCCGGCTGGCCGTCGGGGCCCGGGCCGAGATCGGGCGGCGCGGCACCTCGCCCCTGCCCGCAGAGGTCGTGGGGTTCCGCGATTCCAAGGCGCTCTTGATGCCCTTCGGCCCGGTCGAGGGCGTGGCCCCGGGGGCCGATATCCATATCGTGGGCGAGCAGGCCAGCGTGCGGCCGACGACCGCCTGGCTGGGGCGGATCGTCAACGCCTTCGGCGAGCCGATCGACGGCAAGGGGCCTCTGCCGGTCGGCCCCGCGCCCTACCCCCTGCGCGCCGCGCCGCCCGCCGCCCATTCGCGCGGCCGGGTGGGCGAGCGGCTGGACCTGGGCGTCCGGTCGATGGACGTCTTCACCACCACCTGCCGGGGCCAGCGGCTGGGCATCTTCGCCGGATCGGGCGTCGGCAAGTCGGTGCTGCTGTCGATGCTGGCGAGGCAGGCCACCTGCGACGCCGTCGTGGTCGGCCTGATCGGCGAGCGGGGCCGCGAGGTCCGCGAGTTCATCGAGGAGACCCTGGGCGAAGAAGGCCTGCGTCGCGCCATCGTCGTGGTCGCCACCAGCGACGAGCCGGCGCTGAAGCGGCGTCAGGCGGCCTATATGACCATGGCCATCGCCGAATTCCTGCGCGACCAGGACCTGGAGGTGCTGTGCCTGATGGACTCGGTCACCCGCTTCGCCATGGCCCAGCGCGAGATCGGCCTCGCCGCCGGCGAACCGCCGACGACCAAGGGCTATACCCCCACCGTCTTCTCCGAACTGCCCAAGCTGTTGGAGCGCGCCGGGCCGGGACCGATCCGGCCGGACGGGACGACGGCGGGCCCCATCACCGCCCTGTTCACCGTGCTGGTCGACGGCGGGGATCATGACGAACCGATCGCCGACGCCGTGCGCGGGATCCTGGACGGCCATATCGTGATGGACCGCAAGATCGCCGAGCGCGGGCGCTTTCCCGCCATCGACGTGCTGAAGTCGGTCAGCCGCACCCTGCCGGGCTGCCAGACCCCGCCCGAGCGCGAGCTGAACCGCCGCGCCCGTCAGTGCCTGTCGGCCTATGCCAGTATGGAAGAGCTGATCAAGATCGGGGCCTATCGATCCGGCGCCGACCCCATCACCGACCGCGCCATCGCCCTGAATCCGGCGCTGGAAGCCTTCCTCGGTCAGGACAAGGACGACGTCACCCGCATGGCCGACGCCTTCAACAGGTTGGAAAGCATTCTGAACCAAGGTCAGCTGCAGTGACCGGAGATTTCGCATGACCGCCTGGGCTCATTCCCTGATCCGCATCTCCAACTACGAGGTCGAGACGCTGCAGAAGCGCCTGGCCGAGATCACCGCTCGCAAGGCCTCTGCCGAGATGCGACTGGCGGTGCTGGACGCCGAGGTCGAGGTCGAGAACGAACGCGCCCGCGCCGACGCGGAAGCCGGCCTTCTGCTGCAGGCCTACCTCGCGGGCTGGAAGGCCAAGAAGGGCGCGGCCGAGGCCGATCTGGTCACGCTGGACGCCGAGGAAGAAGGGGCCCGCGACGCCCTGACCGACGCCTATTCGGAGCTGAAGAAGTTCGAGCACGTCGCCGAAACCACCCGCCTGAACGCCCTCATCGCCGCCGGCCGACGCGAAACGGCGGCGTTCGACGAGATGGGGCTGAGGCGCAGAGCCGGCTGAACCTCTCCCTCCCCTTCATGGGGAGGGACGGCGAAGCGCAGCGAAGCCAGGGTGGGGTCCGAATGGAACATCGCACTCCGCAGTCAGCGACCACCAAACAAGCACGTGCCATGCGTAGGGCGCTCACGCCGCCCGAAGCTCGTATGTGGTCCTTCCTCAAGACGCTACGAGCCGAGGGCTTTCATTTCCGACGCCAGGCACCTTTCCGGGGCTACTTCCTCGACTTTGTCTGCCACTCACACCGGCTGGTCATCGAGGTGGACGGCATGAGCCACGAGCACACGTTCGAGCACGACCGCATCCGGGACGCCGTGCTCGCGAGGGAGGGGTATCGGACGATGCGGTTCTACAATGCCGACATCCGCGATGGCTTTGACGGCGTCGCGCAAACGATCAGGAACGCGCTCGCGGTGACGGACCCCACCCGGTCGCTGCGCGACCACCCTCCCCATGAAGGGGAGGGAGAATAATGCATAGACGCCTCTTCCTGGCCTCCACCCTTGCCGTCGCCGCGTGCGGACAGACGGCTGCCTCTCCCGCGATCCAGGCCACGCCCCTCAAATCGCTCGTCCCCTTCCCCATCGGCACCTCGGCCATGACGGGTCAGTTCGACGATCCGGCCTGGGTCGATCTGTGCCTGACCCACACCTCCCAGCTCACGCCCGAGTGGGAGATGAAGATGGAATACATCCTGTCGGAGACCGGCGACTATCGCTGGGACGCGCCCGACCGGATCGCCGACTTCTGCACCACCCACGGGCTGCGCCTGTTTGGCACGACCCTGATCTGGTATTCACAGGACAGCGCCTGGTTCCGCTCGCTGGACCCCGCCCGGTTCCGCACCGAATACGACCGCTATATCGCCGAGGTCGCCGGGCGATACCGGGGCCGCGCCACCGGCTGGGACGTCGTCAATGAAGCGGTGGCCGAGGACGGCAACGGCCTGCGCGACTGCCTGTGGTCCGAGGCCCTGGGTCAGGACGGCTATATCGCCCACGCCTTCGAACAGGCGAAGATGGCCGAGCCGGACGCGGTGCTGTTCCTCAACGACTACAACCTCGAGAACAATCCGGTGAAGGGCGCGACCTTCCTGCGGCTGGTCGAGCGGATGCTGGCACGCGGCGTGCCCATCGGCGGTATCGGCACCCAGAGCCATCTCGACATCGAGATCCCCGAGGGCCAGACGACCGCCTTCATCCGCGAGGCCGCCCAGTTCGGCCTGCCCATTCATGTGTCGGAGCTGGACGCCTCCCTGCGCCGTGAGGGGCGGATCGACACCCGTTCGCACGGCCAGAAGCTGGCGCAACAGACCGCCCGCGTCACCGAGCTGGCGGAGGCCTTCATGGACCTGCCGGCCGCCCAGCGGTTCGCCTTCACCCTGTGGGGCGTGCGCGACACCGACAGCTGGCTGCGGCGCGACGCCCGCGACGACGGCAAGGACAGCCCGCTGCTGTTCAACGCCGCCGGTCGACCCAATCCGATGTTCCAGGCGGTCGTCGACGGGTTCACCTGACACCGGCGAGCATGGCTGGAGTTGATGCTCGCGCGGTCACGATCGTTGCCCGACCCAGCGATTCACAAGACGAGCAAGGCTCGAAGGTCGTTGACATTGGTCCTGGTCGGCCCGGTCATGAGCAACTGCCCCACCGACGCGACCAGGGGCAAGGTATCATGGGACGCCAGGGCCTGGCCTGGATCCCATCGCCCCTGCCTCAAGCGTCCAGGGCTGTCTGGCCGCAAAAGGCCACCCGCGGCTGGACCAGAGCCGTCCAGGCCGTCGGTGTCGGCCGCCAGGGCCCAGAAGTCCATCTCCGGACCGACGCACTCCAGAAGCGCGGCCAGGTATTCGGTGTTGCGCCCCCCTTGGCCCCACGACGCCCCGTGGGCCATCGTCACGGTCGCCTCCCCCCCGGACAGCAGCAGGCAGGGACGGCCCTCGCGTCGCAGGGCGCCAAGCCGTCGGGCATGATCCCGGGCGAGTTCGCGGGCTTCCCCTTCGACGCCGGGTCCGAGATCATGCACTCGGACGCCCCGGTCCGATGCGAATCGCGCGGCAGCGGCGAGCGCCGTCGCCGCGGTTCCGACGACATGCACCTCGCCCGCGGCCAGCGAAACCGGGGGCTGGTGTGGGAAGTCGGCGAGGATATCAAGCGTGCTCGCGGTCAGCGCGATCGGCGATGGAGACAGGGTGGGGCCACTGCCGACCCGCTCTGGCATGTCGTCCGGAACGTCCGAGAGCACGAAGGTGATCACTCGCGCAGGGCTGGCCGCCCGCGCCAGGCCGCCGCCCTTGATGCGAGACAAGCGCGAACGCGCCGCGTTCATCTGCGAGATCGGAAGGCCGGACCGGAGCAGTCGCCGGTTCAGATCGATCTCGTCGTGCAGGGTCGCGCCACGGACGGGCGCGGCCAGCAGGGCCGACGCGCCGCCGGACATGAGCGCGACGAGAACATCCTGATCCCCCAGTTCGCTCGCCAGCGCGAGCATGCGCTCGCCGGCCGCCAGAGACCCTGCGTCCGGGACGGGGTGGCCAGCCGTCATGACCTCGAAGCGGGAGAGGGGCAGGTCGTGCCCCTCGGGGGTGACGACCAGCCCATCCATCTGGTCAGGGAGAAGCCAGCCGGGCGGGGCGGCCTCGATCGCAGCGGCCATGGCCGCCGCCGCCTTCCCGGCCGCCAGCACGCGAACCCGGCCCGCGGTCGGGGGGATCAGGCCGGGTATGGAGGAAAAATCGGAGGCGGCGGCCACGGCCACCGCGAACAGTGACCGCAGGAAACCTTCAGGATCGTCCAACCGCCGCCTCCCAGTCGCTCCGGCTCAGGAGAGGATGGGCGGCGGGGTGACGCCGCCCATGCCGGATGGTCAGAAGGTCGCGCGAACGCCGACCTGATAGCTCGAGCCGAAATCCTGAACCCGTTCGAACAGGTTCTGGCGGCCGCCGACATAGTAGCGGATGTCCTTCTCGCCCGTCAGATTGATGCCGTCGACATAGAGCTGGACCTGTTCGGTGACGTTCCAGCGCAGGTTGACGTCGACCTGGGTGAAGGGCGCGCGGTAGCGGTCCTCGATCCCGTCGCCGGACAGGCCCGACAGGACCTCGCCCCGGTGGTTCCCGGCGACCCGCATGGAGAAGATGTCGTTCTCCCAGCCGATAGACAGGTTGCTCGAGACGTCGGCCTGGCCCGGGAAGGGGAAGCTCTCGCCCGGGCGTTCGCTGGTCTCGGCCTCGCTTTCCGCCAGGGTCAGGTTGGCCTCGACGAACAGGCCCGACAGCAGGCCCGGCAGTTGGGCGAAGGTCTGGGACCAGGACAGCTCCATCCCCGTCACACTGGCCTCGCCGCCGTTTATGACCGTCTCGATGCTGTCGAAATTGGTCGAAACGCCTGGGGGCAGGACGATGGGAGTCTGGGCCAGGTTGGTGGTCTCGAAATCCAGGAAGAAGTCGGTGATCTCCTTGTGGAAGACCGCGATCTGGAAGACGGACTGGCTGGACGGATACCAGGCCACCGAGGCGTCGAACTGGTCGGCGATCAGGGGATTCAGGAACGGGTTCCCGGCCTCCAGTTCGCGGGTGTTCGCAGGATCGCCCGGATCGAACCGGACCGCCTGGCTGTTTCGGGCGTCGTCGAAGTCCGGCCGGGCCAGGCCGCGTCCATAGGAAGCGCGCACAACCAGGGTGTCGGACGGCTCCCACCGGATCAGGGCCGAGGGCAGCCACTCGGTATAGTCCGTTTCATAGGTGCCCAGGTTGACCGCCGAAAGCGGCTGACCCGCCGCGTTCAGGCCGTTGTCGTCGCTCTCGAAGAAGAAGCCCTGGCTGGAGAACTCGGTCTGTTCGACGCGGACACCGCCGATCAGGGTCAGGTTCGGTCCCAGGCTCCAGTTGCCCATGACGTATGCGGCTGTGACGTCCTCGCCGAGGCGATAGTCGGAGGCGACCGTGTTGTCCTGACGCTGGAAGCGCGGGTCGGCCAGCAGGGCGTCGCGGCTGCGGATCGCCAGGTCGCGCAGGGCGTCGAGCTGGACGAAGGGCCCGAAGCTGTTTCTGAACCCGGCATCGGGCAGGAAGGTCGTCTGGGTCGCATAGGTGTCGGTGAAGCCGCGCGTGCGGGGGTCGCCGTTGAACTCGGCCTTGTCGGCCTCCTTGTCCCGCGTGCGGAACTTGGCACCGAACTGGAGATAGCCGTCCTCTCCAAAGGCCGCGAAGGGCGCGCGGATGTTGAAGCGCGCCGAGGAGATGTCGTCGGTCCGCTCCTCCTCGATGAAGAGCAGGTTCACATAGCGATAGTTGCCCGCGACCGATGGATCCGGCCGTGAGCCCGACTCGCGCTGGATGTCGACGGTCAGGCTGTCCTGGCCATAGGTCGCGATGGCGCGGATGTCGTCGATCTCGAATCGCGGCCGCAGTCCGTCCTCCTGGGACCAGCGCGAGCGCGAGGTGTCGATCTGGTAGTCGATTTCCCAGTCGTTGGCGAAGCGGTACTCCCCGCCGGCCGAGAGCGAGAACAGTCGGTCCTCGGTGGGCTGGAAGAAGACCTGGTAGCGATTGCGGACGTCGTTGAAGGTGCCGGAGGTGTCGGTGATCGCAACGACCTCGTTGCCGGTCGATCGTTCGGTCTGCCACAGCTGCTGAACGCGGGTGTCGTCGTCGTTCAGCTGGGTGAACTGGCCGCGCAGGAACAGTTCCATGCCGTCGCGAGGACGGTATTCGAGGTTGAAGGTGCCGCCGAACCGCTCTCGCTCGCCGATCTCGAAACGCTGGTTGAGCTCGTTGGGATAAAGGAAGGTGGTGCCGCCGCGGGTGATCGAACGAAGCCCGTCCTCGTTTCTCAGATCGTCTCCGTTGATGTAGCGCTGGGAATAGTTGGCCGAGATCGCCAGGCCGAGATCCCCGCCCATGAGGCGACGCGCCACGCTGCCCCCGACCTCGGGGCCCCACTGGTCGGCGTACTCCTGCAGATTGCCCTCGGCGCGGAAGCTGTAGCGGTCGCCCGGTTGATCGAAGGCGGACTGGCTCTGAAGCTCGACCGCGCCGCCGATGGTGTCGCCGTCCATGTCGGGGGTGTAGGTCTTGGAGACCACGATCCGGCCGAGAAGGTCCGAGGGAATAACGTCCAGGGCCACGGTGCTGGACCCCGCTTCGGAGGTGCCGACACGCACGCCGTTGACCGTCACCTGGGTGAAGGAGGACGGCAGGCCGCGGACCGAGACCGTGCGCCCCTCGCCCTCGTTGCGTTCGATATTGATGCCGGGCAGGCGTTGCAGCGCCTCGGCGGTGTTCTGATCCCCGAACTGTCCGACCGAATCGGCCGAGACCACATTGGTCAGATTGTCGTTGGCCCGTTCGGCGGCGCGCGCCGACGCGATGGCCCCGCGCTGTCCGGTGACGATGATGTCCTCGACCTGGGACGCCTGCGGTGAGGCATCCTGTGCCCAGGCGCCGCCGGCGACGCCGGACACGGCGGTGATGATGGCGAGTGTTGAGACCCCTCGGCGCATGGCCGTCCTCCCTATGACGTTGACGCCGCTTCTGGATCGGCTTGACAACAGCGTTACATGCGCCCTGTCCGAATGTCAAAATCGTCCTGACCAATTATGCTGGACGACCTGACCGGGATGCGCGACTTGCTAAGATTGGTCAGGCCGGTTTAGGGTCCGTCAGGGAGAATTCGTATGATCGCAGACCGTCGATCCGCCTTGCTCGTGGGCGCGCTGGGAGTCTTCGCCGCAGCGGGCGGGGTCCAGGCGCGAAGCGTCCACCCGCCCCGACCCGACGCTCAGGGCCTGTTGCGCTTTCCGACCGACCCCCGGCCCCCGCTCGACCTGAGCGACGTCGCGCCCGAGCCGATCGTGCTGCGCGCGCTGGAGCTGTGGCGGACGCCGCAGGAGGGGACGATCCTGGTGCGGGCGGTTTCCGCCGACGGCGTCGAGGGGGTGGTCCGGGCCTCGACCAAGGCGGAGGGGACGCTGGATTTCTTTCGCCTGTTCGTCATGCCCAAGTTCATCGGCGAGGACATGCGCGGCCTGTATCGCATCCTGGAGCGGGGCTATCGCGACGACTACGAATACGCATCGGTGCCATGGTGGAGCGCCATGGGCCAGGCCGAGGTCGCGGTGTGGGACCTGATCGGCAAGACGGTCGCCAAGCCCTGCCACGCCCTGCTGGGGCCCAAGCTGAGGGACGAGATCCCGGTCTATCTGTCCTCCAACCAGCGCGGCACCCGGCCCGAGGAAGAGGTCGATCACTTGCGCCGGCGCGTCGAGGAGACCGGCTGCCAGGCCATCAAGATCAAGATCGGCCGCCGCATGGGCCGCAACACCGACATGTACGAGGGCCGGTCGGAGGCCATGGTCAAGGCCGTCCGCGAAGCCTTCGGCGACGACATGACGATCTATGCCGACGCCAACGGCGCCTATGACGCGCCGACGGCGATCGAGGTGTGCCGCATGCTGCAGTCCTACGGCGTGACCATGCTGGAGGAGCCCTGCCCGTTCGAGGCCTTCGAGATGGTCAAGCAGGTCACCGAGCGGACCGACCTGCTGATCGCGGGCGGCGAGAACGACTGCGCCTTCGAGAAATGGGCCTGGTACTGCGACAACCGCGCCTACGACGTGCTGCAGCCTGATCCGATGTACAACGGCGGCATGATGCGCTGCTTGGCCGTGCAGCAGATGAGCGAGGCGGCGGGCCTGCTCTACAATCCGCATTTCCCCAGGAACAACGCCGACACCGCCCCCCTGCTGCACCTCTGCGCCGTCGCGCCGAACCTGTATGGCTTTCAGGAGTATCGGTCGCGGCCCGACGCGCTGGACTTCGCCCATTCGCCGCAGATGGCCCCGCGCGGCGGCATGCTGCCGGTGTCGGACGCGCCGGGCTTCGGCATCGAGTACGATCCGTCGATCTGGTCCACCGCGACCCGGATCGTGCCGTAATGAGGATGGACCGGCGCGCGATGATGGCCGGTCTCGGCGCCGCCTCCCTCGCCGGGGCGGTCGATGCCCAGGTCGCGGTGCGGCGACCGGATGGCCTGCTGGCCTTCCCCGAGGCGCCCGCCGATCAGGTCGACTTCCGCCGTTGGCTGGACCGGCCGGTCGTCCTGCGCTCCGCCGAAATGCTGAGGGTCGGCGGCCGCCACGAGTTCGTGCGCGTCGTCTCCGAGGACGGCGTCGCGGGCGTGGTCAAGGCCAACAGCCGCATGGCCGAGGTCTCCAGCCTGTTCCACCTGGTGGTCAAGCCGCGCCTGCTGGGCCAGGACATGCGCGACATCGAGCGGCTGATCCGCGAGCTCTACACCCGCGAATACAAGTTCGCCTCCCTGCCGTTCTGGACCGCCGTCGGCCATCTGGAGCTGGCGATCTGGGACATGATGGGAAAGTCGGCGGGCGTGCGCTGCGTCGACTTCATGGGGCCGGTCCAGAGGACGGATATTCCGATCTATATCTCCTCGCTCAGGCGCAATACGACGCCCGAAGAAGAGGTCGCCTGGCTGGCCGAGGAGGTCGAGACGACCGGCGCGCGCGGTGTCAAGATCAAGGTCGGCGGTCGGATGAGCCGCAACGCCGACGCCAGCCCCGGCCGCTCCGAGGCCGTGGTGCGCGCGGTGCGCCAGCATTTTGGCGACGACTTCACGATCTACGCCGACGCCAACGGCAGCTATGACGCGCCGGGCGCCATCGACCTGTGTCTGATGCTGACGGCCTGGTGCGTGGCCATGCTGGAGGAGCCCTGCCCGTACGAAGACGTGGAGATGACCCGCCAGGTGGTGGAGCGCACCGCCATCCCCATCGCGGGCGGCGAGCAGGACAACTCGATGGAACGCTGGCGCTGGCTGATCGAGAACCGGGCGCTGGACGTGCTGCAGCCCGACTTCATGTACAACGGGGGCATGGCGAGGACGCTGGAGGTCCAGCGCATGGCCGCCGCCGCCGGCATCGGCGTCGCCCCCCACTATCCCCGCAGCGGGTCGGAGACGGTCGAGCTGATCCACTTCGCCGCCTATGCGCCGAACCTGCATGGCCTGCAGGAGTATCGCGGCCAGGGGCGGGACCTGGACTTCGCGCATGAACCCCGGATCGCGCCCCGGAACGGCGTGGTGACCCTGCCCGAGGGGCCCGGCTTCGGCGTGAGTTTCGATCCGTCGATCTGGACCGGGGCGGAGACGATCTGATGCGGCACCTCCACCTTCCCCGGCGCGGCGTCCTGCTGGGCGGGGCGAGCCTCGCGCTCGGAGCCTACGCCACCCTGCCGTCCGGCGGGTCGGCCGCCGACCGCGTCGCGGCGGGTGTTCAGCGCCCGCGCGTTCCGCCCCGGGTTCGTCTTGTGACCGATCACGGCGCGAAACCCGGCGATGTCGACGCCCTGCCCGGCTTCCTCGCCGCCGTCGCCGCGGCCGCCGACGCCGGCGGCGGACGGGTCATCGTTCCGGCTGGAGACTGGCGGCTGGACGGGCCGATCCATCTGAGAAGCCGGGTGGACCTGCATCTGGAGGAAGGCGCGACGCTGCGTTTCACGCCGGACGCCCGGTTCTATCCGACCGTCTTCACCCGCTGGGAGGGGACCGAGGTCTACAACCACTCGCCCCTGATCTATGCGCGCGGCCAGACCGACGTGGCCCTGACCGGCAAGGGGCGGATCGAGGGCGGCGGGCGCGACTACTGGTTCACCTGGCGGCCGGAACAGCGCCCGGATCAGACCCGCCTGCGCCAGATGGGGGCCGACGGCGTGCCGGTCGATCAGCGCGTCTTCGGCCTGGGTCACAAGCTTCGCCCGGCCTTCGTGCAGTTCATCGATTGCCGCCGCGTCCTGATCGAGGGCCCGCATTTCGAAGACAGCCCCTTCTGGGTGCTGCACCCCGTCTATTGCGACCACGTCACCGTGCGCGACGTGTCGATCCGGTCCAAGCACCTGAACAGCGACGGCTGCGACCCCGACAGCTGCACCAATGTCCTGATCGAGAGCTGCCGGTTCGACGTCTCGGACGACTGCGTGGCGGTGAAGTCGGGTCGGGATCAGGACGGCTGGCGCGTCGCCAGGCCCAGCTCGCGCATCGTGGTGCGGGACTGCGAGATGAACACCGACATCGCCGCCGCCTTCGCCATCGGCTCGGAGATGTCGGGCGGGGCGCACGATATCTGGGTCGAGCGGCTGAGGGTCCCGAGCGCCGAGCACGCCATCTATGTCAAGGCCAATCTGGACCGGGGCGGGCTGATCGAGCGTATCCGCATCCGCGACATCGACGTGGTCCAGACCGAGACCCTGATCCACTTCACCACCGCCTATCACAGCTGGCGGGGCGGCAACTTCCCGCCGACCTACCGCGATTTCCTGGTCGAGAACGTCCGCTGCGAGCGGGCAGAACAAGCCCTGCACATCGTCGGGGTCGAGACCGCGCCGGTCCAGGACGTTCGGCTGTCCGACATCGTGGTCGGGACCGTCAGCGCGCCCGACGCCATCGCCCATGTGAGGAACCTGCAGCTGGACCGTGTCTCGGTCGCCGGGCGGACAGTGACCTTCGATTCGGGCGGTGTCGCATGATGACGTCCCTCGCCGCCCTCCTCCTCGGCTTGATTGCCCAGGGCGATGCGCCCGCGCCACCACTCTGCCAGGTGACGGACTATGGCGCGGTCGCCGACGACGCCCGACTTGATGACGCCGGGCTTGAAGCGGCCATGATCGACTGCGCCCGGAGCGGAGGCACTGTCGTGATCCCGCGCGGCGTCTTCGTGACCGGCGGCGTGAACCTGCGCAGCGGCGTGACCCTGCATCTCGCCGGCGGCGCTGTGCTCAGGGGATCGTCACGATTGTCGGACTATCGCACCGTCCGGGAGGGCGAGCGTCAGGCCCAGGGCGTGGTGACGGCGGTGAACGTCGAGGATGCCGCCATCACCGGGTCCGGCACCATCGACGGCTCCGGGGGCGATTTCTGGACCGAGGGCGACGCCCGCCCCGAGGGCGCGGTGGTCGTCCACGGCTGTCGCAATCTGGCGATCCGGGGCGTCACCGTTCGCGATCCGGCCCGTTACAACGGGCGCATGACGGACTGCGACGGCGTGGTGGTCGATGGCATCACCATCCGTGCGCCCGCCTTGGCACCGAACAGCGACGGACTGCAGATTCGCGATTCGGCGGACGTCCGCATCTCCAACTGCGACATCATCACGGGCGACGACGCCATCGTGCTGAAGGCCAGCCACCGACCCGTCGAACGCATCCTGATCACCAACTGCCGCCTGACCTCGGACGACGCCGCGATCAAGTTCGGCACCGGGTCGCGCACCGTGACCCGCCACGTCACGGTCACCAACACCGTCATCACCGACAGCCGCTATGGCATCGCCCTCTTCATGCAGGACGGCGGGGTCTATGAGGACAGCCGGTTCACCGACCTGATCATCCAGACCGGTAGCCGACACGTCCGCGACTATCCGATCTTCGTCGACGTCGACAGCCGCGAGGGCGGCGGCCCGCACGGTACGATCCGCAACATCACCTTCGATGGTCTGGACATCCGCACGGGCGGCAACATCCTGATCGGCGGCCAGGCGGATGCGCCGGTGACGGGTCTGACCCTGTCCGATATCCGCATGACGATCGAGGACGCCATCGACCCCACCGCCACGACCGGCAAGCCGCGCGGCAACCGGCTGCAGGCCCAGCGGACCGGTGCCGCCGACTTCTCGGGCGAGGTGGGTCATATCGTCCTCGGCCATGCTCAGGATACGATCGTCCGCAACGTCCGCATCACTGAAACGGAATCCGCCGATCGACGCCCGGCGCTGGTTGAGCGGGAGACCGGCAACACCTTGGTCGATCTCGCCCCCGGGAGTGGGCGGTAGGTCAGGTCTGTTCGAAGCCCGGCTCCACGCCTTGTTCGGTGGCGCGGCTGACGCGGGCGTGCTCGGCCTGGTCCAGTCGGTAGCCCCACATGATCATCGCCGACAGGACGACGCCGATCAGGGGCACCACCGTCATGATGACCTTGATGCCGTCGGCGGTGGCGGGGGTCACATCGACGCCGTCGACATAGCCGATGGCGAACAGCAGCCAGCCGAACAGGAATCCGTTGACGCCGAGCGCCAGCTGCTTGGCGAAGCTGGCCAGGCCGAACACCTTGGCGTCGTGGCGCTGGCCGGTGACGTGGGCGTTGTATTCGACCGTGTCGGGCAGCATGGCCCAGAACAGCACCTGATAGCCGACGTTGGCGGCCGAAACGGCGGTCAGCAGGAGAGCCGCGATGACCGGGTCCCGCGACGGGATGAGCCAGAAGGCGGCATAGGCGACCGCGCTCCAGACATTGGCCAGCAGCCAGGCGTCACGCTTGGACCGTTTCCTCGCCACCCAGGCCCAGAAGGGGCTGAACATCAGATTGGCGATCAGCGCCAGAGGCACCAGGGTGTCCCTGAGATCCGGGCGCTCCAGGGTGTGGTTGACGTAGTAGGTCAGGGCCTTGTTGGTCATGGTGAAGGCGAGCGACGAGACGATGATGCAGGCGAAAACCCGCATCAGCGGTCCGTTCAGACGCAGCATCCGGCCCACCGTGCGCGCATCGTCGCCGACCGCCTTCAGCGAGAAGCCCACCGGGTTGAGCTCCACCTCGCGCGGCGGCTCGCGCGTCTCAAGAAAGCACAGCCAGAAGATCGGCAAGGACAGCAGACCGACAGCGCCGGCGGCGATGACATAGGCGAAGGGGTTGCCCTCTCCGCCCGCCCGCTCGACCAGGGTCGGCATCAGATAGGTCACCGCCGCCCCGCCCGAAAAGGCGAACACCATCCGCCACCCCGCCAGCGAGGCCCGCTCGTTCGCGTCGCCCGAGATGCGGGCCGACAACGACGAATAGGGGATCGACACCACCGAATAGGCGGTCCGCATCAGGATCTGGCTGAGCAGGGCGTAGAGGAACAGACCCGACTGTTCAGCGAAGGCCCCGCCTGACGGGCTCAGGAAACACAGGGCGAAACAGACCGCCACGGCCGGGCTGGCGAACACCAGATAGGGCCGATAGCTGCCCCACCTGGTCCGGGTCCGGTCGGCGATGGCACCGATCACGGAATCGGCGAACCCATCCCACAGGCTGGCGACCAGGAAGACCGTTCCGGCGAGCCGGGGATCCAGCCCCAGGACGTCGGTGTAGAAGGGCATCAGCAGCAGATTCAGCGTCTGCCAATACAGGTTGAAGCCGAAGTCGCCCACGGCCCAGCCGAGCTTGCGGCGCAGCGGAAGCGGCGCGGCGGTCACCGCGTGTCCTTCCAGAGGTCGCGCAGGACGAAGGCCGCGCGCTTGGGCTGGCGGTCGCGGGTGAAGACACCCTTCAGGTTCAGCACCACGCGGCGCGAATGCTGGGCCGTGCGGAAGTCGGCGAAGTTCCAGACGTGTCCGCCGATGCAGGCGGGGTGGGCCTGGATCTCGGCCCAGAAGGCGGCGATCAGATCGGCCTGGTATTCCTCGGTGAACAGCTGGGGCGAGGTGGAATGCTGGCCGGCCAGGGCGTCGGCCCCGAACTCGGCCACGAACACCGGCTTGCCGTGGGCCGCCACGGCGTCGAGGTCGGCGCGCAGCAGCGCGACCGCCCGCTCGATCTGGGCCGGGGCCTGATACCAGCCGAAATAGCGGTTGATCGACACGATGTCGGCCTGTTCGAACGCCGGATCGTCCAGCCCGGCATAGCCGACGTTGGCGTGGGTCAGGGGACGGGTCGGGTCGAGGTCGCGAGCGTGGCCGAACAGATCCTTCCAGTAGGGACCGGACCGCCAGCGATACTCCGGCTCGGCCAGGTAGCCCGGCTCGTTGGCGAGGGACCAGGCGATGACGCTGGGGCGGTGGCCGTCGCGCGCGATCAGGGCTTCGACCGCCGCCCGGTGCTGCGCCAGGGTCGCCTCGGTCACCTGGCGGAAGTCGAGATTGACCGAGAAGACCTCGTCGATCACCAGGATGCCCCGCTCGTCGGCGAAATCGAGGAAGTCTTCGCTGTAGGGGTAATGGGAGGTCCGAACCGAGTTGGCGTGGGTCCAGTCCAGCAGGCCGAAGTCCTTCACCAGTTGCGGAAGATCGAGGCCGCGCCCCCGGATCGGTCCGTCCTCGTGCTTGCCGAAGCCCTTGAGCGTGACAGGTTCGCCGTTCAGCAGCAGCGCGTGGCCGCGCGCCTCGACGTCGCGGAAGCCGGTGCGGAGGTCGATCCGGTCGGCGACGATGCCCAGCGCATCCAGCCGCTCGACGACGACGTCGTAGAGCGCGGGGTCGGCGGGCGACCAGGGGCGGACGTCGGGCACGCGCAGGCTGATCGGCTCCCCCGCGAGGCCCTCGGCCTCGACGTCCGCGAGGGCGACGCGGATGCGCGAGCCCGGCGGAGCCTCGGCCGTGAGGGTGAGCGTGCCGTCCGCCGAGGCGCGCAGCCGCACCGCTTCGATCCCGCCCATCGGCGTCGCCGTCAGCCAGACGGGGCGGTTCAGTCCGCCGTACGGGAAGAAGTCGAAGCGAACCGCCGGGCGGTATTCGTCGCGTACGCGACCCTCGGCGACATACTGTTCCATGCCGACGCCGGACGTGGGTCCGTCCAGAGACAGCCGGTTATCGACGCGGGCGACGATCCGGACCGTCCGGCCCGCGACCAGCCGGTCGCTGTCGATCTCGAACGGCAGGAAGGCGGGGCCGCTCTCGCCCGCAAAGACGCCGTCCACGAACACGCGCGCCGAAAAATCCGCGCTGTCGAACCTCAGCCGGATGCCCCGCCCCTCGAACGACGTCGGCACGGAGACGTCGGTCTGGAGCCAGGCGGCACCCTGGTAATCCATGAACCCGGCCTCGGCGAGTTGCTCGTTCCACGAGCCCGGCACGGCGACGGGATGGGTGCCAGCGGGGTCCGATCCAGCGCCCCAGTCCCCCGCCTCGCCCTCGTCGTTCAGATCGAAGCGGATGCGCCAGATGCCGCTCAAATCAATGACGTCGCGAAAGGCGTTCCGCTGGGGGCGGATCACCCTACCAGTTCCACAGGGTGCCGTCGGTCAGGCGCGCGATGGGCAGCTGGCGCGGATCGTAGGGGTATCGAGCGGCCAAAGCCTCGTCGATATCGACCCCATGGCCTGGCCGGTCGCCGGGGATCAGGAAGCCGGCCCCGAAGCGGTAGTCGTGGGGGAAGACGGCGTCGGTCGCCTCGGTGTGGCGCATGTATTCCTGGATGCCGAAGTTGGGGACCCAGGCGTCGAAGTGAACGGCCGCGCCCAGGGTCACCGGCGACAGGTCGGTGGCACCGTGGCAGCCCGTCCGCACCCCCCATACGGCCGCGAAATCGGCGATCCGGCGCAGATGGGTCAGGCCGCCCGCCCCGACGATGGTCGTGCGGATATAGTCGATCAGCTGTTCCTGGATCAGGTCCTTGCAGTCCCAGATCGTATTGAACACCTCGCCGACCGCCAGAGGCGTCGTCGTGTGCTGGCGGACCAGACGGAAGGCCTCCTGGTTCTCGGCCGGGGTGGCGTCCTCCAGCCAGAACAGGTCGTAGGGCTCCAACGACTTGCCCAGACGCGCGGCCTCCTGCGGCGTCATGCGGTGATGGCCGTCGTGCAGCAGACGCGGCTCGGGCCCATAGGTGTCGCGCAGCCGCTGGAACAGCTTGGGCACATGGGTCAGGTAGCGGCGCGTGTCCCACACGGTCTCGGTCGGCAGGGAGGCGTCGGCGGGCTCGTAGTGCATCTCGCCACGGCCCACCCCATAGGCGTTGGTCAGGCCGGGCACGCCGGTCTGGGCGCGGATGGCCTGATAGCCCAGGTCGATGTAGCGACCGACGGCGTCGACCGTCTCTTCGATGTCGGCGCCGTTGGCATGGCCGTAGACCATCACCCGGTCGCGCGACCGGCCGCCCAGAAGCTCGTGCAGGGGCGCGCCCAGCGCCTTGCCCTTGATGTCCCACAGGGCGACGTCGACCGCCGCGATGGCCCGCATGGTCACCGGGCCGCGCCGCCAGTAGGAGCCGCGATAGAGCAGCTGCCAGGTGTCCTCGATGCGCCTGGCGTCGCGCCCGATCAGCAGCGGACAGACGTGGTCGTTCAGATAGGCGACAACCGCCATCTCGCGCCCGTTCAGGGTCGCGTCGCCGATGCCATAGACGCCCTGATCGGTCTCGATCTTGAGGGTGACGAAGTTGCGCCCGGGGCAGGTTACGATGACCCGCGCGGCGGTGATGAGCAGAGGCGAGGCGACCCCGACCAGACCAGACCCGTCGGCCCTCACGGTGCGGGCGTCTCCATCGGCGGCGGGCATGCGACAATCCTGTGCTAGAACACATGACACCCTAGGCGGCCGATTTTGGATTGTCCAGATTGGTCAGGCCAGATAGAAGAGTGGTCATGTCCGCCAAGTCCGAAACCAAGAGGCTTTACGAGCAGGTCGCCGAGGCGCTGGCCGCGCGGATCGCGGCCGGCGAGCCCAGGGTGGGCGAGCGCCTGCCGTCCGAACGCGATCTGGCCCAGACCTTCGGTGTCTCACGCCCGACCGTGCGCGAGGCCGTGATCGCGCTGGAGCTGGACGGCCTGGTCGAGGTCAAGATGGGCTCCGGCGTCTATGTCCGGGCCAAACGGCCGACGGGCGGCAAGGCCGGCGAGACCGACATCGGGCCGTTCGAACTGCTGGAAGCGCGTCGCGCGGTCGAGGGCGAGGCCTGCGCCATGGCGGCCCTGCGCATGACGCCCGACACCATCGCCCAGCTCCGCGCCCTGGTCGACGAGATGGAGGACGAGAACGCCCGCGACGTGGTCATGAGCGAGGACGCCGACCGGCGCTTTCACATGGTGATCGTCGAGGCGACCCAGAACAGCGCGATGATCCAGGCCGTTCGCGGCCTGTGGGACGCGCGCAGCCGTTCGCCCCAGCACCAGTTCCTGTCCCAGAAGGTCCGGGCTGCGGGGGTCAAGCCGCGCATCAACGAGCACGCCGCCATCGTCGAGGCCCTGAACATGCGCGACCCCGCCGCCGCCCGTGCGGCCATGCGCGATCACCTGACCCGGGTGATCGAGTCCCTGCTGGAAGCCACCGAGACCGAGGCGATGGAGGAGGCCCGCGCCCGGATCGCCCAACAGCGCGAACGCTACGCCGCGACGACCCACTGATGACCCATCCTCTGCGCCTGCACCCCGACCGCCTGTTCCCGGCCGACCCCGACACCCGCGCCGTCGCCCGGCGGTTGCACGCCGAGATCAAGGACCTGCCGATCGTCAGTCCGCACGGCCACACCGATCCGTCCTGGTTCGCCCTGAACCAGAACTGGAAGAACCCGGCGGAGTTGCTGATCACGCCGGACCACTACGTCTTTCGCATGCTCTACAGCCAGGGCGTGGCCCTGGAGGACCTCGGCGTCCCGAGAGCCGATGGCGGGCCGGTCGAGACGGACCCCCGCGCGATCTGGCGACGCTTCGCCGAGCGGTATCACCTGTTCCGGGGAACGCCGTCGCGGATGTGGCACGACTGGGTCTATGCCGAGGTGTTCGGCCTGGACGTGCGTCTGTCGGCCGAGACGGCGGACCACTACTACGACGTCATCGACGCGGCCCTGAAGACCGAGGCGTTTCGCCCGCGTGCCCTGTTCGAACGCTATGGCATCGAGGTCATCGCCACGACCGAGGGGCCACTCGACGACCTGGCGCACCACCGGACGATCCGCGACAGCGGCTGGTCGGGCAAGGTCGTCACCGCCTATCGGCCCGACCCGGTGATGGACCCGGACTTCGAGGGCTTTCACGACAACCTCGTCCGTTTCGGCGCCCTGACCGGCGAGGATGTCGGCAGTTGGCAAGGCTATCTGGCGGCGCACCGCACACGCCGGGCGGTCTTCGCCGCGCACGGCGCGACGTCGACCGACCACGGCCATCCGACCGCCTTCACCGCCGACCTGCCGCAGGACCAGGCCGCCGCCTTGTACGAGCGCGTCGCGACCGGCCCCGTCTCCGCCACCGACGCCGAGCTGTTCCGGGGGCAGATGCTGACCGAGATGGCGCGCATGAGCCTGGACGACGGGCTGGTGATGCAGATCCATCCCGGCAGCTTCCGGAACCACAACGGCACGGTGTTCACGCGGTTCGGACGGGACAAGGGCGCCGACATCCCGACCCGCACCGACTACGTTTCGGCGTTGAAGCCGTTGCTGGACGCCGTGGGGTCAGAGCCCGGGCTGACGATCATCCTCTTCACCCTGGACGAGACGGCCTATTCACGAGAGCTCGCCCCACTGGCGGGCCACTATCCGGCGCTGCGGCTCGGTCCGCCCTGGTGGTTCCACGACAGCCCCGAGGGCATGCGCCGTTTTCGCGAACAGGTGACCGAGACGGCCGGCTTCTACAACACCGTCGGCTTCAACGACGACACGCGGGCCTTCCTGTCGATCCCGGCCCGGCACGACGTGGCCCGGCGCATTGACACCGGTTTCCTAGCCCGGCTAGTCGTGGAGCACCGCATCGAGGAAGACGAGGCTCACGAGTTGGCGCGCGCACTCACATACGACCTGGTCAAGGCGGCCTACAGGCTGTGACGCAGACCCGACGCGCCCTGATCGCCGCCGCCCTCGCCGCCCCCGCCGCCGCCTGCGTGCAGGAGATCGGCGAGCGGCCGCTGAGGGGCGCAGACA
The DNA here is from genome assembly GCA_002280475.1 of Brevundimonas subvibrioides. Lineage (GTDB taxonomy): Bacteria > Pseudomonadota > Alphaproteobacteria > Caulobacterales > Caulobacteraceae > Brevundimonas > Brevundimonas aurifodinae. Next base: position 96,365 of record NCEB01000001.1, read on the forward strand.
CCCATCCGTCGGGATATCCCACCGTCGCGGCGGTCGATCATTTCGGACAGCTGATCTCCGAACGGACGAACGGGCGGCTGAGGCTTCGCAACTACGCCGGCGGCCAGCTGGGCGAAGAAAAGGACACGCTGGAGATCACCGTCTTCGGCGGGCTGGACATCAACCGGGTCAATCTGGCGCCGCTGAATCCGATCGAGCCGCTGACGCTGGTGCCGTCGCTGCCGTTCCTGTTCCAGTCCACCGATCATATGCGCCGATCGCTGGACGGCGCGCCGGGGCGGACGGTGCTGAACGCCCTGGAACGGCACGGCCTGATCGGTCTGGCCTTCTACGACTCGGGCGAGCGCAGCTTCTACAACACGCGCGGACCGATCCGGACGCCGGCCGACATGCGGGGACTGAAGCTGAGGGTCCAGACCTCGGACCTCTATGTCGCCCTGGTTCAGGCGCTGGGAGCCAGCCCCATCCCCATGTCCTATGGCGAGGTTTTCCAGGGTCTGGTGCAGGGGGTCGTGGACGGGGCCGAGAACAACTGGCCCTCGTATCAGGACAGCCGTCATTTCGAGGTCGCCCGCTACTACAGCCTGACGCGGCATGTCATGGCCCCCGAGGTTCTGGTCGCATCGGGACGGACCTGGGCCAAGCTGACCCCCGCCGACCGCGAGATCATCCGCGCCGCCGCGACCGAAAGCGTGCCCTTCATGCGCGGCCTGTGGGAGGCGCGCGAGCAGACGGCGCGACAGGCCACCCTCGCGGCGGGTGTCGAGGTGGTGGAGGATCTGGACCGGGCGGCCTTCGAGGCGGCGATGCGACCGGTCTGGGACCGCTTCATCACCTCCGACGCCCAGCGGACGCTGGTCGAGCAGATCCGGGGCATGGCGTGATGCTGGCCGGTCTCGCCTTCGTCTCGCGCTGGATCAGCCGGGGGACCCTCGCCTTCGCGGCGTTCGGTCTGATCGTCATGACCGGGATTATCGGCTGGTCGGTCTTCGCCCGCTATGTGCTGGGTGACGCCCCGGCCTGGGCCGAGCAGGCGGCGCTGCTGCTGATGGTGTGGTTCGTGCTGCTGGCGGCCGCCGTGGGGGTGCGCGAGCAGTTCCACCTGGGCATGACGGCCGCGACCGACGCCATGCCGGAGGGCCTGCGTCGGCTCAGCCGGATCGTGGCGCTGCTGTGCGTCGCGGGCTTCGGCGCGGCCATGGGCGTCTGGGGCGGCGAGCTGGTGGCGCGAACCTGGGCCTTCGACATCCCGACGCTGGGCGTGCCGAGGGGCGCCGCCTATCTGCCCCTGCCCATCGCCGGCTGGCTGAGTGTCCTGTTCGCGGTCGAACACCTGATCACCGAGGCCCGGGGCCGGAAAGTGGAGCCGTTGTGGAGCTGATCCTTCTGCTGGGGCTTCTGGCCCTGTTGCTGATCCTCGGCGTGCCGGTGGCGTTCGCGCTGGGGCTCGCGTCGCTGGCGACCTTCATCTTCATGGACATCGCGCCTGTGGTGGCGTTCCAGCGGATCGCGACGGGGGTGAACGTCTTCGCCCTGATGGCCATTCCCTTCTTCGTCTTCGCCGGCGACCTGATGCAGCAGGCGGGCATCGCCGAGCGGTTGGTGAGGGTGGCCGACGCGGCGATGGGCCGGATGCGCGGCGGCCTGGGCGTCGTCGACGTCGGCGCTTCGATGATGTTCGGCGGCGTGTCCGGCTCGGCCGTCGCCTCGGTCTCCGCGCTCGGTTCGACCCTGATCCCGATGATGAAATCCAAGGGCTATGACGCCGACTACGCGGTCAACGTGACGTCGACCTCGGCGATCCTGGGCATCCTGATCCCGCCGTCGCACAACATGATCATCTATGCGGCGGCGGCCGGCGTGTCGGTGTCGGTGGCGGACCTGTTCCTGGCGGGCGTCGTGCCCGGCATCGTGACCGGCATCCTGCTGGCGGCCGTCGCCTGGTTCATCGCGGTGCGACGCGGCTATCCCAAGGGAGAGTTCCCCGGCTGGCCCGCCTTCGCCCGCGCCTTCGCCGCCGCCATCCCCGGCCTGCTGACCGCCGTGATCATCTTCGGCGGCGTGCTGGGCGGGGTCTTCACCCCGACCGAAAGCTCGGCCGTGGCAGTGATCTACACCCTGGTGATCGCCTTGATCGTCTACCGCACCCTGGGCTTCCGAGGCTTCACCACGGCGGCGCAGAACGCGGTCAAGACCACGGCCATGGTCATGCTGATCATCGGCTCGGCCGCCGCCTTCGGCTGGCTGCTGGCCCTGCTGGAGGCCCCCGAGCAGCTGGCGACCCTGCTTCAGACCCTGACGGACAATCCGATCCTGATCCTGTTGATGATCAACATCATCCTGCTGGTGCTCGGCACCTTCATGGACATGGCGCCCCTGATCGTCATCACCAGCCCGATCTTCCTGCCCGTCGCCATGGCCACGGGCATGGACCCGGTCCAGTTCGGCATCATGCTGATGCTGAACCTCGGCATCGGCCTGGTCACGCCGCCGGTGGGATCGGTGCTGTTCGTCGGCTGCGCGGTCGGCAAGATCAAGGTCGAGCAAGCGGTGAGAACGATCTGGCCCTTCTACCTGGCTCTGTTCGCGGCGCTCATGGCCATCACCTTCGTGCCGGCGCTCAGCCTGACCCTGCCGGGCCTGCTGGGCTGATGCGGCTGTCGGCCACCACGCTCGACGGGCTGCCCGCCGACGTGATCCGGCCCGCCTACGACCGCGCAAGCGTCAGGACCGGCGTCGTCCACCTGGGCATCGGCGCCTTCCATCGCGCGCACCAGGCCGACGTCTTCGACCGGGCCCTGGCCGGCGGCGATCCTCGCTGGGGCGTGCGCGGCGTGTCCCTGCGCTCGCCCGGCGTGCGCGATCAGCTCGCCACCCAAGGGGGTCTCTACAGTCTGGTCGTGAGGGACGGCGAGCGTGTGGAGACGCGCGTCGTCGGCGCGGTCGCCGAGGTCCTGGTCGCGCCGGAGAACCCCGCCGCCGTGGTCGAGGCCCTGGCCGATCCCCAGACCCACCTGGTCACCCTGACGGTCACCGAGAAGGGCTACCGCCTGGACCCGGCCTCGGGCACCCTGATCGAGAGCGATCCGGAAGTCGCCTCCGACCTGGCCTCGCTGGTCGCGCCTCGCACCGCGCCGGGATTCCTGGCGGCGGGGCTGGCCGAACGTCACGCGCGCGGGCTTGGGCCTTTGACGGTCATCAGCTGCGACAACCTCCCCCACAACGGGGCGCGCGTGAAGGACGCCGTCCTGGCCATCGCCCGGCGCCATGATCCTGCGCTGGCGGACTGGATCGAGGGCGGCTGCGCCTTCCCCCAGACCATGATCGACCGCATCGTGCCGGCCACCACGCCGGAGGATCGTCGCGAGCTCGCGGCGCGGCTCGGCGTCGACGACCACGGCATGGTCAAGACCGAGCCCTTCACCCAGTGGGTGATCGAGGACCGCTTCGCCGGTCCGCGTCCGGACTTCGAGGCGCTAGGCGTCCAGATCACCTCGGCCGTCGGCCCCTATGAGGACGCCAAGCTGCGGCTGCTGAACGGGGCGCATTCGGCCATGGCCTATCTGGGCGGGCTGGCCGGGCTTCGGTTCGTGCACCAGGTCATCGCCGAGCCGGTCTTCGCGGCCTTCGTCGAGCGGTTGTGGGATGAAGCGGCCTCGACCCTGGACCCGCCCGCAGGACTGGATCTGTCCGCCTATCGCCGGGCGCTCAAGGCGCGTTTCGCCAATGCCGCCCTGGAGCACCGCACCCACCAGATCGCCATGGACGGATCACAAAAGCTGCCGCAGCGGCTGCTGGCGGGGGCGGCGATCCGGCTGGATCGGGGCCAGCCGATCGAGGCCGTGGCGCTGGCCGTCGCCGCCTGGATGCGCTGGCAGGACGGCCTGGACGAGACGGGAGCGGCCCATGTGGTGGACGATCCGTTCGCGGTGGAAATGGCGCGGCTGGTCGCCCGCACGCCAGATCCCCTGGAGCGCGCCGCCACCCTGCTCTCGCTCGAGGCGGTCTTTCCGCGGCGGCTGGCTATGGACCCACGCTTCACCGCGCCGGTGATCGCCGCCTATGTCCGCCTGTCCCAGAGCGGGGCCCGCGCCGCAGCCTCGCTCGTCGGAGGCCGGGCATGAGCCTGCTCCGTCTCCACCCCGACGACGACGTGGCCGTGGTCCTGACCGACCTGGCGGCCGGAGCCTCGGTGGACGGTCTGACGCTGCGCGACGCCGTCGCCGCCGGGCACAAGGTCGCCGTCCGGGCCGTCGCCCCGGGCGCGCCCGTGCGCCGCTACGGCCAGGTCATCGGCGTCGCCGCCGCCGACATCGGGCCGGGCGACTGGGTCCACACCCACAATCTGACCATGAGCGAGGCCGACCGCGCTGCGGAGGTCGGCATGGATCGCCGGCCCCTGCCCGCCCCCGTCCACCCCGCGACCTGGTCCGGCTATCGGCGCGCGGACGGCCGCTGGGGCACCCGCAACACCCTCGCCGTCCTGACCAGCGTCAACTGCTCGGCCACGGTCGCGCGCCGCATCGCCGACGCCTTCCCGGTCGACGCCCTGCCCGAGGGCGTCGACGACGTGGTCGCCTATACCCACACCGGAGGCTGCGGCGGGGCCTCGGACGGCGACGACATCCGGCTGCTGCAGCGGACGCTGGCGGGCTATGCAAGGCACCCCAACGTCGCGGGCGTCCTGATCGTCGGCCTGGGCTGCGAGGCCAATCAGATTCCGGACTGGCTGGCCAGGGAAGGCCTGACGCCGGGGCCGGCGCTGCGCACCCTGTCGATCCAGGAGGCCGGAGGGACGCTGAAGGCCATCGAGGCCGGCAAGTCGATCGTCCGTGACCTGATCGCGGTCGCCGCCAAGGCCCGGCGCGAGCCCGCGCCGGTCTCGGGTCTGGCGGTCGGGCTCCAGTGCGGCGGTTCGGACGGATGGTCGGGCGTGACGGCCAATCCGGCGCTGGGTCGGGCGGTGGACCGGCTGATCGCCCACGGCGGCTCGGCGATGCTGTCCGAGACGCCCGAGATCTGGGGAGCCGAACACCTGCTGCTGCGCCGCGCCGATCCGGACACGGCCCGGCGCCTGATGGACCGGCTGGCCTGGTGGCGCGATCACGCCGAGGCGAACGGCATGGCGCTGAACAACAATCCCTCTCCCGGCAATCTGAAGGGCGGCCTGACGACCATTCTGGAGAAGTCGCTCGGCGCCGTCGCCAAGGCCGGTTCGGCGCCGCTGGAGGACGTCATCGGCTATGCCCAGCCCCTCAGGAAACCCGGCCTGACCTTCATGGACAGCCCCGGCTACGACCCCTGTTCGGCCACCGGCCAGATCGCGTCGGGCGCCAATCTGATCGCCTTCACCACGGGCCGGGGCTCCGTCTTCGGCTCCAAGCCCGCGCCCTGCCTCAAGATCGCGTCCAACGCCCGGCTGGCGGGCTGGATGGCCGAGGACGTCGACGTCGATGCCTCTCCGGTACTCGACGGCGAGAGCCTGGACGCGATGGGAGCGCGCATCTTCGACCGGCTGCTGTTGCTGGCGTCCGGACAGCCCTCGGCCTCCGAAGCCCTTGGCATCGGCGACGCCGAGTTCGTGCCTTGGCAGAGGGGTGCCTATCTGTGATCCGGGCCGTGATCGTCGCCGTCGCCCTCCTCATGTCGCCCGCCCCTGTGGCGGCCACGCCGACCCGGCTGGCGGAGATCGAGGCGGCCATCCGCGACGTCGGAACCCACGCCGCCCGCGTCCTGATCGACGAGACCGGCAAGGGCCGCGCCGACTACGACCTTCTCGCCGGCGAATGGGTCGAGTACGAACCGCACTGGCACACCGGCCAGACGGCGCTGGGTCTGATCGAGGCCTGGCGGGTCACCGGCGAGCACGAGTTCCTGTCCGCCGCGCGCCACGCCGGGGACTGGTGGATCTCCACCGAGTTCCAGCCGCCCCATCCCCTGGCGGGTCTGGTCAACGCCGCCCATGGCGACCGGCTGGGCCCACTGATCAACTTCACCACCGTGTCCGACGGCACGCCCGGCCTGTTCGCCCTCAGCCGTGCCACGGGCGATCCGAAATACGCCGACACAGCCGCCCGCTCCGGCCGCTGGCTGTTTCAGAACACCGCCGTACCGGGCCATCCGGGCCTGTTCTACAACATCATCGAGCCCGACACCGGCGCGCTCTGGACCGACCGCTCGCCGCATCATCCCGACGCCAACCCGGCCTCTGTCAACCAGGTCGCACGGCCGAACATCGAGGGATATCTGGCCCGCGACATGTGCCGCCATACCGGTGAGCAGACGTGGTGCGACCGGTTCCTGGCCCACGCCCGCACCGTCGTCGACCGCCAGGACGACAATGGCCTGTGGATGGCGTTCGAGCCCAACGATCCCGACACCGGCCGCGTCCATCCGCGCTTCAACGTCTGGAACGCCGAGGCCCTGCTGGAGGCCTATGCGCTGAGCCGCGACCCGGTCTTCCTGGAGGCGGCGCTCAAGACCGGCCGGGCGATGGCGCGGTATCAGGATCGCTGGGGCGGTTTCGCCTATGATCTGAACGTCGACGGCAGTTCGCGGCCGGGCTCCATCACCGGATCGGCCACGGCGTTTTCCGGCATCCTGTGGCTGAGGCTGCGGGACTATGGTGTGGGCGAGGAGTTCGACGCCAACATCGAGCGGTCCCTCGACTGGCTGCTGGCCAATCGGTTCGCCGCCGACCATCCCGACTCCAACCTGGCCGGGGCCATTCTGGAGACCCGTGCCCGTACCATCGACGGCCGCGTGCGGCTGGTGGTGCGCGACATCGCCGGGGCCTTCGGCCTGCGGTTCCTGGCGATGGCCTGGCGCGACCTTCAGGGCCAGGACGTCAACGAGACCCTGCCATGACGATGATCGACCGCCGCCGCCTGATCTCGGCCGGTGCCCTGACCGGTATGGCCGCCGCGACCGCGCCCCTGGCCCGCGCCCAGACCATCGGGGCGAACCCCGCTCCGACCCTGATCGGAGGCCTGCCGAACCGGGCGCGCCGTTCGCTGGATGGCCAATGGAAGCTGATCCTCGACCCGTTCGACGTCTCGGGCCGAAAGCCCGGGGTGCGCCGGAACTTCTGGGAGGATCGCCCGACCACCGACGACGGCCCCCTGGTCGAATACGAGTGGGAGACCAGCGACGAGATCGCCGTCCCCGGCGACTGGAACACACAGTCCCCGGAACTTTTCCACTACGAAGGCCCGGCCTACTATCGCCGCGACATCGACGGACCGCCCGCCGACGGCCGCCGCCGGTTCCTGGTGTTCGAGGCCGTCAACTATCGCAGCCGCGTCTGGCTGAACGGCGAACCGATCGCCGAGCACGAAGGGGGCTTCACCCCGTTCGAGATCGAGGTCACCGATCGCCTGCGTCCCGGCTCGAACAGCCTGGTCGTGCGCGCCGACAGCCGCCCCGGCCCCGAGACCCTGCCGGCGCTGGATTTCGACTGGAAGAACCACGGCGGCATCACCCGGTCCGTCTGGCTGGTCGACACGCCCGCGACCTTCGTCCGCGACGCCTTCGTCCGGCTGGAGGGCGGTCGGATCGTCGCCGACGTGGAGTTGGACGGACCGGGGGCGGCCGGCTCGATGGTTCGCCTCGCCGTCCCCGAACTGGGCCTGCGGCTGGACGGTGTCGCGAGCCGCGAGGGCCGCGTCCGGCTGTCCGCATCGCCGCCGCGCCGGTTGCGGCTGTGGTCGCCCGAAGCGCCGCGCCTCTACGACATCACCGCCGAGATCGACGGCGACCGCTGGTCCGACCGCGTCGGCTTCCGAACGCTCCAGACGCGCGGGCGCGAGATCCTGCTGAACGGCCGGCCTCGCTTCCTCAAGGGCATCGCCATGCATGAGGAGCGGCTGGGCGCAGACGGCGGCCGCATCCGCACCGAGGCCGAGGCCCGCGCCCTGCTGACCGAGGTCAAGGCGCTGGGCTGCGACTTCGTCCGCCTGGCCCACTATCCCCATGGAGAGGCCACGCTGCGGCTGGCCGACGAGATGGGCCTGATCGTCTGGTCCGAGATCCCGGTCTATTGGGAGGACGTCGCCTACGCCGCGCCCGCCACCCTAGCGCTCGGACGCCAGATGATGGCGGAGATGATCGTCAGGGACCGCAACCGCTGCTCGATCGCATTCTGGTCGGTGGCCAACGAGACGCCGCAGACGCCGGAACGCCTGGGCTTTCTGAGGACCATCATCGACGACGTCCGGCGGCTGGATCCGACCCGACTGGTCACCGCCGCTCTGAACAAGAACGTCGATGTCGGCGGGGTGCGCGATGGCGAGGCGCGGCTGGTGGTGGCCGATGAACTGGGGCGCGACCTCGATGTCGTGGCCATGAACCAGTACGAGGGCTGGCACGGCCAGCGCACCCCCGCCGAGATCGATCAGGTCACCTTCGGCACGACCTGGGACAAGCCCTTGCTGATGTCCGAATTCGGGGCCGACGCCCTGCACGGCCATCGCGGCCCGCGCGAAAGCCGCTGGACCGAGGAGCACCAGGCCTGGCTCTACGAGGAGACGCTGAAGGCGATCGCGGCGTCCGGAGCCTTCGCCGGGGTCACGCCCTGGCTGCTCAAGGACTTCCGATCTCCCCGGCGCTGGCACGGCCGGTTTCAACGCGGCTGGAACCGGAAGGGCGTGATCGACGAGCACGGCCGCCGCAAGCTGGCGTTCGACACCCTGAAGGCATTCTACGCCCGGGTCGCCGCCTGACGCCTGGCGAAGCCTGGCCTTACGGCTCCAGCTCGATGTCCCAGTAAAGGTAACCAGTAACGCCGTATCCGTCGCGATAAGCCCCTGAGGCTGTTGATGAAAGCCGCTCCAGCGCTCGCCGAATGCGTCTCGTGGTCACCATATGGTCACCACGGTGACGGAAATCGCGGGCGACTTCAGTCACTAGCCGGAGCTTACCAGAAGCGGTGTCCCGCGTCATTCCTGATGGCTCAGATGCGCCATGAGCGGACATTGGCTCATGGCCAGAAATCCGACGTCGCCGCCGCGGTACGGGTCGCCGTTCATGGCCGCTCGGTAAACAACGTCGACATCGGCCTTAGCGGTGAGGGTCCCATTCGGCAGACAGCCGGATGGGACGATCTCGACTAGTTGGGAAATTGAGCCTGATCCTGATTGTGCTGGGGCGCGTAAGGCCCCGCCGGCAGTCCCTGACCGATCGTGTGCGTCGCCAGCAGGTTGGCCTGCTGGGTCAGCGGGATGTAGTTCGGCTTGGCCTTTTCCAGCGCGGCCATGACCGCTTGGGCTATCAGGTCAGCCAGCGGGTTGCCGGAGTTCGACGCCTGCGGGCTGTAGGACATCGCCTGGGTGTCCGTCCAAAGCGTGGCCCCGCTGTTGCAGCTCTTGAGCGTGTATTTGAACTCCACGTTGGTTGAGGTGGAGATCACGATATACTGCGAATCCCACCGGTCGATCTCGACGAACATCACCGCGTCGCAGCCGAACAGAGGCTTGAAGCGCGAAGCATCGGCCTGGTGCACCAGACCGGCGTCGGAAAGACCCTCATCGTCTAGCAGCCGCTTCACCATATGCGCGGGAAAGACGTAGTAGCCTCGTTCGGCGATGGGCCGGGAGATTGTCGAAACGAAGTAATCGGCGGCGTCCACGTTCACCGTCGTGTTGAGCGCCGGCACGACGAGAATTCCGCGTGGGCTTTCGGCCCGCATCGCCGCATAGCTTTTGGGGGCAGGTCCGGTCACACAGGCGCTCAGGGCGAAGCCGCCGAGCGCGAGGGCCGTCACGGTCAGAGCACGAACCATACGCATCAGTTGCCTCCCGCGGCGGACGCGCCGCTGTTCAGACGGGCGATCACCCGATCCATCAATCCAGCCGACTCCGGAAAACGCGTGCGCTCTTCTTCGAAGTAGCGAAGCGCCTCGGCGCTCTCGCCGTCTTCCATGTGCAGATAGCCGAGCTCCGCGAGCAGTCCAGGCGCCACGGCGTTGCGGGTGCGACCGCGCTCGATCGCCTTCTCGAGGGCGTCTTTGTAGACGCTGCGGTTCTCGGGGTTCTGCGAGTAGGCGTAAAGCGCCGGCTCGTAGTTGCCCCATTCGAACAGGGACGCCGGCGCGCAGGCCGAGGTCGCTACGGCCGCGGTCAGCACGGCGATGGTAATCAGTCGGCGGATCATGGGATGCGAACCTCGGCGCGGGCCCCGGCGGCCACGAAGATGGATTGGGTGTGGATGCGACGGCCGCCGAATTCGACGACCACCTCATGGCGGCCGGGCGTCAGGGGCGCGCCTTCCGCGCCGACCGTTCCGTAAGGCCGTCCGTCCACTTGGATGGTCGCGCCCGCGGGGGCGTTGACGACGATCAGGGAGGCCGGCGCAGCGCCCTGCGCGACGTCCCGATCCGCGTAGTTCGTCACGCAACCGGTGACAGCCGCGCAGGCCAGCACGGTGACCATCAGTCTCTTCAACATCTATCTGATCTCCACGACCCGAAGGCCGGCAATGTTTTGCGGCAGGCTACCCTGCACGACGCGTGCGACCGCACCTTCCGTCTCCGGCGTCTCGCCGAAAAAGCCGACAAGCTCAATTTCCGCGACCTGTGATCCCGGCAGGGTGATCGGCAGTCCTGATTGCGCACTGGTAATCACCTCTCCGGGGGTCTCCACCCGGAAGCGATCACCCGCGCTCAGACCTTGGCTCGGACCGCCTGAGACGAAGACGTTATCTCCGGACACCCGCAGGATGTCGGTGAACCATGCCCGCTGCTGAAGCTGGTTGATCACTTGGGTCATGGTGTCGGCGATCGCCGCATTGATGGCCCGGTCGTTGAGCGTGGAATCGTAGCCAGCCCGCGTGCCGAAGCCCGCCACTTCACCCGTCTCCGTGGTCGCCTCACCCGCGCCCGACGCGGTGAAGAAGACACGCCCGGTTCGAATGTCCACCAATCGGATTTCGACCGTCGCATTCACCGCCTGCCGGCGCTGAGAATTCAGGAAGCCTTGCTTTCCCTCGTTACGGCGCCCCAGCTGGGTGATGGAGCCGAGCAGTAAAGCGTCGACACCGACCAATCTCTGCGTGTCCGCGTCGGACAGGAGACGTTCGGCGCTCAGCGCCTGCAGGTCGCCGCGCTCGAAGACAAAGAAGTGGCCGGATCCGACCAACGCATTGGTAAGCATGTCGCTCGCCTGGGTCGCGACCGGATCGGCCTCCCCCGGCGAGAGCAGTAGGCGGCCATAAGGCGTACTGTTGCTGAAGCGACCCACCGCCACCCGGCGCTTCAGTCCAACTCGAGTCTCCGAAGACGCTCCAGCTTCCTGCGAGTGAGACAGTTCAGGCCAGGCGGCGACCGGCATGGCAATGAGCAGCGCGCCGATCAGCGCACCCGCTCTGGTGTTAAAACACATTCGCATTTCCCCCGGCGGTAGTCCGGATTGATTGCCACGGTTTCGCCGTACTTAGCAACCTACGTCGAACCAGATTTCGTTGCTGAGTTGAACTCAGAATATGGACGTCGGCGACGCGCCAAGAGCGGTCATCGGCGGTTCGGCGCGAGCAGACTTTCAGGCAATGTACGACGTGTGCCAACCGGTCGTTAAGCGAGCCCGGCTACCTTGCGGCATGACCCGCCGCTGGCAGCCTCGACTACAGCGCAGACCTGGTCGACCATGGACCAAGGACCTTGGCTTCGTCCTGACCGTGGCTTTGATCGGCGTGATGGCCTTCTATGTCACGCTGAACTGGTCGCCGGTGGGTGATCCGTTGCCGGCGCAGACCGCTATTGCCGCCATGCCCACCGCTATCCCTGATCGCGCGACGCTCGCGTGCGCCGTCGCCTACATCAATGACGGCGACACCTTGCGGTGCCGTGATGGCACGCCCATTCGACTTCATGCGGTCGCCGCGCGCGAGGCCGACGAAACCTGCTCAACGGGACACCCCTGCCCTACCGCGACGGCCGCCTCCGCGACGCACGAGCTAACCCGCCTTGCCGCCGGGCGGACTATTCGATGCCAGCCGACAGGGCGCAGCTATAACCGCGTCACGGCGATTTGCTGGACGCCCGAGGGCGAAGAGATCAACTGCGCGATGATCAGGAGCGGGACCGCTCTCGTCTGGGAAAAGTTTGAGCGCCAAGCGCCACTATGCCGACTCCGGTAGGTGTCCACTCCGCGCCAGAAGCGGAAGTTGAACTCGCGCCAGGAAGGCGACATCCCATGTGCAACTGACCAAGATAAATCTGCGTGGTCAGGCGAAGCCGATGGAGACTCAGGCTGCGTCAATCGTCATTGGTCGGCGACCTCAAACCCGTCTCCGGGCGTCATCGGCCGGTGCAGCTTAATCCCGACTTTGTCCAGATAGGGCTCGTAGACGTCGTAACGCTGCTTGAGGAAATAGTCGCGCGCGTAGCCGTCATGGACCGGCACGACAGATTTCGGCTTCATCCGCTTGGCGAAGGCATGGGCGGTGAGCTCGGTCAGAAAGGGCGCCATCACCGGAAGGGCCAGCACCTCCACGCCGACGAATCGATCCAGACGGCTGTCGAAACTGTCGCCCGGGTTGAGGAAAACGTCGTTGACAAGGAAGGCGGTCAGTTGCGTGCTCTCGTCCGACAGGATGGGCTCATGCGCGACCGCCTGAGCCTGCAGTCGGAACGCGCCGAAGATCCGTTCACCCTCTTCGAAGACCGTGACCGACAGGCCCTTCTCGCTGAGGTTGTTGGCGACCTCGCCGTTGCCGACGAGCGTTGCGCCACTCGCATGCACGATCCTGCCCAACGCATCAGGGTCGATGTGATCCGGATGGCCGTGCGTCAGGACGATCGTCGAGACGTCCGAAAAGACAGCGGGATCGACCCGTCCGTCGACGAACGAGAACTTGCCCGGATCGAAGAGCAGTCGCTCCTGGCCGATCGTCAGGCGCAGGCAGCTATGCACGAACTTGTCGATACGCATGGCGGCCGGTCCTATTCCGACTGTCTCTGGACGACCGGGCCGATCGCCTCGGGCGTTCCCGAGGCGATGACCAGCCAACGGCGGGGTGCGCCGGCGTCGGCGGCGACCACCTGACGGATCGGGCCCACGGCATTGACGACCGCGGACCCGGCCGGATTGGTCATAAACTTCGCCAGAGGCTGCAGCGTCCCCGATCCGTCCGCCGTCTCGGCGAAGGCGAGGACATAGGGCTTGCCGGGTTCGAGGCCTGCGGCGGCGATCTGCAGCATCTGCACCTGCCCCTGCTCGAACAGGGTCGCCTGCGACCGGGCGTCGTCCTCGCCTGTCAGAACGAGTTGATGCGAGGCGCGAGCGGTGCCCAGGGGCATGAGGTTGGCCCTGCCGTCACCCTCGGTGACCGCACGCGGCACATAGGTGACGCCCTGCGGTCCCTGACCTACCGGCACGGTGGCGATCACGCGATTGGCCAGGGTGTCGATGACCGCCACGCCGTCGCCATTCTCCAGTCCGACGTAGATCCGCGAGCCGTCGCCGGAGGGCCACAGACCGTGCGGCAGGGACCCCACCGCGATCGCGGTCACGGGGTCGAAGGTGTCGGTGCGGAAAACCTTGACAACGTTCTCGGTCCCCACCGTGACATAGGCGAACTGACCATCCCGATTTCGCACGATGTTGACGTGATTGGTCAGCGGGCCGGTGTCGAGCGTCTGAAGCACGGCGAACGGCGGACGGGCGTCGAACACCATCGTCTTGCCCACGTCCTTCAGCGTCATCCAGACCTGGTTCCCATCGGGCGTGGCGGCGATGTCTGGGCAGAACGGACTGGCCTGGGCCACCCGACCGACGATCTGACGGGTCGCGGTCTCGACCACGACTGTCTCGGGGCTGAAGCTGGAGCAGATGTAGGCGTAACGGCCGTCCGGCGAGAAGATGGTCATGCCTGGCCCGTTGGGCGTCTCGACCCGGGCGGTTTCCTGATAGGTCGCGGCGTCCAGCACCGAAATATAGGCCTCGCCCCGCACCGTGACCCAGACCTCTTTGCCGTCAGGCGTGAAGAAGGCCTCGTGCGGAGAGCGTCCGACATAGGTGGTGTGTTTGACGACGTTGGTGGCCGTGTCGATGAAGCTGACCGAGTTCGACCCGATCGAGACCACGGCGATCGTCTTGCCGTCCGGCGCCGCGCCGATGCCGTGGACCAGCAGCTGACCCCTGTAGAGCGGGCTGAGGTTGGCCGGGGTCGGCTCGCCGAGGGAGATCACGCCCAGAAGGCTGTTGGTCGAGGGATCGACCACCGAGACGGTGTTGGAGAACTGGTCGGCCGAATAGAACCGATCCTGGCCGCTGATCGGGATGGCGGGCGCCGCCGCCGCGCCGGGAACCTGATCGGCCAAGACCGGGGATGCCATCAGGGCAAGCGCCAGGACGAAGGGCGTCTTCGAAACGAAAGTCATGGGTCAGTGTCCGGTATGAGGTGCGGCGGGCGCGTTGGACGTCGGGCGGGTGGCCGAGCGGTCGAGGAAGGCTTGCATCAAGGCGATCTCCTGGGTCTGTTCGACGATGATCCCCTGGGCCAGACGGCGCATCGGCTCGTCCTTGCCGTAGGCGAGTTCGATCCGCGCCATGTCGACCGCGCCCTGATGGTGAGGGATCATCATGGCGGCGAAGTCGCGGTCAGGATCGCCGGTCGGCGCGATCGTCATGGCGGTGTGCATGCGCGACATGGCCTCGGCCATTTCCGTATCGAAGGGGGAGCGTGGCGTCTGGGCGAAGGCCATAAGTCCTGCGCCAAAGAGGGCGGCGACAGCCAACAGGCCGGTCAGTTTCAAGGAGGAGGTCATCATCGGGACTTTCGGTTCATCGCCATCCTGACGGTTGGACAATCGACCATCCAACGGAGATTGTTGCTGAGAACGTTCGCGACCGCCGAACGATCCATCTGTTTTTCCGGCGCGAGCGGGCTAGGTTGCGCCCATGACCCTGGATCAACTCCGCATCTTCGTCGCCGTCGCCGAGCGTGAGCACGTCACACGTGCTGCCGAGGCCCTGAACCTGACCCAGTCTGCCGTCAGTTCTGCGGTCACCACGCTGGAGGCACGTCACGGTGTTGCGCTGTTCGATCGTGTGGGGCGAAGCATCGTGCTGAATGCGGCTGGACAGGTGTTCCTGATCGAGGCCCGCGCCGTCCTGGCTCGCGCGGCGGCGGCACAGGAGGCACTCAATGACCTCGGTGACCTGAAGCGCGGCAGGTTGTCGATCCAAGCCAGCCAGACGATCGCAGGATGGTGGCTACCGTCTCGTCTGGCGGCGTTTCATGCCTGCCACGCTGGCATCCAGATCGATGTCACCATCGGCAACACCCGAGACGTGGCCCGAGCTGTGATCGAGGGCGAGGCCGAAGTGGGTCTGGTCGAGGGCGAATTGGACGAGCCCGTCCTCAGCCGCACGGTGCTGGATCACGACGAATTGGTGCTGGTCGTCGCTGCAGGACATCCGCAGGCCCAGGACGGGGCGGCCCGACCGGACCTGAAGGCCATGACCTGGGTCTTGCGCGAGCCCGGCTCCGGCACGCGCTCAGCCTTCGAGGCCGCGCTGGCGGCACACAGTCTGAGCGTCAACGATCTGGATGTGGCGATGAGCCTGCCGGGCAATGAGGCGGTGGCGGGTGCGGTCGAGGCGGGGGCTGGGGCCGCCGTCGTCTCGCGAAACGTCGTCGCCGCGCGTCTGAAGGCCGGTATCCTTACGACCCTGCCATTCGACCTTCCGGCCCGACCGTTCTGGCTGCTGCGTCACAAACAGCGATATCGGTCAAAGGCTGGGGACGCATTTGTCAGCCTGCTTGCGTCAAGGTCTCCGATGGCTTGACGGAAAAACCATCAACGAAGACGGACATCTGCTCGGATGATCGGTTCAACCGAATGATCAGTTCGATACATCGCATTGGACCTTCTGGGCGTCGATCCTTGAAGATGAGCAACGATCCAGCCCGGATTGATCTTTCAAGGATATCGCGATGCGACTTCATGCTCTTTCGGCCTTCGTCCTGACGTCAGCCGTGCTGATGACGGGGGCTCCCGCCTTCGCCCAGTCCCACGAGGCTCTGGCCCGAACCCGGATCGCAGCGATCGCCGCAGGGTCGGTCAATACGGTTCTGTCGGCCTATGCACCAGACGCCGACTTGCAGTGGGTCGGCGGACCGCTAGACGGGCATTATGACGACCCGGTCGAACTGCGCGACGTCTGGTCACGATTCGCCGACCTGGGTCCGCTCAGCGCCAACATCGCCGCCATGACGATCGCCGAAAACCCGGCCGGCGCGACCGTCACCGTCGATGTGACCTTCGAGGGCAAGCAAGCGATCCCGGTCCGCTATGTCCTCTTGTATCGGGCGGGTCTGCTGGTTGATGAAATCTGGCAGGTCAATCCGCCTCATGCCCACTGATAGGCAATATGGTCGCGGCGGCCCAGGTTCTCTTTCGGATCTGGCCGTCGGAGTCAGTCGCGCCCGGCCTGCTTCTGACATCCGTTCGCCGCTGTTCAGGGAGGGAGTTGCATTGGTCCGCGCGGTCAAAACCGCGTATGCAGCAACGCCGTTTCAATCCTCTGAACGATGGGGAAAGGACGGAGGCTCTGATCCTTTTGGAGAAGCCTGGACCTGGACCCGTTCAGGTCCCTTCGGGCTCGCCGGAAAATCCGAACCGCACGGCGCGTGATCTCCGACAGCCGTGCATTGGGCGGAGATCAAAACCAGGAGACTGGCACCCCGGAACTGCGATCCTCGGGACAACCCGCTTGCCAATAGAGCTGAAACATCGCCTGATGTGTGCGACGGTTAAGGATATCGACATGGCTTCAGCCAACGACCCCATATCTCACGCCGTTGGACGCCGCTTCGTTATTGGAGGGGGTGTGGCGGCAGCCGCCTGGTCGGCCCCCGCCTGGGGGCAACAGGCGGTGGACCTGGCTCTACCGGGTGGACCCTCGTCGCGCCCACTGACCTCCAGCTTTCCGGGCAAGGGATCGATGATCCTGCAACGCAGCCGACCGCCGCTGCTTGAGACGCCGATGTCGGTGTTCGACCAGAGCGTCTTCACACCCAACGACCAGTTCTTCGTGCGCTGGCACTGGGCCGATATCCCGACCTCGGTCGATGCCACGACCTTCCGGATCAATGTGCACGGCCATGTGGTGCGCCCGTTGTCGGTGTCGCTGACCGAGCTTCTGGCCATGCCGCGCGTGCAGATGGCAGCGGTGAACCAGTGTTCCGGAAACTCGCGCGGCCTGTTCCAGCCCCGCGTGCCGGGCGCGCAATGGGCGCATGGGGCGATGGGCAATGCCATGTGGATGGGCGTCAGTCTGAGGCACCTTCTGGATGTCGCAGGGGTCAGACCCGGAGCCCTGGCCGTCCGCTTCGGCGCGCTGGACCAGCCCGTCGTGGCGGGTGCGCCGGACTTCTCAAAGTCGCTGGCCCTGGATCATGCGCGCGACGGCGAGGTGATGGTGGCCTTCGCCATGAACGGCGAACAACTGCCTCTGCTGAATGGATTTCCCGTCAGGTTGATCGTGCCGGGCTGGTTCTCGACCTACTGGGTCAAGATGTTGAACGATATCGAGGTGCTGGACAAACCCGACGACGGGTACTGGATGGCAAAGGCCTACAAGATTCCCGACACCCCGATGGCCAATGTCTCCCCGACCGACAAGGACTATCCCACCGTGCCGATCAACCGGATGGTCCCTCGGTCGTGGATCACGAGCATCGCGGGCGATCACCCCGTGGCCTGGCAGCCCACCCTGCCGATCGGCGGCATCGCCATGGGCGGG
Source organism: Brevundimonas subvibrioides (assembly GCA_002280475.1). Taxonomy (GTDB): domain Bacteria; phylum Pseudomonadota; class Alphaproteobacteria; order Caulobacterales; family Caulobacteraceae; genus Brevundimonas; species Brevundimonas aurifodinae. The sequence continues at coordinate 114,109 of NCEB01000001.1, forward strand.
GACACCGGAGTGTCGAGGGTGGACCTGTCGTCCGACGGCGGGCGAACCTGGCGACCCGCGCAGCTGGGACCGGACCAGGGCCCCTACAGTTTTCGACGCTTCGACGGGGTGGTGCCGATCCGTGGCCGAGGGGCCATTCCCCTAATGACGCGCTGCACCAGCACTGCGGGCGTCGTTCAGCCGATGACGCCGAACTGGAATCCGGGCGGCTTCATGCGTGGATGTGTCGAGACCACCACGGTGACTTTCGGATGAGCAAGTCCAGAACACCGTTGTCGACCGGGATGTCGATCCTGCTGGCCGGCGGGCTTACGAGCGTGATCCTGATCGGAGCCATCGCGGGCGGCAATGCGCCCCGGGGACGGAAGATGGTCGTACCTCCTGTGGTCCCTGCGGCCCCGGTCGCGCCGCCGCCGTCGTTCGTGTCGGCAAGCGGCTTCACCCTGACCTCGCCCAGTATCGAACTGCCGGACGAGGCCTCGTCATTCCCCGACGGCCCTGGCGCCGATGTCGTCAATGCCAACTGCACATCCTGTCATTCGGCTAGCATGGCCCTGACCCAGCCCCGGCTGACTGAGGCCCAGTGGCATTCTACCGTCGTCAAGATGCGGGAAACCTATGGCGCCCCGATCGCGGTCGGCGACATCGACGCCATCGTCGATTATCTCAGGGCCATGCCGAGCCAGGCGACACCTGCGGGCGCTGCTGCGGGACTGGCTGTGAACGAGGGCGACGGCGCGACGGGCTGATCAGCATTTCATTCGCCTCAATCGATTAAATAGTTCGCATCATTGCGTTGGATGGAACGAATCCTCGCGATCAATATCGGCGTCGAGGAGCGCGCCGACTGTCGGCCTCCACTCCATTAAAGGAGACCGATCATGACCCCCGCCTGCACGTTCGATACACCGGCACGCATCGTCCAGCCACAACCCCGTCGAGCCGTTCGTGACCTGCGGGTGCCGGTAAAACCTCTACCGCCCACTATGGTGACCGCCGTCGAATCCGAGACGGCCCACATCCCCGATGTCGGCGACGGCAAGACGCTTCACCGCATCCAGCTTGATGTCGGTCAGACCGGTATCCACCCGATCATTATCAAGGCCGTCGCCGGCCTTTATGCCAGCATGGTCCTGGTGTTCTGGATCACTTTCGGGCGGGGTGAGGCCACCCTCGCACTCGGCTTTATCAGCCTGCTCGGTGCGATGTATTTCGGCCTGCTGACCGGTGGCACCCTGGTGTCGGATACGCCAGACGCGGGTAATGGTGTACGCAGCTTCAGCCAGTTCCTGAATGGTCGCGTCGTGACCTACACCGGCTGGATCACGGGACGCGAGGCCACACTTCAAATCCTTACCCTGCCGGCTCTTCTGGTCGTGACGGCCGTCGTGCTGGGCGTGATCTGTCGCCTCAACGCCCATTAGTTTCATTCCAGCATTGTTCAGGACACTTCAGATGGCGCATGACCTTCACCTTCGCGACGTCGCCTTCGGCCTGCGGCCTCTGGCCAAACTCCAGCGGCCCAGCGAGGTCGTTCGCCAGTTCACCCCGAACTGGTTCGCCGCCACCATGGGCACAGGCATCCTGGCCATCGCCCTGAACCAGATTCCGATCGACATCCCTGGCGTGAAGCTGGTCGCCGAAGGTCTGTGGGTTTTCAACATCGGCCTCTTCGCCCTGTTCACCGTCCTCTACGCCGCGCGGTGGATCTTCTTCTTCGACGGCGCGCGCCGCATCTTCGGCCATTCGGTCGTCTCGATGTTCTTCGGCTGCATACCGATGGGACTGGCGACGATCATCAACGGCCTGATGGCCTTCGGCCTGGCGCGGTGGGGCGACGGCATCGTCCCTCTCGCCGAGACACTGTGGTGGATCGACGTGGCGATGGCGGTCGCCTGCGGCGTCGGCATCCCCTTCATGATGTTCACACGCCAGGAGCATTCCATCGACCAGATGACGGCGGTCTGGCTGTTGCCCGTCGTGGCCGCGGAGGTCGCGGCCGTCACCGGCGGGCTGATCGCGCCCCACCTGACCGACCCGAACGCGGCCTTGTCCGTGCTGGTGGTCAGCTACTCTCTTTGGGCGCTGTCGGTGCCTCTGGCGCTAAGCATCCTCGTCATCCTGGTTCTGCGCATGGCGATCCACAAACTGCCGCACGCCGGCATGGCGGCGTCCAGCTGGCTGTCGCTGGGTCCGATCGGGACCGGCGCTCTGGGGATGCTGGTGCTGGGTCAGGCCGCGCCGGCGATCTTCACCGCCTCCGGGCTGGGTCAATACGGTGACGCGGCAGGAGGCATCGGACTGATCGGCGGCCTTTTGCTGTGGGCCTATGGCCTTTGGTGGGCAGCCATGGCTGCATTGATCACTCTGCGTTACCTTCGTCAGGGCCTGCCCTTCAACCTCGGCTGGTGGGGCTACACCTTCCCGATCGGCGTCTTCTCGGTCGCGACCCTGAAGCTGGGGACCTTGCTGCCGATCCCAGCCTTCAACATCTTCGGCGTGGCCCTGATCGCCGGCCTTGCAATCCTCTGGCTCATCGTCGGCGCCCGCACGATCCGCGGCGCTTGGCGCGGAGACCTGTTCGTCGCCCCCTGCCTTACGGACGCGGCCAAGCGCGACATTCCCTGCGCGCGCTGAGTCGCTCGTCAGTTTCCTGCCCGGAGGCCTCATGAATCCCGATATCCTTCTTCCCACTCGTCGCTCGATCATCGCTGTGGGAGCCGGCGCCCTGATCACGGCATGCGCGCCCCAAGCGGCGGAAGCCGATGACATGGTTCTGGGCCGTCAGGACGCCCCGGTAACCCTGATCGAATACGCTTCGAGCACCTGCGGCCCCTGCGCCCGGTTCGCGATCGAGGTGCTGCCCGAACTGCGCCGTCGCTATATGGATACCGGCCAGGTCAAGCTGATCTATCGGGAGTTCATTACCGGCCCTGCGAATCTTTCCGCCGCCGGCGTTCTTCTGGCGCGCTGTGCGGGGTCTCAGCGGTATTTCGAGGTGATTGACGCCCTGATGCACGGCCAGTCTGAATGGACCGGTGGACAGAGCCCGCGGGCTCATCTGGTGCGGGTCGCGGGTCGTTTCGGGATCGACGAGGCCCGACTGAAAGCCTGCATCGCCGACCCTGACGCCATGGCCGCGTTGGAACGGCGTGTTCGCCGGGCGCAGGATGCGGGCGTCACCGGCACGCCGACTCTATTCGTTCAGGGCCGCCGGGTGGATGGCCCGCTGACTCTCGACAGCGTGGTCATCGCTATCGACACAGCTCTTTCCCAATCTTCCAAGCCCTGAGGTCCACAATGCCCAATACTCCCATCAAGGTCGCCGTGTCCGGTGCGGCCGGCCAGATCGCCTACGCCCTGCTGTTCCGTCTAGCGCAAGGCGACGTCTTCGGCCCCGAGACGCCGATCGACCTTCGCCTGCTCGATCTTCCCCAAGCTCTGTCGGCCCTCAAGGGCGTGACGATGGAGTTGGACGACTGCGCCTTCCCGCTCCTGACCACGATCCGGACGACGGACGATCCGAGGGTCGCGTTCGACGACATCGACGCCGCCTTCCTGGTTGGCTCGCGTCCCCGATCCAAGGGCATGGAGCGCCGTGACCTGCTGGCCGCCAATGCCGCCATCTTCAAGACCCAAGGCGCCGCGCTCGACGCCGTCGCCAAGCGGAGCGTGAAGGTCCTCGTGGTGGGCAATCCCGCCAACACGAACGCCTGGGTGGCGATCCAGTCCGCGCCGAACCTGCCCGAGGGCGCCATCACCTCCATGATCCGGCTGGATCACAATCGCGCCGCCGCGCAACTGGCGCGAAAGGCAGGCGTGTCGGTCGATGCGATCGATCACCTCGCGGTCTGGGGCAATCACTCGCCCACCATGTTCACCGATTGGAGCCACGCCTCGGTGAGCGGCGAACGACTGGCCGCGCGCATCGGCGATGACGGCTGGTATCGCGACACCCTGATCCCGGAGGTGGCGCGGCGCGGTACGGCGGTCCTGGAGGCCCGCGGCGCATCGTCCGCCGCTTCCGCCGCCAATGCTGCCGTCGATCACATGCGTGACTGGGTCCAGGGCTCGGACGGTCGCTGGGTGTCGATGGGCATCCCCGCCACAGGAGAATACGGTATTCCCGCAGGCTTGGTCTGCGGCGTACCGGCGGTCTGCCGCGATGGGCGCTATGCGCCTGTGAACAGTCTGGACCTCGACGCCTTCGCCCGCGCCGGTCTGGCGGCGTCGGTTCAGGAACTCATCGGCGAACGCGACGCTGCGCTTTCGATCGTCTCCACCTGAGGCGCGTCGATCGCGCGACAATCACCGAACAACCCCTACTCATTCAGCAAGGCGCCCCATGACGGCTTCCACACCCCGATCTTCCTTCGCCGACGATGCGGGCCACGGCGGCCTGCAACTCGTGGTCCGCGCCGGCCCTGCCAGCTTCGTCGTCGATGAGCCTGTCGAACTGGGTGGGCTGGATCTCGGGCCGACCCCGCATGAACTGGTGCAGGCCGCTCTAGCCTCCTGCACCGCCCAGACCCTGCGCCTCTACGCGAACCGCAAGGGCTGGGCGATAGGCCCCTTGTCCGTCGAGGTTGTTCTGGTCCGACAGCCGGAAGCGACGCCCTCCGACCACTTCGTGCGGACCATCAGCCTGCCGGCAGACCTCCCACAGGAGCAGCGCGACCGACTTCTTGAAATCGCCGACCGATGCCCGATCCACCGCATGCTCGTTGGGGCCGTCTCGATTGAAACCGAGGTCGGTTGATCTTAGCGAATTGTGTCGCCCGCCGCCGCTAAGCAGACATTCCAAACCGCCGCTAAGAGTCAGGTGCGGACCTTGGCCGTCAGCACGCTGAGATGTCTGCTCGTGACTCAAATGGGCGGTTGGGAATGTCCGCTTTTCGGCGCGAGGCTTAGCCTCCGACCAATCCGCTCGGCTTGAAAACTGATTGCCCAGCATTCCCCTCATAGAAAAGTCACGGCTCTGAACCGACGTCTGGTGTCCAGCAGAACCCAGCTTCGCATCAGGAGCTCAGCCAGGTCGTAGGGCTTGAGCAAGACGTCGTTCGCCCCGAGCGAAAGCGCGCGTAGCCTTGCATTCATCGTCGAATCCGCGGTGAGCACGAGGATGGGCAGATAGTCCGCCTCCGAGGTCAGGCGACGAAAGCTCTCCAGCAGTTCGTACCCGTCGACGCCGGGCATCATCAGGTCCAGCAGAACGAGATCCGGCGGGCGGGCCGCGAAATCCGACAGCGCGTCCCGGGCATCCAGGAATGTGGCGATCTGCTGGAAGCCCTCCCGCCGAAAGGCGCGCTCGACAAGGCTGAGGTTCGCCGCCTCGTCGTCGACAGCCAGAATGCGGGCGGCCTTCAGGCCTCCATCGTCTGGTGCGATCTTCATTCAAGTGTTCCCCTTGCCCGTCGGCGACGGGGGCAGTTCAAGCGCGAAGACCGCGCCCTGCCGATCGTCCCTCGGTCGATAGGCGACGTCGCCGCCCTGCGCCTGGGCCAGGCCGCGTGAGAGAGCCAGGCCGAGCCCCGATCCCGGGGTGCCGCTCCAGCGTTCGGCGTCCAACCGGTCGAACGGGACGAACAGTCGCTCGACCAGTTCGGCGGGCACCCCCGGCCCTTCGTCCATGACCTCGATCCGAACGCGATCGGACGTCTCCACCAGACTGACTGTTACCGTGCCCCCATCGGGCCCGTACTTGATCGCATTGGAGAGCAGGTTGAGCAGGATCTGGACCATTGCGCGTCGGTCGCCCATGACGTCGACCTTGGTATCGTTCTCGATCCGCACCTCAACCCCGGCCGCGTGGGCCTGGGGCGCGATCAGGTTGCGCACGTCCGCCAACAGGGGTGTCGGGTCCAGCGCTTCCAGCGCCAGCGCATGGCCCCCGGCCTCGATCCGCGCGATGTCCAGCACCTCGTCGATCATGGTCAGCAGGTGCCCGCCCGCCTTGGCGATCTGATCCACGGCGTGGCGGTGGTCGTCGGTCAGGGTCTCGCCGTCCATGCCGAGGAGCTGGTTGAACCCCAAGATGGCGGTCAGGGGCGTGCGCAGCTCGTGGCTCATACGCGACAGGAAGTCGCTCTTGGCGCGGCTGGCCCGCTCCGCCTCTGCCCGGGCGTGACCGAGGGCTTCTTCGGCCCGGCGCCGTTCGGTGACGTCGCGCGTGACCTTGGAAAAGCCGGTCAGCGTATCGTCCTCGTCGCGCAGGGCGGTGATGACGACATTGGCCCAGAAACGCCCGCCGTCGCGGCGAACGCGCAAGCCTTCGTCCTCGACGCGGCCGTCGCGCCTGGCGGCTTCCAGCAGTCGCGCCGGCGTCTCGTCACGGGCCTCGGCGGGATAGAAGGTCGAGAAGTGCTTGCCGAGGATCTCATCGGCCGTCCACCCCTTGATCCGTTCCGCGCCGGTGTTCCAGGTAACGACCCGACCGTCGAGGTCCAAGGCGAAGATGCCGTAGTCGCGCACCCCTTCGATCACCCGGCGGTAGCGCTCCTCGCCCTCGCGCAGGGCCGCCTCCCGCGAGCGCAGCAGGTCACTGGCTTGCACGAGGCGCCGCGCCAAGCGGCCGATCTCGTCCTGGGCCTCGTCGGCGAGGCTCAGCGGCTCGCCCTGCTCGAGACGCTCGGCATCCTGCTCCAGGCTCCGCACGCGGCGAACGATGCCGGTGAACAGCAGCTGTGCGGCCGCAAGCCCCCCGAGAAGTCCGACGCCGGCCATGACCGCCGTCAGCGTCCAGGTCCGTCGGCGTTCTGCGTCGGCTCGCGCCTGCCGCTCGGCGAGAAGTTGAACCTCGCGCCGCTGCATGGCTTCGATCTCCGCGCGCAGGGCGTCGAGCACGGTCTTGTTCGCGATCAGAGCGCGGGTGACAGCGGGCGCCTCCACCCCAGTGGCCGTCCCCGCGCCCGGCATGGCCGCGAGCTGGGCGAGCCCATCGCGCTTCTGGACGACGAGCCCATCGACCCGCGCGAGCCGACGGCGGATCTCGGGATCGCGGGCGGCTCGGCGGAGTCGATCGAGTGTGGTCGGGAGCAGAGCCTCAGCCTTGATATAGGGCTCCAGGAAGGCGCGGCGACCGGTCAACCGATAGCCGCGCACGCCGCTCGCCGCTTCGGCCAGCAGGGCGTGGACTTCGTGAATGTCGCGCTGAATGGCGAAGGTCAGCCGCACCCGCGCCTCGGCCTCGGCCTCGGCTCGGCCCGACAGGTGCAGGGCACCGATCCCGGACAATAGGATCGCCAGAGGCAGGGCGACGACGATCAAGCCCTTGGGACCGAGTCCAAGATCGGCCCAGGCGCGGGTCATGCGCGACCACGGGTCGGCACTCATCATGGCAGGGCCCGCGCGGCGAAGACGGCGGCCTGAGTGCGGTCACTGACGCCGAGCTTCGCGATCACCTTTTCGACGTGAGCCTTGACCGTCCCTGGACTGATGCCGAGCTCGCGCGCGATCGCCTTGTTGGTCAGGCCGCCCCGGATCAGAGCCAGCACCTCCCGTTCGCGCCGGGTCAATCGCGCCAGATCGCTTTCGGCCGGCCCGACCGTCGGTGTCACAGCCAGCCGAAGAAGGTCGCTAGGCAGGGCGGTGCGCCCCTCGCCGACAGCGCGGAGAGCGTGCAGCAGCTCCTCGCGCCCGGCGTCCTTGAGCACATAGCCGGTCACGCCGACAGAGAGGGCGCTTCGGACATATTCGGCGGTATCGTGCAGGGTCAGCAACAGCACGCGCGTGCCGGAACTCGTCAGGATCAGCCGCGCGGCCTCCAGTCCTGTCATGCCCGGTCCGAACCGGATGTCTAGGACCGCAACATCGACGTCGCCCGCGATGCATCGCTCCACCGCCGCCTCGCCGGTCATCGCTTCTGCGACGACCTGGAGGTCCGGCTCGCGATCGATCACGGCGCGGAGTCCGGCGCGGGTCAGTTCGTGGTCATCGGCGATCAGAACCCGCATCTCAGACGCCGGCCAAGGGAACGACCGCTCGGATGCGAAACCCTTTCGGGATCGGACCGGCTTCCAGCGCGCCGGCGACGGCGAGCAAGCGCTCCCTCATCATCTCCAGTCCGAAACGCGTCCCGTCTTTTCCTTCGGCCTCCGTGATGAGGCCGCCGACGTTCTCCACGGTCAGAACGATGGTGCCTTGGTCGCGCGCGATGGCAAGATCGAGCGCCACCGTCGCGCCCGTGGCATGCTTGGCGATGTTGTTGAAGGCTTCCTGTCCCACTCGAAAGAGAAGGGTCTCCAGCCAGGCTGGCAGTCGCCCGCCGGTCCGGTCGGAGACCTCGACCCTGTGCCCGGCCACCTCGAGCCGACGCGCCTCCTCCCGGAGCGCCGCCGCGACACCGAGATCGTCGAGGCTGAGCGGACGCAGACCGGCGATGACGCCGCGCAGATCCGCCACCGCCTTGCGCGCGACGCCGATCAGGGCCTGCACCTCTTCGGCGACGCGGCGGTCGTGCGGAGCTAGATCCAGATGGACGAGTTCCAGCCGCCGATGCAGGGCGGCGACCTGCTGCGCCACGCCGTCATGAAGGTCCGCGGATATCGCGGCCCGCTCGCCCTCCTGGGCGCTGACCACGCGAGCGAGGACCTGTTCCAGCTCCTTCTCGCGCCGTTCGAGACGACCAAGCAACTCAGCTTCCTTGCGTCGTTGCAGATCCACCGTCAGTCGCGCCTCGATCATCTCGACCATCAGGCGCAATGCGTCGGCGTCCTCCTGGGTGGAGACGGCGTTCGGGTTCATCGGCGTGGAGAACACGAGACTGACGCCTGGACGACCGCGCTCGGCCAGCGCGGTCAGGGGGACCACGAACGCGTCGTCTCCTGAGGGCTCCAGCGTCGCGTGAACGGCACCGACCCGGTACCCCGCGAACAAGGCCGCCCGCTGCGCAGCGATGCCGACGGCATCGTCGAGACGACCGCCGTCGGCAGCGGCGAGATCACGGCTGACCTCGATCAGAAGCTTGAGACGGGCCGCGCGCGCCTCCGAGTCGCGGAACAGTGACCGGAGGTCCAGGGCGGGCGGGACGACGTCGTTGGACAAGCGAGAAGATCTCCGGAGGCAGGCCGTCGTTCTAACTCAGAACCGAGGGTCCGTCGTATGCCGAATGGCATAGGTCGTCTGGCCTGCCGACAGGCTGATGTGCGCAAGCGTGGCTGTCGACATCTTCCGTCCGTCGCCGCCACTCGCGGCCCCTTAAAAGGACGTTCCGATGCGCAAGACCTTCACCCTGACCGCTATGGCCGCGCTTCTGGCGGCCGGCTCCGCCTTCGCTCAACCGGCAGCCGCTTCTGGCGGCCGGCTCCGCCTTCGCTCAACCGGCAGCTTCCCCCGCGGCTCCCTCGACGGACTCCTACGCCGTCGCCAACCTCGGCAGTATAGCGCCCGCCGCCGCACCGATCACCGTGGCCGAGGTCGAGGCCGCCCAGCGGGCCTGGGGCGACGCCCTCGTCGCCATCGCCACCGAATACAAGGCGAACGGCCAGGCCGCCGCCGCCCGACTCGCCGGCCAGGTCCTGGACGCCGCCTACGGCTACAATCTGGGTCCGGTGGCCTTCAAGCCGACCCTCGCCTCGGGCGACACCACCTTCCGCACCACCCGCGAAGGTGCTCTGGCCTACTTCGTTGGCGGCAACAGCCGCTTCGCCGGCGACACGGGCTTCGCGCTCAAAGGCTGGCGCTCGTATGAGATCGACAACGCCGCCATCGTCATCAACGGCACGACCGCCATCTCGATCGGCAACGTCATGCTGACCAACAGCGACGGACAGGTGACCACCGTCGACAAGACCTGGGGCTGGGTGCGCGACCCCAACGGCGGCCTGCGCATCGTCCTCCATCACTCCTCGCTCCCCTACGCACCGAACTAACGGCGCGTTCGACTGGCCGCGCGTCCCTGGCGCGGCCGGTCCCTTCCTTTTGCCCTTCCCTTTTCGGAGACACCATGAAGTCGTTCACCGTCGGCGCCGCCGTCGCCGCGCTTGCTCTCGTTTCTGCCGCTCCCGCCGCCGCCCAGGACCCCAACGGCCGCTTTCAGGTAAAAGGGTTCGTCACGGCGGTGCTGCCGGACGGCGAGATCACCGAGGTTCGCACCGACACGATCGGTCTGCCGGGCGGCTCGCAGGTGAGCGCGTCCAACTCCTATGTGCCTACCGTGGCGATCGAATACTTCGTCAATCCGTCCTTTTCGCTCGAGACCATCTGCTGCGTCACCCCGCATGACGTCGAGGGCGAAGGAGCCTTGGCAGGGGCCGCCCTGATCGACGACGCGATCATCCTGCCCGCGACGGTCACGGCCAAATATCACTGGGCCATGGACGGCGGCTTCAAGCCCTACGTTGGCGCCGGCGTGACGCACTTCTTCATCTTCAACGAAGAGGTGGGTTCCGACGCCGCCGCTCTGGGCGCGACCGATGTCGGCCTGTCCGACGAGTTCGGCTTCGTCCTGCAGGCCGGATTCGATATGCCTCTGAACGACCAGGGCCTCGGCTTCAGCGTCGACGCCAAACGCTACTTCGTCGACACGACCGCCACCTTCCGGGCGGGCGCGACCACGGCCCTGCAGACCGAGCACGCTCTCGATCCGTGGGTCATCAGCGCGGGCGTCAGCTACCGCTTCTAAGGTCAGGGGCCGGAGGGAAAACCCCTCCGGCCCCACCGCTTCCCAGCGACGGCGGTCTCTTCGAATCTCCGCTGTTCGATTCTTCAGGACATCACGATGCATGCGCTCAAGGTCACCCTGCTTGCCATCGGCAGCCTTATGGCCGCGGCGGCTCCCGCCGTCGCCCAGGACGAGGACGGCGAGCTCTGGTTCAACCCGGCGTTCGTCAAGCAGATCGACGATCGGACGTCCGTCGAGCTGGAGACGGCCCAGCGACTGCGCCAGGATCCGCGGAAGGACACCTACTTCGCGCGCCTCTGGCTGAACCGGGAGGATGGCGCGGGCCGCCAATGGAGCGTGGGTGTCGAGCAGCGCTGGAACGGTCCCGACGAGCGGGAGGTGCGGCTGCTGCAACAGGTCGGCTACGATTGGGGTCCGCTGGAGTTCCGCACGCGGCTAGAGCAACGTTTCGTCGATGTCGATCCTCAGACGGGCGTGAGGCTGCGACAGCGTGTGGGGACAACGATTCCCCTGACAGACAGCGAGGACGGATGGGCGCTCACCGGGGACGCCGAGGTCGCCGTCACGCTTCGCAACACCGAGCCTGGCGGGCAGAAGGGCGTGACGGGCCTGAGAACCTTTGTCGGCTTCGAACGGAGTTACGGCCGCTATGACGTGAGTCTGGGCTACCTTCGCCAGCAGGACATCCGCGACGGGGCCGAAGACCGCGTCGGTCATGCGCCGTTCGTCGGTTTGACGGTCAACTTCTGAGGCTGGCTCCATGGGCTCGCAGCCCCGAGACTCAAACCGCCTTCGCGATTACCAAAGCCAGAGCGCGGCGGCGGTATAGAGTGCGATGCCGACAGTGAGATTGAACGGGAAGGTGATCGCCAGGGAGGCGGTGACGAACACGCCCGCGTCCGCCTGCGGCGCGGCTACGCGCATGGCGGCCGGAACTGCGATATAGGACGCCGATCCCGCCAGGATAGTCAGCAAGGCGGCGTCGCCCGCGTCTAGACCCGCCAGGCGCGAGAGCCCGAGGGCGAGGGCGGCCGACACGAGTGGAAAGCCCAGGGCAAAGGCGACGATTCCTGGGCTGAGCTTTCTCCCACCCTCCATGAGCCTGCGGGCAGCGATCAGTCCGATATCCAGCAGGAAGAAGCACAGAGCTCCCTGGAACAGCGGTCCGACGAACAGGTCGAGCCGGGCCAGGCCGGGCGCACCAGAGATCAGACCGACCCCGAAGCTGCCCAGCAGCATGACCGTCGCGGCGCCGACGAAGACCTCCCTCAGGACCGTGCGGCGTTGCCCCGGCTCGCCTCGGCCGGCACCGTTCAGCAGCAACAGGGCGGTCAGGATGGCGGGCGTCTCCATCAGGGCCAGCACCGCGGCCATGTATCCACCGGGTGCCAGGCCGACCGACGCGAGGTGATCCTGTCCCGCTGCGAAGGTCACGACCGAGACCGAGCCGTAGGTGGCGGCCAGGGCGCAGGCGGTCGCTCGGTCCAGTCGCGGCAGCCTCCGCAGCAATACCAGCGCCACCAGCGGCATCAGGGCACTGAGACCGATGCCCAGCGCGGCCGCCGTCAGGAAGTCGCCGTCTAGCCCCGCCGCACGTGCTTCCACCCCGCCTTTGAAACCAATGCAGAGCATCAGATAGAGCGACAGCGCTTTGGCGATCGGTTCCGGAATGGACAGATCGGACCGGGCGAAGGCGGCGGCTGCGCCCAGGAAGAAGAACAGGATCGCGGGCGAGGTGAGCAAGGCGAGGCTGGCGGAAAGGTCGGGCATTCGGCGGGGTCCATCGGCGGCCGCTTCCTCTGGCCTCGACGATCCATCCAATCCAGTTTATTAGTCTGATGTTCCTCATAACGGATGCTAATGACGTGACATCGCGCCTGGTCAACCTTGAGCTCGACCTGCTGCGCGCGTTCGTGACCGTCGTGGAAACGGGAAGCTTCACACGGGCGGCTGCCCTGTTGGGGCGAACCCAGCCCGCCGTCAGTCTGCAGATCCGCAGACTGGAGGACCAGTTGCGGTCCCCGCTTCTGGACCGAGCGGGCAAGGGCGTCGCCGTGACCACGGAAGGGGCCGGCCTGCTGCCTCAGGCGCGCCGGCTGTTGCGGCTTAACGACGAGATCGTCTCCACGCTGGGCGAGGGCGACCTGGAGGGCGAAGTGCGTTTCGGCGCGCCAGAGGACATCGCGACCATGCATCTGCCGGGCATCCTCGGCGCTTTCGCGCGCAGCCATCCCCGCATCAAGCTGTCCGTGAAGTGCGACTACACCGCCAATCTGCTCGATCAGATGTCGCGCGGGCAGCTCGATCTCGCCCTCATCAAACGAGAGCCAGTCGGACCTGAGCTGGGCGTTCGGGTCTGGAGCGAGCCACTGGTCTGGGTGGCACTGGACCCGTCAATCCTGGAGACGTCCCCTCTGCCGCTGATCGTCGCTCCGGCCCCAGACATCTATCGCAAGCGGGCGCTTGGCGCGCTGGAAGCGGCAGGCCTCGCCTTCCGCGCCTGCTTCACCTCACCCAGCTTCGCGGGCCAGATGGCGGCGCTACGGGCCGGCCTTGGCGTGGGAGTCCTGCCAGCTGCCATGGCCCCGCGCGACCTGACCGTTCTTGGCGACCCCCTGCCGCCGCTCAGCGATAGCGAGATCGCCCTAGTGTCCACGCGAGGCATGGGCGGACCCGCCGGGTTGTTAGCCCAAGAGGTTCTTCGCGCCCTGGAGCGCGGCCCGTCGTCGTCGTGACGCCGGTCCATCGGGGCCCGGGCGATCCAGGCCCCGACAGGGGACCTCAATGGGCCGGATGTTCCGGTCGATCTCTGGCGTCGCGGGTCTTGATCCACGAATAGAGCATCGAGCCGCCGATCAGGCCGAGGGTCGCGATCAGGGACCACTGCGGCTCGAGATAGGGCACAAGCGCCTCGCCCGTCATGTCCTGCCAAGCCTTGTAGAGGCCGAAGTTCCAGATGATCTTGACCCCGATCAGCACCAGCACCATCGACAGTCCGTACTTCAGATACTTGAAGCGGGCGACGGCTTCGGCGAGCATGAAATACATCGATCGCAGGCCCAGGATCGCGAAGATGTTGGAGGTGTAGACGATGAAGGGGTCTTTCGTGACTGCGAAGATCGCCGGCACGGAATCGACCGCGAAGATGACGTCGACCACCTCGACCATGACGAGCGCCAGGAACAGCGGGGTCGCGAAAAGGACCAGCCGACCGGTACCCTTGGGATCGGGCTTTCTGACGAAGAAGTTGTGGTTGTCGATGGTGTCGGTGATCCGCATCCGCTTCCTGAGGAATTTCAGGACGGGGTTCTGATTGAGATCCATCTCATGATCGCCGCCGAAGATCATCTTCCAGCCGGTGAAGATCAGGAAGGCGGCGAAGATGAAGAGCACCCAAGTGAACTCATTCACGATCGCCGCGCCGAGCGAGATGAAGATCGCCCGGAAGACGATCGCACCCATGATGCCCCAGAACAGCACGCGGTGCTGATACTGGCGTGGCACCGCGAAGAAGGTGAAGATCATCCCGATGACGAATATGTTGTCGAACGCCAGCGCCGTTTCGAGCAGATAGCCCGTAAAGTATTGAAGCACGGCCTGCTGATTGAGATTGTCAGGGCTCATGTAGTAGCGCGGATCCGGCTCATACACGAAATAGACATAGGCCCCGAACGCGATGGCCATCGAAGCGAAGGACGCCCACATCGCTGCTGACTTCTTGGCCGAGACGACCCCGTCCTTGTTGTTCACGACCCCGAGGTCGATCCACAGCAGAAAAGCGATGAAGGCCAGGAAGGCGATCCACAGCCAGACCGGCTGGCCGACATAGGTCGCAGCAAGAAATGGAAGGGACTCAAACATCCCGCACCCCCGAGTAATGAAAAAAGCGCTGCGTTGCGCCATCCATGCGGGGATCCGACATCGCAGCCGACGCCTCGGCCACCAGAGGGGCCCGGACCCGTGGAGGCTGCGCTAATGAAGGCAGAGTCTCGTCGCGTCAAGACCTGCTTTAACGTTTGATATCGCCTAGAAAGCTTTTGCGATGGCTCATCCAGTGACTGTCTTCGCACGGGCGCGCTCTCTCTCTGGTGCGCCTTCGAAGACAGTCTGTTGACGTCTGTCCTGAGATCTTTGAGAGACGCCCATAATACTGTGTCATTCACCGCATAAGCATTTCTTATTGGCGTGTTTGGCCTCAATCACGCAGCGTGTCTGTGCGGCCCGGGCCCCTCTGACGATCGATGGCGATCGTGATGTCGGACCGCATCGGGTGCGCTCGATGACGGGGTCCGGCTGTTAATCCCCATCGAACCGACGGCTTCGGCGTCGAGCGCTCCCCTTCAGAGAAGGAGTGGCTCTATGTCTATCGTGTTGGCGCGCCGGCTACGGGGGTTTCATGACCTGCTGGAAATGGCGCTGAGGGACGAGCGGGCGCGACCGCGTCCCGACGATCGCACCGTTGCAGGCATCAAGAAGAAGAAGCTGGCCATCAAGGACCGGCTCGCCGTCTTCGACGGTCGCCAGATGCCGTCCGCGTCGCGCTAGCGGCCCGTGGGGTCGGCGGCTTCCCCGGTCGCCGGCCCGATCGCTCCAACCCACAGCCGATCGCCGGACAGCCGGCGGTGCAGCGCGAGGCCCCATGCCCCAATCAAACAGATTGCTACGAAAACGTCCCGCGATTGACCAAAACGATGTCTGGACGCCCGGCAATATCGTCCAGATGGACGCGGTTGTCGCCGCCTGCGCCATGGTTTCCCAAGCCGACGGCTGGGTCACCCCCGACGAGCGCACGCGGATGCTCGACCGTATGCGTAACTCACCCACTATCGCGTTCTTCGGCACCGACGACGTGCTGGTCCTGTTCGACGCGCTGAACCTGCGGTTCGAGCGCGATCTCGACGATGGAGAGGCGACGGCGGAGGTCGCCATCGCGCGGCTGCGAGGTCAGCCCGGCCCCTCTCGCCTGCTGATCGAAACGGCCTGTTCGGTTGCCGAAGCCGACGGTGGTTTCGACGCCGAGGAGCGCGCCGTGATCCTGCGACTTTGCACGCTCCTCGGCGTCGATCCGGTGCCCTTCGACCTGATACCCGGCGAAGGAGATCGACGATGAAAGTCGGACCATCAATCAATCCTGCCGCACACGCCTGGGCTCTCCAGCTCTCCCAGATGACCGGTCGGGTGGCGGCGCATCAAAGCACGCCCACCGATCGTCCCGTCGATCCGCCGCGGGCTATCAACGATGACGCCGGGATCCGCCGACCCAGTCGGCATACCTTCGACATCCGTGTCTGAACGGCTGCGTGATGACGGTCCGTTCAAACGACCCGCTGATCGCGGGCTATCACCGGTTCCGCACCGCAGTGTGGCCCGCCCAGGCGCAGCGTTATGCCCAACTCGCGCGAAGACGTCAGCAGCCAGCCACGGCGTGATCGCCTGTTCCGACGCCAGGATCGATCCTCAAACCATCTTCGACGCTGCGCCGGGCGACCTGTTTGTCATCCGCAATGTCGCGGGCCTGGTTCCACCCTATGCCCCCGATGGCGGCTGTCACGGGACGAGCGCGGCGCTGGAGTATGCAGTCAAGATCCTGAAGGTCCGTCGCATCGTCGTGCTGGGGCACGCCAAATGTGACGGGGTTCACGCCCTGATCCACGGGCCGCTTCGCAACGCCCGGGACTTCCTCGATCCCTGGATGGACATCGCCGAACCGGTGATGTGGCCAATGCCCGAGCCGGATTCGGGGGGGGCCCTGGAAATGGCGGTCGAGGACGCGGTCCTCGCTCTTTCGCTCAGTAATCTGCGGACCTTCCCCTGGATCCGGGATGGCGAGACGGCGGGTCATCTTGCGCTGACGGCCTGGCGGTTCGACATCTCCACCGGCGAGCTCCGGACGACTTAGCAGCATGCATTGGCAGCCGTTATCGCGGGCATCAACGAAACTCATTGGTGGTCCGGCCCGTGGTGCCCCAAGGTCGTCATGCGGCCCGGGCCCCTCTGACGATCATCGTGATCGTGATGTCGGACCGCATCGAGTGCGCTCGATGCCGGGGTCCCTTCCTTCAAACACCGCCAATCCCGGCACCGAGCTCACCTTTGCAAAGAGGAGAGGCACGATGACGACCCGTTCGACACGTCGGATCAGGCGATACAGCACGATCGTGGCCCTAGGCCTGATGACGGCCTTCTCGACGCTGGTCAGGGCGGTACGCCTGGCCCGGTCCGGCCGAAGACCCCGCTGATCCCGGCGGCGGCGTCCGTCCCCTTTGCCGTATCCTTCCGAGCCAGGAAACCTCTCCCTATGAGCGAGTTCAACACCACCCTGCGCGATCGCCCCTCGGTCCGACCCGATATGGCGGTCGACGACCGGCCTGCGGGCCTTCATGCTCGGTGTCTACAACAAGATGGGCCTGGGCCTGGTGGTTTCCGCCGGTCTGGCTTGGGCGACCGCGTCCGTGGCTCCGGTTCGCGACGCCCTGTTCGTCGTCGCCGACGGGCACCTGACCGGCTACACGCCCGTGGGCATGGTACTGGCGTTCGCCCCGCTCGTGCTCTTGCTCGGCTCCGCCTTCCTCGTCCGCAGCGCGTCGCCCCGTATGGCGAGCCTGCTCTACTGGTCGGTCGTGGCCTTGATCGGGGCCTCGCTCGGCGCAGTGGCGCTGCGCTATACGGGCCAGAGCCTGGCCTCGACCTTTCTGGTCACCGCCGCCGCCTTCGGTGCGCTCAGCCTCTACGGCTACACCACCAAGCGCGACCTGAGCGGAATCGGCACCTTCCTGATCATGGGCGTGATCGGCCTGCTCATCGCTGGTGTGGTCAATATCTTCCTGCAGTCGTTACTGCTCATGCTCGCCATCAGCGGGATCGGCGTCCTGATTTTCGCGGGCCTGACCGCGCACGACACCCAGCGGCTGAAGCTGACCTACCACCAGCTCGGTGGCGATCAGGCAGCGATGGGCGCGGCCACTAGCTTCGGCGCGCTGAGCCTCTACCTCGACTTCATCAATCTGTTCCAGTTCCTGCTGGTCTTCCTCGGCCAGCGTCGCTGATCGCCAGCCTTCATTCCGGAGACACGACATGCCGCTTCTGCTCTGCCCGAACGACAACGCCTCCATGAATACGGTCTCCCGCAATGGCGTGGAGTTCGACATGTGCCCCACGTGTCGCGGGGTCTGGCTCGACCGCGGCGAACTCGAAAACCTCTTGGCCTTACAAGGGGGTGCCGCCGGTCATTCGTCAACGTCGATGCCGACCCAGCCTCCTCGATATGAGGAACCCCGCCGCTACGCTCGCGACCACGACGATCAATACAAGCGCAAGAAGCGTGACAGCATCTTCGACATCTTTGACTGAATGAGCCGCAAGAAGGCCGGCATGTTGGATGCCAAACGCACCGGGCCACGGCCTGGGTTGTCGGTTCGCAATGACGGCTTCGATTGATCTGAAAGGACGCTTGCGATGACTCTCAAGATCAAGACCGCCCTGGCGGCCCTATCGGCCGGGGTGGCTCTCGCCGCTTGCGACCCCATCGATACCTCGGCTCTTCGCGAGATCGAGGAGACGGCAGAGGCGGCACGCACGACCGCTGAAGGGCTGAATGCACGTGCATCCGAAATCCAGGGGGCGATTGACGATCCGGTCGGTGCTCTGCGGACCGCCGCACTCGGAGCGACCTTCACCAAAACGCCGACGGCCGAGCCGAACCTGTTCATACTCACCGACCTGCAGACCGGCTGTCAGTGGCTCGCCACCTATGGTCCGGGCGGCGAGGCCTTGAGCCTGGTCGCGCGTACGGAGCAGGCCGGGCAAGCCACCGTCCAGCGCTGCATCCCGATCGGTGGGCGCGATCTCCGAGCAAGTGAGGGCGCACAGTGACGGGAACGTCCGCTTCACGCTGAGGCGTCGATGTCCTCTACTGGCGCTCTTGTGCCCTCCACCACAAACCCCGCCGGTCGAAACCGGCGGGGTTCCTCGATCAGCGATCAGGCGGGGATCAGTCGTCTCGGCCTGCGCGCGCGCCGGCAACGACGCCGGCCGAGGTCGAGACGCCGTTGCGGTCGGCCGACGCCGAGCCGTCGACCCCGGCGTTCGCCTCGGCCCGGCGCCGGCGGCGTTCGTTCGCGGGCGGGGCGTCCGAAGCCTGTTCGGCCGGACGCGAGGCGGAGCCCCGACCCGAGCCGGCGAGCGAGCCGGTCAGGCCGTTCCGGTCGGCCGAGCTGGCGCCGCTCAGCAGGCCCGAAGCCTGACCCTGGCCCTGGGGCGCGCCCGCGGCGGCCGCACCCTGCGCCGAGCCGGAGGCGCCGGCGGCGATGGAGCCGAGGCTGTTCACGGCGCCCGCGGCGGTGTCGCGGGTCCGGCCGGCCACGGCGGCGGCCCGTTCGCGGTTGCGTTCGGCGGCCGCGGCGGCACGGGCGCGGGCCCGTTCGGCGCGGCGTTCGGTGCGGCTCAGGGTCTCGCCGGCCCGGTCGCGCAGGAGGCCGGTATCGGCCGAGCCCGTCAGCCCGCCGGTCAGGGAGCCGTTTCCGCCGAGGGAGCCCCCAAGGCCGCCGATCTGGCCGCCCAGTCCGCCGGTCAGCCCGCCCGAACCTCCCAGAACCTGGGCCTGCGAGGTGCCGGCCAGGGCCAGGCCGAAGGCGACCGTCGCCATCATCAGGGTCTTCTTCATAATCGCGTCTCCTGTAGGTCGTGGGCTTGGCGCCCTCGGAGGAGTCAACGAGCGGTCGGCGGGCTTTCATCCCGGCGGCGGAAAAAACTTTAGCGGGCGAGGCGACCGCGCGCCCCGATGGTTCCCGGCGCGACCCGGAGATCGGCCGCGACCAGGCCGTGGCCATACACCGGGTCGCGACCGCGAGCGCCGAGGTCCGCGGCGGATCGGGCCAGCGCCTCGACCGCGCCCGCCCGCCCGCCACGGCGGGCCAGCAGGCCGGCCACGAGCGGGGCGGCGAAGGAGGAGCCGCGGACGCTGGTCCAGCCGCCCGCCGGACCGGCGGCTGCCATGTCGGCGCCGGGCGCGGCAAAGTCGACTTGGGGGCCGCGGCCCGACTCGGGCAGCGCGTGGTTGCGGCCGTTCACGGCGATGACGCCGACGACGCCAGCGTAGGCGGCGGGATATAAGGGCGGAGCGGCGGGGCCGTCATTGCCGGCGGCGGCCACGAGGGTGACGCCGCGTGCCTGCGCGCGCGCGACGGCGCGCTCGACGAGGGCGTTGCGGGGGCCGACGAGGCTGACGTTCACGACCCGGACCCGCTGCTCCACCATCCATGCGAGCGCCTGGGCGAGCCCCGTGGAGGACCCGCCCGTCGTACGGCCGCCATAGATGTCCGCCACCAGCAGGTCGCCGCCCGGATCCCCGCCGGAGAAGGCGCCGTTGCGGCCGACCATCAGCGAGGCCACGGCTGTGCCATGCGCGCCGACGCGGGGCGGACCGGCGAAGCCGCGCTGGGTGATGGATCCTGTAAGCGCCGGGTGGGCGACGTCGACGCCGGTGTCGATCAGACCCAGCGATGCGCCCGAGGCTTGCGGACCGGGCGGAGCGACGGCGCCGGACGCCGCCGCGTCCGCTTCGAGACCGGCGGGGGTGTGGATGTGATTCAGCGCCACCTCGGCCCCGGGGTCCAGCGCCTTGAGCCTCTCGACCGCCCGCTCAAGAGACAGGCGGCGCGGCGGCGCGAGGACGAGGGTGGTGAGGTCCAGCGCCTCGAGCCGCTCCTCGCGAACGACCCTGAAGCCCGCGCGCAGGGCTTCGGCACGTGCCCGGTCGGGCATGTCGACGACGATGATCTCGGCGGCGACGACGGGCCAGCCGTTTGCGTCCACCTCGAGGGCCCCGCGCGAGCGCCGGACGAGTCCGGTCAGGCGCGAAGGGACCTGCAGGGCTCGGTCCACGGCCTGCTGGGCCAGGGGAGCGGTCCGGCCGGCGAGGGGCAGGCGGTCGCCGAGGCCGGACGGCAGGCTCGGCAGGCCCGGCGTCTGCGGCAGGCCGATCTGGGCCTCGACGGGATTCGACGCCGCGAAGCACAGCGCCGCCGCCCATCCGGCCAAGCTTCTCGTCAGTGACACCGCGCTTCCTCTCTCTCGCTCTCTAGCCTGCTCTTGAACCGGACGGCGTTCCGTCCTGTGTATGCCATGGATGAAACGCTCGGGTCCGGTCGTTTCATCCGCATGGAAGAGGATATCGCTTGGACGACTTTCAGACGGGGCTGGTTGAGCTTCTTCCGCGCCTTCGCCGGTTTGCGCGCGTACTGCGGCCCCGTGATGCGGATGCGCAGGATCTCGTCCAGCAGACGGTCGAGCGCGCGCTGGCGGCGCGGTCGAAGTTCCGGCGGGGGACCCGGCTCGACAGCTGGGCCTTCACCATCATGAGACGGATCGCCATTGACGAGGGCCGCTCATTCCAGAGGTGGAGCCGCGTGATCTCGCCCGAAGACCACGAGGCTACCGCGCGTGTGCCGGACGCCGGTCAGGCGAGCGAAGGACTGCGGGCCGACGCCCTGGCGGTGCGGGACGCGATCCACGACCTGCCGGAGGACCAGAAGCACGCGGTGGCCTTGATCCTGATCGAGGGCCTGTCCTACGCCGAGGCGGCCAAGGTTCTTGGCGTTCCGGCCGGGACGCTGACCAGCCGGCTGGTCCGGGGACGCCAGTCATTGATCGAGACCCTGTCGGCGCAAGGAGTGACGGGATGACCCGCTACGACGATGAAATCCTGATGCGGCGCATCGACGGCGAGCTGACGCCGGAAGATGGCGAGCGGATCGACGCCAAGGCTCTGACGGACGCGGAGCTGGCCGGCCGGCTGCGCGCCATGCGCGCCCTGCGGACGGCGGCCCGCGAAGCCTTTGAGGTCCGGCGCGACTCCCGGGACGTCTCTCTGGCGCGGCTGATCGCCGGCGCCGACGGGGAGCGGGCCTCGCCTTGGGCGGGGCTGGGCCGCGCCTTGGCCGGGGCGTTCGCGCCGAAGCGCGCCGCGCTCTGGGGCGGCCTGGCTGTTGCGACCTTTGTCGGAGGCGTGTTGGCGGGACCGCTGCTGAGAGGGCCGGAGCCTGCCTTCACCTTGGCGCCGCGGGGCGAGATCGCGGACTCCGGCCTGCGGCGTGTGTTGGACACGCGTCTGGCCTCCGAAGGCCCGGACGCGGAAGGGCGCGCCGTCGCCCTGACCTATCGCGACGCGGACGGCGCTTGGTGCCGGACGTTCAACGCCGCCGACGCCGGCGTGGCCGGGCTGGCGTGCCGGGACAAGGGACGGTGGGCGATCCGCGTGGTCGCGCCGCTGAACGATGCCTCCGGAGAGATCAGGACGGCCGGGTCGGATATTCCGGCGGCCATCCTAGCAGCGGTGGACGCAAGCCTGGGCGGGGAGACCTTGGACGCCGCGGCCGAGGCGCGCGCTCGGGACGCCGATTGGCGGTAGAGTCCCAGAGACTGCATGGACCGATGAGATCGGCGGTTCAGCTGGGCCTTGCGAGGAAGGTCAGCCCTGCGACGGGTCGGCCATGTCCGCAGTTGGCGCTGAAGAGATGCTGAGAGCGTAGACTGGCAACGGACAGGGAGGCGACCTCACTGGAGGTTGGCCATGCGCCAGTCTGACCTGTTCATCCAACCCAAGCGCCCGTGGAATGCCGGCCGGCTGATCGGCCCCAAGGTGCCGCTGAAGCCGAAGCACATCTGGGCCATTCGACAGCAGTTGAAGGTCGCGAGGAGGGTGCGTGACCTCGCGATGTTCAATTGCGCTTTGGACGCCAAGCTGCGGGCCTGTGACTTGGTTCGGCTCCGCGTCAGCGACGTAGCGCCCGGCCGCGTGCTTCGCCAGCGGGCGATCGTCATCCAACAGAAGACGGGGAGGCCGGTACCGTTCGAGATCACGGAGCCTGCTCGCGACGCCATCGCCGCCTGGCTGACGATCCGCGGCCAGCGCGACGATGACTGGCTGTTCCCGAGCCGAAGCCGGCCCGGCCAGCACATCGGCACCCGACAGTACGCGCGGCTCGTTGATCGCTGGGTTCGGATGATTGACCTGGAACCGCAGGGCTACGGGACCCATAGCCTCAGGCGGACGAAGGTGTCGCTCGTCTACAAGAAGACCGGCAACCTCCGCGCCTGTCAGCTCCTACTGGGCCACAGGAAGCTGGAGAGCACCGTCAGGTATCTCGGTATCGAGGTGGACGACGCCTTGGAGATGTCAGAACAGATCGATCTGTGACTCACGACCGGGCCCGAAAGCGGGCCCGGTCATTGTCGCCTAGGTGTCGAAGCTATGAAGGTTGTTCACCCGAGGGGGTGCTGAGAAGCTGGGGTTGCGAAGCCAACCAACCCTCTGCGGAGCCTCTCGGATGAACA
>NCEB01000074.1 GCA_002280475.1 Brevundimonas subvibrioides
GTCGTCTCCACCGACGGCGCGCCGGGCAATGTGCTGGAGGATGTTCGGCTGGTGACGTTGCGAAACGTGCGGGGCGGAGTGGACGTAACCACCCGCGCCCAGGCCCAGTGAGCGGGGACTGATTTAAATGAAGACACCGTCCTCTCTGATCGAACGTCGCGCCCTGCTCGGCCTTGCCGCCGGCGCCGCTCTGACGCCCGCGCTTCCTGTCCACGCTCAGGATATGACGCGGTATTCAGCCCAGACCGGTCTGGAGGTTCACCCCCTCTGGCCCGAGGGCGCGCCCGGTGGCGAACAGGTCACGGCCCAGGAACAGGTCATCCTGCGCACCCCCGGCGGCGATCCAAACGACACCGCCTATCTGCACGTTCGCGAGCCCTGGCTGGCGATCCGCCGCCCGGCGCAGCCCAATGGCGCGGCCATACTGATGATCCCCGGCGGCGGCTATCAACGGGTGGCCGTCAGTAAGGCCGGGGGTTCCATTGACGCCGGTCTGGCCGATCTGGGCTTTTCCGTATTCGTCATGAACTACAGGCTCCCGGCCGACGGGTGGGCGGCCGGACCCGACGTCGCGCTTCAGGACGCCCAACGCGCCATCCGCATGGTCCGCGCCCGCGCGGCCGACCTGGGCTTTGATCCGGCTCGTGTCACTGTGGCGGGATTTTCGGCAGGTGGCCATGTCGCCGGCCGCCTTGCGACCGCCTTCAACCGCGACGCCTATGCACCCATCGACGCGATCGATCGACTTCCGACCCGTCCGGACTCAGCGGGACTGATGTTTCCCGTCGTGACGATGATAGATCCTTACGCCCATACGGTCTCGGCGCGAGCTCTGTTGGGACCGGCGCCGTCATGGGCCCTGCGCGACGCCTATTCGGTCGAGCGCCACGTACCGGCGGATGCCCCTCCACTGTTTCTGGCCGCCGCCGCCGACGACCGGGTGGTGTCCGCCGAGAACAGTCTTCTTCTATGGCAAGCTTACCGCGCCGAGCGCCTACCGTGCGAACTCCATATTTTTGAAAAGGGAGGTCATGGCCTGACAACGACAACATCTGACGCACGTCCAGCATGGATGGAGTTGCTGAGTGCTTTCCTGACCCGTGATAGATAGCTCTGCCCATGAGGCCTTCAGGCCCGGCTGCCGGCCTGAAATTTGGTCAAAGAAAAACCCGCTATCCTGTTGGAATAGCGGGTTAAGATCTTGGGTGCGGGAGTAGGATTTGAACCTACGACCTTCAGGTTATGAGCCTGACGAGCTACCGGGCTGCTCCATCCCGCGGCAAGCGGTAGTCGAGAA
>NCEB01000025.1 GCA_002280475.1 Brevundimonas subvibrioides
CTGCGCCGTGGTCATCTCCCACGACCGCTGGTTCCTGGACCGCCTGGCGACCCACATCCTGGCCTTCGAGGGCGACAGCCACGTCGAATGGTTCGAGGGCAACTTCGAAGCCTATGAAGAGGACAAGAAGCGGCGCCTGGGCACGGACGCCCTGATCCCGCACCGGATCAAGTTCCAGAAGTTCGGGCGGTGATGTAGGGTGCGGGCCATGAGCGACGAACTCCTGGCCCGCATCACCATCGAAAACGACAAGCGCAGCGGCCGGCCCTGCATTCGGGGCATGCGGATCGCGGTGCACGACGTGCTGGGCTGGCTGGCGGCGGGCATGACTGAAGCGGAAATCCTGAGCGATTACGATGAGCTGGAGGAGGCGGACATCCGCGCCGCCTTGACCTATGCCGCACGAGAGATCGACCATCCGGTGGTCGTCGCGGCTTGAGGTTCCTGATCGATCAGAACTTGCCGACCCGTCTGATCGGCGTCCTGCATGAGCTCGGCCACGACGCGGACCACGTCAAGCTGTTGAAGCTCGACATGGCGAGCGACGGGCACATCTGGACTTTGGCGGCCTCCCTTCCCGCCGTGGTCATCAGCAAGGACCGAGATTTTCTGAGCCTGGTTCGGAGAGAGACGTCCACGGGGTTCGTTCATCTGGATGTTGGCAACCTGTCGAACGATCAGCTCTTCGCCATTGTTCGACGCACCTGGCCGATGGTGACGGCTCGCCTTCAGGCCGGCGAACGTCTGGTCGAAATCAGGGCATGACCCGCCCAGCCCTTCTGATCGCCTCGCGCGCGCTCGGGCCCGTCGCACCGTTCCTGGAGTCCGCCTACCGGGTGTTTCGTCTGTGGGAGGGGCCGCCGGGAGATGCCACCGATGACATCACCGCCGTGGTCGTGGCCGGTGAGGACGTCCTGGACATGGGCGTGCTGGAGCACCTGCCGAACTTGCGCCACGTCGCCTGCTTCACCTCGGGCTACGACGGGCTGGACCTGGACTGGTGCCGGGCGCGCGGGCTGATCGTCACCCATGCGCCAGCGGTGAACCACGAGGACGTGGCCGATCATGCCCTGGGTCTGATCCTGGCGGCGCGGCGCCGGATCGTGGACGGCGACCGGATGGTCCGCGCGGGCCAGTGGGTCATCGAGCAGCGGCTGATCACCCCCGCCATGCGCGGATGCCGCGTGGGCATCGTCGGGCTGGGGGCGATCGGCGAGGCGTTGGCCCTGCGGGTCGAGGCCATGGGCTGTGTCGTCGAGTGGTGGGGGCCGAGGGACAAGCCGGGCGCGGCCTGGCCCCGCGCGGGGTCTCTGGTCGAGATGGCTGCCGGTTCTGACATCCTGGTCGTGGCGTGCCGCGCGGACGAGACGAACCGGGGCCTGGTGTCGGCCGAGGTGATCGAGGCGCTGGGGCCAGGCGGCCTGCTGGTCAATGTGGCGCGCGGGTCGCTGATCGACGAGGACGCCCTGATCGCCGCGCTGAAGGCCGGACGGCTGGGCGGGGCCGCGCTGGACGTGTTCGAGACCGAGCCGACGCCGGCGGATCGCTGGGCCGAGGTGCCGAACGTGGTGCTGACCCCGCACACGGCCGGGGCCACAATGGCTGCGGTCCAGGGCATGCTGGCGCTTCTGATCCAGAACCTTCAGGCTGTCGCGGCGGGCGATCCACCCGTGACACCCATTCCCTGAGTTGGCCCGTGACCGATTCCGCCGAGACCCAAGCGCCGCTGACGCTGGAATGCTTTCCGATGACGCCGTCGCCGCCGCGCATGGTGTCGGGGCGGCCCGAGCGGGACTGGATGGACGATTTCGCGGGGCGACATCCCTATCGCTGCCTGCCGCTGACCATGGCCAACACCACGGGATGGGAGTTGTTGTGCCCGTTCGGGTTCGAAGCCGAATGGGACGGGCGGCTGGGCGCCGACGCCATCCAGCTCCGGCCCGACGCGGACGCCCTGCATTTCGACCATTTCGCCCAGTCGCACTTCACCGAGGGGGTGCTGACCTTCCACACCGGCTGGATGTTCCGGACGCCCGAGGGATGGGGCATGCGGGCGTCTGGGCCACCGAACCGGGCCAAGCACGGGATCGCGCCGCTGGAGGGCGTGACGGAGACCGACTGGCTGCCCTACCCTTTCACCATGAATTGGCGCTTCACCGCGCCCGGGGTGATCCGGTTCGAGAAGGACGAGCCGTTCTGCTTCCTGCAACCGATCCCGCATCACCGGATCGAGCGGTTCCAGCCCGTGCGGCGGTCGATCGACGACGACGGCGACCTGGCCCGGCAGTATCGGAAGTGGTCCGAAGTCCGCACGGACTTCAACACCCGCATGGCGGCGGGCGACCCCGAGGCGGTCAAGGAGGCATGGCAGAAGTTCTATTTCCGGGGCGAGTTCCCCGACCGCATCGCCCAGGCCCCGGACACCCACGTCAACAAGCGGCGGATGAGCCCCCTGCCCGACGCGCCTGAGCCCGCGGCGCCTGCGCGCGCTCACGTCGGTTTCACCACCTGGTCGGCCCAGGGCGCCGCCAAGGGCGCGTTCGACAGGGACAAGACCTAGCCCGCGTCGCCGCCCCGGGTGGCCTGACGCTCGGCGACACTGACCACGCCATCTCCGTCTGCGTCCATGCGCTGGAACCGCCAGGCGACGACCGAGCGGAACTCGTCCCGGGTCAGGCGACCGTCGGCGTCGCGGTCGGCCCGCGTCCAGTTCCGGGCCCCCGGCAGGGTCTGGGCCACGATCTCCAGTTCGGCCGTGGTGACGACGTCGTCCGAATCGGTGTCGGCGCGATCGAAGCCGCGCTCGGCCCGGGCCAGCATCTGGTCCAGCGTCATGGGGCCCGTCTCGGTTTGACGCCGCTGTCCGGCGGGGGGCCGATAGGGCCGGGGCGGCAGGGCCTCAACCGCCAGGGCCGCCTCCTGGAGCAAGGTCTCTTCCGGCGCATCCGCGGGCTCGGCGATGGCCGCGGGATCCACTGTCTCGGCGGCGGCGTCCTCGTCCCTTGAACAGGCGGCGAGAGACAGGATGACGATCGAGAGCAGGCTGAGGGCGACACGCATCGACGACTCCATGGGACGCAAGCCTGACTGTAACACCGCTCGCGCGCCGTGCCGTCGCTGTTTTCCGTCTTCACATCATATAAGGATATCCTTATATGATTATGTCATGGCCCTGACCGCCGACCAGATCGTGGATGCGCTGCGCGCCGCCGGAGAGCCGACGCGGCTGCGCGTGCTGTCGCTGCTGGCCGGCGAGGAGCTGTCGGTGATGGAACTCAGCCGCGTGCTGGACCAAAGCCAGCCGCGGGTCTCGCGTCACCTGAAGCTGATGGCGGACGCCGGACTGATCGAGCGGTTTCCGGACGGGGCCCGCGTTTTCTACCGCATCAGCCACGAGCCTGACGTGCGCCGGCTGATCGACACCGTGCTGGATCTGCTGGACGACGGCGAGGGCCTGGCCGACCACCGGCGGCTGGACGAGGTGCGCGACGAGCGGGCGACGGCGGCGGCGGCCTATTTCGAACAGGTGGCCCCCAGCTGGGACCGCATCCGCTCGCTCTATGTCTCCGAGACGGCGGTCGAGAGCGCCATCGAGCGGGCGGCGGGACCCGGGCCGTTCGAGCGGGTCGTCGATCTGGGCACCGGGTCGGGTCGGATGCTGACCCTGTTGGGCAAGAAGGCGCGGATGTCGATCGGGCTCGATCTGAGCCAGAACATGCTGAACATCGCACGGGCGAATGTCACCAAGGCCGGGCTGGACAAGGTCGAGCTGAGGCACGGCGACATCTTCGCCACCCGCCTGCCGGCGCAGTCGGCGGACCTGGTTCTGGTGCATCAGGTGCTGCATTACCTGGCCGATCCGGCATCGGCCGTGGCCGAGGCCGCGCGGCTGGTCATGCCAGGTGGAAAACTGCTGATCGTTGATTTCGCTCCCCATGAGCTGGAGCGACTGAGGGACGAGCACCAGCATCGCCGCCTGGGCTTCGCCGACGAAGAGATCGGGCGCTGGCTCGGCGAGGCGGGGCTGACTGCGTCGGCGACCATCGCCCTGCCGCCTGACACGGCGGGCCTGACCGTCACCATCTGGACCGCCGAGCGGCCCACCATCGCCAACCGGCCCAACTCTGAAAGGCAGGTCGCCTGATGGCCGCCACATCCCTCGCCCCCACCCTGGCCCAGGCCCGCGCGCTGCTGCTGTCGCCGCTGGGCCCCGTCGCACGAGCGGGCGGGAATGCGAACCCGGTCCGTGTGTCGTTCGAGTTCTTTCCGCCCAAGTCGGACGAGGCCGAGGCCAATCTGTGGAAGGCCGTACGCCGGCTGGAGCCCCTGAACCCCGCCTTCGTCTCGGTGACCTACGGCGCGGGCGGATCGACGCGCGAGCGGACGCACCGGACGGTCCAGCGCATCCTGACCGAGACGACGATGAAGCCGGCCGCTCACCTGACCTGCGTCGAGGCCAGCCGCGACGAGGTCGATCAGGTCATCGGCGAATACAAGGCAATCGGCGTGGATCACATCGTGGCCCTGCGCGGCGACCCGCCCGGGTCGGCGGTCAGCGGTGGATCGGGCATCGGCGGGGTCTATGAGCCGCGCGCGGACGGATACGCCAACGCGACCGAACTGGCCCAGGCGATCCAGCGCGTCGGGGGCTTCCAGACCAGCGTCGGGGTCTATCCGGAGAAGCATCCGGAGAGCCCCTCGATCGAACACGACATCGATGTGCTGAAGGCCAAGGTCGATGCGGGCGCGACGCGGGCGCTGAGCCAGTTCTTCTTCGACATCGACGCCTTCCTGCGGTTCCGCGACCGGGTGCGGGCGGCCGGCGTGACCATCCCCTTGATCCCCGGGATCATGCCGGTGTCGAACTTCGCAGGACTGCAGCGGATGAGCGCGTCGTGCGGGGCGTCGGTGCCGGCCTGGCTGGCGGCCCATTTCGAGGGGCTGGACGACGATCCGGAGACGCGGAAACTGCTGGCCGCCTCGGTCGCGGCTGAGACCTGCGCGCGACTGCAGGAAGAAGGCTTTTCGGACTTCCATTTCTACACGCTGAACCGGGCGGACCTGGTCTATGCCATCTGCCGGGTGCTGGGTGTGCGCGAACAAACGGCCGCCGCATGAGCCGCGCAGAACGCATCACCCAGCTTCACGCCGCCGCGAAGGACCGCATCCTCGTGCTCGACGGGTCGTGGGGCGTGATGATCCAGCGGCGCGAGCTGTCGGAGGAGGATTTTCGGGGCGATCGCTTCACAAGCCACAATGGCCAGATGAAGGGGAACAACGACATCCTCTGCATCACCCGGCCGGACGTCATCGCCGATCTCCACGACCAGTATTTCGCGGCCGGAGCGGACATCTCCGAAACCAACACCTTCTCGGCCACGACGATCGCCCAGGACGACTATCACCTGGACGCTGACGCGGTCCGGGACATCAATCTGGAGGGGGCCAAACTGGCCCGCGCCGCCGCCGACCGCTGGACCGAGAAGGAGCCCGGCAAGCCGCGCTTCGCCGCCGGGTCGATCGGGCCGCTGAACAAGATGCTGTCGATGTCGTCGGACGTGAACGATCCGGGCGCGCGGCTGGTGACCTTCGACCAGGTCTATGAGGCCTATCGCCATCAGGTGAAGGCGCTGAACGAAGGCGGCGTGCACCTTTATCTGATCGAGACCATCACCGACACGCTGAACGCCAAGGCCGCGATCAAGGCGATCAAGGACCTGGAGGACGAGGGGCTGGAGCCCCTGCCGATCTGGATTTCGGGCACCATCACCGACCGTTCGGGGCGGACCCTGTCGGGCCAGACCGCCGAGGCGTTCTGGAACAGCGTGCGCCACGCCAAACCGTTCGCCGTCGGCTTCAACTGCGCCCTGGGCGCCGATCTGATGCGGCCTTTCATCGCCGAACTGAGCCGGGTCGCCGACACCTTGGTCGCCGCCTATCCCAACGCCGGCCTGCCCAACGCCATGGGCCAGTATGACGAGGAGCCGCACGAGACGGCCCACTTCATAGAGGAATGGGCGCGCAGTGGCCTGGTCAACATCGTCGGCGGCTGCTGCGGCACGACACCGGACCACATCCGCCATGTGGCCGAGGAAGTGGCGGGCGTGGCACCGCGAGCGATTCCGGAGCGCCCGGTGGCGCTGAGGCTGTCGGGGCTGGAACCGTTCGAGATGGTGGCGTGATGTCCTTTGATTTCCGCTCATCCCCGCGAAAGCGGGGACCCAGTTCTCTGGGCGACCGGTCCCTCCGAGTGCGCTCTGACATCAATCCCGGACACCGTGCCTCGCAAAAGGACTGGATCCCGGCTTTCGCCGGGATGAGCGGAGTTTTTGAGTGAGACCCACCTTCATCAACGTCGGCGAGCGGACCAACGTCACCGGTTCTGCCAAGTTCAGGAAGCTGGTCGTCGAGGGCGACTACGGTGCCGCGCTGGACGTCGCCCGTCAGCAGGTCGAGGCCGGCGCCCAGATCATCGACGTCAACATGGACGAGGGGCTGCTGGACGGCGCCGTGGCCATGCGGACCTTCCTCAACCTGATCGCGGCCGAGCCCGACATCGCCCGCGTGCCGGTGATGATCGACAGTTCCAAGTGGGAGGTGATCGAGGCGGGGCTGAAGTGCGTCCAGGGCAAGCCGATCGTCAACTCCATCTCGATGAAGGCGGGCGAGGCGGAGTTCCGCGAGCAGGCGGTCAAATGCCTGCGCTACGGGGCCGCCGTCGTGGTCATGGCCTTCGACGAGGTGGGTCAGGCCGACACGGCGGCGCGCAAGATCGAGATCTGCACGCGGGCTTACCGGATCCTGGTGGACGAGGTCGGCTTTCCGCCCGAGGACATCATCTTCGACCCCAACATCTTCGCCGTGGCGACGGGGATCGAGGAGCACGACAACTATGCCGTCGACTTCATCGAGGCCACGCGGGCGATCAAGGCCACTCTGCCCTATGCCCGCGTGTCCGGCGGGGTGTCGAACGTGTCGTTCAGCTTCCGCGGCAATGAGCCGGTGCGGCGGGCGATCCACTCGGTGTTCCTGTACCACGCCATCCAGGCGGGCATGGACATGGGCATCGTCAACGCCGGCGACCTGCCCGTCTATGACGACATCGAGCCCACGCTGAAGGAAGCCGTCGAGGACGTGATTCTGAACCGGCCGCAGCGGACCAATGTGTCCAACACCGAGCGGCTGGTCGACATCGCCCCCAACTACAAGGGCGACAAGGGCGCGGGCCGGGTCGTCGACCTGACCTGGCGAGAGGCCCCGGTCGGCAAGCGGATCGAGCACGCCCTGGTCAACGGCATCACCGAGTTCATCGAGGCCGACACCGAGGAAGCCCGCCTGTCGGTCGAGCGGCCCCTGCACGTCATCGAGGGTCCGCTGATGGACGGGATGAACGTGGTCGGCGACCTGTTCGGCGCGGGCAAGATGTTCCTGCCGCAGGTGGTGAAGTCCGCGCGCGTGATGAAGCAGGCGGTGGCCTGGCTGGAGCCCTTCATGGAGGCCGAGAAGGCCGGAAAGCCACGCGAGCAGGCGGGCCGCATCCTGATGGCGACCGTCAAGGGCGACGTCCACGACATCGGCAAGAACATCGTCGGCGTCGTCCTGCAATGTAACAACTACGAGGTGATCGACCTGGGCGTCATGGTGCCGGCCGACCGCATCCTGGACGCCGCAAAAGAGCACAACGTCGACATCGTCGGCCTGTCCGGCCTGATCACGCCGAGCCTGGACGAAATGGTGTTCGTGGCGCGCGAGATGGAGCGGCGGGGGTTCGACATTCCCCTGCTGATCGGCGGGGCGACGACCAGCCGGACCCATACGGCGGTGAAGATCGAGCCGGCCTATCACCGGGGCTCAACCACCTATGTCGTGGACGCCAGCCGGGCCGTCGGCGTGGTGTCGGGGCTCCTGTCCAAGACCGACAGGGACCGCAACGAGGCGGCGACGCGCGACGAATACATCCGCATTCGCGAACAATATGCCCGTGGCCAGGAGGTCAAGGCGCGCACATCGATCGCCGATGCGCGAAAGAACCCCGTCGCCATCGACTGGACCGCGCCCAAGCCCGCCGCGCCGAGCTTCACAGGAGTGCGCGCCTATGAAGCCTGGGACCTGGCCGACCTGGCCGATCATATCGACTGGACGCCCTTCTTCGCCAGCTGGGAGCTGATCGGCCGCTATCCCCTGATCCTGGACGATGAGATCGTCGGCGAGGCGGCCAAGGACCTGTTCAAGGACGCCCAGGCGATGCTGAAGCGCATCGTCGACGAGCGATGGTTCACGGCCAAGGGCGTCGTCGGCTTCTGGCCCGCGAATGCTGAGGGCGACGACATCGTGGTGTTCGAGGACGAGGGCCGGACCACCGAGATCGCCCGCTTCCACACCCTGCGCCAGCAGATCGCCAAGTCGAACGGCAAGCCCAACGCGGCCCTGTCGGACTTCGTGTCACCCACGGGCGAGGACTGGATCGGCGCCTTTGCCGTGACGGCCGGCCATGGCGAGCTGGAGGCGTCCAAACGCTTCAAGGACGCGGGCGACGACTATTCCGCCATCATGGCCTCGGCCCTGGCCGACCGCCTGGCCGAGGCCTTCGCCGAGCGGCTGCACAAGGAAGTGCGGACGACGCTGTGGGGCTATGCGCCCGACGAGGCGGCGACGATCCAGGATCTGATCGAGGAGAAGTACCAGGGCATCCGCCCCGCCCCCGGCTATCCGGCCCAGCCGGATCATACGGAAAAGGCGACGCTGTTCCGCCTGTTGCAGGCGGAAGCCAACGCCGGGATGGCCCTGACCGAGAGCTATGCCATGACGCCGCCCGCGTCCGTCAGCGGCCTCTACTTCGGGCATCCCCAGAGCCACTATTTCGGCGTCGGCAAGATCGACCGCGACCAGGTCGAGGATTATGCGCGAAGGAAGGGCTGGGACGTGGAAACGGCCGAGCGCTGGCTGGCCCCGATCCTGAACTATGAGCCGGGCGCGGAGGCCCGGGTGAAGGCGGCGTAGTTATCCTTCTCCCCTTGCGGGAGAAGGTGGCAGCCGAAGGCTGACGGATGAGGGGTGAAACTCGGTTTCACCGGCGCGCGTCCGATACGTCAGCGCATCCGCATCTCCGTACCCCTCATCCGGCCCTCCGGGCCACCTTCTCCCGCAAGGGGAGAAGGGTCACGGAACGGGCACGCCCATCTCATCCAGCCCCGCCGCTTCCAGGGTCACCGGCGCGGTGGTGATGTTCTCGCGCACGCGCCGCGCCGCGTGTTCGCACCGCCCGGGCAGGCCGAAGAACAGGCCGAAGGCCTGGCTGCGCGCGGCCTCGTCGGGCAGCGCCATCAGCTCGGTCCAGCGCGCGGTGGCCTCGGCCTCGGCGGTCTCGGCGGCCGTGCGGGTAGCGGGCGTCTGGCGTGCGGCACCGGCACGCAGGGCCTCGCGGAAGTCGGTGGCCTCCAGGGCACCCAGACGCATGATGTCCTGGTCCAGGGCGTCGGGGGCCGTCAGGGTGCGGCCGAGCGCGATGTGACCCTCGACCAGGGCGGCGCACCACGCGACCAGCGGATAGTCCTGGTCCGGCGCACCGCGCGGCAGGGGCGTCTCATACGCGATGGCTTCGCGGGCGTTGCGCGCTTCGACGCTCTCGGTCGCCCCGGTCGCCGTGGCGATCGGGCCGTCCTGGGCCAGGGCGGCAGGGGCGGTCAGGGCGAGGGCAAGTAGCGAGGCGGCGAGGCGAAGGCGCATGGGACGTCCGTGAGGCTGTTTCAGAAAGAGGTGATCCGCCACAACGCGTGAAGCGACGCAATGGTTTTTCCATGGCGACGTGTTAGCCAGTCGCGATTGCCGAAGGAGCCGACCTTGACCGATTTCCGCGTCCTCAGCGACACCGTCCGCGTCGCGCCCCAGATCGCCCTGTCCGACATGGCCGAGGCGGCCGCGCTGGGCGTCAGGACCGTCGTCTCGAACCGGCCCGACGGCGAAGACCCGGGTCAGCCGACGGCGGCCGAGGTCGCGGCGGCGGCGCAGGCGGTCGGCATCGCGTTCGTTCACGCCCCGGTGTCGGGCTTTCCGGACGAGGCGGCGGTGGCGGCGGTCGGCGAGGTTCTGGCGGCCCGCGAGCCGGTGCTGATGTTCTGCCGGTCGGGCACGCGCTCGGCCATGGTCTGGGCCCTGGCGATGCGTCAGGCGGGGGCGGAGCCCGAGGGATTGCGCGAGGCGGCGGCCGGAGCGGGGTACGATCTCAGCCGTCTGCCACTTTAGTTTTTTCCGCTCATCCCCGCGAAAGCGGGGACCCAGCGCTTAAGTGAGGCAAGGCAGTCTGGATCAACAGCGAGAGACGCTCATCTCAGCCAGCGCAGAAAGAACTGGGTCCCCGCTTTCGCGGGGATGAGCGGAGAGGAAGACCTAGCGGGTGACCGCCACGCGGGCGGCGAAGGGCACGGGCTCGGGATCCCCGCACGAGGCCAGGACCAGCTGCGCCGCCATGAGACACAGGATCGCCGCCGCGACGGGCTGGAGCCGATTTGAGACAGAATAGGCTATGGCGCGGGCCATTTCGGACGCTCCTGAACGGTTTACGATCCGTTAAGGCAAGGACCGCGCCGGGCGAGATGGAGCCGAGATGATTCCCTTCGTGCGTGACTTCGACTTCGCCTACGGACGGTGCGACAGGGTCTCGCCGCTGATCCAGCGCGTGATCTGCAACAACCCTGGGCCGTTCACCTTCACCGGGACGGGGACCTATATCGTCGGGCGGGACGCGCCCGGGGCGAGCGTCGCCGTGCTCGATCCGGGGCCGATGGATCAGGACCATCTGGAGGCCCTGTTGGCGGCGGTCGAGGGGCGGACGGTGAGCCATGTGCTGGTCACCCACACCCACCGCGACCACGCCCCCCTCGCCCGCTCCTTCGCCGAGCGGACGGACGCGCCGATCCTGGCGATGCGGCCGCCCCGAGCCGACACTCATGCCTCAGGTGCCCTCGACGAAGAGGAGGACGAGGCCTTCGCGCCCGACGTCGTCCTGATGGGCGGCGAGCGGATCGACGGCGACGGCTGGACGATGCGTGCCATGGCGACACCGGGTCATGCGTCCAACCACATGGCCTTCGTCCTGGAGGAGGAGAACGCCCTGTTCTGCGGCGACCACGTCATGGGCTGGTCGACGACCGTCGTCGCGCCGCCTGACGGGGACATGGCGGACTACATGGCCAGCCTCGACGCGGTGATCGACGGCCGGTTCGAGACCCTGTGGCCGACCCATGGGGCCCCGGTGAACGACCCCGCGCCTTTCCTCGCCGCCTATCGCGATCACAGGCTGGCGCGCGAAGCCCAGGTGCTGGCGCGGCTGGCGGCGGGCGACCGGACGATCGCCGAGATGGTGCCGAACCTCTATGCCACGGTCGATCCACGCCTGTGGCCGGCGGCCGGCCTGTCGGTGTGGGCCCACCTGATCAAACTGGTGCGCGAGGGTCGGGCGACGGTTGAGGGCGAGGCGATGCTGAACGCGGTTTACGCCTCGGGCTGAAGTCCGGCGACGATGGCCTGGAGCAGACGGCAAGTCTCGCCTCCGTCGGGGCGAGCCTCGCGCGCGGCGACGCGGACGTCGGTCCGACCGGGGCGGATGCGGATCACCGCGTCATGGGTGAAGCCGAACCAGAAGCCGCTGCGGGTCCCGTCCGCCCGGCCGACGCCGAAGCCCAGGACGTCGAACCCGGCCTCACGCAGGGCATAGGCGGCGGCACCGGGGGCGACCTGGGTCGGGATGGAGGCGGCGTCGCACGCGTCCACCGCGGGCGGCATGGCCGTGGCCCCGGCGGCGACGCGTCGATCGGCGAGCGCGCCTGAGAAGCCCGGCGGTCCGGTCCGGTCCGTGGTGGCCTCGGCGATCCCGGCGACCGGCGCCCCGTTGATGACACCCAGGCCGTGGGACGACAGGTGCAGGGCGAAGATCGCCGCCGTCGCCCCGCCGAAGACGAGGCCGGTCAGCGCCAGAGGCCAGGCCTTGCGCTCGCCCAGGGCCACGATGATTCCGCCGACCGCCGCCACGGCCCCCAGGGCGGCCAGGGCGAAGCCCAGCCGCATGGTCAGCAGCGAATAGCCGACCCGCCAGTCCCAGACGCCGGTCTTGGTTCCCGCCACGGCGACGAAAACCACCAGCGGCGCGAGCGCCGTCAGCACCAGCAGCACCCGCGCCCAGCGGATTGCGCGGGAAGGCCGGGTCATGCGTCAGACCCGCTCGGGCGTGTTCGCGGCGGCGGGCAGGCGATAGTCCTTGAGCCGCTCGCGCAGCAGCTTCTTGTCGATCTTGCCGGTCGCGCCCAGCGGGATGTCGTCGACGAAGACGACGTCGTCGGGCATCCACCATTTGGCGATCTTGCCGACCAGGAAGTCCAAGTGCTCCTGCTTGTCCTGGGTCTCGCCGGGCTTCAGCTTGATGACCAGCACGGGTCGCTCGTCCCACTTGGGGTGGGCCGCGCCGATGACGGCGGCCAGCTCGACCTTGGGATGACCGACGGCGATGTTCTCGATCTCGATCGAGCTGATCCACTCGCCCCCGGACTTGATCACATCCTTGGCGCGGTCGGTGATCTGCATGAAGCCGTGCTCGTCGATGGTCGAGACGTCGCCGGTATCGAAGAAGCCCTCATGGTCCAGGATATCGCCGCCCTCGTCCTTGAAATAGGCCCCGGCGATGGTCGGGCCGCGCACCATCAGACGGCCATAGGTCGAGCCGTCGTGCGGCATCTCCTGGCCGGCGTAATTCTTGAGCTTCAGCTCGACGCCCAGCGGCGGCACGCCCTGCTTGATGCGCCACTTCATCTGCTCGTCGTAGGGCAGGGCCAGCAGCTCGGGCGTCAGGGTCGACAGGGTGCCGATGGGCGAGGTTTCGGTCATGCCCCAGCCCTGCAGCACCTCGACGTCGAACTCGTCGTTGAAGGCGCGGATCAGGCTCTCGGGCACGGCCGAGCCGCCGATCAGCACGCGCTTGACGGTCGGGATCTTCAGATTGTGCTCGCGCAAGTGGGCCAGCAGCAGCTGCCACACCGTGGGCACGGCGGCCGAGAAGGTGACGCCCTCGGTCTCGATCAGCTCATAGATGGCGGCGCCGTCCATGCGCGCGCCCGGCATCACCAGCTTGGCCCCGGACGCCGGGCCCGCGAAGGCGATACCCCAGGCGTTGGCGTGGAACATCGGCACGACCGGCAGGATCACTTCCTTTGGCGACGGCCCCAGGACCGTCGATTGCATGCCCAGCAGGGTGTGGATGAAGTTCGACCGGTGCGAATACAGGACGCCCTTCGGGTTTCCAGTCGTGCCCGAGGTGTAGCAAAGGCCACAGGCGGTCTGTTCATCGAACCCGCCCCAGACGCAGTCCTCGGACGCGCCTTCCAGTAGGGCCTCGTAGCAGTCGGCCTTGGGCAGCTTGGTCGCCGGTTGATGATGTAGATCAGCTGTTCGGGAAACAGTCGCGGGTTCAGGGTATGGCAGACCGCCCCGATGCCCATGATGCCGTACCAGGCCTCGATGTGGCGGCCGGTGTTCCAGGCCAGGGTGGCGACGCGGTCGCCGACCTTGACGTCCCAGCCCTTGAGCACATTCGAGACGCGCTTGGCCCGGCCGTGGATCTCGGCATAGGTGGTGCGCACGATCGGCCCCTCGACCGAGCGGGTCACGACCTCGCGGCGCGGGTGCCAGTTCTTCGAATGGTCCAGAATCCGGTCGACCGTCAGCGGCCAGTCCTGCATCAAACCCAGCATCGCACTTCCTCGGTAATGCCCCGGCTCAAGGCGAGGCTTGATCTTTACGCTAGCCGAGGTGGCGGGGGCGAAGCAACGTGACGTAGGGGCAGGCTGCGGCCTCCGATCAGCTTCGCCGTTGCCTCCCGCGCCGATTTGGCCTTCTCTCCCCCACCTTGAACCCAGACAAAGGAAGCCCGGTCATGCGTTTGATCGCCCGCACCGCCCTCACCTTCGGCGTGATCGCAGCCCTCGCCGCCTGCGACCGCTCCATCGAGCCGGCCGCCGAGACACCGGCACCGACGGAGACCCTGGCCGCGGCGACGCCGGCCGCGCCGGCTCAGACCGCGGGAGGTCTGGCCATCGAGGGCGAGGGCTTACGCATCTTCGACGCCGAGGGGGCTGCGCGCGCCCTGCCCTTCGGCACGCCCCAGGAGACGGTCATCGCGGCGGTGACCGCCTCGACCGGCGGCGTCGCCCCCGAACAGAGCACCGGCGAGGAGTGCGGCCAGGGCCCGACGCAGTTCGCCATCTACACCACTGGCCTGCAGCTTCTGTTCCAGAACGGCGAGTTCAACGGCTGGTATGTGGACAAGGCGGGCCTGACCACGGTCGACGGGATCGGTGTCGGCTCGACTCGCGCGGCCCTGGCCGAAGCCCGGACCATCGAGATGCAGCCCGACTCGACCCTGGGCGCCGAGTTCATCGCCGGCGATGTGTTCGGCTTCCTGACCTCGACGGCCGCCGATGCCACGGTCCAGTCCCTGTGGGCGGGGGGCAACTGCTTCTTCCGCTAGGCCTTGGCGGGGGCTAGACCCCGGTCATGACCATCCTCATCGCCATCACCGGGGGCTCCGGCTCGGGCAAGTCGACGCTGGCCGAGACCGTGGCCGCCGTGCTGCCTGCGGGCTCGGCCGTCCTGCTTCGCGAGGATTCCTACTATCGGGACGCGGCATCCCTGCCGGGGTTCGACGCGGCGACGTTCGACTTCGACGACGTGGCCGCCCGCGACCACGAGCGGCTGGAACAGGACCTGGCCGCGCTGAAATCCGGCCGCGATATCGTGGCCCCGATCTATTCCTTCATCACCCATGGTCGCGAGCCGGGCGGAGAACGGGTGACGGCCGCGCCGGTCGTGATCGTCGAGGGCACGCACCTGCTTTGCACTTCCACCCTGGCGGATCTGTTCGACATCCGCGTTTTCGTCGACACGCCGTCCGACATCCGCTTCATCCGCCGCCTGTTGCGCGACCAGGCCGAGCGCGGACGGACCGCGTCCTCTGTCATCGACCAGTATCTGAAGACCGTGCGACCGGGCCACGAGCGGCTGACCGAGCCGTCCCGGACCCGGGCCGACTTCATCGTCGCGGACGCCACGGCGGCGGTGCGCCTGGACGACCCCCAGGCCGTCGTGCGGCTCGCCGCGCCCCTGCTGGCCCACCCCCTGCTCAGCCGGTTGTTGAACGCAGAACCGTAACGGTGTTCGTCCGTATTCCGGTTCGGGGCGAGATGGTCTAGCAGTCCGTCGATGGATTCACACGCTACGGGTATTCTGCCCGACCTCTCTCCCGGCCAGGACGCCCGTCGCGACGGCATCGTCCGCGAAGCCCGCCGGTTCTTCATGGCCCAGGGTTATGCCGCCACCCGGATCGAGCCGATCGCGCGGGCGGCGGCCGTGTCCACCGCGACCCTCTATGCCTATTTCCCGTCCAAGGAGCACCTGTTCGGCGCGGTCATCGAGGACGCCGCAGAGGATTTCTCGCGCCAGATGGAGGGCGTGCGGATGGCGGACGGGCCGGCGCGCGACCTGCTGACCGGGTTTGCCCTGGCCTACGCGCGGTTCATGGGCGATCCCTTCGTCCGATCGGTCTTTCGCCTGGTGATGGCCGAACGGCCCCGGTTCCGCGAGGTCGCATTGCGCTTCTTCGACAAGGGCCGCGCCGACTTCGGAAGGCCCCTGATCGTCGCCCTGGCGACCCTGGCGGACCGCGGCGAAATCCGGTTCGACAAGGCATCCTGGGCCGCCGGACAGCTGATGGGGATGATCGAGCACCCCGTCTTCTTCATGCCCCTGGTCACCGGCGACGAGGTCCAGGCGACGCGCGATCCTGAGCACATCGCCGCCGACGCGGTCGAGACCTTCCTGGCGCGCTACGGCACCTGATCGGTCAAGGCTGAAGGCGGGTGCGAGCCCAGCCCTCTCGGTCCCGGTCGAAGCGCAACCGGTCGTGCAGGCGGAACGGCCGATCGCGCCAGAACTCGACCGAGCGGGGCACGACACGCCAGCCCGTCCAATGCTCGGGACGGGGGACCTCCGTGCCCTCGAACCGTGCCGCCGCGCGCGCCACGGCAGCCTCCAACGCAGACCGGTCAGAGAGGGACCGCGACTGGTCCGAGGCCCAGGCCCCGATCCGGCTCTCGCGCGCCCGGCTGGCGAAATAAGCGTCGGCCTCGGCCGCCGTGACGGGCTCGACGACGCCGCGAACGCGGACCTGGCGACGCAGGGTCTTCCAGTGCAACAGCAGGGCCGCGACCGGCCGGGCCGACAGCTGCAGGCCCTTGGCGCTCTCGGCGTTGGAATAAAAGGTCAGGCCGCGCGCATCGATGTCCTTGAGCAGGACCATGCGGCTGTCCGGCGCGCCGTCGGCGTCCACCGTGGCCAGGGCCATGGCGTTTGGATCGTTCGGCTCGTGCGCCCGAGCATCGGCCAGCCAGTCGACGATCAGTCCGATCGGCTCGGCCCGGTCGAAGATCGTTTCGTCGCCGTTCGCGGCCAAGGCGGCGGCATAGTCGCGGGCATATTCGTCGCGGGTCGGGCTGGGCGGGATCACGGCGCTGCTCATGGCCGGTCCTATAACAAGCGACCGGCGTGACCGCACGGTTAACCCGCTCTTGACCATGATCCTGGCCTATTCGCCGCATGAGCGCGTCCGGCCCCTCTCTGTCCCAAGCCTTCGCCGTCCTGGGCCTGCACGGTCCCGCGGACACGGTGGTGGTGGCGCGCGCCTTCCGCCTGGCGGTCAAGGCGGCGCGACCCGACCTGCCGGGAGGCGACGACGCGCGCTTTCGGCGGGTCATCGCCGCCTATCGCCTGATCCAGAGCCGGGGCGGGGCACGCGCCGCACTGGCCGCCCCCGTCCGACGACCCGCCGCCCTGCCGGTCGTCGGCCTGACGCCCCATCAGGCCCTGAAAGGCGGACAGGCCACCCTGCGGTTCTGCGGCCGCACGCTGAAAGTCACCGTTCCCCCCGGTATGCGGACCGGCGAACACCTGAGGCTGAAGGGCGCGGGGGCAGGCGGTGGCGACCTGTACCTGCCGATCCTCATTCGCGCCTGCGAGGGTTTGACCGTGGTCGGGGACGACCTGCACATGACGTGGCCGACCTCGCGTCGCCTGCTGGCGGACGGTGGGCGGGTCGAGATCCACACCCCCGCAGGGACGCGGCCGGCGTGGATCACGCCGGGCCTGACCGACCCGGTTCGCTTGCGCCTGCGAGGCCTGGGCCTGCCGGCACGCGGCAAACACGGTCAGGGCCACCTCTTCGTGCATCTGACACCCGCCGAGGATCCGCCCTCGGCGGCCGAGGACCTGCTGGCCCGCTTCACCCGCGTCTGGACGCCGGAGAGGTTGGCGGCCTAAGCGTCGCTGGTCATGTCCCATAACACCTTCGGCCATCTGTTTCGCGTGACGACCTGGGGCGAGAGCCATGGGCCGGCGATCGGCTGCGTCATCGACGGCTGCCCGCCGCTGATCCCCCTGACCGAGGCGGATCTTCAGCCCTGGCTGGACCGC
Organism: Brevundimonas subvibrioides; assembly: GCA_002280475.1. GTDB lineage: Bacteria > Pseudomonadota > Alphaproteobacteria > Caulobacterales > Caulobacteraceae > Brevundimonas > Brevundimonas aurifodinae. The sequence continues at coordinate 17,512 of NCEB01000025.1, forward strand.
AGGAAGCCCGGTGGAAGTCGCTTCGTCACCCAGAGGAAGGAGAGCGACACGGCGCGCATCCTGTCGGGCGTGTTCGACGACGGGGCGGGTCCGGTCACGACCGGCACGCCCGTCGCCATCCAGATCGAGAATGAGGACGCCCGCTCCAAGGACTATGGCGAGATCGCGCGCGCCTATCGCCCCGGTCACGCCGACATGACCTATCAGGTCAAATACGGGGTGCGCGACCATCGCGGCGGCGGCCGGTCATCGGCGCGCGAGACCGCCAGCCGGGTCGCGGCGGGCGCGGTCGCCAGGAAGGTGCTGGGCGATGGCGTCGTCATCCGCGCGGGCGTGGTGCAACTGGGCCCGCACAGGATCGCGCCCGACGCCATCGATTTCGGCGCGGTCTACGACAACCCCCTGTTCGCCGCCTCGGCAGAGATGGTGCCGGCCTGGGAGGCCTATCTGGACGGGGTGCGCAAGGCGGGCTCGTCGATCGGTGCCGTGGTCGCGCTGGAGGTCACGGGCGTCCCGGCTGGCTGGGGCGCGCCGCTGTATGGCAAGCTGGACGCCGAACTTGCCGCCGCCCTGATGAGCATCAATGCGGTCAAGGGCGTCGAGATCGGCGCGGGCTTCGGATCGGCCGAGCTGTCGGGCGAGGACAACGCCGACGAAATGCGACTGGGGCCGGACGGCGGCATCGAGTTCCTGTCCAACCACGCGGGTGGGGTCCTGGGCGGCCTTTCGACGGGCCAGCCGATCACGGCGCGGGTGGCCTTCAAGCCGACCTCGTCCATCCTGACGCCGCGCCGGACGGTCACTCGCGACGGCACCGACACCGATCTTCGCACCAAGGGCCGCCACGACCCCTGCGTCGCCCTGCGCGGCGTGCCGGTGGTCGAGGCCATGGCCGCCTGCGTCCTGGCCGACGCGATGCTGAGACACCGCGCGCAGATCGGTTGAGCCAGCGGGTCAGATCGTATATACGATGATCGAGTTCGACCCACGAAAGGACGCCGCCAACCTGGCCAAGCACGGCATCTCTCTGAGCCGTGCGGACGATATGTCGATCGAGGTCGTCTGGCCGGATCCCTATCGCGCGGAGGCCCGTTGGCGGGCGTTCGGCCGGATTCAGGGGAAGACGTTCTGCCTGATCTTTACGCTGCGGGACGGCCGACGACGAGCGATCAGCCTGCGGCGGGCGCACAAGAAGGAGTTTCGGCGTCATGTCCTTCCTGAAGAATAAGCCGGACGTTTTCGACGACGATTTCGAACCCGACCTGACCGACCCCGACAATCCTGAATGGACGGAAGAGGACTTCGCGCGCGCGCTGCGGCCCCACGAGTTCCCCGAGTGGATCTTCGAAGCGTTTCCAAACACGCCGCGCCCCGTGCGCGGGACCCAGAAGGGACCGACCAAGACGCCGATCTCTCTTCGCGTCGATACGGACATCCTGGAACGCTACCGCGCCACCGGCCCCGGTTGGCAAAGCCGCATGAACGACGCCTTGCGCAAGGCCATGCCGGGCTGACACGGCGAAGGTCATCTTTGGTTCACCCTGTTCGTGCCAGATGCGGAGCATGACCCAGCCGCTCCGCCGCGCCGCCGCACTGTCCGCCTTGCTGGCGGGATCGTTGATGCTTCAGGGGTGCCTGGTCGGGGCCGTGGTCGGCACCGCCGGGGCCGTGGTCGGGGGCGCGGCCAAGGCGACCGGGGCTGTGGTGGGCGCGGGCGTGGACGCCGTCACCACCTCGGATGAGGAGACCCGCGCCCGTCGCGAGCGCGAGCAGCGCGACTACGAACGCGAGCAACGCCGCTGCGAAGAGCGACAGCGCCAGGGTCGACCCTGCTAGAGCCGCTTCTCCACGGCGTTGTTGTGGATCGCCACGCCGCCGACCTCGAAATCCCGGCGATACAGAACGTCGAGGCCCCGTCGTTGGAAGAAGCGTCGCGCCGCCTCGCTGGCCTCTGAGTACAGTCGCTCGATGCCGTCTGCCTGGGCACCGACTTCGACCACGTCCAGCAGCCGATCGGCGACCCCTGTGCCCTTGGCCTCCGGCGCGGCGTAGAGAAAGTCGATGTGGCCGTCCGGTTCCAGATCGACGAAACCGACCAGGGTCCCTCCATCGGCCTCGGCCATGAAGGCACGGCGGCCATCAGCCATCCGTTCGGCGAAACGCGCCGCCGTCGGTCCGGCGACCGCCCAGGCCTCGACCTGCGCCGGCGTGTAATCGGCCGGTCCCAGCACCCGCACCGATCTCTGATACAGCGCCGCCATCGCGACCTCGTCGCCCGGCGCATAAGGGCGAAGGCGCATCACCGCACCCCGATATACTTGTGTGTCTGGACGCTGAGCCGCCATTTCGGGTGGGCCAGGCAATAGGCGATGGCCGCCGCCGTGTTGGCCGTCTGGTCGGGCCCGTCCATGGGCTGCAGCCAGAAGCGGTCGAAGGACAGGTCCTCGAACCGGTCCGGCATGGCCAGGGCCTGCGGATAGACCAGCTTCAGCTCCTGGCCCCTCGTCTGCACCACGGGGGCGGCCGCCTTGGGGCTGACGCAGACCCAGTCGATGCCGTCAGGGGCCGGGAGCGTGCCGTTGGTCTCCACCGCGATCTCGAAGCTCCGCGTCTTCAGGGCCGCGATCAGGGCGGCGTCGAGTTGCAGCAGGGGCTCGCCGCCCGTGCAGACGACCAGCCGAGGGTCACCGATCCGACCGATCCAGAACGAGGCGACGTGATCGGCCAGGGCGTCGGCGTCGGCGAACTTGCCGCCCCCGTCGCCGTCGGTGCCGACGAAGTCGGTGTCGCAGAAGGCGCAGACGGCCGTGGCCCGATCCTGTTCGCGCCCGGTCCACAGATTGCAGCCCGCGAAGCGGAGGAAGACGGCCGGACGCCCGGCCTGCCCGCCCTCGCCCTGGATCGTCAGAAAGGTCTCCTTGACCGAATAGGTCATGCGGACGCCGTCCATTCGGCCCAACCGGCGGCGCGCAGATCGCAGGCCGGGCATTCGCCGCAGCCGTAGCCCCAGGCGTGACGGTGCGCGCGGTCGCCCCGATAGCAGGTGTGGCTGTCCTCGACGATCAAATCGACCAGGGCCGCCCCGCCGACGCGGTCCGCCAGCGCCCAGGTCTGGGCCTTCGTCAGGGCCATCAGCGGCGTCTCGATCGGCACCGGCTTGTCGAGGCCCAGGCTCAGCGCCCGGCCCATGGCCTCTATCGTGTCGCGACGGCAGTCGGGATAGCCCGAGAAGTCCGTCTCGCACATGCCGCCGACCAGGACGTCCAGCCCGCGCCGGTCGGCCAGGGCCGCCGCCACGCTGAGAAACACCAGGTTGCGCCCCGGCACGAAGGTGGTGGGCAGGCCCCGCGCGCCGATCTCGATGGCGCGGTCGGTCGTCATCGCCGTCTCGCCGATCGCGCCGAACCCGGTGAGGTCGACGACTTGATCGGACCCCAGCCGCCCGGCGAGACGGGGCAGGGCCCGCAGCATGGCGTCGCGGACGTTCAGTCGGGCCCGCATCTCGACCGCATGGCGCTGGCCATAGTCGAAGCCGACCGTCTCGACCCGCTCGTACCGCTCCAGCGCCCAGGCGAGGCAGGTCGCGCTGTCCTGCCCGCCCGAGAAGAGGACGAGGGCGGAGGTCGGGTTCGGCGGGGTTTCGGTCATGACGGCCCTGCGGTCGGCCGGTCGGCCGCGCGCATCGACAAGGGAATGATGAAGGCGTGTGTTTTCCTCCTACATCACTCGTCCTGCCGTCGCAAAACGACCGGCGTGGACAGTCATTTTCCGCGCAAACGGACGGCCACCCACACGGTGAAGCTGAAACTCACCACGTCGCGACGGAATCCGTTCACGGTTCGCGTCCAACAGTCGTAGCGTCATCGAAAGACGTCGCGTGGGTCGGGGGACAGGCGTGGATACAAGACCATTCATCGACAGGGCCCGCCGGCTGGCGCTTCCCATCGCGCTCATCGTCGGCCTGGCGTCGTGCGGGGGTAGCGGCGGAGGCGGAGGCGGAGGAAACGGCGGCGGTGGAGGCGGCACGCCGCCCACGCCCCCGCCGGCCGCGTCGATCTCCGACGCGGGGGCCGCCAAACTCCTGACGCAGGCCACATTCGGCCCGACCGACGCCGAGATCGACGCGGTCAAGACCCAGGGCTACGCCGCCTGGATCAACGCCCAGATCGCCCTGCCCTCGTCGTCGCACCAGACCTATGTCGAGAACCGGCTGGCGCAGATCCGGTTGACCAACCCGACGGCGAACCTGAGCCCCAACCAGTTCTACGAAAGCTTCTGGCTCTATTCCGCGACCGGTCAGGCCCAGCTCCGCGAACGGATGAAGCTGGCCCTGTCGGAGATCTTCGTCATCTCGCTGACGGACGCCAACATCGATGTGCGGGGCGCGGCGTCATACTACGACATGCTGGGGGCCAACGCGTTCGGCAATTACCGGACCCTGCTGGAGCAGGTCTCGCTGCATCCGATGATGGGAATCTATCTGACCCATCTGGCCAACCAGCGCGAGGATCCCGCGACGGGACGGACGCCGGACGAGAACTATGCCCGCGAGGTGATGCAGCTGATGTCGTTGGGCGTGCAGGAGCTGAATCCGGACGGCACGGTGCGGCGCGACGCCCAGGGCAATCCGATCCCGACCTATACGCCCGGTGACATCTCCAACCTGGCCAAGGTCTTCACGGGCTTCAGCTATTTCCACCCGACGCCGACGAACCAGACCTTCTTCGGCCGCAACCGCGATCCCGACGCCTTCGTGCGGCCCATGATCGTCTATCCGCAGTACCATTCCATCACGGCCAAGACCTTCCTGGGGGTCACCATTCCGGCGGGGACCAACGACGCGGCGGGGGATCTGAGGATCGCGCTCGACACCATCTTCAACAACGTGAATGTGCCGCCGTTCATCTGTCGCCAGCTGATCCAGCGGCTGGTGACGTCCAATCCTTCGGGCGGCTATGTCAGCCGTTGCGCCAACACCTTCATCAACAACGGCTCGGGCGTGCGGGGCGACCTGGCGGCCGTGGTTCGGAGCATCCTGCTGGATTCCGAGGCCCGGGACATCAACTCGGCCAACAGCGCGACCTTCGGCAAGATCCGCGAGCCTGTCATCCGGATGACCAACTGGATGCGCGCCTTCGGGGCGACCTCGGTCAGCGGCAACTATCTGCTGAACTCCACCAGCGGGAACACGTCGCTGGGCCAGTCGGCGCTGGCCAGCCCCTCGGTCTTCAACTTCTTCCGACCCGGATATGTGCCGCCCAACACCCGCGCGGGAGCCCAGAACCTGACCGTGCCGGAGTTCCAGATCGTCGACGAGGTCACCGTCGCCGGCTACGCCAACACCATGCAGGCCGCCATTGGCAACGGCATCGGGACCGGCTCGGACGTTCGCTCGGCCTATGCGCGCGAGGTCGCTCTGGCCAACGACGCCAACGCCCTGGCCGACCGGATGAACCGGATGCTGCTTTACGGCCAGATGTCGTCGACGCTGAGGGCCCGGATCGTCGAGAGCGTCAACTCGGTCGCCGTCCCGGCCGCGACGGGCGCGAACCAGGCCGCGATCAATACGGCCCTGCTCAACCGGTCCAGGCTCGCCGTCTATATGACGATGGTCTCGCCCGAATATCTGGTCCAGCGGTGAGGGCGGGACGATGACCCATGGAAGATACACCCGCCGCCAGCTGCTGCGGATCACCGGCGGCATGTCGATGCTGGGGGCCGCCGCGCCCTTCGCCGCCCAGCTGGCCGCCGCCGGCAATGCCGCCAGCCAGAGCGCGCCGGACTACCGGGCCCTGGTCTGCGTCTTCCTGTTCGGCGGCAACGACAGCCACAACATGGTGCTGGCCACCGACAACGACAGCTGGGGACGCTATTTCGCGGCCCGCAACACCGGCAACGACCCCATCGCCCTGATGCCGGTCGGCACGCCACCCACGCCGGTCGGAGCGACCAACGCGGTCACCGGGCGAGTGTCCGCGGCCGATTCTCCCGAGGCCTGGGGCGGCGTCCTGCCGATCGTGCCGCGCACCCTGAACCCCATACCCGCCGGCACCAACGCCTCGGTGCGGACCTTCGCGCTGCATCCCTTCATGCAGCCGGTGAAGGACCTTTTCGATGCCGACCGCCTGGCCGTCGTGGCCAATGTCGGCACCCTGATCCAGCCGATCACCAAGGCCCAGTACGAGGCCCGGACCGTCCCCTTCCCGGCCAATCTGTTCTCGCACAACGACCAGCAGTCGACCTGGCAGGCGGGCCAGACCGAGGGCGCCCGGACCGGCTGGGGCGGACGTTTCGGCGACCTGTTGTCCAGTCAGAACGGCACCTCGTCGCTGTTCACCGCCGTCTCGACCGCCGGCAACGCGGTCTTCCTGTCGGGACAGAGCGTGGTCCAGTATCAGATGAGCACCGGGGCCCAGCCCGCCGTGGTCATCACCGGTCAGTCGGGCACCAGCCTGTTCGGCTCGACCGTCGCGCCCGGGCGGGTGCGAGAGATCATCACCGACACCAACTCGGCCAGCGTGTTCGCGGCAGACTACGCGACCACCACGGGCCGGTCGATCGGGGCCTCGACGACGCTGAACACCGTGTTCGGATCGTCGGCCGTGACCGGCGTCGCCGCCGCGCCCGCCTATCGCAACCCGATCACCGGCGCGATCGAGAACAATACCCTGGCGACCCAGCTCCAGACCGTGGCGCGCATGATCGCGGCGGCGCCGGCGCTGGGCATCCGGCGCCAGGTCTTCTTCGTCAGCCTGGGCGGCTGGGACACCCACGACTTCCAGAACGCCGCCCAGGGCAACAACCTGGCCAGGGTCGCGCACGCCCTGTCCTATTTCGACGGTGCTTTGGGCAATCTCGGTGGCGTGAACATGCGCGAGGCGGTGACCACCTTCACGGCCTCGGACTTCTCGCGGACCTTCACCACAAACGGCGACGGGACCGACCACGCCTGGGGCGGCCACCACCTGGTGATGGGCGGCTCGGTGCGGGGGGGCGACATCTACGGCCAGTACCCGACGCTGGGAGTCGATCTAGGGGCCTTCCGCAACCCGGACATGAGCCGGTCCTACCTGGTGCCCACCACATCGGTGGATCAGTACGGGGCGACCATGGGGCGTTGGCTGGGAGTGTCCGAGAGCAATCTGGACGTCATCTTCCCGAACCTGAGGAACATGGCCTCGCGCGGTCTCGGTTTCCTCTGAGATCAGCGGTCCGTACACGATCCAAGCGTCACGCAAGCGCCGCCGTACCGTCGTAAGGGCGATGCCAACCCCCGTTAGGTGCCGAACGCATCACTCGGGGGATTGTCATGCTGAACCGCTTCACCACGCGCGCCGTGCTCATGGGCGCCGTCGCCACCTGCGCCATCGCCGGAGCCGCCCACGCCCAGGTCGGCCAGGATTCGACCCAGCTGGAGGAGGTGATCGTCACCGCCCAGCTGCGCGCCCAGGACCCGATCGAGGTTCCTTTCGCCCTGACCGCCTATAACGGAGAGTTCCTGGACGGACTCGGCGTCCAGGACTTCGAAGAACTGTCGGCCTTCGTGCCCGGCCTGATCGTCCAGAACCAGTCGCCCAACAACCCCGGCTTCGTGATCCGGGGCATCACGTCGGACTCGACCGGCGCCGCCGACGAGCCGCGCGTGTCCATCTATCAGGACGGCGTGTCGATCTCGCGCGCGCCGGGCGCCTTCGTCGAGCTGTTCGACATCGAGCGGGTCGAGGTCGCCAAGGGCCCGCAATCGACCCTGTACGGCCGGGGCGCCCTGATCGGAGCGGTCAACGTCATCCAGAACAAGGCCGACATCGACGCCGCATACGGCGAGGTGCGGCTGGGCCTGGGCAATCTCGACTATCTGATGGGCGAGCTGATGGTGAACCTGCCGCTCGGCGACACCACCGCCCTGCGTCTGGCCGGACGGGTGAAGACGCGCGGGGGCTATATCGACAACCTGCTGGGTGGCCGCGACTACAACAGCGTCGATACCCAGGCCTATCGCGCCCTGTTCGCCTGGCAGCCGTCGGACGCCTTCCGCTTCGACCTGATCGGCAACTTCCAGGTCGACAACCCCTCGGGCGTCAGCTTCCGCTCGGTCTTCTACGACGCGCAGAACCCCGACACCGGCGCGGTCCTCGGCGGTCGCGAGCCGTCCGACGGCGCGGCCCTGACGCCCTCGACCAACATCGACGGCAGCAGGCTGGGCATCACTCGCGAGGTCTGGGGCGTGACGGGCCTGGCCCGCTATGATCTGTCCGACAGCCTGACCTTGACCTCCACCACCGCCATCCGCAGCTTCGAGACCTCCGAGACTTTCGACCCGGACGGCATCTCCCTGCCCATCCTGACCGGTATCGGCATCTCGAACGGCGACCAGTTCAGCCAGGAACTGCGCCTCAATTGGGACAACGGCGGCCAGTTCTCGGGCTTCGTCGGCGCCGGCTATTTCCGCGAGGACAACGACTCGGAATCGCCGATCGAGATCGACGAACGGATCGCCCTGGCCCAGCTGGCCGGCATCCTGGACGGTAATCCTGCGGCGGTCGGCACCACCTTCCTGCCGCGCTCGGTCTATGCGTCGCAGGCCTTCCTGCAGCCGCTGCTCGGCGGGTTCGGCATTCCGGCGCCGGCCCGCGCCGGCATCGCCGCGAACCTGAAGGCCAGCCACATCGAGAACGCCTACACCGAGACCGAGCTGGATAGCTTCGACGTCTTCGCCGACCTGACCTGGAAGCCGACCGACCGCTGGGAGTTCGCTGCCGGCGTCCGCTATACCACCGACGACAAGACCACGTCCTTCGGTTCCCAGGTCGTCAACGGTCGGTCCATCGCGGGCGGTTTGCTGGCCGTCGCCCAGCTGCAGGGCCAGATCAACGCCCTGATCGCGCAGGGCACGCCGACGTCGCTGGCTCAGGCGGCCGCCCTGGGTGCCTTCACCGGCGGACTGGTGACCCAACTTGCCACGCCGGGCGCCGCCAACGCCCCCGCCAGCGCCGCCTTCCCCCTGTTCGGCCTGACCTTCCAGCCCACAGCCGGCAACGGCAGCGTCAGCGAGCGCAGCCTGGAGGACGACGGCTTCACCTATCGCCTGACCGGCCGCTACGCGATCAGCCCGGACGCCAGTCTCTACGCCACCTATGCCCGGGGCCGTCGCCCGGCGGTGCTGGCTGCGGGCGTGCCGACCACGCCGTTCGGCGCGCCGGTGTTCAACGAGGTCGAGGAGGAGACGGTCGACAGCTACGAGGCCGGCTTCAAGACCGTGACGATGGACGGGGCCCTGCGTCTGGACGGCGCGGTCTTCTTCTACGACTACCAGAACTTCCAGACGACGGTTCAGGTCGGCACCCAGTTCATCACCACGAACGCCGGCGAGGCCGAAAGCTACGGCTTCGAGACTCAGGCGGTGTGGTCGGCAACCGACACCTTCGACCTGTATGCCACCTACGGCTACAACCACTCGCGCTTCCAGGCCGGCATCTTCGACGGAAACCGGTTCCGCCTCTCGCCCGACCACAAGTTCAGCCTGGGCGCCCTGTGGTCGGTGCCGGTCGCCGGCGGCGCTGTCGAGGTTCAGCCGACCTACACCTGGCAGTCGGAGATTTTCTTCGACAACGACAACGACCGGACGAACCTGCAGACCAACAACTTCGTGCCGGACGTCGCCGTCGACGAATTCCAGGACAGCTATGGTCTATTGAACCTGCGGGTCCGCTATACCCCGAACGCCGGCAACTGGTCGGTCGAGGCGTTCGGTGACAACCTGCTCGACGAGGACTTCCTGAAGGACGCGGGCAACACCGGCGACGGCCTCGGCCTGCCCACCTTCATCGCCGGCGAGCCGCGCACCTATGGCGTCAATCTGACCGTGAGCTACTAGCCGAAAATTCTCCGCTCATCCCCGCGAAAGCGGGGACCCAGTCCTGAAACGAGGCGCGATGTGCGGGATTGAGAGCGGCGAGGAATGTGAAACAGTCATCGTCCAAAGCACTCGGTCCCCGCTTTCGCGGGGATGAGCGGAAGTAAGGTAGACGGGCATGCCGGAACTCAACATCGACCGTCGCGGCCTCCTGACCGGCCTCGGCGTCGGCGCCGTCGCCGGTCCGGTCGTCGCGGCCCCCGGCCAGGCCCCGACGGTCGCCTTCTTGCACGGTGTCGCGTCCGGCGATCCCCATGCCGACAGCGTGGTCCTGTGGACCCGGGTCACACCGGGGGCCGCAACCTCGCGCGCCGTCCCGGTCGCGTGGCGGGCGCTCAGCGGCGAGACGGTTGTCGCCTCAGGCACCACCGAGGCGTCGCCCGACCGCGACTTCACGGTCAAGGTGATCGCGGGGGGCCTGCGTCCGGGCGTCGACTACACCTATGACTTCCGCGTCGGCGACGTCGCCTCCCCGGTCGGGCGGGTCCGCACCCTCCCACAGGGCCCCACCGCCGACGTCGTGCTGGGCGTGGCCTCGTGCCAGCTCTATCCGGGTGGCCTGTTCAATGCCTGGGAGGCCATGGCGGCCGAGCCTCGCCTCGACGCCGTCCTCCACCTCGGCGACTACATCTATGAATACGGCGCGCGCGAGAACGACTACGGCGGCGCGACGGGGGCCCAGCTCAGCCGCCTGCACCAGCCGCCGCGCGAGATCCTGACCCTCGCGGACTACCGGCTGCGTCACGCCCAGTACAAGTCCGACCCCGACCTGCAGGCCGCCCACGCTCGCGCCGCCTTCATCTGCGTCTGGGACGACCACGAGGTGTCCAACGACGCCTGGATGCACGGGGCCGAGAACCACCAGCCGGAGACCGAGGGCGACTTCGCCGTCAAGAAGGCCACGGCGCTTCGCGCCTATTACGAATGGATGCCGATCCGCGAGCCTCAGGGTGGCCTGTCGCTGGACCACGTCAACCGCAGCTTCGAGTTCGGCGATCTGGCGACCCTGGCCATGGTCGAGACCCGGCTGCTGAACCGCGACAAGCCACTCGACTACGAGACCGACATGCCGGTCGTGGACGGCCGTCCCGACGTCGAGACCTTTCGCCGGGCGCTGGCCGCCCCCGATCGCGACCTGCTGGGTCAGACGCAGCGCGACTGGCTGAAGGGGGTGCTGACGGCCTCGAAGGCCGCCGGGAAGCCCTGGCAGGTGCTGGGCAACCAGGTGGTCATGGCCCGCGTCAACGGCCCCGACATCACACGCATGGCGTCCGAGGCCCAGATCGAGGGCCTGATCTCGGGCCTGCCCGAGGCGGTCCAGCCCGGCATCCGTCAGGTGATCCAGCTCTACAAGCTGGGCGTGCCCTTCAGCCTGGACAGCTGGGACGGCTATCCGGCGGGGCGCGAGCGCCTGTATGCCGCCTTCGCCGAGGCTGGCGTCCAGCCCATCGTCCTGGCCGGTGACAGCCACGCCTATTGGGTCAATGACCTGAAGGACGCGGCCGGGGCCCGGCGCGCGGTCGAGTTCGGCACCAGCGCCATCTCCAGCCCCTCCGTCGGCGACGCCGTCGCCCCCCTGCCGATCGGCCCGCTGCTCAGCGCCAACAACGACGAAGTCGTGTTCTGCGACCAGTCGGCCAAGGGCTACCTTCTGCTGACCCTGACGCCGGAGCGGGCCGAGGCGAAGCTACGGAGCGTCTCGACCATTCTGGCCAAGCCCTTCGAGACACGGACGGTGGCGACGTTCGTTGTGACGCGAGACGAGGGCGGGATCACGGCTCCGGCGAGGCGCTGAGTTCCTTCTCCCCTTGCGGGAGAAGGTGGCCGAGCAACGCGAGGTCGGATGAGGGGTGAGACCCGGCATCACCGACGAGCCAATCATCCGATCATCGCGTCTGTGTCTCCGTACCGCTCATCCGGCCCTCCGGGCCACCTTCTCCCGCAAGGGGAGAAGCAGACCATCTCGCCTCCCGCGCGCGCTCATACCCCTCGCGAACCGTTTCCCTCGGCCGGTCGGCCCCGAGCGACGCCATCTGCTCGCTCCAGACCTCGGCCAGTCGATCGACCGTGGTCGTCACCCACCCCGGAGCCTGTTGCCGGGTCCAGTTCTGGACCGAGGCGATGTTGAAGATCAGCAGGAACACCGTCGCGACCACGATGACGCGGCTGGTCCAGCGGCGGTCGCGGGCGGCCAGGCCCTCCTCGTCCGGCGGCTCGCCCGGCGGAAAGGCGAACCGGCCCAGCGCCAGCAGCGGATTGGCGGGCACAGGCTCAGGCGCGGTCGGCAGGTCGTGGGCATCGGCGGTCTCGATCCAGTCGCCGACCTCCTCGGCAACGACGGCCTCGGCAGGCGGGGCCTCGATTTCCTGTTGTTCCAGATAGGGCGCGGTCTCGCCGTCCAGCGGCGGGAACGGCGACTGCGGCAGGGCCGTCGGGAACGGGGCCAGCGGGGTATCCGGATCGTCGGGGCGGTCGGTCATCGCATCGCCCTCAGAACTGGAAATAGATGAAGGGGGCGACGCCGTCGGGGCGCACGGCCTCGACCAGCAGGAGGGCGGCCCCGACCAGCAGCCCCATGGTCAGCGACGGCGCGGGCTTCAGCCAGGTGGCGATCCCCTCGACCGCGCGCGGCGGCAGCCAGTGCATGAGGAGGCCGCCGACGATCAGCGTCAGCAGGAAGGGCGTCACCATCGTCGCCGCCTCGAAGCGCCCCAGCCCCGCCAGCACCTCCATCGCCATGGGGAAGCTCTCGGACCGGAACAGGATCCAGCCCAGGCAGACGATGTGGAAGGTCACGATCACGCCGATCCAGGTCGGGATCACCTTGCGGTCGCCGAAGGCGGCGCGACCCAGGCGCTCGATCACCTGGACCCCGCCGTGCAGCGCGCCCCAGGCCACGAAGGTCCAGGCCGCGCCGTGCCACAGCCCGCCGAGCAGCATGGTAATGAAGACGTTCAGGCAGCTGCGGACCAGCCCCTTTCGTCCCCCGCCCAGCGGCACATACAGATAGTCGCGCAGCCAGCTGGACAGGCTGATGTGCCAGCGCCGCCAGAAGTCCTGCATCGACTTCGCCCGGTACGGCTGATCGAAGTTGCGCGGGAAGGAGTATCCCAGCAGCGCCGCCGTCCCGATGGCCATGTCGGAATAGGCCGAGAAGTCGCAGTAGATCTGGACCGCATAGGCATAGACCGCCGCCGTCAGGTCCAACGCTCCGTATGCGGACGGATCGAAGAAGACAGGATCGACCAGACGCACCGACAGCTCCGACGCGATCACCGTTTTCTTGAACAGGCCCCAGCCGATCAGCAGAAATCCGTGCGCCGCCATCTCTCGTGTAAGGCGGGGCACGCGATCGAACTGGGGCAAGAGGTCCGAAGCCCGCACGATGGGCCCCGCCACCAGATGCGGGAAGAAGCTCATCAGCAGCATGACGTCGAGCAGGGACTTCGCCGGCGGCGTCCTGCCCCGATAGACGTCGACGACGTAGCTGATGCCCTGGAAGGTGAAGAAGGAAATCCCGACCGGCAGGACGATCTCCAGCAGCGGCAGGTCCCGCTCCCAGCCGACACGGGCCAACAGTTCGCCCGCCTGTTCGACGAAGAAGCCGTAGTATTTGAACACGCCCAGGATCAGCAGGTTGGCGGCCACCCCCAGGCCGACCCACAGCTTCCTGCGCCCCGCCTGATCGGCCCTGGCGATGACGGCCGCGACGCCCCAGTTCAGCACCGCCGACGCGATCAGCAGCCCGACGAAGCGCCAGTCCCACTGGGCATAGAAGACCCAGCTGGCCAAAAGCAGGAACAGCTTCCTGCGCCCGTTTTCGCGATCCAGCGACCAGGCGGTGAAATAGACGAACAGGAAGAAGACGCCGAAGGCGAGCGTCGGGAACAGCACCTAGCGCCCTCCCCGGCCATGGGCCGCTGCGATGTCGTCGAACAGCAGCCCGCCGATCCAGTCGCCGCCCGCGCCGGTGAAATGGACATGATCCGGACGCATCATCGGGGCCTCCCCGAGCGTCAGGGCGTGGGCCGAACACTCTCCTCCCATCCGGCCCCTCCAGTCCCAGAACGCGACGCCCGCCTCGGCGGCGACCCGGTGCTGCAGGTCTCGCACCACGGAAAGCATGGCCGGGGCCCTCCAGCGCCTGTCGCGGTCCGAAGCGCAGGTGCCGCCCCCCTCACCGCGCATGGCCTCGGGCGGACCGAGGATCAACAGGGAGGCCCGGGGAAACAGGCTCCGCAGCCGTGCGAGCTGGTCGCGCAGGCGGCGTTCGTAGATCGCCGGGTCCAGAAGGTCGTCGAACCCCTCGTTTGTCCCATAGGCCAGGATGACCAGATCCGGCGTCGGCGTGCCGGGCGTCAGCACCGGCTCGCGCGCCTCAAGGCCTCGCAGGGTGTCGCCCACCACACCGTGAGGCGTCAGCTGGATGTCCCGACCCGGATAACGCGCCCGCAGCCTCCAGTGCAGGGAGCCGGTGATGTCGCCACCCGCCGTGTGGCTGTCCCCGAACTGGACGATGCTGACCCTCCCGCCCCGGTCCAGAGCGTCGAAGAAGGCCCCGAGGCCCTGTGGCTGACATAGACCCCCCGGGCAGGTCGCGCTGACGGGACTGGGCAAAGGCGTCCAGGGTCGCTCCTGGACGACGGCCGGGCCGGTCGCCGTCAGACCCGCCAGCACGGCCAGGGCCCGGATCACGCCCCGGCGGGCTCCGCCGTCGCCTCGGTCGGCGTCTCCAGACCGGCGTCGCGCTTCAGCCGCGCGGCCACCGGCTCGGCGATCCGGATATAGCCGGCCATGGTCATATGGATGCCGTCGCTGGCCCGCATCAGCCGCCGCCGTCCGGTCCCGGTCTCGGGCAGATAGGCGTCGTATTCGCCCGCCGCGTCGCGGGTCAGGGTCTCGGTCTCGATGAAGGGCACGCCCAGAGCCTCCATGCGCTCGGAGACCACTCCGTTGATCAGATCCATCCGCCCGTCGAAGCCGACGCGCTTCATCTCCGGCAGCCCGACCCAGTAGACCGCGATCCCCTGCCCGCGCAGCATGGCGACCAGATCGTCGATCCGGCGGGCATAGGCGGCCTTCCAGCCGTCCGTGCCGAAGTCATGGATCACGCCGTCCAGACTGATGCCCTGGGCGTCGTTGGTGCCGAACAGGATCACCGCCGCGTCGATCGGCTCTTCGGCGATCTGGCGTTGGGTCTTGGCCTGGATATCGACGTAGTCATAGCGGGACAGGCCGGTCGAGACCTCACTGAACTTGGTGACGGTGACGCCTGGATGGTCGCGCATGTCGCGATAGAGCGCGGTCGCCACGGCGAGATCCTTCACGGCGATGGCGACGTGGTTGAGACGTCCGATCATGTTGCTCCCCTGCTGACTTCGACCGATCCTAAACCTCGATCACCAGCGCATGCACCAGCGGCTTCTTGCCCCACTCCTCGTTGACCGCGCTGCGCAGGCCGCGCTCCAGCGCATTGCGCAGCGCTTCCGGGTCACGGCGACGCGCCTTGGGAATGCCATCGATCAGCTCCGACACCGCATCGGCGACGTATTCGTCGAAGCCCGTGCCGTCGCGCGTATAGGGCGGCAAGCCCAGCACCGCGATCTCCGGGTCCCCGGCGAGCCCGCCCTTCTCGTCGATCGCGACGGCGACCGAGATCATGCCGACGAAGGAGAGCCTGCGACGCTCGGGGATCGTCTTCTCGAGAGCGTTCACGAGGAGATTGCCATCCTGGTAGAGCCGGCCATGGGTGACCTCGTCGATCTTGCTGGCGCCCTCCGGGGTGATCGCGACGACGTCGCCATTGCCGGCGCGCACCACGATCTTGACGCCGAGCCCGCGCGCGAAGGTCGCGTGCTCCGAGAGATGGAGGTCCTCGCCATGGGCGGGGATCACGATCTTCGGCTTCAGCCAGCCATAGAGCCTGGCCATCTCCTCGCGGCGTGGATGGCCGGAGACATGGACCAGATGGGTCCGGTCGGTGATGATCTCGATGTTGTCGCGGGCGAGCGCGTTCTGGATGGCGCCCACCGCCTTCTCGTTGCCGGGAATCGTGCGCGAGGAGAAGATCACCCGGTCGCCCGGCGAAAGCGCGATCTCGGGGTGGTCATCGGAGGCGATGCGGGAGAGCGCGGCGCGCGGCTCGCCCTGGCTGCCTGTCAAGAGCGCCACGACCTTGTCGCGGGGCAGGTAGCCATAGGTGTCGGCCGAGCGGAAGGCCGGGATGCCGTCGAGATAGCCGCATTCGCGGGCGACATCGATGACGCGGTCCATGGCGCGGCCGACGACAACGACCTCGCGCTGATCGGCCATCGCCGCTTCCGCCACCGCCCGCAGCCGGGCGACATTGGAGGCGAAGGTGGTGACCGCGACGCGACCGGGGGCCGAGTGCACCAGTTCCTTGATCTTGGCGGCGACATCGGCCTCGCTCGGCGAGGTGCCGTCGCGCATCACGTTGGTCGAGTCGCAGACCAGCGCCAGCACGCCCTCTTCGCCGAGCTCGCGCAGGCGCTTCTCGTCGGTCGGCAGGCCGACCTGCGGCGTCACGTCGATCTTCCAGTCGCCGGTGTGGACGACGAGGCCAACGGGGGTGCGGATCGCGAGCGCATTCGATTCCGGAATCGAATGCGCGACGGGCACGAATTCGATGTCGAAGGGGCCGAGCGTGATGCGGCCGCCCTGGGCGACGGTGTGCATCGGCACCTTGGGAGCGCCCGGCTCCGAGAGGCGGCGCGTGGCGAGGAGCCCGGCGGCGAACTGCGTGCAGTAGACCGGCGCGCGCAGGGACGGCCAGAGCGCGGCGAGCGCACCGATATGGTCCTCATGGGCGTGGGTGATCACGATGCCGAGCAGGTTCGCCCGCTCTTCGACGATGTAGCGCAGGTCCGGCAGCACGATGTCGACGCCCGGAGCCTCCGGGCCGGCGAAGGACAGGCCGCAATCGACGAGGATCCATTTCCGCCTCCCCTCCGGCCCATAGCCGTAGAGGGCGGCGTTCATGCCGATCTCACCGAGGCCACCGAGGGGAACGAAAACAAGCTGGTCTTTGGAACGGGTCACGAAGAATCCTGACTGATCGACAGCCGGCGGCGCCGGGATGGTGCGGGAGCCCTAACACGCGACGCTGCAGGGCTCCATAGCGGCGCGGCGTCAACGGTTCGCCGGGAGCGGACGCTGCCGTCAGCGGGGCGCGTCCTCGGGGATGGCGGCGCCGAAGAACAGATCGCCCGCATCGAAGGCCCGTGTCCCGCCCGCCGTTTCGAGCAGCAGCCGGCCGCCGGGGTCGAGGCCGGAGAAGACACCGGTGACGGTGCCCGAGGGCGGGCGGATGGTGATGGTCTGGCCGAGGAACGCCGCCCGCTCCAACCAGGCCTGCCGGGTGGGGCCGAAGCCGCCGGGCCGCCGCCAGATGGCGAAGCGCTCGGCGAAGGCCTCGGCCAGCGCCGCCAGCGTCGCCTCGATGGTGACGTCGGGCCGATGGGCGCGCAGGAAGCTCGCCGGATAGGGCGTTCCCTGAGCGCAGGACGCGATGTTGATGCCGAGGCCCGCGATGACGGCGAAGCGCCCTGCCCCGCTCTCGCCCTCGAGCAGCAGGCCCGAGCATTTGGCGCCGTCGACGAGCAGATCGTTCGGCCATTTGAGCGCGAGCCGTGGCGCCGCCAGCCCGGTCACACGCGCGGCGGCATCGTGCAGGGCGAGCCCCGCGACGAAGCCGAGTTGCGGCGCCAGCGCCGGCTCGCAGGGGTTCACCAGGAGAAGGCTCGCATAGAGATTGCCCGGCGGCGAACTCCATTGCCGGCCATGGCGCCCGCGCCCGGCATTCTGACTGCGCGCCACGACCCAGAGCTGGCCGGGATCGCCCTGCTGGAGCGCGCGCCGCGCCTCCTCCATGGTCGAGCCGACCTCGTCACGGACGATCAGCCGGTAGCCGGCGGCGCGGGCGAGGTCGCCTAACATACGCGTCCCATTGGGAACCACGCCGTCATGCTCGCCCTTGTGGCGAGCATCCACGTCTTGAACACAGGTCGCGACAGAGGAAGACGTGGATGGTCGGGACAAGCCCGACCATGACGGCCGCGCCTCAAAACAGCGACTTCGCCGCCGCGCCGGCCGAGTTCAGCAGTGGAGCCGGCAGCAGCGAGAGCGCCAGCACGAAGAGCGCGGAGACCAGCAGCACGGCCCGCACGCCGACATCGCCCTTCTCGAAAGCGGGCTTCGCGTCGTCGAAATAGATCACCTTGACGAGGCGCAGATAGTAGTAGGCGCCGATGACGCTGGTGACGACGCCGACCACGGCCAGCACATAGAGCTTGGCGTCGATGGCGGCGAGGAAGACGTAGAACTTCGCCCAGAACCCGGCGAGCGGCGGGATGCCGGCGAGCGAGAACATCATCATCGAGAGCGCGAAGGCCATCCACGGATTGGTCCGCGAGAGGCCGGCGAGTTCGCCGATCTCCTCGACCGCCTTGCCGTCGCGGCGCATCAGCAGCACGCAGGCGAAGGCGCCGAGCGTGGTGGCGAGGTAGATCGCCATATAGACCAGCACACCCTGGACGCCATTGGCCGTGCCGGCGGCGAGACCGACCAGCGCATAGCCCATATTGGCGATCGAGGAGTAGGCGAGCAGGCGCTTGATGTTGGTCTGGCCGATCGCGGCGAAGGCGCCGAGCGCCATCGAGGCGATGGCGATGAAGATGACGATCTGCTGCCATTCATGCAGCGCGCCCGGGAAGGCCCCGACGAAGATGCGCACGACCATCGCCATCGCCGCCATCTTGGGGGCGGAGGCGAAGAAGGCGGCGACCGGAGTCGGCGCGCCCTCGTAGACGTCCGGCGTCCACATGTGGAACGGCACGGCCGAGATCTTGAAGGCGACGCCGGCGGCGATGAAGACGATGCCGAAGATCAGGCCGATCCCGGGATTCCCGCCCTGGACCGCCGCGGCGATGCCGGCATAGTTGACCGTGCCGGTGAAGCCGTAAACCAGCGAGGCGCCGTACAGCAGCATGCCCGAGGAGAGCGCGCCAAGGACGAAGTACTTCAGGCCGGCCTCGGTCGATTTCGGATTGTCGCGGTCGAAGGCGGCGACGACATAGAGCGCGAGCGACTGCAGTTCGAGGCCGACATAGAGGCTGATGAGGTCGTTGGCCGAGATCATCATCATCATGCCGATCGTCGACAGGACGATCAGGATCGGGAACTCGAAGCGCATCGAGCCGTCGCGGCGGAGGGCGTCCGAGGAGAGCAGGATCGCCGCGGCGGCCCCCAGCAGAGTCAGCACCTTAAAGAAGCGGGCGAAGCTGTCGACGACGAAACCGCCGTTGAAGGTGAGCGCCCGACCCTCGCCGGCGAGAACCAGCACGAGCGCCAGCGCAAACAGCGCCAGGGCCGCGCCCTCGAGCAGGCG
Organism: Brevundimonas subvibrioides; assembly: GCA_002280475.1. Taxonomy (GTDB): domain Bacteria; phylum Pseudomonadota; class Alphaproteobacteria; order Caulobacterales; family Caulobacteraceae; genus Brevundimonas; species Brevundimonas aurifodinae. The sequence continues at coordinate 36,831 of NCEB01000025.1, forward strand.
CGTGGACCGCTCGCCGCGGATTGCACCGACCAGCACCATGCCGATGGCACCGATCGCGAGGATGATTTCCGGAAGCGCCGGGCCGAGAGCGGGCAGAGCCATCCTGCGAGACCTTACTGAACGACCAGCATCGCCGTTTTCGCGGCGGTGAGTGCGGCCTGATAATTCTTGATGAGGGCTTCGGTCGGCGCGGCGAAGGCGTCGAGGATGGTCCCCGGGCGGATACCGTACCAGACCGTGAGCACGACCAGCGGAATCAGGATCACCATTTCACGGCGATCGAGATCGGCGATGTCCTTGAGCTCGGGCTTGACCAGCTCGCCGAAGACGACGCGGCGGTACAGCCAGAGCGCATAGGCGGCCGACAGGATGACACCCGAGCAGGCGATGAAGGCCACCCAGGGATTGGCGCGGAAGGCGCCCAACAGCGTCAGGAACTCGCCGACGAAACCGGCCGTGCCGGGCAGGCCGACATTGGCCATGGTGAAGACCATGAAGACGACCGCGTAGACCGGCATGCGGTTGACCAGCCCGCCATAGGCGGAAATCTCGCGGGTGTGCATGCGGTCGTAGATCACGCCGACGCAAAGGAAGAGCGCGCCCGAGACCAGCCCATGGCTGACCATCTGGAACATCGCGCCCTGGATGCCCTGCGGCGTCAGGGTGAACAGGCCCATGGTGACGAAGCCCATATGCGCCACCGAGGAGTAGGCGATCAGCTTCTTGATGTCCTCCTGCATCAGCGCCACCAGCGAGGTGTAGACGATGGCAATGACCGACAGCGCGAAGACGAAGGAGGCGAAATAGGCCGAGGCCTCCGGGAACATCGGGATCGAGAAGCGGATGAAGCCGTAGCCACCCATCTTCAGCATGATCGCCGCAAGCACGACCGACCCGGCGGTCGGCGCCTCGACGTGAGCGTCCGGCAGCCAGGTGTGGACCGGCCACATCGGCATCTTCACCGCGAAGGAGGCGAAGAAGGCGAGCCAGAGCCAGGTCTGCATGCCCGCCGGGAACTTGTGCGCCAGCAGCGTCGGGATGTCGGTGGTGCCGGCATGCCAATACATCGCCATCAGCGCGAGCAGCAGCAGCACCGAGCCCAGCAGCGTGTAGAGGAAGAACTTGTAGGAGGCGTAGACGCGCCGCTTGCCGCCCCAGATGCCGATGATCAGGAACATCGGGATCAGGCCGCCCTCGAAGAAGAGGTAGAACAGCACGAGGTCGAGCGCCACGAAAACGCCGATCATCAGCGTCTCGAGGATCAGGAACGCGACCATGTATTCGCGCACGCGCTTCGTGATCGAATGCCAGGACGCCAGGATGCAGAACGGCATCAGGAAGGCGGTCAGCACCACGAAGGGGAAGGAGAAGCCGTCGACGCCGAGCTTGAACTGGATCGCGTCGGAGACCCAGGCATGGGTCTCGACCATCTGGAAGCCGGGATTAGCGGGGTCGAACTTCGCCCAGGCGAAGCAGGCGAGCACGAAGGTCGCGACGGTGGCGGCGAGCGCCCCATAGCGCGCGTTGGACTCGACCGCAGCCTGATCGCCGCGCAGCGTCAGGATGAACGCCGCGCCGACCAGCGGCAGGATCAGAAGACCGGTGAGGATACCGAAGCCGAACATCATCTCACCCGCGCGCCACGAGATACCAGGTCACCAGGCCCGCGACGCCCATCAGCATGGCGAAGGCATAGTGGTAGAGATAGCCGGTCTGCAGCCGTACGACCCGGTTGGTCACGTCGACGACGCGGGCGGAAATCCCGTCCGGTCCCATGCCGTCGATGACGAAGCCGTCGCCCTTCTTCCAGAGGAACTTGCCGATCCACATCGACGGCTTCACGAACAGGAAGTCGTAGATCTCGTCGAAATACCACTTGTTGAGCAGGAAACGGTACAGGACCGGGTTGGCGGCCGCGAGCTTGCCGGGCACGCCGGGGCGCAGGACGTACATGTAGAGCGCCAACACGAAGCCGATCAGCATGGCGACGAAGGGCGACCAGATCACCCATTTCGGCACCTCGTGCATCTCGTGCAGGATATGGTTGTCCTTGCCCGTGAAGAGCGAAGCCTTCCAGAAGGCGTCGTAGCCAGCGCCGATGAAGGCGCCCTTGAAGGCGAAGCCGGCGGCCACCGCGCCGAGCGAGAGCACGGCGAGCGGGATCAGCATCACCAGCGGGCTCTCATGCGGCTTGTGGTCGTGGCCATGGCCCTGATGGTCGTCATACGCATGGGCGGCATGGGCATGATCGTCGTGGCCATGCGCGGCGTGGCCATGAGACGCGTGGCCATGAGACGCGTGGGCATGAGACGCGTGGGCATCCGCACCCCAGCGCGGCTTGCCCTCGAAGGTCATGAAGTAGAGGCGCCAGGAGTAGAACGAGGTCATGCAGGCGGCGACCACCAACAGCACATAGGCATAGGAGGCGGCGAAGCCCTTGTGCGCGACCGCGGCATAGGCGCTCTCGATGATCGCGTCCTTGGAGAAGTAGCCGGCGAAGAGCGGGAAACCTGTGAGGGCCAGCGTGCCGATGGTCATGGCGGCCGCTGTCAGCGGGATGTGCTTCCTCAAGCCACCCATGTTCCGCATGTCCTGCTCATGGTGCATCGCGTGGATGACCGAGCCGGCACCGAGGAACAGCAGCGCCTTGAAGAAGGCATGGGTGAAGAGGTGGAAGACGCCGGCCGAATAGGCACCGACGCCGAGCGCGACGAACATGTAGCCGAGCTGCGAGCAGGTCGAGTAGGCGATGACGCGCTTGATGTCGTTCTGGACGAGGCCGACGGTGGCGGCGAAGAACGCGGTCGTCGCGCCGACGACGATGACGACGGTGAGTGCCACCGGAGCGTATTCGAAGATTGGCGACAGGCGCGCGACCATGAAGACGCCGGCGGTGACCATGGTCGCGGCGTGGATCAGGGCCGAGACCGGCGTCGGGCCCTCCATCGCGTCGGGCAGCCAGGTGTGCAGCAGGAACTGGGCCGACTTGCCCATGGCGCCCATGAACAAGAGCAGCGCGGTCAGCGTCAGCGCGTTCCAATCATAGCCGAGGAAGCGGAAGGTCTTCTCGGTCAGGCCGGCGATCTGCGGGAAGATGGTGTCGAAGGCGACCGAGCCGGTCAGCACGAAGACCAGGAAGATGCCGAGCAGGAAGCCGAAATCGCCGACGCGGTTGACGATGAAGGCCTTCATCGCCGCGGCACAGGCGGACGGCTTCTGGTACCAGAAGCCGATCAGCAGATAGGAGGCGAGGCCGACGCCCTCCCAGCCGAAGAACATCTGCAACAGGTTGTCGGCGGTCACCAGCATCAGCATGGCGAAGGTGAACAGCGACAGATAGGCGAAGAAGCGCGGCCGGTGCGGATCCTCGTGCATGTAGCCGATCGAGTAGACATGCACGAGCGAGGAGACGGTGTTGACCACGACCAGCATCACCACGGTCAGCGTGTCCACACGGAAGGCCCAGTCCACCTGCAGCCCACCCGAGGACATCCAGGTCGCGACCTGGATGCGGGTCGTGCCGGCGCCGAAACCGACATTGAAGAAGGCGACCCAGGACAGGACGGCCGAGACGACCAGCAGCGAGGTGGTGACGATCTCCGAGCCGCGCGCGCCGATCAGACGCCCGAAGAGGCCTGCGATCAGGAAGCCGACAAGTGGGAGGAAGACGATCAGTTTGTATAACATGGGGCAGCTTCCGGACGCGTGCGCGCCTCAGCCTTTCATCATGTTGATGTCTTCCACCGCGATCGTGCCGCGGTTGCGGAAGTAGACGACGAGAATGGCGAGCCCGATGGCGGCTTCCGCCGCGGCGACCGTCAGCACCAGCAGCGCGAAGATCTGCCCGACGATGTCGTTCAGGAAGCTCGAGAAGGCGACGAAGTTCAGGTTCACCGCGAGCAGGATGAGCTCGACCGACATCAGGATGACGATGACGTTCTTGCGGTTCAGGAAGATGCCGAGCACGCCCAGCGTGAACAGGATCGCCCCGACGGCGAGGTAGTGGCCAAGCCCGATCATCAGACCGTCTCCTCCGGCAGCGCGGCGCCCGGCTGCACCTTCTTGACCTCCATGGCGGTCGCCTTGGTGCGCGCGTTCTGCTGCGCGATGTCCTGGCGCTTGATGCCGGGGCGGTCGCGCAGGGTCAGCACGATCGCCCCGATCATGGCGACGAGCAGGACGAGACCGGCGGCCTGGAAGTAGTAGACATACTGGGTATAGAGCACCCGCCCGATCGCCTCGGTGTTGGTGATGCCGGCGGGAATGGCGGCGACGGGCGCGCGGACGATCTGCGGGTCGATGACCCAGGCGCCGACGACGAGCAGCAGCTCGACCGCGAAGATCAGGCCGATCAGTGCGCCGATCGGCAGGTAGTTCAGGAAGCCCTGGCGGAACTCGGCGAAATCGACGTCGAGCATCATCACCACGAAGAGGAAGAGCACCGCGACCGCGCCGACATAGACGACGATCAGCAGCATCGCGAGGAATTCGGCTCCCAGCAACAGGAACAACCCGGCCGCGTTGACGAAGGCCAGGATCAGGAAGAGCACCGAGTGAACGGGGTTGCGCGAGGTCACCACCATGAACGCCGAAGCGACGGTGATGCCTGCGAACAGATAGAAGAAAGCCGCTGCGGCATTCATCTCGGTCAGCCTTTCCGCCCCGGCGGGCGGCTCTCGTGTTCACCTGCGCCCGACTCTCGCCGGCCGCCGTTTGGAGCGTCTATAGTCAGGCCCACCGGCTGCGACAACCGCACGACGGGTCTGGCCGAAGCCTCAGCGATAGGGGGCGTCCATCGCGATGTTGCGGGCGATCTCGCGTTCCCAGTGGGCACCGTTCGCGAGCAGCCGGTCCTTGTCGTAGAACAGCTCCTCGCGGGTTTCGGTGGCGAATTCGAAGTTTGGCCCCTCGACGATCGCATCGACCGGGCAGGCCTCCTGGCAGAAGCCGCAATAGATGCACTTCACCATGTCGATGTCGTAGCGCGTGGTGCGGCGGCTGCCGTCGTCGCGGGGCTCGGCCTCGATGGTGATGGCCTGGGCCGGGCAGATCACGCTCCTCGCCATTGGGATAGCGGCGCAGGGCATGCTCGCCGCGGAAGCGCGGGCTCTGCGGATTCTTCTCGAAGGGATAGTTGATGGTCGCCTTCGGCTTGAAGAAATAGCGCATCGACAGCGCGAACGCGCCGACAAACTCCTTCAGCAACAGGCCCTTGGCGGCTTGTGCGAGCGACATCGCCTTCGTCCTTCCCACTCAGCCGAACACGGTCCGGCCGATCACGTAACCCATCACCGGCGTGCCGCCGATCATCAGAACGGCCAGCGCCACCTTGAGCCAGCGAATGCGACGCTCGTAGTCGTCGCGCTCCGCCTGCGTCGTCGATCGATCGGTCCGGCGCAGCGCCGCGATGACGACGCCCGACACGATCCTGTACTCCACGATCCCCAGCACCAAACCGATCAGCGCGCCGATCAGCCCGGCCGAGACCGCCATCAGCGCACAGGCCCCCAGCCCGTGAGCTGCAGCACGAAGGCGACGACCACGACCGAGGCCAGCGACAGCGGCAGGAAGACCTTCCAGCCCAGCCGCATCAACTGATCGTAGCGGTAGCGCGGCACGAAAGCCTTCACCATCGCGAACATGAAGAAGACGCCGCAGACCTTGATCATGAACCAGACGACGCCCGGCACCCAGGTGAAGGGCGCGACCGGGAACGGCGGCAGCCAGCCGCCGAGGAACAGGATCACCATCATGGCGCACATGGTCATGATCGCCACGTATTCGCCGAGCATGAACAGCAGATAGGGCGTCGAGGAGTATTCGACCATGTAGCCGGCGACGAGCTCCGATTCCGCCTCGGGAAGATCGAAGGGCGGCCGGTTCGTCTCGGCCAGCGCCGAGATGAAGAAGATCACGAACATCGGGAACAGCGGCAAGAAGAACCAGCGCAGCATGCCCCAGCTCGTGTTCTGCGCCTCGACGATGGCCGAGAGGTTGAGCGAGCCCACGCAGAGCAGGACGGTGATGATGACGAAGCCGATCGAGACCTCGTAGGAGACCATCGCGCCCATGAAGGGGTACTTCGAGTTCGAGGCCCAGCCGGCCATGATGATGCCGTAGATGCCGAGCGAGGAAATCGCCAGGACATAGAGGATGCCGACATTGATGTCGGCGATCGCCCAGCCTTCGGCGACCGGGATCACCGCCCAGGCCGACAGGGCCAGCAGGCAGGTGACCAGCGGCGCCAGCAGGAAGACGCCTTTGTTGGCGCCCGACGGGATGATCGGCTCCTTGAAGGCGAATTTCAGCAGGTCGGCGAAGCTCTGGAACAGGCCGAAGGGCCCGACCACGTTGGGGCCGCGCCGCAACTGCACCGCCGCCCAGATCTTGCGATCGGCCAGCAGGATATAGGCGATGAAGACCAGGAGGCAGGCGATGAGCAGGAAGCTCTTGCCCAGCATGATCGCGAGATCGAGAACGAGGTCCCAGTTCATGGCCGCTTACTCCGCCGCCTGCTGCAGCCGGCCCGAGGCCAGCGCCGAACACTCGGCCATCACGGCGGAAGCGCGCGCGATCGGGTTGGTCTGGTAGAAATCGACGACCGGCGAGACGAAGCCGGTCTTCTCGGCCTTGCCGCCGAGATCGGCGAGCGTGCCGAGCCCCGAGGCGTCCGCCGGATCGAGCCGGTCGAGCGCGGCGAAATGCGGGTGGGCCGCATAGAGCGCCTTGCGCAGGCCGGCCAGCGCGTCGAAGGGCAGCGTCTTGGCCAGAGCCGCCGACAGCGCCCGCAGGATCGCCCAGTCCTCGCGGGCGTCGCCCGGCGGGAAGGTGGCGCGGTCGGCCATCTGCACGCGGCCTTCGGTGTTGACGTAGGTGCCGGATTTCTCGGTGTAGGCCGAGCCCGGCAGGATCACGTCG
>NCEB01000026.1 GCA_002280475.1 Brevundimonas subvibrioides
CGTGCTATCAAAAGTTCGATTCCAATTCGGAAAATAAACTCATGCCGCGTAAAGCCAGAGAGCTGGGACCGCTCGCTGTCTCAAGGCTGACACAGCCAGGTCTCCATATGGTGGGTGGCGTCGCAGGGCTGGCCCTGCAGGTCCTTCCGTCCGGTGGTCGGAGCTGGATTTTGCGCGCCACGATTGGCGACCGTCGGAGAGAGATGGGGCTTGGGGGCTACCCGGATGTCACCCTGGCCCGGGCGAGGGAGGCGGCTCGCGACGCCCGTGCAGCGATCAAGGGAGGGGTCGATCCGATCGAGGCCGGACGAACGGCCCGGAGCATGCTGAGATCCGGTCAGAAGACCAGGATGACGTTTCGCAATGCTGCGGATGCTTATGTCGCCGCCCATGGGAGTGCCTGGCGGAACAGCAAGCATCGTGATCAGTGGACATCAACGCTGTCGACCTATGCCTATCCGGTCCTCGGCAGCCTCGACGTCTCCAGGATTGAGTCCGCTCACGTTCTAAGGGTGCTCGAGCCGATTTGGATCGAGAAGACCGAGACGGCGACACGACTACGCGGGCGCGTGGAACGCGTCCTTGACTGGGCGACAGCCCGGGAGTTTCGCACAGGCCCAAACCCCGCCCGGTGGCGCGGGCACCTGGACAAATTGTTGGCGAATCCCGCCCAGTTGCGCCGGGTCGTGCATCACAAGGCTCTCGCCGTGGATGCCATGCCCGCCTTCATGGGCCGATTGAAGAATGCAGAAGGCCTAGGTGCGCGGGCGCTGGAGTTCGCGATCCTCACAGCCGCCCGGTCCGGCGAGGTCCGGGGTGCTCTCTGGGCGGAGATTGATATGGACGAGGCCGTCTGGACGGTTCCGGCGGAGCGAATGAAGGCCGGAAAGGAGCACCGCGTCCCTCTTTCCAAGGCGGCCCTGGCTGTCCTCCAAAGTCAGCGCCCTGGACATCGGGACACCGCAGTTTTCCGCGCGCCGTCGGGAGGACCGGTCTCTGACATGACACTCTCCGCTGTCCTGAGGCGGATGGGGGAAGACGCGGTGCCTCACGGCTTTCGCTCAACCTTCCGTGACTGGATCGCCGAGCGAACCACATATCCGAATGAACTCGCCGAGTTGGCTCTGGCCCATACCATCGGAAACAAGGTCGAGGCGGCCTATCGGCGCGGAGACATGATCGCGAAGCGAAGGCAGCTTATGGAGGACTGGGCCGCCTTTATTCGCTTCGGTACATGAAGATGGCATCGCGGCCGACGCACTTGGATCTTTCTTCGGGCTCCGATTGAACGACTACGGTCGTCCTCGTGATCCCGCTGTTGACCCGACGCCGTCTCCTGAAAGGCTGCTCCATGACCTGAACGTGATGGGGTCGGCTGAAGCTGCACAGCCTAGGGTTTAGACTTCACTCGTGTTGGTCGTCACCCACCATGTCAGCGTCAGGCGTCAGTGACCCGATCCGGGCGGTGCAATACCTGCGCATGTCAGATTCCCAGCAACACTACTCGCTGGCCAGACAGACTGAAATCAACGCCGCGTTCGCCACACGGCAGGGTTACGCGATCATCCGGACGTACACGGACGAAGCGGTGAGCGGCGTCTCGATCCGCAGTCGTCACGGCATGATGGCTCTGATCAACGATGTTCTCGCCTCTCCTGACTTCGAGGCGATCATCGTCGCCGATGTGACGCGCTGGGGGCGGTTCCAGGACTCCGATGAGGCCAGTCACTACGAGTTCATCTGCCGCGAGGCCGGGGTCGACGTCATCTACAGCTCCGAATTGTTCGCCAATGACGGCAGCCCAGCCGCTTCGGTGCTCAAGGGCGTTCGTCGTGCCATGGCGGCGGAGTTCAGCCGCTCGCTTTCGACCCGAACCAAGGCGGGGAATCGTCAGGCCCTCCTGTTCGGTGGATGCCTCGGCGGAAAGGCTCCGTACGGCTTCGCGAAAATCGCTGTCGATCCGGCGGCCGCTCGAGCGGAGTTGCAGGCGGGCGCTGTCGACCCAGCCCGTCTCCGACGGCCCCTTCGATACGAATGGTCGAATGCCGAGGAGGTCTCTGTGGTCAGACGGATCTTCCGGCAGTTCGTCCGGGAGGGTCGTTCGGCTCTTGAAATCGCGAGGGGCCTCGACCGAAACGGTGTGAAACATCGTGAAGCGACCTGGACAAGCGCGAGGGTCGGGGCTGTTCTGGACAATACCCTGACGGCCGGGATCCTGACCTTCGCCAAGAGCGTCAACCACCTCGGCGATCGCATCAAGCTGCCAGCGACGCAGTGGTCGAGAGTTCGTCATCTTCGGCCGATGGTCAGCCTCAAGGTCTTCCAAGACGCAGCGACGCGGCGTGCTGCCCGCGTGCGTCAGAACCACACCGACACCGAACTCATAAACGCTCTTCGGTGCCTTGGAGACGCGCATGGCGTGCTCAGCCATAGCCTCGTCGCGCGTCGCGGTCTCGTCGCCCCGAGCGTCTACACCCGCCGCTTTGGAAGCCTGAGGAGGGCTTTCGATCTCGCGGGAGAGACCAGATCGACGGGTCGTCGAACCTGGCGCAAGGAGGATCTGACCTGGGCGAAGGTTCGCCCGGCCTTGGAGCGACGCCTGGCCGAAGAGGGCCATCTCAGCATCCGGGTCATAGACGGTTGCGACGATCTGCCGAACTCAAACACCCTGAGACGGCGTTTCGGCCCTCTGGAGGCCCTCTACCCGGCCGTCGGGGAGATGCGAACCCGTACGGAGAGGCTTCAGCATGCGCAGGCGCGCAGGGCCCGGCGTGTCCCCGACGCCGTCGGGGTGGGGGCTCCGAGGGCCGCGAACAGATGGGTGTCGGTCAAGCCGGTGACGGCGCATCCCGCACAACAGGCCGGCCCGTTGCTCATCGTTGATTGCGGGCCGGCGCAAGCTCTGTCTCGACCAGCCCCGCCCCCGGTTCCAATCGCGTCTGTGCCCCGCGTCCTGAGACCCGCCGCCCAATACATCCGGATGTCCACGCGTCAGCAGAAGACTTCGATCGGGCTCCAGATGCAGGCCATCGCCGACTATTGCGCCTCACATGGCTATGAAATCGTACGGACGTATATCGATGCCGGGCGGAGCGGGCTGTCGACGCGGGGCCGAACCGGTTTGATGGCGCTCCTGGCCGACGTGGTCGATGATCCTGAGTATTCCTCCGTCATCGTCTTCGACGTCAGTCGATGGGGGCGCTATCAGGACCCCGATGAGGCTGCGCACTACGAGTTCTTGTGCCGCTCCTCCGGGGTCGCGGTCCGATACTGCAGCGAGCCGGCGACCTCGAAACCGACAGCCGATTCAGCGATCGTCACGTCGGTCCAAAGGCTTCTGGCCGCTGAGTTCAGTCGACAACGATCGGCGGATGTTCGCTCCGGCCAGAAGCTGCGCAGAGACAGTGGGCTCTGGCCAGGCGGGAACGTCCCCTTTGGCTTTAGTCGTGCGTCGTCGCCGCCGGGCGACGATGAGCCCCGCGTCCTCGCGCGCGAAGAGCGCAAACCCAAGGGAGCCACCTCGGTGCGTGTCGTGTGGGGTCCGCCTGAAGAGGTTGCCGCGGTGCGACGCGTTTTCGAACTCTTTGTGGATGAGGTTCAGAGCGCCGTTGCGGCGGCCGCGACCTTGAACGGCGAGGACCGCCCCACGCGTTGGGGCCAGTCCTGGACGGCTCGTCGGGTACGCAGCATTCTGCGCAATGAACTCGTCATCGGCGTTCTCGCCTTGGGCAGGCGTGAAATCCTTCTGGGGGAGACCTCACCGATACGTCCGCGTGACGCATGGTCCCGAAGAACGGTGCTCCCGCCCATGATCGATCCGGGGGTGTTCAGTGAAGCGCAAGCGCGTCTCGATGGAGATGGACCCCGGCGTGTCACAGACGCCCTCCTGCTGGCTGAGCTTCGGCGACTGCTCGCTCAGCACACACGACTGGACCGTTCGCTTGTGGAGTCGTTCGGTCGCTTTGCTGTGCGGCGCTACGTCGTGCGGTTTGGATCTCTGCAGGCCGCGATTCGTCAGGTCGGATTCGTGCGCATCGATCGAGATCGCCAGAACAGCGAGCCTCTGGACAATGAGACCGTCAAGATCCGGCTGCGTCGGATCCTCAAAGAGACCGGTCATCTGAGCGTCGCCTTGATCAATCGTCGGGGTGATATTCCATGCGCCGCGACGCTGAGAAAGCAGTTCGGCTCGATGGACGCCCTCTATGAGCAGATCGGGTATCCGACGGATCGGGCTGAGCAAATGCGACGTGCGTGGGCGTCGCGACGGGCGAGGGCCGCAGGTGGAGACGGGGCGTGACCGGCAAGACGAAGATGACGGATGGCCCCGCAGAACCAAACGGTCCGATCCCGGCGGCGCAGTATCTGCGGATGTCGACAAATGTGCAGACGGAATCGTTCGCGTCTCAGGATGCGCTCAACCAGGCCTTCGCCGAGCGGCATGGCTATGAGATCATCAAGACCTACAGCGATGCAGGCAAAAGCGGGCTGAGCATCAAAAGACGCGAGGGGCTAAGGGGTCTTCTTCGTGATGTCCTCGCAGACCCCCCGTTCGCGGCTATTCTCGTGACGGATGTGAGCCGTTGGGGCCGGTTTCAAGATCCCGATGAAGGCGCTCACTATGAGTTCCTCTGCCGCAAGGCGGGCGTGAGGGTCTTGTACTGCGCGGAGGCGTTCGAAAACGACGCGTCCCAAGGGGCGTCAATCCTCAAGACCGTCAAGCGCGTCATGGCTGCCGAGTACAGCCGTCAGCTTTCTGAGAGAATACGGGCGGGCATCCGGCGCGTTCAAGTGGCCGGTGGGGTTGCGGGATCAACGGCTCCGTACGGGTTCACAAAAATGCCTTTGCGCTCTGAATCCGGACTCACGACGGTCCATCATCCGGTGCGCGCCGGGAAGGGTCCGATCCGCAGGTTCGGTCTCTGTCCCGGCCCCGAGGAGGAGTTGAAGGTCCTGCGCCGAATATTCACCGCTTATGGCGAAGACGGTTTGTTCCCAGCAGAGATCGCGCGTGAGCTGAACGCGGAAGGACATGATCGGCGGGGGAAGCCCTGGATCGCCCGGAGCGTGGTCTCTGTGCTGGAAAACGAACTGACGATCGGCGTCCACTGCTACGGAAAATTCCACCAGAGGATGGGAAGACCCCGCATCAACGTTCCGCGAGCAGAGTGGAATCGTTTGCAAATCTTTGACCCGCTGATCGATACGGCGCTCTTCGATCGAGTGATGGCGCGACGCCGCGCCAGCCTTGAGACGAAGGTGGCGGACGAGGCGCTGATCGAAGACTTGGCGCGGCTGGCCGACCGTTTCGGGCGTCTGACGCTACTGCCGCTCTCCGCCTCGCGGGCCAGAAGCGCCTCCGCCACAATCCTCAGAGGTGGAAGGCCCGCGACATCACTCTGGCGAAGATACGGCCCGTTCTGGCGCGTCTGCTGAAGCGGAACGGATATCTCAGTGTAAGCATGGTCGACCGCTGTCCTGATTTGCCCCGCGCAGTATCCATGCGCAAGCATATCGGTCCGATCAGCAGCATCTTTGCGAGTGTTGGCGATCACATGGCACCGGCGGAAAAGATCCGTCTCGGGCAAGCTCGCTGTCGGCCCAAGCTGGGGGCCACGGAGCGCGCAAAGCGTGCAAAGCTCCCACCCGAAGCGTCCTAGCCTGGGCGGTCAGTTCGCGCCCGCGCCCGCGACGACGGTTTTTACACACCGAAAGGGTCGGCGGTTCGAACCCGTCGCCGCCCACCAGTTTCCGTTATAAAAATCAGATACCTACCGCCAATCGGCGGTCAAGAGATGCTCCTTGTTCAAATCGTTTTCGTCGAAGGGGGGCATTAGGGGGGGGCATTTTTGCTAACTTCGTTGAAACGCCCTGCGACGCGATGAACAGCTTATTGGGGCTATTGCCGCTTCCAGAGTCAGGGGCGTTAGCTGCCAATGGCAGCGCTCGAGCGCGCGGAAAGCCGGTGGCTATGACCGAGTTTGGCTCTTAGGCGACACTGCGAATGTCCGCTTGGCGACGCGCAATTGGACGCGAAAGCGCGGCGAAAGTCTGCAGTGCAGCCTGAGCTTCGGCTCTCCTCCCTCACCAACCGCGCACTGCCAGTTCTCGATCGGAGAAAGCTGGTCGGGCGGTTCCGAGCCTCCGGTAACGGGGTCACGGCTCGCGCTTCCGCCAACACCAAGGCCAGCAGGCCTCGGTTGCGGCCGCCGTGCACTGCCTCCCGAAGCGACTGCTTTTCATTCACTTGGCCGGACCGAAAAAGCGGTTGCGCCCCAAATCTCATTGGTATTAGATTGGTCTGATACCGCTTTCGAGGCGGAGGGAGACATCAGGGGAGGGTTCGTTATGCGTAAACTCGCGACACGTCTGCGTTCCACAGTGGCGCTCGGAGCAGTGGGCGTTGCTCTGGTCGCTGGACCGGCATTGGCCCAGACGGCCCAGCCCCAGACATCACCACCCGACGATGACACCCAGGCCAGTGTCGAGGACATCATCGTCACGGGCACTCGGATTCCCAACGCCGGTCTGTCGTCCACGAGCCCGATCAGCGCGCTGCAGGGCGAGCAGATCCAGCTTCAGCGGGCCGTGACCGTGGAGGATTTTTCGGTCAAGGTTCCTCAGCTGGCGGGTGGCGTAAACTCCACCTCCGTCGGCAGCGACGCCTTCGGGGCTCAGACGCTGGACCTTCGCAGCCTCGGCCAGAACCGGACTCTGGTGCTGATCAACGGGACGCGGGCGGTCCCCTTCTCGTTTCGCAACGCCGTGGATGTGAACGCCATTCCCGCCGCGCTGCTGCGACGGGTCGATGTCCTGACCGGAGGCGCGGCTGCGGTCTACGGCGCCGACGCCGTGGCCGGCCTGGTCAACTTCGTCATCAACGACGACTTCGACGGCTTCGAGGTCACCGGTAACTATCGCTCGGTCGAGGACGGCGGATCCCAATACAGCCTGAACGCTATCGGGGGCGTGTCCCTCGGCGGTCGCGGGAGCCTCGTCGGCTTCGTCGAATACAGCGAGCGCGACGCGCTCCTCGCCGGGGATCGTCCCTACGCCGCGCGCGGCGCGGCCACCCTGCCGATCGGCGGCAATTTCCGCGACGTGGCCAGCGGCCAGACCTTCTCGTTCGACGCCAACGCCAACTTCACCCTGACCCCCCAGACCACCGACTACACATCGCGATTCCTGCTCGTTCAACCGCTGGAGCGAACCAATGCGAGCGCCTTTTTCAAATACGATGTGACCGACGGCATCGAGGCGTACGGGCGCTTCATGTACTCCAACGTCCGGACCCAGGGCGGAACCCGATCGGGTCAGAACCCCCCGACGACGGGGGCGGCGGGGATCAACGTCCAGATCTCGCAGAGCAACCCCTTCCTGACGCCCGAAGCCAGAGCGCGGCTGACCTTCGTCAACGGCGTGGCCAATGTGAACGTGGCGCGCTCCTTGGGGGAACTCGGCACAACATTCGCGGAGAACGATCGCGACACCTGGCAGGCCCAGATCGGCTTCCGGGGCCAGTTCACCCCGGCCATCGGCTGGAACGCCTACTATCAGTACGGCAAGTCCTCGGAATCGATCGTTGTCCAGGGCGACGGCACGCGGGCCGCCTTCGCCAGCATCGCCAACACCACTGACATCTTCGGTCCCGGAGGAGACTTCACCAGCCTGCTGCGGGAGTTCGACTACGGCAGCCGGGAGCGGACCCAGCAGGTGGCCTCGGCCTATGTGTCCGGCGACACCAGTGACTTCTTCAACGGCTGGGCCGGGCCGTTCGGGTTCACCGCCGGCTATGAGTACCGTGAGGAGACCGGGGAGTTCTACTACTCGGCAGATCTCGCCACGTCGTTCAACCAGGGCGCCGAGTCCGCTCCGGCGGTGCCGCCCTTCATCGAGGTCAACGAGCTCTTCACAGAACTCTCGGTCCCTCTGCTGGCCGATCTGCCCATGGTCCAGAGCCTGACCCTGGAAGGCGCCTACCGGCGGTCCTGGTACTCCAAATCGGTGGGGCCGGACCTCGACTATGACACCGACAAACTGGGTCTGAACTGGGTTGTCGACAACAATCTGCGTCTGCGCGGCACCCTCCAGACGGTCATCCGCGATCCCAACATCGGCGAGTTCGCCAACCCGGTGTTCTCGATCCCGTTCGCCAATCTCGTCACGGTCGCGCGCCTATTTCCGCGCTATGCGGGCGACCCCTGCGCGCTCGGTACCGGCAATGTCGATCAATGCACCCGGCAGGGTTATCGGGGGACCTATGATTCGCGGAACCCGTTGAACCTGACCGGCGGCTATTTCTTCGGCGGCAACGCCACGATCCGCGCCGAGACCGGCGAGACCCGCACCTTCGGTGCGGTCTTCACCCCGGAGTTCATCCCGGGGTTCAGTGCCGCGGTCGACTTCTACGACATCCAGATCTCCGACGCCGTCGGTCAGATCCAGCCGGTCGACGCCATCACCAGCTGCTACATTACCGATCCCCGCGCCGATAATCCGCTCTGCGCGGCGGTCACCCGCGATCCCACCACCGGCCGCATCCGCGACGCCTTCGTCGATGACCGGAACCTGGCCCTGATCCAGCAGGAGGGCGTCGATCTGGACTTCACCTATGGGTTCGAACCGCCGGCTGGACTGCCAGGCGAACGGCTGACCCTCGGCTACCAGGCCAGCATCGTCACCGAGTACACAATCCAGAGAAACGCGGCGCTGGCTCCGGTCAACTGCCAGGCTTCCTACGGCGCGCGCTGCTCGTCCGATCTCGTCACCCTCGTCAGCCCCGACTACCGCCACCGGGCCACCGTGACCTGGGATGTCGATCCCCTGACCTTCCAGGTCGGCTGGAAGCGGATCGGCGAGGTGCGAGACAGCTCGCCTGGCAGCAGCGAGGTGATCGAGGCCTATGACTATGTCGACCTGAACGTCGCCTACGAGCCGCGCTGGGTCGAGGGACTGAGGGTCACCGTGGGCGTCGACAACCTGTTCGACAAGGAGCCACCGCTTCCGCTGAACTCGGGGGCCTTCAACACCTATCCGGACACCTACGACGTGTTGGGTCGCAACTTCGGCATCAGCGTCACGCTCCGGCGCTAGGGGTGTAAGCTCGACGACCGCGACTTGGGTCGCGGTCGTCCCGCCCGCCGTCTCTTTCGCTTCGGACGCCTTTCATGCCTTTGAGTTTTACCGCGTTCGACTGGACCGTCCTCGGTGGCTACGTCACCGTTCTGGCGCTTGCTGGCTATCTCTCTTCGCGGCGTCGGATCGTCAGAGCCGATCAGTATTTTCTCGCCTCTCACAAAGCACCGACCTGGCTGGTCGCCGTGTCGGTGCTCTCGACGGTTCAATCGGCCGCGACCTTCCTGGGTGTGCCCGATAACAGCTACCGGGGTGACTACGCCTATCTGGCGGCCGTCGCAGGGCCCCTGATCGCGGCCTTTGTCGTGGGTTGGGTGTTAATCCCCCGCTTCTACGCCGCGCGGGTCAGCACGGTCTACGAACTCCTTGAGGTCCGTTTCGGGACCGTGGCTCGTCGCGCCGCCGGCGTGATGTATCTGGTGGGCCGGATCCTGGCCAGCGGCGCACGGCTCTATCTGGCGGCCATCGCCGTTTCCATGATCATGTTCCTGGACATCGAGCCCGAACATATCGTCATCGCCTCGTTCGTCCTGCTGGTGTTCGGTCTCGCCTTCACCTTCATGGGCGGGCTGAACTCGATCATCTGGAGCGACCTCGTGCAGGTCGTGCTCTATCTGGGGGCGGCCCTGACCGTTCTGGTCTTTCTCTGGACGAAGATCCCGGCGTCTCCGGACCAGATCTTGACCGCCCTGTCCTCCACGCCTGAGGGGGTCGACAAGCTCAGGCTGTTCGATTTTTCCTTCGACCTGTCCAAGTCATTCAGTGTTCCGGCGATCCTCACCGGTCTCGTTTTGCTCAACATCGGGAACTCCGGGCTGGACCAGGACACGACCCAGCGACTGCTCGCTTGCGACGACGCACGCAGCGGGCGCAACGCCCTCATCTGGTCGGTGGTGGCCTCCATCCCGGTGATCCTGATCTTCCTGATGATCGGGTCGCTGCTCTATGTCTTCTATCAGCGTCCCGATTTGATGATGACGGCGACGGGGGCTGTGGCGCCGACCTTTCAGGGCGAGAAGATCACGGTCTTCATGCATTTCATCCTCAGCGAGCTTCCGCCCGGAGTGCGGGGTCTGGTGACGGTCGGCGTCATCGCGGCCGCCGCAGTCAACTCCGGCCTGATCTCTATGTCGGCCGTGGCCGTGAACGACTTCTATCGACCCTGGGCGGAAAAGCGCGGCCGCGGCGACGAGCTGCATTTCGTCCGGGCCGGCCGCGCGATGACAATCCTGCTCGGCTTCTGTCTCTTCGGCATGTCGATCCTTTGCTACTATTGGCAGAGGGCCACCAGCGCGCCCCTGCTGGACTTTGTGCTCGGCGTCATGGCCTTCGCCTATGCCGGACTGCTGGGCGTCTATTTCACCGCCGTCTTCACGCGGCGCGGGTCCTCGGCGTCGGTGGTCGCGGCCCTGATCGTTGGCTTCCTCGCTGTGACGGCGTTCCAGCCCTTTGTGGTCAAGATTATCGGGCTGCCTGTATGGATGGGCACGATTGCCTTTCCCTGGCAGTTGACCTTCGGTGCCATCCTGGCGACCCTCGTCTGTCTCGTGGGGCGTCCGCCGAGTGCCGCCAATACGGGGGTGGTCCGATGAGCAACACCGAAACCATCGATCCCCGCTACGTGGACATCGATTCCTGGCCCCTGGACGTGGCCATCGATGCGATGCTCGAGGGTCAGCTCAGCGCGATCGCGTCGCTGAGGGATCAGGTCCCGGCCATCGCCAGCGCCAGCGAGGCTGCCGCCCTGAGGCTGCGGGCCGGCGGGCGGCTCGTCTATGTTGGGGCCGGCACGTCGGGCCGGATCGCCGTGCAGGACGGGGTGGAACTGACCCCAACCTTCGGCTGGCCCGAGGAGCGGCTGGTGTTTGCTCTGGCCGGGGGGCTGGAGTCCCTCGTGGTGAGCGCCGAAGGCGCCGAGGATGATCGCGAGGATGCGGTTCACCAGCTCCAGGCCCGGTCAGTCGGGGCCGCGGATGTCGTGATCGGGGTCGCAGCCAGCGGCCGCACGCCCTTCACCCTGAGCGCCCTGGCCTGGGCCCGGGACCAGGGGGCCTTGACCATCGGCCTCGCGAACAACGCTCAGACGCCCCTTGTCGACGGCGCTGACTTCCCGATCGTCGCCCGGACCGGCAGCGAGCTGATCGCGGGCTCGACGCGGATGAAGGCTGGAACCTCTCAGAAGGCGGCGTTGAACATGCTCTCGACGGCGATCATGCTCCGGCTCGGTCGCATCTATCGCGGTCTGATGGTGGATATGGTGATCTCCAACGACAAGCTCCTGCGGCGCGCCGAGGGCATGGTCGACCTCCTGTCGGGCTGTGGTCCCACAGCGGCGGCCGCAGCGCTTTCGGACGCCCACAACAATATCAAGACGGCCGTGCTCGTGGCCAGGGGGATTGAGGTCAGCTCGGCCGCTGATCTTCTGGCCCGACACGACGGGGCCCTTCGCCCGGCCCTGGCCGAGGCGGAGGCGAACCGCGCATGACCGCCGGACCCGACGGTCTCCGGCTCGAGGGCAAGGCGCCGATCTACCTGCGCCTGGCCCAGACGCTGCGGCAGAAGATCACGACGGGCGAACTCGACGCCGGGGACGCCCTGCCGTCTGAGCGCGATCTCTGCCAGATCCTCGACGCGTCGCGCGTCACCGTACGCCGCGCCATCGAAACCCTGATCGAGGAGGGCCTGCTGATCCGTCGCCAGGGATCCGGCACCTATGTGGCCCCCCGCATCGAGGCCCAGGGATCCTATCTCAGCAGCTTCAGCGAGGACGCCTCGGCGCGCGGCGAGATGAGCGGGGCCATCTGGCTGATGAAGACCTATGCCGTCGCCTCCGCCGAGGAGGCGCGCGTCCTGGAACTGGACGCCACCGCCCGTGTGCTCCGGCTCGGCCGCGTGCGTCTGGCCAGCGGCGAGCCCCTCGCGATCGAGCATGCGATCGTTCCGGCAGAGTTCCTCCCGGACCTGGAGGGTTTGGGCGACAGTCTCTACGCCGCGCTCGAGGCCCGGGGCCTTCGGCCCGTTTCGGGCACCCAGAAGGTAAGGGCGTCGCTGGCCACGCCGACCGAGGCCGGGCTGCTGTCGATCGCCGAGAAGAGCGAACTGCTTCGGATCGAACGCGTCACCCGTCTCGCCGACGGTCGTCCGGTGGAGTTCACCCGCTCCGCCTATCGCGGCGATCGCTATGATTTCGTCAGCGAGCTGAGAGGGGCCTATTCGCTTGTCTGAGGCCAGCGCGAGGCCGCCCGCCCGCGACCTCGGGCTGGACGCCTTTCGCGGCCTGACCGTCCTTCTCATGGTCCTCGTCAATCTTCAGGGAGACGCGGCCGCGGCCTTCCCGTGGCTTGCCCATGCCGCCTGGAACGGCCTGACCCTGGCCGATCTGGTCTTCCCCTGGTTCATCCTGGCCGTGGGTCTCTCGACGCCCCTGGCCGCGCGTTCGGATCCGGACGCGGCCTGGGGGCCGGTGGCGCGCAGGGTCGCGGTCCTGTTCGCCCTTGGGGTCGCCCTGGGCTGGCTGATCCGGCCAACCGTTGATCCGACCGAAATCCGTTGGGTCGGCGTGCTCCAGCGCATCGCGCTCGTCTATTTTGTCTGCGCGCTGGTCGCCCGGGCCAGCCGGGGCCCCTGGAGCCCCGCCGGCCTCGCGATCGCCGCCCTCGCGCTCCACAGCCTCGCGCTACTGCTGGTCTCCGCGCCAGGAGAGAGCGCGCCGAGCCTTGCCATGGGTCAGGGGTTCAGCGCCTGGCTCGATCAGACCCTGGTGCCCGGACGGCTTCACCGCGAGCGATGGGATCCCGAAGGAGCCTGGTCGACCCTGTCGGCCATCGGGACCGGCCTGGCGGGAGTCGCCCTCGCCCGGCTGAAGGCCGGACGCGCCCCTGGTCATGTGGCCCTTGTCGCCCTGGGGCTGATCGCCGCCGGTCTGGCCCTGACGCCCCTTCTGCCGATGAACAAGGCGCTCTGGACCGCGAGCTATGCCCTGGTGGCCGTGGGGACCGGTCTGGCCCTTTTGCTGGCGCTGAGCGCGGTAACGGCCGCGGGGCGAGCTCGCCCGGTCACGGATCTCCTTGTCTTCGCCGGTCAGACGGCCCTGACCGTCTATGTCGTCCATATGCTGCTGATCGCCCTCCTCGTGCGCGCGCCGTTCGGCCAGACCCTGTGGGTCTCGGGCTTTCAGGCGATCCGGGGCCTGGGTCTGGCGGACCCTATCGCCTCCCTGGTTTTCGCTGTCCTCGCCACGGCCCTGACCCTGGCCCCGATCCCCTGGCTGCGTCGACGCGGGTGGCTGATCCGGGCGTGACCCCGGCGCTGTGCGAGACCCCGGTCCAATCCGCCGGTGGAATCGGGTGGGGTGCCGCCCGCGATACTTGCCACGGCCCAATCAACTGGTATTAGATAGGTATCTAAAGACGGAGGCGGTATGGAGCCCTCGGCCACGAGGATGTTCAAGGAGGCGGCCGAGGCCGCGGAGGTCGTCGCGCGTCACGGTGTCGACGGCGACCTCTATGCCGCGCTCGCCGAACGCCTCGCAGGGCTGGATGCGCCCGTCGCCTTCACCTGCGCGCGCGGCAGCTCCGACCATGCCGCGACCTATGCCAAGCATCTGTTCGAGACCCGGCTCGACCTCCCGGTGGTCTCTCAACCGCCGTCGGTCGTCTCGATCTATGGCCGGCGCCTGGACCGCGCCCGGGGCGCCCTGTTCCTGGTCATCTCCCAATCCGGGCGCAGTCCGGACCTCTTGCTGTCGGCCCGGGCCGCTCGCGACGCGGGGGCTCTCGTGGTCGCCCTGGTCAATGACGAGCGATCGCCCCTCGCGGACATCGCCGAGGTCGTGCTGCCGCTCCGTGCCGGGCCCGAGATCAGCGTCGCCGCGACCAAGAGCTATCTGGCCAGCCTTGCGGCCATCGCCCGCCTGACCGCTGTCCGGGCGGCAGACGCCTCGCTCCTGGCGGCCCTGCAGACGCTGCCCGCTGCCCTGTCCCGCGCCTGGACCCTGGACTGGACCCCGGTGGCCCGATCCTTTGCGTCCGCGCGCGGAGCCTTTATCCTGGGGCGCGGCGCGACGCTCGGGGTCGCCCAGGAAGCGGCGCTGAAGTTCAAGGAGACCTGCGGCCTTCACGCCGAGGCCTTCAGCTTCGCCGAGATCGCCCATGGCCCGATGGAACTGGTCGAGGCGGGGTTTCCGGTCCTTGTGCTTCCGCCGGGCGATGCAGGGGATGACGGCCTGGAGGATCTCCTCGCACGGTTCGTCGAGCGCGGCGCGCGGGTCGCGGTCGCCGGTCGGGGGATCCCGGGCTGCGCCGTGGCTGCGACGGTCCCAGATCTCCATCCCGCCCTCGCGCCTATCGCCCTGGCGCAATCTTTCTACCGCATGGTCAACGGGATCGCCCTGGAGCGGGGTCGCGACCCGGACCGACCCGCCATGCTGGCCAAGGTGACCCGCACACGATGACCGTCCTGGCTCTGACAGGCGCGCGCATTCTCACGCCGGACGGATGGCTGGACGACCACGCCGTCGTGGTCGAACAGGGCGCGATCCGGCAGGTGACGGCGGTGTCCCGGTTGTCGCCGGGCCTGGTGCGCCGGCCTCTCGACGGCGGGTTCCTGATCCCGGGGTTCATCGACGTCCAGGTTAACGGGGGCGGCGGGGTCCTGCTGAACGACCAACCGACGCTCGAGGGGGTCAGGGCGATCGCGGCGGCACATCGACGGTTCGGCACCACCGCCCTCCTGCCCACCCTGATCAGTGACGACCTTGCGGTGGTCGCCCAGGCCATCGCGGCCGTTCAAGCGGCTATGGCGGAAGGGGTTCCCGGCGTCGTCGGCCTTCATATCGAAGGGCCGTTCCTCAACAGAGGAAAGCCGGGGATCCATGACTCCGGCAAGTTCCGCGCACTCGACGCCGCCGCCGTCGATCTTCTCTCGTCCCTGAACGGTGGGGTGACGCTCGTGACCCTGGCCCCCGAGCTCGTTGAACCCTCGACCCTCAGGGCCCTGACCGAACGCGGCGTGGTCGTGTCCGCGGGACACACCCTGGCTACCTACGACCAGATGAGATCGGCCGTGGACGCGGGACTCACAGGAGTCACCCATCTGTTCAACGCCATGAGCCCGTTCGAGAGCAGACATCCGGGCGTTGTCGGGGCCGCGCTGGATCTGGGCCTGACCAGCGGCCTGATCGTGGACGGTCATCACGTTCATCCCGCCGCCCTGCGCATCGCCCTGGCGGCCGCAGGGCCGGACCACATGATGCTGGTCACCGACGCCATGCCGACCGTGGGATCGGCCGACAAACGGTTCACCCTCGGCGGGCGCCTCATCGTGGCGGAAGACGGGGCCTGCCGCGCCGAAGACGGCACCCTGGCGGGATCGGATCTGGACATGGCCCTGGCCGTCCGCAACGCCATCCGCCTCATGGGCGTCGATCTCGCCACGGCCTCGACCATGGCCAGCGCCACGCCGGCTCGGTTTCTGGGCCAGGGACATCGGATGGGGACCATCGAACCCGGCCGGCGGGCGGACCTGGTCCATCTGGACACGGCCCTGGGCGTCGCGGGGGTGTGGATCGCCGGCGCGCCGGCGTGATCCCAGAGCTCGGGATCATCGAGGGCTATTTCGGGCGAATGTGGTCCTGGCCCGACCGGGCCTTCGTTCTGCGGACGCTGGCTGCGGCCGGCTACGGCTTCTTCCATTACGCCCCCAAGGGTGAGGCCCGACTGCGACGGGGCTGGCGCGATCCGTTCGACGACGCGGCGCTTCACGAGCTCGCCGCGTTCGCCCGTCTGTGTCGGGCCTTGGGGGTCCGGTTCGGGATCGGCCTGACCCCCTATGAGGCGCATCTGGATTCCGGCCCCACGGCGCGCCGGGCCCTGAAGGCCAAGTTGAGCCAGCTTCGCGATTTGGGACTGGAGGACCTCGTCATTCTGTTCGACGACATGCGGGGTGACCTGCCGGACCTCGCCGCCCGCCAGGCGGACATCGTCTCGACCTGCCTGGTCGAGGCGGTGGCAGAGCGGCATTTCGTGGTGCCCAGCTACTATTCGGATGACCCGATCCTGGACCGCGTGTTCGGCGCGCGGCCGGCCCACTATCTGCGCGATCTCGGCCGAGGCCTGGCGTCGACCGTGTCCGTCTATTGGACCGGCGAAGCGGTCTGCTCGAAGACCTACGACATCGTCCATCTCGACCGGGTGTCTAGCGAGCTCGAACGGCCGGTCTCCCTGTGGGACAACTACCCGGTCAATGATGGCCCCCGGATGTCGGCCTACCTGCATCTGCGAGGCTTTCCGAGGACGCACGCAGACCTTGCGGGACGCGTTCGCCACCATGCGATCAATCCGATGCTTCAGCCGCGCCTGGGTCTCATCGCGGCACTGACTCTCCCGATCGTATACAGGGCCGGCCAAGCTCACGCCGAGGCAGAGGCGCTCCGCGACGCGGCGGTCCAGGTCCTGGGCGAAAGTCTCGCCGATCGGCTACTCGCGGATTTGCCGCTTCTGCAGCACGCGGGACGGTCGGGCGCAGGCCTCGACCTGTCTCGCCTGATCGACCGCTACGGCGGCCTCGATCATCCGGCCGCCCTCGAGATCGTCGACTGGGCCTGCGGAGGTTATGCCATGGGCGACGAGCTGGTCCGGACCCAGTGATCAGCCGGGCAGGGGACGTCCCGCCAGGAGCAGGGCGCCGTCCAGCGCATCGCCCAGCGGGGGGACCAGACGATCGACGATCCGGGCCCGAAGCCAGGGGGTCATGGGTTCGGCCAGTCCGCCCATCAGCACGCAGCGGGTCGCGCCCCGGGCGAAGATGGTCTCGATGAAGCGTTCGACATGCAGCGCCGCGTCGCGGACGATCGAGAGGGCGATCTCGTCTCCCGTCTCCGCATGGGCCAGGACCAGCGGCGCGAAGCCGGCGTAGTCTGCGGGCGTGGCTCCATCCATCCAGGCGATCACGCTCGGGATGGCGTGGTCGAAGCGCTGGGTCAGCGCCTGGCTGAGCGGGGTCGGGCGCGTGCGTCCGTCCAGCGCGCGCAGCGCGTGCCGGATCGCGCTGAGACCCAGGGCCGCCCCGCTGCCCTCGTCGGAGATGGGAAAGCCGTAGCCGCCGATCGATGTGCTGTCCTCGCCGCGCTTGATCAGCCCGACACTGCCGGTGCCCAGGATCAGGATGGCGCCGTCCCCGCCGGCGTGGGCCCCCAGATTGGCGATCATGGAATCGCTGCTGAGCGCCAGGCTCCGGAACGGAAAGGCGAGGGCCTGGATCTTCGCCTTCATGCCCATGCGATTGATGCCGGCGATGCCCATGCCGACGCGAACCTCGGGCAGATCCGTCTCGCCCAGCCCGGCGGCTTCGGTGGCCTGACGGCAGACGTCGAGCAGGATCGCATGCAGGGCCTCCAGCCCGATCCGGGTGTTCGCTGGCCCGGCTGTGCCGATGCCGAGGATCGTGCCAGCCTCGTCGGTCAGCCTGGCCTTGCAACTCGTCCCGCCTGCATCGATCCCGAGATAAAGCGCCATCATCGTCTCCGTCCCAACCCGATCCCCTGCGACCGGTAGCTCTTGACTGGTATTAAGGTGGTATTAGATAGATTCATATGCCCCGTATTCGTCGAGAACCGCAACTCCCGTCCCCTCGCGGCGAAAGCCGTCCGCGCCTCAGGCCCGAGGCCGAGCTTCGCGGTCTGTCCTGGCAGGGGTGGGGGCGTTGAACGCGGGCATCGCGTCCCTGCACGCCGTCTCCGCCAAGCAGACGCGGATCATCATCGGCCTGATGTCGGGCACCTCGCTGGACGGCCTGGACGTGGCCCTCTGCCGACTGGTCGGGTCGGGGACCGACACGGAGGTGTCCCTCATGGCGTTCAAGACCGTCCCCTACGACGACGAGATCAAGTCCCAGATCCGCACGGTCTTCGCCCGCACTACCGTCGACCTGCTGCATCTGACCCTTTTGAACCGCTGGATCGGCCGTCTGCACGCCGCCATGATCAAGGCCTGCCTTGCGGACTGGGGGATATCGTCCCGCGAGGTGGATGCGGTCGCCTCGCACGGTCAGACCGTCATGCATGCGCCGGAGTTCTTCCATGGCCAGACGATGTTCGGCAACGGCACGTTGCAGATCGGGGACGGGGACCACGTCGCAGTCGAAACCGGCATCCTCACCCTCTCGGACTTCCGGCAGAAACACATCGCCGCCGGCGGCCAGGGCGCGCCCCTGGCGGTCTACGGAGATTATCTGATCTTCGCCGACCCGGTCGAGCACCGCATCCTCCTGAACATGGGCGGGATCGCCAACTTCACCTATCTCCCGGCAGCGGCGGGTTGCGACGACGTCTTCGTCACGGACACCGGACCCGGCAACACCCTGCTCGACACCTATGTGCGCGCCACCTGTCCCGGGCTGGAGTTTGACCGCGACGCCGGCCTCGCGGCGCGTGGAACGGTCGACGCGGCGCTACTGGCGGCCATGAAGACGAGCTCCTTCTTCAGGGAGCCGCTCCCGCGCACGATCGGGCCCGAGCTGTTCAACCTGGACTTCATCCGGCGCTGTCAGACCGAGACGGGCACCCAAGGCCTGGCCGTGCCCGACGTGCTCGCCACCTTGACCCGGTTCAGCGCCGAGACGATCGCCGAGACGCTCCTGGAGTGTCTGGCGGCCCGCGGCGCGGAGGCGCGGGATTTCCGCATCTATGCGTCCGGCGGCGGCTGTCACAATCCTCTGCTGATGCGGCTGATCCGCGAACGCCTGCCCTGTCCGATCGGCCTGACCGACGCGCTGGGCATCCCCGGCGACGCCAAGGAGGCGGTTCTCTTCGCGGTCCTTGCCAATGAGACCCTGGCGGGTGGACGCTGCTCGTTCGGCGATCGGCAGGGGGTTCCGTCGGTCTCTCTGGGCAAGATTTCGCTGCCGGCCTAGATGTCTGCGGGCGGCCCGGTGAACGCGAAGATAGATGATGGTAGCTCGACCCCGCCGCTGGACGTTCTGGCCACCCTGCGCGGCATCGTCGGTCGCCGACACGTCCTGACCGCACCCGGCGCGACCCGGCGATTTCGGCGAGGCTATCGGTTCGGAGAGGGCGCTGTGGAGGCCGTCGTGCGGCCGGGCACGCTCCTCGAACTCTGGCAGGTGTTCGAGACCTGCATCCGCGCCGGTCGGATCGTCATCGTTCAGGCGGCCAATACCGGTCTGACGGGCGGATCGACGCCCCGCGGGGAGGACTATGACCGGCCGGTCGTGCTCATCAACACGCTCAGGATCGACGCCATCCATCCGATCGGCGAGGGCCGTCAGGTCGTCTGCCTGGCCGGGGCCACCCTCGATCGGCTGGAACGCACCCTGGCGGGGTTCGGCCGCGAGCCCCATTCGGTGATCGGCTCGTCATGCATCGGTGCCACGGTCGTAGGCGGAGTCTGCAATAACTCCGGCGGCGCCCTGGTTCAGCGCGGGCCGGCCTATACGAAGTACGCGCTCTTTGGTCGCGTGGGTGACGACGGCGTTCCCCGGCTGGTCAACCACCTGGGGATCGACTTGGGTGAGGATCCGCAGGAGGTCCTGCGCCGTGTCGAGGGCGGTGATTTCGGCCCGCGGGACATCGAGGCGACCCCGGAGGGAGCCTCGGACGCCGATTATGCCAGGCGGGTCCGCGACATCGACGCGGACACTCCGGCCCGCCACAACGCCGATCCCGATCGGCTGTTCGAGGCGTCGGGCAGCGCCGGCAAGGTGCTGGTCCTGGCCGTGCGGCTGGATACCTTTGCGCGCGCCGACGACAGCGCCGTCTTCTACATCGGCGCCCAGGACCCTTCAGATCTCACCCGGCTTCGACGGGAGATGTTGTCGACCTTCGAAACGCTTCCGGTCGCCGCCGAATACATGCACCGGGACTGCTACGACCTGGCGCGGCGCTACGGCAAGGACACCGTCCTGGCGATCCAGGCCTTTGGCACGAGCCGTATCGGCGCCCTGTTTGCGCTAAAGGCGCGCTTCGACGCCGTCGCCGAGGCGACCGGCATCCTGCCGCGGTTCCTGTCGGATCGGATTCTTCAGAGAGCGAGCGCCCTTTTCCCCGAGCATCTGCCTCGGCGAATGAACGCGTTTCGCGATCGGTTCGAGCATCATTTGATCCTCAAGATGAGCGGGACCGGTGTGCGCGAGGCCCGGGAGTGGCTTGGCCGCCACTGGACGGGCGAGGGACGCGACGTGTTCGAGTGCACGACGGCCGAAGGCACCAAGGCCATGCTGCACCGGTTCGCGGCGGCCGGCGCCGCGGTGCGCTACAGGGCCGTCCATCACGCCACCGTCGAGGACATCGTCGCCCTGGACATCGCCTTGCGTCGCAACGACCCGAATTGGGTCGAAACCCTTCCCTTGGAACTTTCGGAGTCGCTGATCCACCGGCTCTACTACGGCCACTTCTTCTGCCACGTGTTTCACCAGGACTACATCGTCGCCCGGGGCCACGATCCGGTCGCGCTTGAACATCGGATGCTGGAGCAGCTCGATCTCAGGCGCGCTGCCTATCCCGCCGAACACAATGTGGGCCATCTGTACAAGGCCAGTCCGGCGCAGGTCGCGCATTTCAGGGCGCTGGATCCTTGCAACTGCATGAACCCTGGGATCGGAGGGGCGTCGAGGCGGGCTGGATGGGTCTGCGAAGGCGAGGACAAAAGTCCGACCTGATGTCGTGTTCCAGGCGGGAAGCCAAATACCGCTTCTGGCGCATTTGCGACTTTGTGAGTCGCCGGTTGGCTCGTCATCAATCGCTTCATCGCTCCAGTGTCGGCTGACCGCGATCCAAGGTTCCGAGCCTCGCTATCCCGCGATCGGTGCCAAGGATCTCGACGGCCTTGCCGACTGCGGGTGTGGTCGTGCCCGGGGCCAACCTCGCGTAATGCTCCATGCCCGCGCGGTCCTTCACCACCACGAAGGGTGACGCCCCGACCTCGTCGTGCCGTCCGGCCTGCACGACGTGACCGCGCACCGTTTCGGCCCCCAACGGGCGAACGTCCCGTGCACCCGCCATCCGTCTTTGGTTCAGCGTCCGGATCACATCCCGCCGGATCTGCAACGTCCTGAGCTTGGTCTCCATATGCGCGTCGAGCCGGTACCGACCCCCGGTTCTTTCCGCCAACCCTAGCCGCTCCAGATGCCGCAATCGACCCCGGGACAGCGCCGCCCAGGCATCCGTCCCGCCGACACCGTCCTCAACCAGACCGTCCGCGTCAGCCGCCTGCACTAGCCGCCGATCAAACCCCGTGAACCGATCCGCCTCGGTTTCCTTCCAGATGCGCCGCTCGGCGTCGGCGCGGGAGAGATCGCCCAGACGCTCTTGCGCCACCTCCTGCGACCGCGCCCGGAAGCCAAAGCCGATGTAGTCGCGCGGGATCACCAGATCGCGTCCATCGGCCCGCTTCCCCCGAACGACCAGATGCGCGTGCGGCTGGTCGGTATCGAAGTGGCAGGTGCCGATCCATCGCAGTCCCGGCTCGCCCAGATCGGCCGACACTCGCGCCATGACCTCGCGGGTGTACCCTCTCAGATCGGCGATCCGGTCGCCATGTTCCGGCGACACGATGAACCGGAAATGATGTCGATCCGACCCCCAGTCCCGGGTCGCCTCGGCCGCATCGACAGCGTCGCCTGTCCGGTCGTAGAACTCGGCGGGCTTGCCCTCGACGCCGGCGCCGGCCCGCCCGAGATAGCTCACATGCGCCGCAAGAGCCGCCGCCCGCGCCGCGCCCTTTCCGGCGTGTCTCGACACCAGCGCCTTGACGATCACCTTCTGCCGGACGTCCAGCCGGAAGGCGCGCCCTGAACGCTTCTGCGCCGTCCTGAGGACCCCTGCACGGTCGCCGTAAGCAAAGAGCCGGGATGCCGCGAGCCTCTGGAACATCGCCGTCCGCACATTGATCCGGTCGCTTTTCAGCGTGGTCGGCAGACTGACCCGACCGGCTTTGCTGTCATTCTCGCCGCGCTCGTCCAGCCGTACCTGGATGCCGCTTCTCACCGACATGGCCTCGTCTCCGCAGAAACGACGACCCCCGAAACCGCCCTAACTCACCGCAAGTCGTGGAAGCGCTTCGAGGTCGTCGTAAGATGCTGAGACCCTACAAAAAAACAGACACCCTCTCATCTTCTTTTATCTTGCCCTAGGACCTAAAATACGATCACCCGTCTATGCTCATCATATACGATCAACACCCATCAACAGTAATGCGTAGATCAGCGATGAGATGATGTATCCCGATTCGCCTGCCGTTGTGCGGATGCCTCCACAGCGGCCAAACGCAGAAAACCCGCCCGGCCGAAGCCGAGCGGGTCTTGCCGTCTGGGGTGTGATCTC
Organism: Brevundimonas subvibrioides; assembly: GCA_002280475.1. Taxonomy (GTDB): domain Bacteria; phylum Pseudomonadota; class Alphaproteobacteria; order Caulobacterales; family Caulobacteraceae; genus Brevundimonas; species Brevundimonas aurifodinae. Next base: position 22,472 of record NCEB01000026.1, read on the forward strand.
AAGCCGCGCGGGCTCGAATGGACACGTGCCGCAGCCCGGTCTCCATCGCCTTCTGACCCAGGTTCAACGCGGGTCCGAACGGTCGCTGATCCGGCGACCGCGACCGATCCAGAGAGTGGATCAGGGTGAGGCAGCAGGTGGGCTCAAGCGCGATCAGTTCGTCGTTGGCCCGGAACGGAGCGGCCTTGCCGTGGGCGTCGAAGTCCGCGCGAGCGAGGATCAGCTTCACCCCCTTCTGCTTGGACCATTTGATCGCCAGCTTCTCGGAGCCCTTCGCCCCGGTCGTGGCCAGAGCCATGTCGGGCCATTCGTTGAGCGCCCAGTTGAGCGCGTCGAACACCCGGCCCGCATCCTCGGCTGTGTCCGCCGTCGGAGCCCCTCTGAAGGCGATCACCGGGCCGCCCGGATCCGACTCGCCCGCTCGCCGGGTCTTGATCGCCCGGATCGCATGCTTGGCCTCCATCTGGGCCGCGGTGAGATGCGTGCCCCGCCGGCTGCCCCGCCAGGCCGTCCAGACCTCCCCGGTGGCGACCGTGTAGCTCTCGGCCGCCGCGTCCCGGATCAGCTCGGCCGCCTGAGTGGCCGCGTCTCCGGCCCGGGCCTTGGCTGTGGCTTCCTGAAGCTCGGTGTCGGCCGCTTCCGATCCGTCGAAATCCCGGTCCAGGCTTCGCATCGTATCGCGGGCCCGGTCGGCGTCGCGTTCGATCCTCTGGGCCGCCGAGTGGAAGGCGCCGATCAGGGTCTCGGCCAGGATGGTCTGGAAGTCTTCCAGAGCGGTGTCGGCGATCACGTCCAGGAGCTCGGTCATGAGCGCCCGACCGAGTTGCGAAAGCGCATCCTCGCTGGGATGTGGACGCTGATCGCCCAGGGAGGCGGACAGGTCGTCGAAAGCAGAGTCGGATTTGGAGAAGACGGAGTGTGCTGAGGTGTGCATCGGGATCATCCTTGAAAGTGTCCTTACGCCCCATGCGCAACGACCCCGATTTTCGGCACATCGGGCCCCGGAAAGTCACCGGAGCGGACCGCCCTTCGCGGTCCGTGGAGGGGATAAGGCGAAGCCGTTGACTTTCAGGGTGATGTGACAAAATCGGAGGGCGTTGTGTGGGGGCATGTCGTCGTCGCCCTTCGCGACGACGACCCCGTTCGGCGCCGTCGCGCCGATGCGAACGGACGGACATCGATCTTCCTCGCAGTCGTCGGCGGCGAGCCGCCGCGTCGCTCGGTCGGGGATCAGTCGGTCCAGCCGCTGGGCCGCCACCCGCTGAGAAAGGCTTCGATGGCGACCTGCACGGGCCCGCTGATGTCGCGCTGCCCCGCCTCCATCGCGAGGACCCGTACCGCCATCTTCTCCGAGGTGCCTGAAAGCCGCAGGGCGCGCGCCATGGTCAGCGCATCCCACCCGAGGATCTGGCGGGCGACTTTCAGTTCAGCGGCGGGCGTAGCCATCAGGAGTCCGTCCTATCAGGCGTCATCATCAAAGGGTCGGGGGCGGACCCACCAAAAAAAGAGAGGCGGCGACCTCATCAAGGTCGCCGCCCATCGCCAGGCTAGATCGAAAACCCTGCGCCGTCATGACGTCCGTCGGTCGGCAGGGACATGTCTTTCAAAAGAACCGCCCGGAGCGCGGGCGCTCCGGGCGGAGGGGAGGGCATCGGTCTGCCGATCAGAACGGGATGTCGTCGTTGAGATCGTAGCCGCCGGCGGGTTCCTGAACGGACGGCGCGGATCCGTCTTCCTCGGTCGAGGGGCGATCCCGTCGGTTCTTCAGGCGGATGTCGGCCACGATCAGACGCAGGTCATAGTGTTCGACCCCGTCCTTGCCGGTCCAGGTGTCGTTCTCGACATGGCCCTGGATGACGACGCGACTGCCCTTGCGGGCGAACGGCTCGATGTATTTCTCGGCCGTCGCTTCGTTGAAGCAGACGCAGTTGAACCCGGTGGTGCGTTCGCCGGGGGTGCCGTCGGCGCGCCGGAAGCGCGTGGTCTCCAGCACGCGGAAGCTCGCCCGCTTCTTGCCCGAACCCTGGGCGGAGAGGATGGACGGATCGGCGGCCAGATAGCCTTCGAGGGTGAGGGATTGCATGTCAGTCTCCTGCAAATGAAAGGTGAAAGGGAGGGGGTCAGGCGGCGGCGCGGTCATCGAGGCCGGTGTCGGCCTCGCGATCCTCGGCCCAGTCGAGGACGGTGAGCCGGTTGATGACCAGCTCCTTGGCGGTGCGCTCGGCCCCGTCCCGCGCCTTGTAGGACGTGTCGATGAAGGCCCCGATCACGACCGCCTCGCACCCCTGCGCCAGGCCGCGTGCGATGACCTTCTCGTTGAGGCCCTTGGACCAGCTGACGCAGTTGACGCCGACGAGCCGGTCCTTGCCGGCGCTGTCCACGCCGCGTTTCTCGATCAGCCGGAACACCGCCTTGGCGAAGTCCTCGCTGATCTGGGGGTCGGCCGCCAGTCGGCCGGTGAACACCATGGTCTGCATGTCAGTCTCCATTTGATCCGAAGCGCCGAGAGAGCTGATCTCCCTCATCCCGCTTCACCCGAGACCTCCCTTCCTCCCGACCTCCTCCTGACCGGGCGGGGCCTTCGCCCCGCCCGGCAATCTCACGCCGCCGCGCCGTCGAGGACCGTCTGCACCGGATGGCGACGCAGAACGGCCTCCAGCACCTCTGGCCGGTCCACCGGCACGAAAACCCGAGGCGTAAAGGCGATGATCTCGACGAAGCACCCGAGCGCGACAAGCGCATCCCGGTCAGTGCGCCCACCCACCACCTCGATGCGCCAGCGGTCCATTACGCGCGCCCGCTTGAGCCAGAGCCCGCCTTCGAGCGACAGCTGGACGCTCCGATCGAGCAGTGTGGCGAGGGTTTGCGCCCCGTCCGACCAGGCGGCCCCAACGTCGGTCAAACCCAGCGCCGCCTTCAGCGTCCGGGCCTGAACGGCGTCAAGCACCCGTCCCAGCCACCGCCGCCCGTCGGGCGCGCGGACACGCCGGACGGAACAGCCCCGCGCTGGCAACCGGCCCCAGATCGGAAGCAGGAGGCCGGTGGCCAGGGTCAGTTCGCGCGTTCGCCAAGGGTCGGTCCCCGCCACCTCCTCATCCCAGACGCGCCGCCAGTCGGCGACGGCCGCCGGCTTCCAGGCGGATTCCTCGAACGCCTTCTCCAGCATCGTCTGACGATCGTCTGGTCGAACCAGCCGGACCGCGCTAACCAGCCGATCTTCGTCCGTCGCCGTGGTCAGGCCGAGCTCCGCGATGGCCGCCCGTCCCGACTTTTCGTTGACGACCAGCTGGTGCGCGATGTCCCCGGCCCGGTCGAGCGCGTCCTCGGAGCTCAGGAGCTCGCGCCGGACCTTGAGCGAGAAGGTCACCAGAGCGGTTTCCGCGCCGGTCGAGACATCCGTGCGGATCACCTCCTGAGCCAGAACCTCAAGCTCCTCGGCCTCGATGTCTTCGAGGCCCCGGTCGAGCTCGCTCGAGACGGCGGCGCGTTCGAGGATGCCCGACAGGATGCGGTCGAAGTCCTCGAAGAGGGCGTTCTGGTCGGCGATGCGCAAGGCCAGCAGACGGTTCAGGAAGGTGTGGATCGGCGGTAGGTCGTCGGACGGTTTGAGCCCCCCGTCGGCGTCTATCAGCTTCAGGCCCGTCTTGGCCATGAAGGTCTCCAGCGTCATGGACGCCAGCTCCCCGAAGGCGAGGGCACCGTAGAAGACCAAGAGGGCGCGACGCGCCCACGGGCTCTCCAGATTGTCCTCCGCCCGGAACAGGCCGGCCCCGGCGGTCCGGCGCTCGCCGCGCGTCAGCGCGCCCAAAGAATCCAGACGCCGCGCGATGGTCGAGGTGAACCGTTTCTCGCCCTGGATATCGGTGGTCACCGGCCGGAACAGCGGCGCGGACGCCTGGTGGGTCCGGTGGCTGCGGCCCAACCCCTGGATGGCGGCGTCGGCCCGCCAACCCGGCTCGACGAGATAGTGGACCCGACGCTGCTGGTTCCCGGCCGAGAGATCGGCGTGATAGCTGCGACCGGTGCCGCCCGCGTCCGAGAAGATCAGAACCCGCTTCCGCCCTGACATGAAGGCGTCGGTCTCGGCGCGGCCCGCGGAGCCCCCGCGCCGGTCGACCACCCGTCGACCGTCCCGCACCACCACGCGTCGCGACCGTCCGGTGATCTCCGAGACGGCATTGGTGCCGAAGGCTACCAGCAAGGCGTCAAGCACGCCCGGCACGGCGGGCAGGCAGGCCATCTGGTCGATCAGGGCCTCGCGCCGTGCCAGGGCCTCCTGGCTGACGGCAGGGCGACCGTCGTCCATGACCGGCACCAGGGTGATGTTGCCGTCGCCGTCCTCGATCGCCTCCCTCAGATGGACCGGGAAAGCCTCGCGCAGATAGTCGAGGACGTATTCGCGCGGCGTCAGGTCGATCGACAGGTTGTTCCACTCCTCGGGTGGAATGGACGCCAAGCGCCGCTCCATCACCGCCTCGTTGGTCGAGACGATCTGGACCACGGCCGACCGGTTGGACGCGAGGTCGTCCCGGATCGCCGCGATCAGGCTGGGTGCCTTGAGGCCCGCCAGCAGATGGCCGAAGAAGCGCAGCTTGGCGCCCTCGAAGGCGGAATGGACCGCCGAGGCCGCTTGACCGCTCTTGGGCTTGCCCTCGTCGTCACTGAGGCCCGTGGCCTTCAAGGCCTCGGCCAGATTGGCGTGGATCAGCTGGAAGGCGTCGGCCCAGGCATCCCAGATATCGATGTCGTCAGACGTGAGCGGATGAACGAGCGGCTCGTACTCGACGCCCTCGAACGACAAGCTTCGCGCCACATAGAGACCCAGCGCCTTCAGTTCGCGCGCGACCAACTCCATGGCCGCGACCCCGCCCCGGTCCATCGCCTCCAGGAAGTCGGCGCGGGACATGAAGGGGGCCTCCGGCCCGCCCCAGAGGCCCAGGCGCGCCGCATAGGCGAGGTTTTCGGCTGTGGTCGCCCCCGTGGCGGAGACGTAGAGCACCCGGGCGTCCGGCAGCCGGTTCTGAAGCGCCAGGCCAGCCATGCCCTGAAGCGAGGCCTTTTTGGTTCCGCGCGCGCCCTTGCCGCCGCCGGCGGCATTGGCCATCGCATGGGCCTCGTCAAAGGCGATCACCCCGTCGAAGTCGTCGCCCAGCCAGGCCACGATCTGGTCGAGCCGAGACGGCCGGTCACCGCGGGCCGGTTGGCGCAGGGTGGCGTATGTGGTGAACAGGACGCCGCGTTCCAACCGGATCGCCTCGCCCTGTTTCCAGCTCGACAGGGGCACGATGTCATGGGCCCCGCCGCCGATCGCGGTCCAGTCCCGGCGGGCGTCCTCCAGCAGGGCGTCATTGCGCGAGAGCCAAAGCGCCCGGACCCGCCCCTGGGCCATGTTGTCGGCGATCACCGCGGCGATCTGGCGGCCCTTGCCGCAACCGGTGCCGTCCCCGAGGAAGAAGCCGCGCCGGAACTGGATGGCGTCTTCCTGGTCATCGCGCACCAGGGTGACGTCGTGCTGCGCGTCTCCCAGCTGGAAACGTCCGGGAAGGTGCGCGGCATGGGCCTCGCCAGCGTAAATCACGGTCTCGGCCTGGGCGTCCGAGATCCGTCCCTCATCCCTCATCATGGGGTGCAGCATCGGCCGGTAGGTCGGGGCCGGTGGCGAGACCGAGGCCATCGGTCCGGACTCGACCAGCGGCGATGGATGCGGACGGGGATCAGGCAGATCGATCCGCGCGAGGCTGTGTGCCTGGTAGAGACCGACGTCTCGGCCTTCGCCGCTCCATGACGTGACCTGATAAGACAGCGGCGTCGCGCCCGCCAGAAAAGCGAGGCGGCCAGAGGGCAGGGCGAGGCCGCGTTCGCGCGGTCCAAGTAAGGCTCCCAGCGACACCTGCACGCGGGCGCGGGGTCGGGCACCGACACGGGCGGGGAGGGCGGCGACGAGCCGGGCCGCTCCCATCAGGTCGTCTGCACTCAGTGCCGCCGGGATCTCGGCCAGCTCCGCCGAACGATCGACCACCAGGAGGCCGGTCTCGACGGACGTCCCATGTTTGGCGAAGGCGCCGGTCGGCAAGGCGATGCGCGAGATGATCGAGCCAATACCGGCCAGACGCCGCAGCAAGGGTTCGTTCGTCAGGGCAGTCAGCGGTACGATCGCGGCGAGACGTCCGTGATCGGCCAGGGCCCTCATGGACGCCAGCAGATGGTCGGCGAGGTCCGAGAAGGGCGGATTGGTCACCGCAACGTCGAAGCCACCCGCGCCCCGGCTCAGGTCGTGGATATGGCGCGCGTCGTGGCGTGTCCGCTCCGCCGAAGGGAACAGCCCGTCCAGCAGGTCTGCGCGCCCTGCCGCGATCTCGTTGAGCACGAGCGCGCCGCCGCAGGCCTCGGCGATGACGGCCAGCAGCCCGGAGCCCGCGGAAGGCTCAAGGACGCGGTCGCCGGGCCGGACCTGGGCGGCCAGGACCACGAGGGCGGCCAGTTCCGGCGGCGTCGAGAACTGGTCGAGCGCGACCTGTTCCTCACTCCGGCGCGTATGGGTCAGGCCCAGCGCGGAGACCGAAGCCAGGAGCGCGGCGATCTCCGCCGGCGCATCCTCCAACCGCGCGACCTGGGGCGCGAGACGCCGGATCTGCAGCACGGTCGCGGCTTCGATCGCGTCATAGGCGTCGCGCCAGACCCAGGCGCCTTCGGCGTCAGAGGCCCCGAAGGCGGTGGTCATGACCTGGGCGACCAGCCGCCGGTCGAGTGGCCGCGATCGCGCCAAGTGGGTCGCAAGAGCCCGGGCGGCGGCCAGCACGTTGGCGCCGGCATCCGCGGTGGCGGGGTCGGCGAACAAGCTGAGGGTGACGGTTGGCGGGGTGGAGGACGTGCGGATGGAAGGCATGAGACGGGTTCCGGTCGCCTGGAGCGGAGGGCTCCTCCCTCTCGGTCCTCCAGGCTCGCCTTGCCCCGCCCTTCCTCCGCCTCCCGGCCCTTGGAACAGCGCAACGCCGCCCCGGCTGAAGCCGGGGCGGCGCGCGGTCATGATCGCGAAGGCTCAGGCCGCCGCGGAAGCGAGCGCGGCCTCGCCCGCCGGGGTGACGACGAACCCTTCAACCCCGTCGTCTGGCGCGTCGCCCAGTTCGTCCTCCGGATCCGCCTCGTCCTCCACGTCAGAGGCCTCCGGGTCGTCGGACGCCACCCAGGACAGGCCGATGGGAGCCCAGGACCGCGACGCCGCCTGTTCGGCGACCCAGTCGACGAGCTCGGTCTTCTTGAGCGAGGTGGCGCGCAGATCCTCGGCCCCCATGTCGGTCAGCATCGCGAGCAACAGGGGTTTGGAGTGGGACTGAAGGAAGGGCGCGTCCGGGGTCCAGTGGAGCGTAATGTCCGCGCCGCAAAGAGCGGCGAGCTCGGCCGCCTCGGCGCGGGCGCGGCGGCGGATCAGGCTGGTGCGCTCTTCGCGCACGTCCAGACTGATCGCCGTCAGTTCGGCCAGCAGGGCCATCTTCTCCCCGTGGGGCAGGGCATGGACCCAGGCGATGACCGTCTCGCCGGACGCCTCCCAGGTCGCCCGGTGCTGATCCAGCCTATGGCGCACCTCGCCGTCCAGACTCTCGATCACCCGGCCGGCCGGAGGATTGAAGCCTGTGGCCAGGATGGCCAGCGCTGAGTCTGAGCGGGCCACATGGACGCGCAGCACCAGCAGGGTGAACAGGCGGGCGATCAGGGCCACCAGCGCCGCGCCCGGATCGTCCGCCAAGGCCCGGATCAGGCCGCGCGTGGCCACGTCGGTGCGGACGGCGTGGAGAGTGTGGTTGACACCATCGGTCTCCGGCTCGGGAGCCTCGACCTCGGGCGGAACATAGGCCGGCGGAGCGACGGGACGTGTCGGCACCTCGCCATTGCCCGTGTCGTCCGCCTCAACCTCGGGCTCCTCGGGCGTGTAGCACCGCACCTCGACGCCCATGGGCGACGCCGGGGACATCACCATCGTCGTCACGACCCGTCCGCGTGAGCCGGTCTGATCGACCTCGATCTTGGCGCGGATCATGGCCACGAGGGCGGTGTCAGCGGCCTCTGGATCGGACGCTTCGGCCAGCGCCAGCCCTGCTGCCTCGGCGCGCTCACGCCAGATGTCGCGCTGGGCGCGGTAACGCGCCATCTCTTCGTCGCTCAGGTCCCCGCCATAGACATAGCCGAACACCTCCAGGTCCTCGGGCAAGTCCGGATCCTGGCCGGCCGTGACGTGTACCGCGATGCCCTCGGCCTCGAACACGGCGGCGATGCCGCGGGCCCGCTTCAGCCAGGTTTCGGTCAGCAGATCCGGATCCAGCAGCACCGGCGCCAGTTCCCCGAACAGATCGACCTCGGTGCGACCGCCTGCCGCCGCATAGGCGTCTGCCCCGACCAGGGCGCAACGGCGATCGTGCGGCGTGACCCGCGAGGCGTCGAGACGTTCGACGATGCGCCAGTCCTGAAACCCCCGGCCCGACAGCGCGACCTCGGCGATCTCGGCCTGTTCTTCGGCGTTCGGCAACCGCGCCAGGAGCCGGGCCTGCTTTAGGGTCATCCGCCCGGCCTTGAGCGCACTGACCGCGACCGGCGGGAGTGCGGCCAGGGCCGCCAGCCGCTTGATCTCGATCTCGGCGTAGCCGAGGGCGCGGGCGATCACCGGTATGGTCAGCCGGGTCTTGAGCATCCGACCTATGGCGACGATGACGTCCGCGACATGTACGGGCGCGGCGGTGTTGGTCAGCAGGAGCGCGGCCGCCTGCCGCGCCGGATCTGTCTCGACATAGACGGTGACGGGGTAGTCCTCGTCGATGGCACCGGCTTCGCGCAGCAGATCCAGCGCCAGACGCCGGCGACGGCCGTCCAGGGCCATCCAGGGCTGTTCCTTCTTGCCGCGGCCCGGGCGCACGGTCAGGCGCTGCAGTTGTCCGGCCGCCTTGATGGTGGCGGCCAGGGTCGGGATGTCATCGTCCGGCGGTTCGTTGAAGCGCAGGTTCTCGGGCGCGATGCCGAGGTCGCCGAGGCGGATGGTGCGTTCGTCGCGGTCGACGACGACAGCGGGCGTGTCATCGAGCGGTGTGATGACGGAAACGAGGTCGGTCATGGGGGATCTCCCGCCGGGCGACGGGGCCGATCCCCGCCGCTCCGGCATCCCTCAGCGCCCTTGCTCCGCCTTTGCCTGCGCCATCGCGACCGCGTTCCAGTCGTCGAAGGGGGCGTCGGGCCAGACCACCTGCGCGATGATCCCGAGATCGACCAGTCGCCGGTGCAGCCGACAGGCCCGGTCCTGACCGACAACCCCGCGATCGGCGGCGATCAGCACCCGCCGCACGCAGGACGGCGGTGTCCAGCACGCCAGGTTGTTCGCCGCCAAGAGCGCCCAGCCGGGCAACTGGAAGCGCTCGATCGCCGACAGCGTGGTGATGACGCCTTCGGCTGCCAGCATCTCTGGTGCCGCCGGCCAAAGGCGGACGGCAGCACCAGGCGGCACATGGCCCACCGTTTTGCGCGACACCCGAAGTTCAGTCGTGCGACGGCCGTTCGGATTCAGGTAGGTGAGTTCGACGCCAGTCAGCCGGTCAGCGCCGTCGCTGATCCGGGCGATGAGGGCAGGGCGGCGGTTATTTCCTGGCCGATAGACGGACGTCGGCGCATATGAATGATGTCGAAGGTTCGAGGACGCTATCCCGTTGGTCACTGACCGAGACCGGATGTGTCGCGCCGCCGCGCTGGTCACGCTGATGGGCACAGCGCTCTCCCAAAGCTGGGCGGCGGCTTCAAGCCGTGCCAGACGATCGGGCCTGGGCCAGGTCGAACCGGCGTGGTGGCCGCCGCCTGTCAACCGCCCGCCGTCGTCAATGAAGCCGCGTTGACGCAGATCGTCGCGCATGGCGCGCCAATCGGTGGCCCCGAAGCCGTGAATAACGAGCCGTCCGTCCGTATGCAGCAGTGAGACGGAGCGGTCATGGGCGCTGTGACCGGGGGCCGGCACATTGGCGCGATGGCCGCCCTGATAAAGATCGCCGCCTAGGGCGGCGACGATGGCGTGCAAGGTCATGGAGCGCTCAGATCAGACCGAGGGTCCGAAAGCTCGCC
>NCEB01000075.1 GCA_002280475.1 Brevundimonas subvibrioides
ACTGCGCTGAAGAATTTGCGACCGAAAGCAAGGGCTTACAAGAGTACCGACAGGGACGGCATGTACGTCTATGTTTCGACGGGCGGCGCGATCTCATTCCGCTACGACTATCGGTTCAACGGCCGGAGAGAGACCTTGACGCTTGGCCGATACGGCCGGGCCGGGCTGACGCTGGCGCAGGCCCGCGAGCGCCTCATCGAGGTGAAGAAGGCGATCGCCGACGGGGTATCCCCCGCCGTTGAAAAGCAGCGCGCCAAACGTCGCCTTAAGGACGCTCGCGATTTTGCACAGGTCGCCCAACCGCGTCACCAGTGCAATCGCTGAAAGGGCCGGAAAAGGTGACCTTCCGCTCGAGCCCTTCACCGTCCACGACCTGCGCCGGACGGCCTCGACCCTGCTGCATGAGATGGGCTTCAACTCGGACTGGATCGAGAAAGGGCTCGCTCACGAAGAGCGATCTTCGCGCGGCGTCTACAACAAGGCGGAGTTCGAGACCCAGCGCCGCCACATGGCGCAGGAATGGTCGAACGCCGTGGACGCCTGGGAAGCGGGCCGCGCCTACACGCCGGTTCTGACCGTGTCAGAGGTTAGCGCACCGCGTTTTGATCCGAAATTTTGAAATGCATCGGGGGGATGCCAACAGAAAATGCAGGGAATAAGGACATGATCGACGCGCGGGATAAGGCTGCCGCCACCAAGCGCGCGGCCGTGCGGCCGGGACTGCGCAAGCGGTCGCCGGACCTGCTTGGACTGTAGGCCATGGCCGGGCCGTACTTTCCGCCGCTGGAGGTCGCGGGGCAGACGCTCGTGTTCGACCATCTCGAGCCCTTCGTGCTCGAGATGGCGACCCAGTCGCGTCCAAACGGCGTGAAGATCGATGTCCGGTTCAGCAACCACTGCTTCAGTGAAACCTTCGACGCCGCCCAGCACGACGACAAGGCGGTGGCGGTCTGGGACGGCCCGAGGCGGCGCGTTTTCTGTCCGATCCGCTACGGGCTGTCGCAAGCGCTGCCGCATATCCTGAAAGGTCTGCCGACCGCGCATGTCTATCAGACCCCCGAGGCGAACTTTCTGCGGATCGGTGTGCGCAACGACGGCGGAGCAGGGGACTACAGGGTCTTCTTCCGGGTCAAGCGCGGCGCCGGCGCCGGCATCGATCTCAAGCTCTTC
>NCEB01000027.1 GCA_002280475.1 Brevundimonas subvibrioides
GCTCCAACCGCTTCCGCCGCGACAAGCTCGCAAGGCCTTGCGCCCTTCCCAGGCGACGGAACCGAGGGGGAGGGTAGCACGCATGCCAATGAGGGCGCGTTCGCGAGGCTTCGGGCGGGGCGGGCGTTGAGATCGTTGGGGGAATCCGGGCGAGCGCGGATGAGTGAGTTTTTCGTTCGACGGGACGGGCGCGGTTTGGGGCGCGAAAGAGGTTCATCACAACGAGCACAGCGGGTTCACAACGGACACGACGGGACCGCGCGCGCGTCCCCAACGCCGATCGGCCCCGGTGGGAGCGGGGGCCCAAAAGGTTTGGCGGCGGAGCCGCCCTGTCTTGCTGAGATGCGGGGGGTGCGCGGTCGGGGACATGACCGTCCGCTCGGTGTCGCCGTGTCCGTAGTGACCTCGTCGTGCTCGCTGTGATGAAACCCTTGGTCGGCGCGCCGCCGGTGAGAGGGAAACCCCTCACCCTTTCGGTTTGCGGATCGCTGCGCTCTCCGAACCTCAAGCCCTCTCCCTCAGGGAGAGGGAGAGGGCGCAGCGGAGACGCCAGCGCCCCCCTACTCCGCCGCGATCGGGACCTGGTCGTTGGCGGTCTGCTCCTGGGCTTCCCACTCCTCGATCTTGCGGGCGGTGTATTCCGGCGACCGGGTGAAGCGGGCCAGGGCGCCGTAGATCACGGGCACGACGAACAGGGTCAGCAGGGTCGCGAACATCGCGCCGGTGAAGATCACCACACCGATGGTCTGGCGGCTGCCGGCGCCCGCGCCCTGCCACAGCATCAGCGGCAGGGCCCCGAAGGCGGTGGCGATCGAGGTCATGATGATCGGCCGCAGACGCAGGGACGAGCTTTCGACGATCGCCTCCTTGATGGACCGGCCCTGGTCGCGCAGCTGGTTGGCGAACTCCACGATGAGGATGCCGTTCTTGGCCGCGACCCCGATCAGGATGATCAGCCCGATCTGGGAATAGATGTTCAGGCTGGACCCCGCCATCAGCAGGCCGAACAGCCCTCCGGCGGCGGCCAGCGGCACCGTCAGCATGATGACCGCCGGGGTGATCCAGCTCTCGAACTGGGCCGCCAGCACCAGGAACACCAGCAGCAGCGCCAGACCGAACGCGGCCAGAACGGCCCCGCCCGCCTCTTGCTGGTCGCGCGCCGTGCCGCCGTACTGGATGTTGACGATGCCCTGCGGCTGCTGGGCGACCTGGGCGTCCATGAAGGCCACGGCGTCGGCGATGGTCATGCCCGGGTTGAGGTCCGCCTGCAGGGTGATGGCCCGCTGGCGATCCAGGCGGCGACGATCCGGTGTCGCGCCGGTCGTCTCGGTCGAGACGACGGAGGACAGAGGCACCAGGGTCCCGCCACCGGTCCCGACGTACAGGGTGTTCAGATCGGCCAGGGACGAGCGCCGCTCGCGGTCGGTCTGAAGGATGACGTCATACTCCTGGCCGCCGCGCAGATAGGTGGTGGCGCGGCGGGAGCCGAACATCGTCTCCAGCGTGCGGCCGATCTCCTGGGACGACACCCCGAGGGCGGCGGCGCGCTGGGGATCGACCTCGACCAGAAGGCGCGGCGAATTGGGTTCGTAGTTCAGGCGCGGACGCGAGAAGCCGGGATTGGCCTGCGACGCCAGCAGGATGGGCTGCAGCCACTGGAAGATCTCGTTGTAGTCCGAGCCGGTGACCACCAGGTCGATGGAGTTGCCGCCGCCGCCGCCGCCCCGCTGGAAAGCGCCGGGCGTGGAGGCGTTGACCTGGGCATCGACCTGGCCGCGCAGCTTGCCGTTGATCTCCTGGGCGATCTCGTCGGCAGACCGGGTGCGCTCGGACCAGTCCTTCAGCACCATGACGGCGTTGCCGGAGTTGAAGCTGCCGCCGCCGAAACCGGGGGCGGAAACCAGGAAGCTCTCCACCTCTCCGGCCTCGCGGTATTCGGCCAGGATGGGCTCGAGGCCCAGCATGATCTGGCGGGTGTAGTCGAAGCCGGCGCCCTCGGGGCCCTGGACGCGGACGGTGACCCGGCCGCGGTCTTCCGGCGGGACCAGTTCGTTGGGCAGGTTCAGGAACATCAGGCCCGCCCCGCCGCCGATGACCAGCACCATCGCCGCCACGCCGATCACGGCGATGCGGCGTCCGACCAGCATGTCCAGCGAGTTGGCGTAGGAGTTCTTCAGCTTGTCCATCGCGAGGTCCACCCGCCGGGCCACCCAGCCCCCGCCCGAGGCGGGGCGCAGGATCTTGGAGGCCAGCATGGGAGACAGGGTCAGGGCCAGGAAGGCCGAGAAGGCGATCGAGGCGGAGATGGCCACGGCCAGTTCCACGAACAGTCGGCCGACGTAGCCCGGCAGGAACATCAGCGGGGCGAACACCGACAGAAGCACGACCGTGGTGGCCACCACGGCGAAGAAGACCTGACGCGTGCCACGCTCGGCGGCGACGAGGGGCGGCTCGCCGTGATCCAGGCGTCGCTGGATGTTCTCCGTCACAACGATGGCGTCGTCCACGACCAGGCCGATCGCCAGCACCAGGGCCAGCAGGGTCAGCAGGTTCAGTGAAAAGCCGAGGGGGGCCAGGACGATGAAGGTGGCGAGAAGGCAGATCGGCGCCACGATAGACGGGATCAGCGCCGCCCGAAGCGTGCCCAGGAAGATGAAGTTGACCAACGCCACCAGCACCAGGGCGATGCCGATGGTGATCCAGACTTCCTCGATCGCGTGCTTGGTGAAGACCGAGTTGTCGGAGCCGACGACCAGTTCCGTCTCGGGCGGCAGGCTGGACTGGATGTCCTCGGCCAGGGCGGTGACGCCCTTGGAAATTTCGAGGTCGTTGGCCTGGGCCTGACGGGTCACGGCCAGGCCGATCTGGTCCAGGCCGTTGCCGCGAAACAGACGGCGGGTCTCTTCGGGAGCCTCCTCGACGCGGGCGATGTCGCCCAGGCGGGTGACGTAGACCGGCCGGCCCTGGAGCGCGCCCTGCGCGCCCGATCCGGTCGGCTGGGCCCCGGTGGAAACGGCCCCGGACGCGCCGGCCGAGGTCTGGGACGCGTTGCCGGTCGAACTGATCGGGAGCTGGGCGAAGTCTTCGGCGCGCGCATAGGTGCGGTCGACCCGGATCGTGTAGTCCTTGTCCGTCGACTCCAGCGAGCCGGCGGGAAGCTCGACGTTCTGGCGGGTCAGGGCCTGCTCGACCTGGGTGACGGTCAGGCCCCGCGCGGCCATGGCCTCGGGGTTCAGCCAGACCCGCATGGCGTAGCGCTGCTCGCCGTAGATCTGCACCTGGGCGACGCCGGGCACGGTCGCGAGCCGGTCCAGCAGATACCGGTCGGCATAGTCGGTCAGCTCCAGCCGGTTCATCGTGGCTGAGCGGAGGAACAGGATCATGATCGGCTGGCCGTCGGAGTCGGCCTTGGCGACCTCGGGCGGATTGGCCTGGTCGGGCAGATTGCCCTGAACCCGGCTGACGCGGTCGCGCACGTCGGAGGCCGCGACGTCGATGTCGCGGCCCAGGGCGAACTCGATGGTGACGTTGGACCGGCCGTCGCGGCTGGTCGAGGAGATCCGCTCGATCCCCTGGATACCCGCGACCTGCTGTTCGATGGGCTCGGTGATCTGGTTCTCGATGACCTCGGCCGAGGCCCCGGCATAGCTGGTCGAGACCGAGACGATGGGCGGGTCGACGTCGGGCAGTTCGCGCACCGGCAGGAAGAAGAAGGCCGCCGCCCCGATGACGCACAGCACGATGGCCGCCACGGCGGCGAAGACCGGGCGGCGGACCGCGACATCAGAGAGCATCATCGCGCGGTCGCTCCTGCTGGCGTGCGTCCCTGGCCCTCGCCCCCCGCGCCGGCGACGCGGATGGGAGCGTTGGGCTGGATGCGGTTCAGGCCCGAGCCGACGACCCGGTCGTTGGCGGTCAGGCCGGACACGATCTCGACGAAGCCGCCTTCGACCGCGCCGGGCTCGACCTCGACGCGCTGGGCGGTGGCGCCGTTCTCTCCGGGGGCGATCCGGTAGACGAAGGCGCTCTCGCCCTCGTACTGGACCGCGGATTCAGGCACGGCCGGGCTTTGTCGCTGTCCCTCCTGGATGCCGACGCGCATCAGCATGCCGGGACGAATGCGGCCGCCGGGATTGGAGAACTCGGCGCGGGCGGTCACGGCGCGGGTCGTCTCGTTGATCCGGGTGTCGATCAGGGCGATGCGGCCCGTGAAGGCGTCTTCGCCATAGGCGTCGGCCGTCGCGGTGATGGGCAGGCCCTCGCGCAGCACGCTCAGGTACCGTTCGGGCACCGGGAAGTCGACGCGGATGACGGAAATATCGTCCAGAGTGGTGATCACGGCCCCGGGGCTGATCAGGGTGCCCGCCGTGATCGTCGACAGGCCCAGGACCCCGGCGAACGGGGCCCGGATGACGCGGTCGCCCTGTCGGGCCTGGGCGGCGGTCAGGGTGGCGCGCGCCGTTTCGACGGCGGTTTCGGCGTCCTCGGCGGAGACGCGGGGGGCGACGCCCCGCTCGGCCAGTTCGCGGAAGCGTTCGTATTCGCGCTCAGCCTGGGCCAGGTTGGCGCGGGCCTGAATGATGGAGGCTTCCTCCTCGCCGGCCTGCAGCCGGACCAGCGGCGCGCCCGCGGCGACCCTCTGGCCGTCCTGGAACAGCACGGCGGTCGCCAGCTCGGACGTCGCCGAGGTGATGTTGACCGAACGGCGGCCCCGGGCCACGCCCAGGACGTCGATCTGGTCGCTGAAGGGACGCAGCGTCACCACCGCTTCGGACACGGCCTGGCTGCGTCCGCCGCCCGGTCCGCCCGGTCCGCCGCCACCCGCGCCCTCGTCCTCGGCGAAAGCGACGCGCAGCACGGCGGCCACGATCATGAGACCGAGCACCACGGCGGCGGCAACGAGAAAGAAGTGACGTTTGATCACGCGCGCATGTCTCGGAGGCTGAAGGAGCGGTTGGCCATAACGTTTCCGCCACGTCAGGCAACCTAAACAGTTTGTAACGTTGACCGTTCCCGTTTCCGTCGCGCGATTGGTCGCAGGTCTCAGAAGCGTCTCCAGAGCGCCACGACGGGCCCCGCGGCGAGGGGCGTCTCGCGTCCTGCGACCGTTCGCCGCCAGCCCGTCTGCAGGCTCCAGCGACCCAGGTGGCGGACGACCGACGTCTCGACCGATAGCCATCTTGCCCCATCGTCGTCGGTGACGCCACCGAAGGCCTGGACCAGGACCGTCCAGTCCGCGCCGAAATGCGCGCCCGCCGTCAGGTCGGCGCGGACCTCGTCGGGCAGGCCGTCGCGCCTGCGCCGGGCCAGCTGCGTCTCCACGAACATCCGGTCCGCGCCCCAGCGACCCGCGACGGCCGCGGGCGCGCCGAACCCCCGCCCGGCCGCGACCCGGACCTCCCAGTCGCTGTCCCCGACGCCCGGCGCGGCATAGCCGGCGTTGCGACCCTGGCCGCCGTCGGCATAGCCGGCATAGAGGCTGACGGCGGCATGGTCGTCGCGCCACGCCTGCCAGGTCAGGCCGATCTCGACCGGGCCGCGTCCGGAATAGTCGACGAAGGCGTCCTCGCCCGACTGCCAGTCGCCCTTCAGCTGCAGGGTGATCCGGTCCGTCAGGCCGTATTCGGCGAAGACGCCCGCCGCCCGATCCTCGCGCGGAGCGGGCAGCGGCAGGGGGGCGCCTGAACGGTCATAGCCCTGGGTCGCGCGCATGACCTCGGCCTTGGCGATGACCTGGGCCTGGCCCTTCTTCTGGGCCCAGGCGCTGGCCTGGGCCGACGAAACCGCAGCCACCGCGAGCGTCGCGCCCGCGATGACGGCCAGACGCATCAGGCGTCGTAGCCGGGGGACTTCCGGTCCAGCAGCCGGAGCGCGCCCGGCCAGGCCAGGCCGGAGATGAAGCCGATGCCCTTGCCCTGTTCCTTCGTCTCGGCCTGGGCGGCATCGGGGGCCATCAGGACATGCTCGCGGCCGCCCGAGAGCGCCGCAACCTGCTGGGCGCAGGCCCGCTCCAGAAAGAACATGCCGACCCAGGCCGCCGCCGCCGTCTGACCGACCGCCAGCGTCCCGTGGTTCCGAAGCAGCATCAGGGGCTTGTCGCCCAGGTCCGCCACCAGCCGCTCGCGCTCGTCGTGGTTAAGCGCCAGCCCCTCATAGCCGTGATAGGCGACCTGATGCTGCAACAGGCAGGCGTTCTGGCCGATCGGCAGCAGGCCTTCCTGCTGGGCCGCCACGCCGACACCGGCCACCGTATGCAGATGAATGACGAAATGGGCGTCCTCGCGCGCTGCGTGGATGGCCGAATGGATGGTGAAGCCGGCCGGATTGATGAAGCTCTGCGTCTCCTGGACGACGTTGCCGTCCAGATCGACCTTCACCAGGGACGAGGCGGTGATCTCCTCGAAATAGTAGCCGTAGGGGTTGATGAGGAAGTGATGCTCGGGCCCCGGGACGCGCGCCGAGATGTGGGTGAAGATCATGTCGTCCCAGCCGTGCAGAGCCACCAGCCGGTACAGCGCCGCAAGGTCGACCCGGGCCTGCCACTCCTCGGCCGAGACGCGCGATTTCAGAGAGGGGGTCGAACCGTCGGCCATGATGCGTCTCCTGGATCGTTTCGAGCGACCCTCGCGCCAACGTCCGGTTGGGTCAAGAACGCCGCCGATTCAGGCTTCATTAACCGAGTTTTCACGTCCGACGGCCAAGCTGACGCTCGCTCGGACCTTCTCCGACCGGAGCCGCCTCGTGACCGCTGTCGTGCAGATGCAGACCTATCGCGCCGAAGAGACGGGTGAGGCGTCGGCCGCGGCCCGCCTGCTGGACCTGGCCCGCTCCAAGTCGACCGAGGACCGCCGCCGGCTTCTGCTCGGCATCACCGCCCTGTGCGACGCGACCCCGCCGGGGGCCGAGGCCTCGCCCCTGCTGGGCGACATCTTCATGATCCTGGCCCGGCAGGCCGAGCGCGATATCCGGAAGGCCCTGTCCGAGGCCCTGGCCAAGGCCGAATGGGCCCCGCCCGCCCTGGTCGCCATGCTGGCCCTGGACGAGATCGAGATCGCCCGTCCGGTCATCGCCAACAGTCCCCTGCTGAAGGACCAGGACCTGCTGCGCGTCCTGGTCGAGGCCACCATCGAGCACCAGATCGAGGTCGCCCGCCGCCCCCACATCTCGGGCCAGGTCGCCGACGCCATCATCGACCGGGCCAATCCCGCGACCCTGACGGCGCTGGCCGGCAACAGGACCGCCGAGATCTCGGAGACCGCGCTGGAACGGCTGATCGACCATTCGCGGCGCATCGCGGCCCTGCGCGCGCCCCTGACGCGCCATCCCCGGCTGAACGACACCCTGGCGACCCAGCTGTATCAGTATGTCGGCCAGGCCCTGCGCGAGGCGATCGGCGAGCGGTTCCGCGTCGATGAGAGCAAACTGGCCAGTGCCATCGACGTCGCCACCCGGCGCGTGGAGCCCGAAAAGGCCGAACCGAAGGGGATCGAGCAGGCGGTCAGCGTCGTCGAGCGCGACGAGATGGAACGCCGCCTGGTGGCCAAGCTTCAGACCGGAGGCCAGCTTCGCGCCGGCTTCCTGATCCGCGCGGTTCGCGAAAAGCGCCTGGGCCTGTTCGAGCACGGGATCGCCGCCCTGTCGGGCTTCAGCCTGACCCAGGTGCGCGCCGCCATTCTGCGCCCCAGCGCCGACGCCCTGTTCCTGCTGTGCGCCTCGGTCGGCATCGACCGCGCCGTCTTCCCGGCGGTCCTGGACGAGATCCGCCAGCTGTCGGACGGTTGGCCGGGCGACGCGGACACCGGCCTGCAGGGGCGGATGTCCCTGCCCCCCTCCGCCGCCGCGCGCGAGTTCCGGGCCATGCTGGGGCACGTCGGCGACTGACCCCCGGCGGCATCGTTTGACTTCGCCGCCCCGCTCGGGCCACCTCGCCGTGTGAATCCGGTTCCTGCCCCTTCCCGCATCGCCATCTGCGCCAGCGACCGGCCCGAGGCGCTGGCCGCGCGCGATCGCCTGGTCTCCCGTTACGGATCGGTGGCGGAAGCCGAGGCCGACGTCATCGTGGCCCTGGGCGGCGACGGCTTCATGCTGGAGACGCTGCACGCCAACCTCAGCCGGCGCACGCCGGTCTATGGGATGAACCGGGGCTCGGTCGGATTTCTGATGAACGACTATGAGGAGGACGGACTGCCCGAGCGGGTCGCCGCCGCCGGTCGCGCCGTCATCCATCCCCTGCAGATGGACGCCTGGACCGAAAGCGGCCAGGCCCAGTCCGGGCTCGCCATCAACGAGGTGTCCCTGCTGCGCCAGACCCGCCAGTCGGCCAAGCTGAAGATCAGCGTCGACGACAAGGTGCGGCTGGAGGAACTGACGTGCGACGGCTGCATGGTGGCCACGCCGGCCGGATCGACCGCCTACAACCTGTCCGCCCACGGCCCGATCATTCCGCTGGACGCCCGCATGCTGGCGCTGACGCCCATCAGCGCCTTTCGCCCCCGGCGCTGGCGCGGGGCCATGCTGTCGCACCGCGCCAAGGTCGAGTTCGAGGTGCTGGAGGCCGACAAGCGCCCGGTCAGCGCCGTGGCCGACGGGCTGGAGGTCCGCAACGTCGTCCGCGTGGCGGTCAAGGAGCGCCGCGACGTCGCCCTGACCATGCTGTTCGACGCCGGCCGCTCGTTCGAGGAGCGGGTCCTGGCCGAGCAGTTCATGGCCTGAAGGCCACATCTTCAGCTCTAGGCTGTTGAAGTCACGGCTTCTTAAGGGGCGTGTGCGCACTGTTCACGGAGCAGTCCTCAGGAGCGTCTCATGAGCAACCCGGCTCAGGTCATCCGCCCGCCCAACGTCCTGCGCGCCAAGGTCGGCGGCGGGTTCGGCGGCATCAACGCCGATGCCATCGCCAGGGCCGAAGAGGCCCTGAAGGCGATGTCGGGCCAGTTCGGCCAGTGGCTGCAGGACGAGATCACCAAGCTGGACACCGCACAGGCGACGATCCGCGTCGAAGGCTATACGCCCCAGACCGCCGAGGGCCTGTATTTCCGCGCCCATGACCTGAAGGGCCTGGGCTCGACCTACCAGTATCCGCTGGTCACGCGCCTGGCGGGATCGCTGTGCAAGCTGATGGACGATCCCACCCGGCGCATGGACGCCCCGATGATGCTGATCGACGCCCATATCGACGCCATCCGCGCGGTCGTCCGCGACCAGATCCAGACCGACGACCATCCGACCGGTCGCATCCTGGCCGAGACGCTGGAAGCCAAGGTCGCCGCGCACCGCGCGGGCTGAGCCTTTCGCCGAAGCCTGAGCCTCAGGCCGCGTTCGCCGCGATCGCCCGTGACGGGCCCTGTGCGGGCTGATCCAGCCGTTCCATCAGATAGGCCACGTCGTCGCGCGGGGCGTTGGGGCGCTGGGTCAGGAAGCGTTCCAGCATCTGCTCGCGGAAGGCTTCGCCGGAGGTGTCGACGCCCTCGGCCGAGAGCTGGCGCCAGGTGTCGACCCCGGCGCGGAAGGCCTGGAACAGGCGCGGCGGCAGGCCCGCCCGGTCATAGATGGCCTTGAGCCCCAGAGGACCGGCGTCGTGAACCATCAGCCAGGCGCGATGGTGCGGCGTCGAGGACAGTTCGGCGACGCCGTGCTCGAACAGGGCCATCTTGCCGCGCGCCAGGGCCCGCAGCAGCAGGGAGGCGGTCAGCGCCTTCCTCGCATTCAACTGGGCGACGAAGGTCGTCAGGTCGGCGCCGGCCGGGGCCTGGTCGATCAGGTCGACGGTCGCCCGCTCGCGCGCGAAGGTCGACAGGCGGATGGCGGTCTCGGGCGCGATGGCGTGGCGGCTGACCAGATGCTCGCGCACCGCCTCCGACGCCAGGGCGACCAGGCGTTCGGTGATGTCCAGCGGCAGGACCTGGCGATAGGCCAGGGCGGCCACGACCTCGGGCGCCGATCCGAAGCGGTCGATGGCGCGGCCCATGGCGCGCTCGGACAGGTCGGCGTTGTCGTTGGAGGCCAGGGTGCGGACGGCCGTCTCGACGCCCTCGGCGGCCACAACGTCGGCGACGTCGCGCGACACGCGCGGGCGGGCGGCGACGGCGACCTGGCGGGCGGCAGAGCCGGCGCGAACGATCTCGATCAGGTCCTCGTCGGCGAAGACGGGAGAGGAACCGATGATGGGCAGGGCGATGGAATCGACGTCCATGGCCAGCTTGCGGGCCACGTCGCGCGGCAGAAGATCGGAACTGCGCAGCGTCACCGCCAGAGCGCGGCGCACCAGTTCGGCGGCGTCGTCGGCCAGCATGCGCATGATCTTGTGGGCGGCCTCGCGGTCGACGTCGTCCAGCTCGGCCCGGTCCATGCTGCGGCACAGCTTGTGCGCGGCGGCGGCCCGGTCGTCGTCGTCGGACGCCTTGATCAGGCGGCGGATGTCGAACTCTGTCAGTCGGGCGCGGTGGGCGGTCATGGTGCGGTCAGCATCTCCTGAGTCGGAGCGGAGCGTGAACCGCCAGGCTTAACGGCCGGTTTACCAAGAGCCTCCGGACGACGATTTCGGCTCGGGCCCGAAGGCCCCGCCGAAGCCGGAGGACTTGCCGTCCCCGTCCTGGCCGAGCAGCAGGGACAGGAGGCTCTGATCCTGTTTCAGACGGTCCATGCGGGCGGCGATGGCCAGCTCGCGCTCGTCCAGCAGGGGGGCGGCGGGGGCGGCCGGGCCGATCACGGGGGCGGGGCCGCCGGCGGTGCTCTGAAGGTTGGCGTGGACCTCGGCGACGGTGGCGGGGCGGCCGTTGCGATAGAAGATCGAGCGATTGGCCGCGGCGGCCTCGGGGAACAGGGCGACGGCGCTGGCGCCCGGCCGGGTCGCCATGGCCTCCATGATCCGCGCGGCTCCGGCCGGGCCCAGGAAATGGGCGGCGTAGAGGTCGCCGGCACCGGGATCGCGACCGGTGCGACCCCTCAGATAGGCCGCGTTCTGGGCCGTCAGCTCGCCCGCCATAAGGGAGGCGGCCTGGGGGTCGAAGCGCAGATCCAGCACGACGTTGCGGGCCGAGCCCTCGACCCGCCAGCGACCGTCGGCGCCCCGATGGATCAGGTCGGCATATTGGCCATAGCCGTGCTTGGCCCCGTGCTGCTTGACCGTGGCCAGCCACGTCTGCTCGATGAATTGGAACAGGCCGGACGCAGACGACGTGGGCGCGCGGGCGTTGGGGTTGAAAGCGCTCTCTCGGCGAGCGGTCTTCATCAGGAAGTCGAAGTCGACGCCGGTCGACTGGGACGCGCGACGGATCGCGGCCTCTACCCCTCCCGATGCTGGAATCGCCCTGACGGTCATGGGCCCAGAGGCTGCGAGAACGTGGTTAAGCGAGCGTTAATGTCCGTTAACGGCGGCCGGTCATCACGCAGATGATCCCAGGAACCTCAGCGGGTCGAGGGCGGCGGCGTGGGTGCCGCGCGGCCGTGCCTCGATGCCGGCAGCGACGATCCGGGCGACCAGGGGGGCCAGCAGCCAGCCGTTGCGGCGCGGGGCGAGGGCCAGGTGGACGCCCTGCCTCGCCGGTCCGGCGAGCGGGAGGCCGTCGGGGCTGGTCCCCCGGACCGCCGCCCGCCAGTCGACGGGGGCGTCGATGGGGTGGCCCAGCAGGACCTCGGCCATGGCGATCAGGCGGGCGGAGGCGTCGGGATCGACGAGGGCGGGGGATTGGCCCTCGACCATGGTGGCCCCGATCAGGGCCCCCTGCCCGGCCGGAACGACATAGCCACCGGGGCCGCGCAGGACGCGGTCGGTGAGGGGCCGGCCGACGAAGCCGATCTGTCCGGCGATGGGACGGACCCCGGCGACGGCGCGGGCGGCGGCCTCGGGCAGTCCCGGGATGGGCGGCGCGGCCCCCGTGGCAAGGACGACGGTCCGGCATCGGACCGCGTCGGCGGCGGTCTGGACGGTCCAGCCCTGGCCGGACGGCTCCAGCGAGAGGGCCGAGCGGAGCGTCAGGCGCTGGCCGAGGCCGATGAGGAGATGGTCCAGCGCCTCGGCCGCGTCGATGCGGATGTCGTCGGGCGCGCTGACGCCGCCCGCATCAAGCTCCGCGCGGAAGCCGAGGGCGCGCAGGCGGGCGGCGACGCCGTCGGGATCGGGGCCGCGCCAAACAGCCGGGGTCGGGTCCAGCGTCAGGTCGTGGCGGTCCGCGAACGCGGGCCACAGGGCGGCGGCGTCCCTCAGCAGGGTCGCGCGAGCGGGATCGGCGTCATCCAGCAGGCTCTCGAAGGCCGGGGCGATCATGCCGGCGGCGATGGCGGAGGCGTTGGAGCCGCCTGGGTCGATCACCCGGACGTCGGCCCCCCGGGAGGTCAGCTCCGCCGCGACGGCGAGGCCCAGGACGCCCGCGCCGAGAATGACGATGTCGCAGGAGAGGTCGGCCACTGCGGCTGCTTCGACCGGAAGGACGGGGAATGCAAGCGCTGAGGGTCTCCTCCCTGCGCCGAAGGCGTGGGGAGGTGGATGCGAGCCCTTGCGAGCAGACGGAGGGGTTCTGGCCGCGACGAAGAACCCCTCCGTCTCTCCGCTTCGCTCCGAGCCACCTCCCCATTCGCCGAAGGCGAACGGGGAGGAGACGCAGTTCTAGCCTACTCCGCCGCGAGGACCGCGGGTTCGCCCCGGGCGGCGGCGAGGCGGCCGGTCAGGGCGGCGTGCTGGGACCAGAGGCGCTCGGGCAGACGGTCGCCGAACTGGGCGTAGAAGTCGGGGATCATAGAGGCCTCTTCGGCCCAGACCTCGGCGTCGACGTCCAGCAGGGTGGACAGCTGGGCCTCGGTCAGGTCCAGGCCGTCCAGGTCCAGGGCGGCGCGCGACGGGACGCGGCCGACGGGGGTGTCGAGGGCTTCGGCCTCGCCGTCGATGCGTTCGGCGATCCACTTCAGAACGCGGGCGTTGTCACCGAAGCCGGGCCAGACGAACTTGCCCTCGTCGTCCTTGCGGAACCAGTTGACGAAGAAGATGCGCGGCAGTTTGGCGGCGTCGGCCCGGTCGCCCATGGCCAGCCAGTGGGCGAAATAGTCGCCCATGTTGTAGCCGCAGAAGGGCAGCATGGCGAAGGGATCGCGGCGCAGCTCGCCGACCTTGTTCTCGGCCGCGGCCGTGCCCTCGCTGGCCACGGTCGAGCCCATGAAGACGCCGTGTTCCCAATCAAAGGCCTCGGTCACCAGGGGCACGGCCGAGGCGCGGCGGCCGCCGAACAGGATGGCGTCGATCGGCACGCCTCGCGGGTCTTCCCATTCGGGCGCGATCGTGGGGCACTGGCCAGCCGGGGCGGCGAAGCGGGCGTTGGGATGGGCGGCGGGCTCGCCCGAGGCCGGGTCGTGAGGCGCGCCCTTCCAGTTGGTCAAACCCTCGGGCGCGGTCTTCGACAGGCCTTCCCACCAGACGTCGCCGTCGGCGGTGAGGGCCGTGTTGGTGAAG
The DNA here is from genome assembly GCA_002280475.1 of Brevundimonas subvibrioides. GTDB lineage: Bacteria > Pseudomonadota > Alphaproteobacteria > Caulobacterales > Caulobacteraceae > Brevundimonas > Brevundimonas aurifodinae. The sequence goes on from NCEB01000027.1 coordinate 13,439, forward strand.
ACGGTGTTGGTGGCCAGGGTTTCGAGCGCGTTCTGGTTGGTGTTGCGGCTGGTGCCCGGGGCGACGCCGAAGAAGCCGGCTTCGGGATTGACCGCATACAGCCGCCCGTCGTCGCCGAAGCGCATCCAGGCGATATCGTCGCCGACCGTTTCGGCGGTCCAGCCCGGCAGGCTGGGCTGGAGCATGGCGAGGTTGGTCTTGCCGCAGGCGCTGGGGAAGGCGGCGGCCATGTATTTGATCCGCCCCTGGGGGCTGGTCAGCTTGAGGATCAGCATGTGCTCGGCCAGCCAGCCCTCGTCCCTGGCCATGACCGAGGCGATGCGCAGGGCGTAGCATTTCTTGCCCAGCAAGGCGTTGCCGCCGTAGCCCGAGCCGTAGGACCAGATCTCGCGCGTCTCGGGGAAGTGGACGATCCACTTCTCGGGATTGCAGGGCCAGGCGACGTCGACTTGACCCTCGGCCACGGGCGCGCCCAGGGTGTGGACGCAGGGCACGAAGACGCCGTCGTCGCCCAGGGCTTCCAGCGCGGCGGCGCCCATCCGGGTCATGATGCCCATGGAGACGGCGACATAGCCGCTGTCGGTGATCTCGACGCCGAGGGCCGACAGCTCGGAACCCAGCGGGCCCATGGAGAAGGGCACGACATACATCGTCCGTCCGGCCATGCAGCCATCGAACAGGCCGTCCAGTCGGCCGCGCATCTCGACCGGGTCGGACCAGTTGTTGGTCGGGCCGGCGTCGACCTCGTCCTGCGAGCAGATGAAGGTGCGGCTTTCGACGCGGGCGACGTCCTTCGGATCGGAGGCGGCGTAGAAGCTGCCGGGGCGCTTCACCGGGTCCAGGGCCTTCAGCGTGCCCTTCTCGATCAGATCAGCGACGATGAGGGCCTTTTCGGCCTCGGAGCCGTCGCACCAGTGGACGCGGGCGGGCCGGGTCAGGGCCGCGATCTGTTCGACCCAGGCGACCAGACCCGCGTGACGGGTCGGCGCCGGGTGCAGGCCCGGGATGGTCGAGGTGGATGGCACGCGCAGGCTCCTGAAACGTCCTCGGCCCGACCGGTCTGACGCCCGCCGTGGCCCTCTCCTGATTGTAACAGGTCTTCACGGCCTGTTTCACGCCGCAATGACACCCGTCCTGCCGCCGCGTCAACCGGCGCAAGATTTCGCCCCCGGCGAAGCCGAACCTCGTCGAGGCGGAGCGGAAACCGGTCGCGTGACGCTTCCGTCGGCTGTATTCGAGGGCGGTGCAGACGCTTGATCCCATCCAGACGGCCGCGCCCCCGGGGGCCCTGGCCTCGCCCGCCGTGGCGCGCAACACCGCCGCGATCCTGGAGGTCCTGCGCGCGCATCTGCCTGCGGAAGGGCGGGTGCTGGAGATCGCCTCGGGATCGGGCGAGCATGCGGTGGCCTTCGCCCGCGCCCTGCCCCGCACGACCTGGACGCCGAGTGATCCGTCCGCCGAGGCCCGGGCCAGCATCGCCGCATGGGCCGCCGGGGCCACCCTGCCGAACCTGAGGGCCCCGCTGGCGCTGGACGCCGCCGATCCGGACGGGTGGCCGGCGCTGGACGTGCAGGTCATGGTCTGCATCAACATGATCCACATCAGCCCGTGGTCCGCGACTGAGGGGCTGATGGCCGGTGCCGGGCGGGTGCTGCCCGATCCGGGCGGGCTGCTGGTGCTGTATGGGCCGTTCCGCGAAGCGGACGCGCCGCTGGCGCCGTCGAACGCCGCCTTCGACGAGAGCCTGAAGGCACGCGATCCAGCCTGGGGCCTGCGGGACCGGGACGCGGTCGTGGCCTGCGCGCGGTCGAACGGACTGCATCTGACACGCCGCGTCGAGATGCCCGCCAACAATCTGATGCTGCTGTTCCGCCGCGTGACCTGACCCGGAGATCGATGATGAAGGCCCTGATCCTCGCCCTGGCCCTGGCTTCGGCCGCGACGGGCGGCGCCGCGCAGACCGCGCCCGCCCTGCCGCCGGCGGCGGCACCCTCCTACGGCCCTCCGGTATCGCTGGAGGTCGCGCAGGACCTGATCGACCGGACGATGGCGCACGGCGCGGCCAACGGATGGCGCCTGGCCGTCGCCGTCGTCGAGCCGTCCGGAGCCCTGGTCGCGTTCGGACGGATGGACGACACCCAGTACGGCTCCATCCACGTCGCCCAGAGGAAGGCGGAGACCTCGGCCCGCTATCGGCTGGCGACGGCGGCCCTGGAGGAGCGCGTCGTGGCGGGGCGGCTGGTGATCCTGGCCAACGAAGACACCCTGCCCTTCCCCGGCGGGCGGCCGATCGTGATCGACGGGCGGATCGTGGGCGCCATCGGCGTGTCGGGCGCGACCTCGGCGCAGGACGACGAGGCGGCGCTGGCGGCTCTCGCGACGCTGGCGGGCGACTGATCTCTTGGCCTTCGCCCGCGTGTACGACGGTCCGGAACCGGTCCGGATCAACAAATGGCTGGGTCAGACCGGCGTCTGCTCGCGCCGCGAGGCCGACGCCCTGATCGCCGACGGTCTGGTGTCCATCGACGGCGAGGTGGTGACCGACGCGGGCAGAAAGCTGTCGCCGGGCCAGACCCTGACCCTGGCCGACCGGGCCGAGGCGGCGTTGAGCCAGGGCGTGACCATCGTGATGCACAAGCCGGTCGGCTATGTCTCTGGCCAGCCGGAACCGGGCAAGGTCCCGGCCGTGCGGCTGCTGACCGCAGAAAACCGGATCGGCGACGGCGAGGTGCCGGCGGCGGACGCCTCCCTGCCCCCGATCGGACGGCTGGACGAGGATTCGCGTGGCCTGCTGCTGCTGTCGTCGGACGGGGTCGTGGCCAAGGCGGTGATCGGGCCGGCCTCGACGCTGGACAAGGAATATGTGGTGCGGGTCGCGGGCGACGTGACCGAGAAGACGCTGGCGACGCTGCGCTACGGCATCATGCTGGACGGGCGTCAGCTGAAGCGGGCCCGGGTCTCGCGGATGGAGCAGAACCGGCTGCGCTTCGTCCTGACCGAGGGGCGCAACCGCCAGATCCGGCGGATGTGCGAGCGCGTCGATCTGGAGGTCACCGACCTGATGCGGGTGCGGATCGGGCCGATCCGGCTGGACGGGCTGGCGGAGGGACGCTGGCGGCGGCTGACCCCCGAGGAGCGAGCGGCGCTGCTCGGGGGCTGAGGCCGATCAGCCGGCGTCGGCCGCCTGAGCGGCCATCTGCTCGGCCTGACGCTCGAGGTCATCGGCCTGTTCGATCAGCCGGGGACCGAGGGCGCGGAGTTCGGCGTCGGTGACGGTGTTGCCGCGACGGCGGTTCTCCTCGATCTGTTCGGCGCGATAGGCGGGATCGGCGAGGCGGCGGCCTTCCTGGCGCATGTGGTCGGCGCCGCGACGCATTTCCTCGGCCCCGCGACGCATCTCGACGCGGGCGTCGGCCATGGCGCGTTCGGCGGACCGCATCGCCACGCGGGCGTGCTGACGGGCCTGATCGCCGGCGAGGCGGGCGTGCTCCCCGGCGACCCGGGCGTGGTCGGCGGCGGCGCGGGCGCGAGACTGGGCGTCGGCGCGTGCGGCGTCGGCCCGGGCCAGGGCGTCGGCGCGTGCGGCGCGGGCCTGGGCCTGGATGTCCTCGCGATCGGCGCGGGCCTCTTCACGCGCGGCGCCACGCTCTCGGGCGCTCCGGACGTCGTCGCCGGAATAAACCCAGACGCCCCGGCCGTCGGCGGGCGGCGCGGGTGGCGCAGGCGGGGCCGGAGGCGCGGGCGGGGCGAGCGTGGTGATCGAAACCGGAGGCGCGGGCGGAGCCGGCGGGGCATAGGCGACCTGGCGCGGCGGGGCGGGAGGCGTCGGGGGGACGGGGGCCAGGGCCGCGAACGGCACCTGGGGCGCGCGGCTGGCCAGTTCGAAGGCGGCGATCGGGGTGGCCACGACGGCGAGGCCGGCGACGGCGGCGACGATCAGGGCGGGGCGGCGGCGGCCGGGGGTCTCGGACATGATGTGGGCGATCCTTTGCTTGAGGGGGGTTCCGCGGGCGGCCATGGCGGCGGCGGCCAGAGGGGTGGGCGCGGTGCGGGTGGCCAGGCCGATCAGGGCCCGGGCATAGGTGGTCCGATCGACGTGACGCAGGGCGGCGGCGTCAGCGGCCTCCTCCGAGCGATCGATCAGGGCGCGGTGCAGCACCCAGACCAGGGGGTTGAACCAGAACAGGGCCAGCGCCAGCCGCGACAGGACGAGGAACAGCCAGTCCCGTCGGCGCAGGTGCCCCATCTCGTGGGCGATGACGGCCTGAGCGGTCTCGGGCCGGGCCAGGGTCGCGCGGTCCAGCAGCACGACACCGGGCGGCAGGCCCCAGCTGAGGGGGCCGGGGGTGGCGTCGCTGAGCCGCAGAACCGGTGGGCGGCGGGGGCCGGTGTGATCGGCGAGGGCCCGGGTCCAGGCCGACGTCTCGACCGCCCGGCCTGTCGCCGTCCAGCGCGCCAGTGTCCAGACGCCGAGCGCGAACCGCCCCGCCACGAGGACCGCGCCCAGCGACCAGATCATGGCCAGGAGTTCGGCCGGCGACGGTACCATGACGGCCCCCGACAGGCTGAGCCCCTCGGTCGGGCGGATCGTGCCGGTCCACAGGGGCGTGGCGACGGCGGCGACGGTCTCGACCGGCGGCAGGAGGGCGAGGCGCAGGGACGGCCCGAACGCCATAACCAGCGGCAGGACCAGCAGGATCACGACCGTGGCGCGCAGGATGTCGGACCGGTCGACGGCCCGGCGGGCGACGAAGGCGGACAGGGCGAGGCCAAGCCCGGCGATCAGGGCGGACTTGGTCAGGAGAGCCAGCAGCAGGGCGCTCATTGCTCAGGCTCCCGGGCGGCGTCCAGCAGGCGTTCCAGCGCCGCGATCTCCTCGGGCGAAAGGGGGCCGCTCATGCCCAGCAGCGCGGTCGCGGCCCCGGCGGCCGAGCCGGCGAAGAAGGTGTCGACCATGCGTCGCAGAGCCCCCGCCGCGACGGTCGCCGCGCCGGGAACGGGTCGATAGACGAAGCCGGACGGGCCGGTGTCGCGCGCCACCAGACCCCGCTCCTCCAGTCGCTTGAGCAGGGTGCGAACGGCCGAATCGCTGAGCGGATCGGAAAGAGCGACGCGGACGGACGCCGCCGTCGCCTCGCCCAGACCGCACAGCCGCTCGAAGACCTCCCGCTCCCGTCTGGGCAAACCGTCGATCATGGCCGGGCCTCTCCGCTACATTTGTAGCGTTACATATGTAGCGGATTGCGGCGGGATTGGGGCGGGCGAATTAAGCTTGGGTCAGTGTTGCATTTAACCGATCGGTTATATAAAGACAGGCTCTGTTCCTGGAAGGAGATCTCCCGTGCCCGTATCCACCATCGTTCCCTGCCTTTGGTTCGACACCCAGGCCGAAGAAGCGGCCGAGTTCTATGTCTCGGTCATACCCGGCTCGACGATCGACGCCGTCCAGCGCGCGCCGGGCGACTATCCGGCGGGCGAGGCGGGCGACGCCCTGATGGTCGAGTTCACCCTGGGCGGCGCGCGGTTCACGGCCCTGAACGGCGGGCCCTATTTCAAGTTCAACGAGGCCATCTCGCTGCAGATCGAGGTCGAGGACCAGGCCGAGATGGACCGGCTCTACGCCGCCCTGTCCGTCGTGCCGGAGGCCGAGCAGTGCGGCTGGCTGAAGGACCGCTATGGGCTGAGCTGGCAGCTGGTGCCCAAGCCCTTCATGGCCCTGATGAAGACCCCGGACCCGGCGGTTCGCGAGCGGGTGTTCAAGGCCATGATGGGGATGAAGCGGCTGGACATCGCCGCCCTGGAGGCCGCCGCGCGGGCCTGACGGCAGGGACCCGGGCGGGGCGCGTCGATCGCGGGCGAAGACAGGCCGCGATCGATCCGCTATCTCGGCCCTGACCGGGCCGGACGGCCCCGCCATCAGAGGGACCAGACCCCGCGTGACCCTGACCTTCGAGCCGACGCCGCCCCTTCTCGTGCCGACCGTGGGAGGCGATGACTTTCCCGTCCGCCGCCTGTTCTGTATCGGCCGCAACTATGCCGACCATGCGCGCGAGATGGGCGCGGACCCGGATCGGGAGCCGCCCTTCTTCTTCACCGCCTGGGCCGAGACGGTCGTGGCGGGCGGCGGCACCCTGCCCTACCCGCCCGGAACCGCCGACTATCACCATGAGGTCGAGCTGGTCGTCGCCATCGGCGGGTCGGGGCGCGACGTACCGGTGGCCGAGGCGGCGGGCTTGATTTACGGCTATGCGGTCGGTCTGGACATGACGCGGCGCGATCTGCAGGCCGCGGCCAAGTCCGCTGGCCGTCCCTGGGACACCGCCAAGAACGTCGAACGATCCAAGCCGGTGGGCACGATCCATCCGGCCGCGGGATTCGATCCCGGCGCGGGGGCCATCACCCTGTCGGTCAACGGCGAGCGTCGCCAGACCGGCGACCTGTCGGACCAGATCTGGTCGGTGCCCGAGGTGATCGCCCACATCTCGACCCTGTACCGCCTCCAGCCCGGCGACCTGATCTTCACCGGCACGCCCGCCGGAGTGGGCCCGGTCGTGCCGGGAGACACGATCGTGGCCGCGATCGCGGGACTGGGCGACCTTACCGTCACCATCGGGCCGGTAGAGGCGTGAGCGCGATGATCCTGCACAGCTATTTCCGATCCTCGGCCGCCTGGCGGGTCCGCATCGTCCTGGCCCTGAAGGGGGTCGAGACCGAGGTCCGGCATCAGCACCTGAGGAAGGGCGAGCACCGGTCGGCCGACTATCTGGCGATCAATCCGCAGGGCCTGCTGCCGAGCCTGGTACTGGACGACGGCACGGTGCTGACCCAGTCGATGGCCATCTGCGAATATCTGGACGAGCGGTTCCCCGAACCGGCCCTGCTGCCGGTCGATCCGGTGGCCCGGGCCCAGGTGCGCGCCTTCGCCCAGGTCATCGCCTGCGACATCCATCCGGTGCAGAACCTGAAGGTTCTCAAGGCGCTGGAGGCGCTGGGCCATGGTCAGGACCAGCGCGACGCCTGGGCGCGCGAGGTGATCGCGGGCGGGTTCGAGGCGCTGGAGGTGCTGGCGAGCGCCCAGCCCGGACCCTTCGCCTTCGGGGAGCGGCCTTCGATGGCCGACGTGCTGCTGGTGCCGCAGATGGCCAATGCGCGGCGCTTCGGCGTCGCGTTGCGCTGGCCCCGACTGGCGGCGATCGAGGCGGCCTGCCTGGCCCTGCCTGCCTTCGCCAACACCCGGCCCGAGCTGCAGCCGGACGCGGAATAGGAGACGGCGATGAAGGTCGTCATCGTCGGCGCGGGGCATGCGGGCGGGTCGGCCGCCGCCCTGCTGAGGGCCTCGGGCTTCGAGGGCGAGATCGTGATGATCGGCGAGGAGCCCGCGCCCCCCTATCAGCGCCCGCCCCTGTCCAAGGCCTGGCTGAAGGGCGAGGCGGACCTCGACAGCCTGCTGCTGCGCCCGGCCGAATACTATGCCGAGCACGGGATCGACCTGAGGACCGGGACCATGGTCGTGTCGATCGCGCGCGGCGAGCGGACGGTCAGCCTGTCCGACGGGACGGTCGAGACCTATGACGCCCTGATCCTGGCGACCGGATCGACGGGGCGGCGGCTGCCCCTGCCCGGCGCCGAACGGCCCGACCTGATCGAGCTGCGGACCCTGGCGGACGCAGAGCGGCTGAAGGATTGGCTGAGCCCGGGGCGGCGACTGGTCATCGTCGGCGGGGGCTATGTCGGACTGGAGGCGGCGGCGTCGGCGCGGTCCCTCGGATGCGAGGTCGTGCTGCTGGAACGGCTGGATCGGGTGCTGAAGCGGGTCGCGTCCGAGCCGCTGTCGGCTTTCTTCACCGAGCGCCACCGGGCCGAGGGGGTCGACATCCGGGTGGGCGTCGAGGTCGCCGGGTTCGAGGACGGCGGCGTGCGGCTGGGCGACGGGACCCTGGTCGAGGCCGATGTGGTGCTGGTCGGGGTCGGGGCCCTGGCCAACGACGATCTGGCGCGGGCGGCGGGTCTGGACTGCGACGCGGGCGGCTCGGGCGGGATCCGGGTGAACGAGACGGCGCGGACGTCGGACCCGGCCATCTACGCCATCGGCGACGTGACCCTGCGGCCGGTGCCGGTCCATGGCTGCGTCGTGCGGCTGGAGAGCGTGCCCAATGCCCTGGAGCAGGCGCGTCAGGCCGCGCACGCCATCGTCGGACGCCCGCAGAGCGCGCCAGAGGTGCCGTGGTTCTGGTCGGACCAGTACGACGTCAAGCTGCAGATCGCCGGCCTGCCGATGGAGGCCGACCGGACGCTGGTGAGGGGCGATCCGGCGGCGGGCCGGTTCGCCGTCTTTCACCTGAGCGGCGACCGGATCGTCTGCGTCGAGGCCGTCAGCGCCCCGCCCGAATTCATGGCCGGAAAGCAGCTGATCCAGCGGCGCACGCCTGTGGATGTCGCGAAACTGGCCGACCCTGCCGTGTCGATGAAGGCGGTGGCGGTCGAGGCGTAGGGCCGTCGGCGGCCAAGGGGGATCACCTTTTACGCTCATCCCCGCGAAAGCGGGGACCCAGTTCTTTAGGCGACGGCTTTATCAGGTCGGCGTTGACAGCGATCCCAAAGGCAGCGCCTCGCTTAAGCACTGGGTCCCCGCTTTCGCGGGGATGAGCGGAAGAAAGAAGCGAGCCGACATAATCGACGAACGCGCCCACCCCGATCACCCGCCCTGCGTCAGCCCTCGAGATCGAGGGAATAGCCGGCCGAGCGGACGGTGCGGATCGGGTTGGCGCTTTCCTCGACGTTCAGCGCCTTTCGCAGACGGCCGACATGGACGTCGACTGTGCGGGCCTCGACATAGACGTCCGAGCCCCAGACGGCGTCCAGCAACTGCTCGCGGCTGAACACCCGGCCCGGGTGACGCATGAAGTGGTCCAAGAGGCGGAACTCGGTCGGGCCCAGATGGACCTCCTTGCCCGAGCGTTTGACCCGATGAGCGACGCGGTCGATGACGATGTCGCCGTGGCCGACGCGGTCGTCGGCGAGACCCGGCCGGATGCGGCGCAGCACCGCCCGGATGCGGGCGATCAGCTCGGTCATCGAGAAGGGCTTGGTCAGATAGTCGTCGGCGCCGGTGTCCAGGCCGCGGACGCGGTCGCTCTCTTCACCGCGCGCGGTCAGCATGATGATCGGCAGGTTGCGCGTCTCGGGCCGGCCCCGGATGCGGCGGCAGACCTCGATGCCCGAGACCTTGGGCAGCATCCAGTCCAGCAGGACCAGGTCCGGCTGACGCTCGTCGATCTGCACCAGGCCCTCCTCGCCGTCGGCGGCGACGACGACGTCATAACCCTCCTTTTCGAGGTTGTACTGGAGCAGGGTCGCCAGGGCGTCCTCGTCTTCCATCACCAGGATATAGGGCTGCATCTGCGATCTCCGTCAGGCGTCGGCGACGTCGTTCAGTGGGGCTGCAAGGGGGTCTGGCCCATGCCGGGCGCGGTATCGGCGTCGCTCGGGGCACCGCGAGGGCGATCCCCGATCAGTTCGTCGCCGGTGATCTCGTAGTGAATGACCTCGGCGATATTGGTCGCGTGGTCGCCGATCCGTTCCAGGTTCTTGGCCATGAACAGCAGATGGGTGCAGGCACTGATCGTGCGCGGGTCGCCCATCATGTAGGTCAGCAGTTCGCGGAACAGGGCGTTGTAGTGCTCGTCGACCTCGTCGTCCGACTGCCAGACGGCGACGGCGAGATCGATCTCGGAAGCGGTATAGGCGTCGAGCACGTCGCGCAGCCGGGTCGACACCAGCTTGCCCATTCGCTCGATCGACCGGGTCAGGGGCTGCATGGGCTCGGTCTCGGCCAGGCTGAGCGCGCGCTTGGCGATGTTCTTGGCGAGGTCGCCTGTGCGCTCCAGATCGACCGACAGCTTCATCGCCGACAGGGTCTTCCTGAGGTCCGAGGCGACGGGCTGGCGCAGGGCGATCAGGCGGATGGCCTTCTTTTCGATGTCGCGATGCATGGCGTCGAGCTTGAAATCGCGATCGACGACGGCGCGGGCCAGGGCGATGTCGCGGCGCGCGACGCTTTCGACCGCGTCGGCGACCTGGGCCTCGGCGAGACCGCCCATGCGGGCGACCTCGGCCGTGAGCTGGTTCAGCTCGTCCCCATACGCCTTGACCGTGTGCTGGTTCATCGAGGCCCTTAACCGAACCGGCCAGTGATGTAGTCGAGCGTGCGCCGTTCGCGGGGATTCGTGAAGATTTCCTCGGTGTCGCCGTGCTCGACCAGGCGCCCGAGGTGGAAGAAGGCCGTGCGCTGGCTGACGCGAGCCGCCTGGGCCATCGAGTGGGTGACGATGACGATGCAGTACTGCTCGCGCAGCTCGTCGATCAGCTCCTCGATCTTGGCCGTTGCGATGGGGTCGAGCGCCGAGCAGGGCTCGTCCATCAGGATGACTTCGGGGTTCACGGCGATGGCGCGGGCGATGACCAGGCGCTGCTGCTGGCCGCCCGACAGGCCGGTGCCGGCGGAGTGCAGGCGGTCGGCCACCTCGTCCCACAGGCCGGCGCGCTTCAGCGAGACCTCGACGATGCCGTCCATCTCGGACTTGGAGCTGGTCAGGCCGTGGATGCGCGGGCCGTAGGCGACGTTCTCGTAGATGGTCTTGGGGAAAGGGTTCGGCTTCTGGAACACCATGCCGACCTGGGCGCGCAGCAGGACGGGATCGACCGAGCGGGCGTTGATGTCGTCGCCGTCCATCAGGATCTGGCCCGTCACCCTGGCGCCCTGGATGGTGTCGTTCATCCGGTTCATGCAGCGCAGGAAGGTCGACTTGCCGCAGCCCGACGGGCCGATGAAGGACGTCACCGTCTTGTCGGGGATGTCCAGGCTGACGTCGTACAGGGCCTGTTTGTCGCCGTAGAAGACCGAGATGTCGCGCGCCGCGATCTTCGTCGGGCCAACGGGGACGGCGGGCGCGGTGACGGTCGGGGGCACCTCCCCCTGGGCGTCCGACACAGCTGGTTCGGTCGGCAGCACGGTCTCGTCGCGCCGGTCGAGCGGCGCGTCGGCGCCGGGCAGCACCTGTCCGCCCATGCGCGGGGCCTCGGTCGGATCAGCGGGGGTGCCGCCCTCGCGGCCGTCGGGGCTGCGGAAAAAGGGGAGTTTCATGCGCTTACCACCGGCGTTCGAAGCGCCGACGCAGCAGGATCGCGGCGGCGTTCATGACGATCATGAAGACGAGGAGGACGAGGATCGCGGCGGCCGTCCGCTCGTGGAAGGCCAGCTCCGACGCGTTCTCCCAGATGTAGACGAGCGACGGCAGGGCGCCCGCCGGCTCGGTGATGGCCCCGGGGATTCCCGGCACGAAGCTGACCATGCCGATCAGCAGCAGCGGGGCCGTCTCGCCCAGGGCGTGGGCCATGGAGATGATGGTCCCGGTCATGACGCCCGGCATGGCCAGGGGCAGGACGTGGTGGAACACCGTCTGGGTGCGGCTGGCGCCCATGGCCAGGGCGGCCTCGCGGATCGAAGGCGGCACCGCCTTCAGCGACGAGCGGGTGGCGATGATGATGGTCGGCAGGGCCATCAGGGCCAGCACCAGACCCCCGACCAGCGGCGAGGACCGCGGCAGGTGGGCGAAGTTGATGAACAGGGCCAGGCCCAGCAGGCCGTAGACGATCGACGGCACGGCGGCGAGATTGTTGATGTTGACCTCGATCAGGTCGGTGATCCGGCCCTTCCTGGCGAACTCCTCCAGATAGACGGCCGCGCCGACGCCCAGGGGGATGGCGATCAGGGCGGTCACGAGCAGCATCAGGGCCGAGCCGACCACGGCCCCCAGCACGCCCGCCAGCTCGGGCTCGGTCGAGTCTCCCTGGGTGAACAACAGGGTGTTGAAGCCCGAGGTGACCGAGCCGTCGCGCTTCAGATCGTCCAGCCATTCCATCTGCCGGTCCGAGACTCGGCGCAGGGCGGCGTCTTCGTCGCGCGTGATCTCGCCCTTGTAATAGAGGTCGGCGTCGTCCGACATCGGGGCGGTGATCTCGACCGTCTGGCCGATCACCGAGGGATCGCGACGCACCAGGTCGGCGGCGCGGAACTTGAGCTCGGACGACAGCAGGGTGCGATAGGCGGTCGCCTGGGTCCCCTGGGCGTCGTCGACCACGCCCATGCGGGCCAGCTGCTGCTGGGCCACCAGCAGCTGGAAGTTGGTGCCCTGAGGATAGTCCCGATCGATCCGGGCGGGGTCCATATAGACGGGGACGGTGATCTGGCTGGCGGTGAAGGCGGTGTGGCCCTGTTCGATGATCCGTTGAGGCCACGCTGGAGCGCGCCGTCGCGGGCCGCGCGGCCCGATCGGGGATCGGCGGTCGCGTCAGTCATACTGTTCCCGATAGGTCTGGACGATCCGCTGGGCGACGATGTTCAGCAGCAGGGTGACGATGAACAGGGTCAGGCCAAGGCCGAACGCGGCCAGGGTCTTGGCGCTGTCAAACTCCTGGTCGCCGGTCAGAAGGGTGACGATCTGGACCGTGACCGTGGTGACGGTGTCGAGCGGGTTGAGCGTCAGGTTGGCGGCGAGACCGGCGGCCATGGTCACGATCATGGTCTCGCCGATGGCGCGCGACACCGCCAGCAGCATGGCCCCGGCGATGCCCGGCAGGGCGGCGGGCAGCAGGACGCGACTGACGGTCTCGGACTTGGTCGCGCCCATGGCGTAGGAGCCGTCGCGCAGCGACTGGGGCACGGCGTTGATGATGTCGTCGGACAGGGACGAGACGAACGGGATCAGCATGATCCCCATGACGGTGCCGGCGACCAGCGCCATCTGGTTCTGGACCAGCATCAGATACTGGCCGAGGCCGTCCAGCGGTCCGCCGACCAGCAGGGCACCGATACCGTTGAAGAACTCCCGGAACGCGGGGCCCACGGTCAGGGCGGCGAAGAAGCCGTAGACGACCGTCGGGACGCCGGCGAGGATCTCCAGCATCGGCTTGACCACCCCGCGGGTGATCGGTCCGGCGTATTCCGACAGATAGATGGCCGAGAACAGGCCGACCGGCGCGGCCACGGCCATGGCGATCAGCATGATCAGGAAGGTGCCCGCGAACAGGGGAACGGCCCCGAAAGCGCCCGTCGAGCCGACCTGATCGGCCCGGATGGCGATCTGGGGGCTCCACTGGGTGCCGAAGAGGAACTCGGTGATCGACACCCGGTCGAAGAACCGCACCGCGTCGAACACCAGCGAGAAGACGATGCCGACCGTGGTCAGGATGGCGACCACCGAACAGGCGAACAGCAGACCACCGATCCAGCCCTCGACCCGATTGCGGGCCCTGAGGGTCGGACCGATCTGGGCGAAGGCGAGAAGACCGCCCAGCAGGGCCGCGAGGGCGGCCCCCGCGATGCCGCCCCACATCAGGGTGCGCTGGATACCGGCCGACCGGGCGGCCTCGCTTTCCAGAGCCTCAGCCAGCGGGCCCGTCCAGGTCTGGAAGGGCCGCTGCCCCTCGCCCAGCAGTCGCGCATCATTCAGGAAGGCGTCGCGGCGGAAGGGCTCCATGTCCTGGACCACGTCGGGCAGGCCGGCGGAGATCAGGTTCTGGGCGATCGGGCCCGAGAAGATGCCGGCCAGAATGATGACGGCGAGCGCCGGGGCGGCGACCCAGATCAACGCATAGTAGCCGTGCTGCTGCGGCCGCGAATGGGCCTGGGGGTGCCCGGCCGCGCGACGTTTGGCCAAGGCGAGCCCCGCCGCATAGGCGACGACGGCCAGGACGGCGACCACGGGAATCAGAAACCAGATCATCAGGCCCCTAGCGACACGCGCCGGAATCAGAGGCCGCACCGATCATCGGCCCGTCTCGGCGCGGAAACTGCCCTCGGATGGTCAGCGGATTAGGACGGTTCCATGACAGTTCTGCAACGACGTCGGAGGCGACCGTCGCCAGCCCGTCACGCAGCGGCTTCGATCGCCGGGGCGGCGTCCAGCTGAGGGAAATAGGCGACCAGCAGGGAGCCTTCCCCCGGCGCGCTCTCGACCATCAGCCCGCCCCGATGGCGATTGACGATGTGCTTGACGATCGCCAGGCCAAGGCCCGTTCCCGGACGGTCACCGCTCTTCTGGCCCTCCACCCGATAGAAGCGTTCCGTCAGGCGCGGCAGATGCTCGCGCGCCATGCCCGGGCCGTAGTCGCGAACCGTCACGGCGACATAGCGGGCGGTGGCGTCGCGATCGGGGGTCAGGAGGGACAGACGCGCCGCGCCCGGCAGGCGAGGCGCGGCGGCGGCCTCGGTGTCCAGATCGGAGCGGACGCTCAGCTCGACCAGGCCGCCGACGGCCGAGTATTTGATCGCGTTGTCGGTCAGGTTCTGGATGACCTGGACGATCTCGTCCCGGTCGCCGGCGATCCGGGCCTCGAGCGGAGGAACATCGAGAAGGACCGTGACCCCCTTGTCCTGGGACAGGACGCTGATCGCATCGACGACGTCGGAGGCCGCCCGCGCGACATCGAGGCGACCCGACGGCGGGATGTGCTCGTTGAGCTCGATCCGGCTGAGGGACAGCAGGTCGGCGACCAGTCGGCTCATCCGCTCGGCCTGGGCCGCCATGATGTCGAGGAAGCGATCACGCGCCACGCTGTCGTCGCGGGCGTGCCCCTTGAGCGTCTCAATGAAGCCGCTGAGCGACGCCAGGGGGGTGCGCAGTTCGTGGCTGGCGTTCGCCAGAAAGTCGACGCGCATGAGCTCCATGCGGCGCACGTCCGTCTCGTCACGCAGGCCCAGGATCGCGGTCCGGCCGCCGCCCGGCGAGGCCTCCAAAGGTCGGACCCAGGCCTTCCAGTGCCGCTCCCGGGCCCCGGCCGCCGTGTAGTCGGTCGTCCGCCCGAGACCTCCGAACAAGGCTTCGTCGACTGCCTCCAGAACACCGGGATCGCGCATCGCCGACACCAGCAATGACCCCGCCCGCGGAATACGGAGCAGGTCCCGGGCGGCGCGATTGGCCAGGATGATGCGCCGACCGGCGATGTCGTCGGCCTCGCCGCCGGCGATGATCATCACCGGGTCGTCCAGCGCCTCGAAGACCGCGTCCAGCAGCCGGTTGTCCCCCAGGCCGGCCGGTGTCTCCGCGGCGGCGATCGCGGGACCCAGGACCGTGACGGCCCGGTCGACCGGACGACTGCCGAGCCAGGTGACGAGCGCCACGATCGCGGCCCCGACCAGCAGCCACGCCGCCATGTCGGGACGCGCCGCCGCGAGGAGCAGCATGATCACCACCGCTACCCCGCCCGTCGTGCTGGCCGTCCACAAACGCGAACTGGGCAGGGGGGCGACCGGCGAGGGTGAGTCCGAAAAAGGCATCAGGCGTCCGCCTCGGAAGGCCGAACGCCTCCTCGATTCGTGGAAATCTAGCACCGGCACGCGGCCACACCATGACAGGTGGCGATTTTGGCGACGCGCTGCGGGACGCGACCGGATTTTTTACCTCTTGGCGTCATGTTGAACCCAACTGAGGGGGAAGCCGCCTTTGGATTGGCTGGTGAATTGTCTGGTGGTCGAGCACGACTGGCGGCTGACGC
The DNA here is from genome assembly GCA_002280475.1 of Brevundimonas subvibrioides. GTDB lineage: Bacteria > Pseudomonadota > Alphaproteobacteria > Caulobacterales > Caulobacteraceae > Brevundimonas > Brevundimonas aurifodinae. The sequence goes on from NCEB01000027.1 coordinate 28,994, forward strand.
TGCTGGCCGCCGGCGTCTGCGTCACGGGACTGGCCACCTGCATCACCCTGATCGGCATGGCGCGCCGATCAGCGTCGCGGGCGCGACTGGCGCTGGGCGCCGCGGCGGGCGTGGTCGGCGGCCTGGGGGTCTGGGCGACGCATTTCCTGGCCATGCTGGGCTACCAGAGCGACACGCCCCTGCGGTACGGCGGCGCCGAGACCCTCGCGTCGCTGGGGATCGTGATCGTCGGCCTGCTGCTGGGGGTGGCCGTCGCCCTGGGCAGCGGCTCGCGACTGACACGCGTGCTGGTCGCCCTGGTGGCGGCCTCCAGCGTGGCAGCGATGCATTTCGTGGGGATGGCCGCCATCCGCATGGACGGCGCGGTCATGAGCTGGAGCCTGACCGGCGCGGGACTCGCGGTCCTGGCGAGCCTGACCCTGGCGCTCTGCACCGCGCTTTGGGCGCGGCGCGACGGCTGGTGGCGAATCCCGGCCAATACGGCCTTCGCGGTCCTGAGCGTCTGCGCCCTGCATTTCGGATCGATGTCCGCCATCGAGATCATGCCCGACCCGACCGCAGTCATGCCCACCAGCGCGATCTCGGAAATGGGTCTGCTGATCTGGGTCGTCGGGGGCGCGACCCTGGTTGTCGGGATCGCCGCCATCGTCACCGCCATCGGCCTGTGGGGACGCAATTCGGCGCTCAGCCACCTGCGCGAGGCCATCGACACCATGCCGGACGGCCTTGGATTCTATGACGCCGACGACCGCCTGCTGATCTGGAACGCCCGCTACGCCGAGGTGAACACCGAAGTCGCCGATGCCCTGGCCGTCGGCGTCCGTTTCCGTGACATGCTGCAGATCGGCCTGGACGCCGGCCTCTATGCCGACGCGATCGGCCGCGAGGAGGAATGGGTCGAGGAGCGTCTGGCGGCGCGCCGTCGGCTGTCGAACTCAGTCGAGCAACGGATCGGCGGCGATCGCTGGCTGCGGGTCCAGGACCGGCGCACGGCCCATGGCGGGATCGTCACGGTCGTCAACGACATCTCCGACCTGAAGCGCGACGCCCACGCCCTGGCTGAGGCCAAGAACGCGGCCGAGCAGGCGAACCGCGCCAAGTCCGAGTTCCTGGCCAATATGAGCCACGAGATCCGCACCCCCTTGAACGGGGTGATCGGCCTGACCCAGGCCCTGGCCAAGACCGACCTGGATGCCGGCCAGCGCGAGATGCTGGACCTGATCCAGTCGTCGGGGGCGACCCTGAAGACGCTGTTGAGCGACATCCTGGATCTGGCCCGGGTCGAGTCCGGGCGGCTGGAGATCGCCGACGAACCGTATGACCTGGCCCGGGCGATCCACGAGGCCGCGCAGTTGTATGGCGCGCCGGCCCAGGAGAAGGGCCTGCAATTCTTCGTCGAGGTCGATCCGTCGGCGGGGGGCTGGGTGCGGGGCGATGTGGTCCGGGTCAAGCAGGTTCTGACCAATCTGGTGTCGAACGCCGTCAAGTTCACGACCACCGGCTTCGTCAGCCTGACGGCCACCGCTGGCAAGGCTCCGGACGGGTCTGCCATCCTGAGATTCACGGTCGAGGATACGGGCGTCGGCTTCGACGCGGCGGCCAAGGCCAAGCTGTTCACCCGGTTCGAACAGGCGGACGGCACCATCACCCGAAGGTTCGGCGGCACGGGCCTGGGCCTGGCCATCTGTCGCCAACTGGCGGACATGATGGGCGGAACGCTGGATTGCGAGAGCGAGCCCGGCGGCGGCTCGGCCTTCATCCTGACCCTGCCGCTGGTGGTGGCCGAAGCGCCGGCGCTCGCTCCGGTCCAGCCCAGCGCGGAAGCGGATCAAGCCAAGCGGCGACTGAAGGTTCTGATCGCAGACGACCATCCCACCAATCGCAAGGTGGTGGAGCTGATCCTGGGCGCGGTGCCCGTCGATCTGGTCGCGGTGGAAGACGGAGCCCAGGCGGTCGCGGCCGCCCGAAACCAGCGCTTCGATCTGATCCTGATGGACATGCAGATGCCGGTCATGGACGGGCTGACGGCGGTGCGCGAGGTACGACGGCTGGAAGCGGCGACGGCGGAGCGCCGCACGCCCATCGTCATGCTGACGGCCAATGCCCTGCCCGATCACGTCGCGGCGGGAAAGGCGGCGGGTGCCGACCGGCACCTGTCCAAGCCGTTCGACGCGGCCGAACTGCTGGCCCTGGTCGAGGAACTCGGCGGTGAGAGCCGAGCGTTGGCGGCGTAGGGCACGCGCACCGACGTTTTCCCTCCCCCTGCGGGGGAGGGCAGATCGCGCAGCGATCGGGTGGGGCGGCAAGGCGACACACAGGCGATCTAGGCTTGAGTCTGGTTCGACCGGCCGCCCCCACCCGGTCTCCGCTTCGCTTCGACCACCCTCCCCCTGCAGGGGGAGGGAGAACGTCGTCACTCGTAGCCGTGGGCGGCTTCGTTGATGACCTGGCTGGGCATCTTGGAGAAGTCGACGGACAGAGGCGCGGGCGTCGCGGCCTTGGCCTGGAAGGTCTTGATGACGTGCTCCAGCCGGCGGCGGACCTCCTGCTCGGCTTCGGCACCGGGTTCGAGGTTCAGGGGGGCCAGGCAGAAATCGATAATGGCCTGGGGTCTGCTGAGCGGTTCCATGGGATCGTCTCCTCGTTTCTGATCAGGCCGCGAACTGGGCGGTTTCGGTCGAGTCCTTCAGCGCCGTCGTCGAGGACGTGCCGTTGGAGATGACGGTGGCGACCTGGTCGAAATAGCCGGTCCCGACCTCGCGCTGGTGGCGCGTGGCGGTGTAGCCGATGGCCTCGTTGGCGAACTCGCGCTGCTGCAGCTCCGAATAGGCCGCCATGCCGCGGTCACGGTAGCCGTCGGCCAGCTCGAACATCGAATTGTTCAGGCTGTGGAAGCCGGCAAGGGTCACGAACTGGAACTTGTAGCCCATGGCGCCCAGCTCGCGCTGGAACTTGGCGATAGTGGCGTCGTCCAGCTTGGCCTTCCAGTTGAAGGACGGCGAGCAGTTGTAGGCCATCAGCTTGCCCGGATGCTCTTTCTGCACGGCCTCGGCGAACTTCTTCGCGTCGTCCAGATCCGGATGCGACGTCTCCCACCACAGCAGGTCGGCGATGTTGGCGTAGGACAGGCCGCGCGCGATGCAATGATCCAGGCCCGTGCCCTCCTTCAGGCGGAAGAAGCCCTCGGGGGTGCGGTTTTCGCGGTCGATGAAGGGCTGATCG